>NZ_BDJE01000007.1 GCF_002117935.1 Nocardioides sp. PD653-B2 | reverse complement strand
CAACAACCGGTTGAGTCCGCCCGATCGGGATGAAGGCCATAGTCCATTATATACGAACACACGTTCGAACACCAGAGAGTTGAGTCGATTCTTCTCCGAGCGGCCCGGGCCTTCGCCGACGCCCGTCGGGGTTCCTGGGTGCTGACTAGCATCGCGACATGACCGACGCTCCCCGGCTGCCCGACCAGACCGTCACGCTCGCCGCCGGTGGCCGGATCCCGCTCCTCGGCTTCGGCACCTGGCAGATCACCGGCCAGGACGCGGTGCGCGCGACCTCGACCGCGCTCGAGACCGGCTACCGCCACCTCGACACGGCGACGATCTACGGCAACGAGGCGGAGGTCGGCCGTGCGCTGGCCGAGAGCGGGGTGCCGCGCGGCGACGTCTTCCTCACCACCAAGTGCCCGCCCCACCGGGCCGGGCGTGAGCTCGAGACGCTGCGCGAGAGCCTCGACCTGCTCCAGACCGACCACGTCGACCTCTGGCTCATCCACTGGCCCGGCTCGGGCTCGGCCAACGCAGACATGTGGCGCGCGTTCGTCGAGGCGCGCGAGGCGGGCCTGGCCCGGGAGATCGGGGTGAGCAACTTCGACACGTCGCTCGTGGACGAGATCACGAAGGCCGCCGGAGCGGCGCCCGCGGTCAACCAGATCGAGTGGAGCCCGCTGCTCTTCGATGCCGCGACGCTCGCCGAGCACCGCGCCCGCGGCATCGCGCTCGAGGGCTACAGCGCCCTGCGGGGTGGCACGCTCGAGCACCCGGCGATCGTCGAGATCGCGGAGCGGACCGGTCGTACGCCGGCACAGGTGATCATCCGCTGGCACCTGCAGCACGAGGTGATCGTGATCCCGAAGTCGGTCCACGCCGACCGGATCCGCTCCAACGCCGACGTGGCCGGCTTCAGCCTGACCGACGAGGACATGGCGACCCTCGACGCCCTCGGCCGGTAGACGTGCTCCTGGAGACAGCCGTCATCGGGCTCCGGCCGGAGGCCCACCGGACGGGCGGGGTCAGCCCGGCTTCGTCTCGCCGTCACCCTCCGCCCGCCGCTCGTGCAGCCGCTGCTGGGCCGCCGGCAGGAACGCCAGGCACGGCGCCTCGGCGCCGGGGTGCTTCTCGGTCAGGTGGAAGATCCACCGGTCCATCGCGGCCATGAAGCCGTTGTCACCGCCGGGCCGGTACGCCGACCACGCGCGATGGCCCTTGGCCGTGCACTCGGTGCAGCCGATCTTGTAGACGAACTGCTTCTCCGGGTCGACGTCGATCTTCACCGTCGCCAGCGGCCCGGCCTCGGCGGCCGCCTTCCTCTCCCGAGCGGACCGGCTCGCTGTCATACGCCGGGCACGAGCCGGATGTCGCGCACGGCGCCGTCGTCGAGAGCGGCGAGGGCGTCCTGGTAGGCCGGGCTGTCGTGCGCGGCCCGGGCGGCGTCGACCGACGCGAACTCGATGACGACCGTCCGGGTCTGCTCGCCCGCCTCGTAGGTCTGTTCCGGGAAGCCTCGGGCGATGAACCTGCCACCGGCCGCCTCGAGGGCGGGACCGGCCAGCTCGGCGTACGCCGCCAGCTTCGCGTCGTCGAGGACTTCCTTGTAGGTGCTGATCCAGTACGCGGTCATGGCGCCATCCTGCCCGAGATCACCTGACGTCTCGGAAGCGGACCGTCCGGGTCACGTTCTACGGTGCAGGTGACCACCCGAAGCGATGACAGGAGTAGGCAGATGGCCGAGGTCGTGCTCTTCCACCACGTCCAGGGACTCACCGACGGAGTGCTCGCGCTCGCCGACGGGCTCCGCTCGGGTGGACACACCGTCCACACGCCCGACCTCTTCGACGGCGAGCGGCCGGCGACGATCGAGGACGGCGTCGCCCACGTCCGGGGCCTGGGCGACGGCGTGATCGACGAGAGGGTGCGCGCGGCACTGGAGGGGCTGCCCGAGGAGCTGGTGTACGCCGGGATCTCGTTCGGCGCCGGCACGGCCCAGCGGCTGGCCCAGACCCGGCCCGGGGCGCAGGGCGCGCTGCTCTACGAGTCGTGCATCCCGATCACCGGCGACTGGGCCTTCGGGCCGTGGCCCGACGGCGTGCCCGTGCAGGTCCACGGCATGGACCAGGACCCGTTCTTCGCGCTCGAGGGCGACATCGACGCAGCCCGCCAGCTGGTCGAGACGGTCGGGCCGGAGGTGGGCGAGCTGTTCGTCTACCGCGGGGACCAGCACCTGTTCGTCGACTCCTCACTCCCGTCGTACGACGCCGACGCGGCCGCGCTCGTCGTGGAGCGGTCCCGGGAGCTGCTCGACCGGGTCTAGTGCCCACGACGTGTCGGCTGCAGAGGTCGAAGAACAGGGCCGCTCAGCGCAGGGTGTCCGCCGAACCGATCCGCCATACGGCCAGCCCGTGCACGGCGTGCTCGCGGGCCAGCGCGACCCGCTTGCGGTAGGACCGGCCGTCCGACCACCACAGCACCGTGCCGTTGCGGAGCTTCGCGGTCCACTCGCCGGCGCCGGCCCGCCAGTGCGGCGTCGCACCGTCGCGGTTGAGCATGCCGTGGACCTGGCGGATCGTGAGGCTCCGTCCGGTGCCCTGCTTCGGCCAGCTGTAGCCGTAGCCGGCGACGCCGAGGTCGACCTGCTCGGCGGGGACGACGGAGAGGATCGCGTCGAGGGCGTCGCGCTGCCAGGCCAGCGGCCCGATCGGGCCGGGCTTCGACCAGGTCGGCCCGCTGTAGTCGTAGGTCATCAGCTTGATGACGTCGGCTGCTTCGGCGAGGTCGGCCAGGCGGTAGCCGCGGTCGCGGTACGCCGGCTCCGACGTGGCGGCGCTGATGTCGACGGTGACGGTCCTCGCTGCGTCCATCTCGTCCTGCAGTGCCTGCACGAAGCGGACCAGCCCGCCGGCGTCGCCGCGCCGTACCCGTTCGAGGTCGACGTTGACGCCGTCCCAGCCCTGGTCCGCGACGTGGCCGGCCAGCCGCTGCGCCACCGCGCCGATCTTCGCGTCGCTCGACAGCAGCCGGTGGAGGGCCCGCGGGTCGAAGTCCTCGAGACGGTTGCTGTAGTTGCTGACCAGCAGCTCGGCGGTGAGGTCGTGGCGGTGCGCGGCGCCCAGCAGCCGCTTCGCGCCGGCGCTCGGCGCCGCGACGTGCCCGCCGTCGGCGGAGATCCCGACGCCCGCGACGCTCAGCGTGCTCAACCCGCCGGCGTTGCGCGCCACCAGCTGGTTGGTGCCGGAGTCGAGGATCCACCCCGTCACCGCCAGGCCGTCGGGCTCCCGGGCGAGCGCCGGGGCCGGGGTCATCAGGGCGAGGGCGAGGGGCAGGGCGAGGAGGCGGACCGAGCGCAGCATGGGTTCACCCTGCCACTACGGTGCTGGGATGCATCGCTTCTCCTGCGTCCTGCTCGTGGACCCGCGGGGGTGGCTGCTGCTGCAGGAGCGTGACGAGCACCCGGTGATCGACCCCGGGAAGTGGGGGCTGCCGGGCGGGCACGTCGAGGACGGCGAGGAGCACGAGCCGGCGGCCTACCGCGAGCTCGCCGAGGAGACGGGGCTGCACCTGGCGCCCGGCGACCTCACCCTGTGGCGCGAGATCCAGGTCTTCCACGAGGCGTACGACAGCCTGGACACCACGCAGGTCTGGATCGGTAGGACGGGCGCCACCGACGCCGACATCGTGCTGGGGGAGGGCCGCCGGATCGTGTTCGTCGACCCGGTCACCGCCCGCGGGCTCGACCACACGGCCAGCGCGGCGATGATCGTGCCGGCGTTCCTGGAGTCCGACGCCTACCGGGAGCTGCTCGGCTGATGGGCGGTCTCGATCCGGGCGTGTTCGCGCTGGTCGCCCTCGCGCTGCTGCTCGGGTCGCTCGTCCAGTCGGTCGTGGGCCTCGGCATCGGGCTGGTCGCGGCGCCGGTCATCACCCTGCTGGAGCCCCAGCTGATGCCCGGCGTGCTGATCGCGCTGGCGTTCGTGCTGCCGTGCATCACGTTGGTCCACGACCACCACGACATCGACTGGCACGGGCTGACCTGGTCGCTCCCGTCCCGGATGGCGGGGACGACGCTCGGCGTGTGGGTCGTGGCGACCTTCACCGAGAGCCAGCTGGGGCTCTTCATCGGCAGCATGGTGCTGCTCGCGGTCCTGGTGACCTGGCGGGCGGTGACCGTGCCGATCAACCGGACCTCGCTCAGCGCGGCCGGCTTCATCGGCGGGGTGACCGGCACGGCCACGTCGATCGGCGGCCCGCCGTTCGCGCTGCTCTACCAGCATCGGCAGCCGACCCAGATCCGCACCACGATGGCCGTCTACTTCCTCATCGGCGCCGCGATCAGCATGGTCGGGCTGACCATCTCCGGCGACCTGGAGCGACACCAGGTGGCCGTCGCCGGGTTCCTGCTCCCGGCCGTCGGCGCCGGCGCGCTGCTCGGCATCCCGCTCCGACGGGTGCTGCCCGCGCACGTCGTCCGGCCCGCCGTGCTCGTGGTCTCCGCCGTGTCGGCGCTGGTGCTGATCGTGCGTTCGCTGGTCTGATGGGCCCATGGATCTCCAGGTGACCCCCGTCCCCGCTGCCGGCGCCGAGGACGTCGTGGTCGGCGGCCCCGGCCCCGACGAGGGCGCCGTCTTCACCGGCACCGAGGACGGCAGCATCTTCCGCATCTCCCACGACGGACAGCACATCGAGCGGGTCGCCCACACGGCCGGCCGGCCGCTGGGCCTGGAGATCGACCTGGACGGCCGGCTGCTGGTGTGCGACGCCCGCCGGGGCGTCTTGCGCGTCGACGTCCGCAACGGCGCGATCGAGGAGGTCGCCGACCGGATCGACGGCGCCCCGATGATGTTCTGCAACAACGCGGCGATCGCCGGTGACGGGACGATCTGGTTCACCGACTCGTCCACGAGGTTCGGCATCGACCGGTGGAAGGACGACTTCGTCCAGGACACCCGCACCGGGCGGCTGGCCCGGCTCGGCACCGACGGGGATGTCGAGGTCGTCCTCGACGGGCTGGCCTTCGCGAACGGCGTCGCGCTCAGCCGCGACGAGTCGTTCGTCGCCGTCGCGGAGACCGGCGCGCGGACCGTCGTCCGGCACTGGATCGCCGGAGAGCGAGCGGGGCAGCGCGACTTCCTGGTCGAGGACCTGCCCGGCTATCCCGACAACATCGCGCGGGGGAGCGACGGGTTGATCTGGGTGACGATCGCGAGCCCCACCGACCCCGTCGTCGAGCGCATCCAACGCGGCCCCCAGGCGCTGCGCCGGATGGTCACCCGGATCCCCGAGCGGCTCCAGCCCAAGCCGAAGCGCACCGTGCGCGTCCAGGCGTACGACGACGCCGGCACCCTCGTGCACGACCTCCAGCGCCCGGCCACGGCCTACCACATGGTCACCGGCGTCCGGGAGCACGACGGCCGGGTCTGGCTCGGCAGCCTCCACGAGCCCGCGGTCGCGGTGATCGACCTCTGACCGCCCCTCGCGGCGGGTCTCGACACGGGTGCTGCGCGACCTGCTCGATCAACGGTGCGTCGCTCCCCGAGGCCGTGATTCGACCGTCAACCCGTAAACTCACCCCCCATGGGCACCCTCGACTCGATCACGTCGCCACGTGACCTGCGCGACCTCGACGACGCGCAGCTGGACGCGCTCGCGAGCGAGATCCGCGACCTGCTGATCCGGACCGTGGCGACCAACACGGGTCACCTCGGCCCCAACCTCGGCGTGGTCGAGCTGACCCTGGCGATCCACCGGATCTTCGACTCGCCGACCGACCGCATCGTCTTCGACACCGGCCACCAGGCCTACGTGCACAAGCTCGTGACCGGACGGGCCGCGACCTTCGGCACCCTGCGCCGCGAAGGCGGCATGAGCGGCTACCCGAGCCAGGCCGAGTCCGACCACGACATCGTCGAGAACTCCCACGCCTCGACCGCGCTCAGCTATGCCGACGGCCTCGCGAAGGCCTACACGATCCGCGGCGAGGACCGCCACGTCGTCGCGGTCATCGGTGACGGCGCGCTCACCGGGGGCATGGCGTGGGAGGCGCTCAACAACATCGCGATCGCCAAGAAGAGCCGGCTGGTGATGGTCGTCAACGACAACGGCCGCTCCTACACGCCGACCATCGGCGGCCTCGCCACCGCGCTCACCTCGCTGCGCACCAATCCGCGCTACGAGACCGTCCTCGACATGGTCAAGCGCCGGCTCAACGCCGTGCCGGGCGTCGGCCCCGCGGCGTACGACGCCCTCCACGCGATGAAGAAGGGTGTCAAGGACGCGCTGGCCCCCCAGGGCCTCTTCGAGGACCTCGGCCTCAAGTACGTCGGCCCCGTCGACGGCCACGACCGGCCTGCGATGGAGCAGGCGCTCGCGCAGGCCAAGAAGTTCAACGGCCCGGTGATCGTGCACGCGATCACCCGCAAGGGCTACGGCTACGACCCGGCCGAGCGCCACGAGGCCGACCAGTTCCACGCTCCCGGTCCGTTCGACGTGCAGACCGGCGCCGAGAAGCCCAAGGGCCGGATCTGGACCGACTACTTCTCGGACGCGATCGTCGAGATCGGCGAGCGCCGGCCCGACGTCGTCGGGATGACGGCCGCGATGATGCACCCCGTCGGGCTCGACGCGTTCCAGGCCCGCTTCCCCGACCGCACCTTCGACGTCGGCATCGCCGAGCAGCACGCCGCCACCTCCGCGGCCGGCCTCGCGATGGGCGGCCTGCACCCCGTGGTCGCGCTCTACGGCACGTTCCTGAACCGCGCCTTCGACCAGGTGCTGATGGACGTCGCGCTGCACCGGTGCGGCGTCACCTTCGCCCTCGACCGCTCGGGTGTCACCGGCGACGACGGTGCCAGCCACAACGGCATGTGGGACATGTCGATCCTCCAGGTCGTCCCGGGCCTGCGCCTGGCCGCGCCCCGCGACGCGACCCGGCTGCGCGAGCTGCTCAACGAGGCGGTCGACGTCGCGGACGCCCCGACCGTGCTGCGCTACCCGAAGGGCCCGCCGCCCGCCGACATCGAGGCCGTCGGCAAGGCCGGGGGCGCCGACGTGCTGGTCCGCAGGGGCACCAAGGACGTCCTGGTGGTCGCGGTCGGCTCGATGGCCACCGTCGCGGTCGACGTCGCCGAACGGCTGGTCGCCCAGGGCATCGGCGTCACCGTCGTCGACCCGCGCTGGGTGAAGCCGGTCGACCCGGCGATCGTCGAGCTGGCCCGCCAGCACCGGCTCGTCGTGAGCATCGAGGACAACGGCGAGATCGGCGGCTGCGGCGCCGTGCTCCTGCAGATCCTCAACGCGGCCGGCGTGCACACGCCGTTCCGCCTGCACGGCATCCCGCAGGAGTTCCTGGGTCATGCCAAGCGCGCCGCGATCCTCGAGCGGATCGGGCTCACGCCGCAGGCGCTCGCCCTCGGCATCGTGGAGGACATGACCGCACTGTCGGACGGTCGTTCTCCCCTTGATGTCGAACACACGACGTAGCCACCTGCTCGTCGCGGCGCTGCTCCTGGCCGCGACGCTTGGCGGCTGCTCGTCGTCCGACGACGATCCCGCCGGCGTGGTGGCACCGGCGCCCCACGACGTGGTCAAGGCGATCGACCGAGCGCTGGACTCGCGTGTCCGCGTCGTACGACGGGCCGACCCCGAGGCGTTCGCGCGTCAGATCGGCGGCGGGCGGGCGTTCCGCGAGCGTCAGGAGACGTGGTTCGGCAACGTGACCCAGCTGCCGATCGCCCGGCTCGCCTACCGGCTCGACCCGGGGAGCCTGGTGCGCGACGGCGACACCTACACGGTCGAGGTGGTGCAGACGCTCCAGCTGGCGGGGTACGACGACGCACCGGTCACCGACGAGCAGCGCTACCGCTTCGAGCCGATGGAGCGGCACGCCGGGCGCTTCCTGGTCACGTCGGTGACCGACGCCCACCCGCAGCCGTGGGACGCCGGACCGATCGAGGTGCGCGAGGGTGCCGGCGTGCTCGGGATCTTCGACGCCGGCAGCGTCGACGGCGCGTCGTCGCTCCTCGACTCGGTGGAGAGCGGGATCGCCGTGGTGTCGGCGCAGGTGCCCTACGCGTGGTCGAAGTCGGTGGTCGTCTACGCCCTGTCCGACCCGGCCTTCCTCGACACGCTCGAGGACGTGCCCGGTGACGACCCCGGTGACCTCGACGCGGTCGCCTTCCCCGTGGGGACGAGCACCCGCTTCGTCCTCAACCCGACCATCGTCGGCCGGCCCGGGCGCGAGCGCGACCGGCTGGTCCGCCACGAGCTCACCCACGTCGCGATCGGCACCCACGACGACGAGGTGCCGGTCTGGCTGGCCGAGGGGATCGCCGAGTACGTCTCCGTGCGCCCCCTCGCCCCCCAGGACCGGCGGATCCCCCAAGCAGCGGTCACGGCGGCCGAGGCGGGTGTCGCCGACCTGCCGGACGACGCCACCTTCAACGACGACGACTCCGACGCCCACTACGGCCTGGCCTGGTGGGCTGTCGAGTACGTCGCCGAGGCGTACGGCGACGACGCCCCCTGGCAGCTGCTCGACGCGATGGCCGAGCCCGGCGCGGACCCGACCGCGGTGCTCCGCGACCAGTTCGGCACCAGCACCCACGAGCTCGCCCGCCAGGCCGACCGGCTGATCCTCGCGCTCTACGACCCGGCCGAGGGATCCCTCTAGGGTTTCGGTCGCCGCTTCACTGGACAACACTGCCAAGCATGAACGTGCTGCGGACCAAGTCGATCGAGCAGTCTCTCGAGGACACCGACGACCCGGAATTCAAGCTCAAGAAGAAGCTCACCGCCCTCGACCTCACGGTCTTCGGCATCGGCGTCGTGATCGGCGCCGGTATCTTCACGCTCACCGGCCAGGTCGCAGCGCAGTACGCCGGGCCCGGCGTGGTCTTCTCCTTCGCGATCGCCGCGATCTGCTGCGGGCTCGCGGCCATCTGCTACGCGGAGTTCGCATCGACGGTCCCGGTCGCCGGCTCGGCCTACACGTTCTCCTACGCCACCCTCGGTGAGCTGGTGGCCTGGATCATCGGCTGGGACCTGATCCTCGAGCTGATGCTCGGTGCGTCGGTGGTCGCGCAGGGCTGGAGCACCTACCTGGTGACCTTCCTCGACGAGATCGGCATCACCTGGCCGTCCTCGATCGGCCCGGCCGACTCCGCGAACTACGAGTGGGGCCACGTCAACCTGGCGGCCGTGATCCTGATCCTGGTCCTGACGGCCCTGATCGCCGTCGGCATCAAGGAGTCGCTGCGGGTCAACCTCTTCCTGGTCGCGATCAAGCTGTTCATCGTGCTGTTCGTGATCGTCGCGGGGCTGTTCTACGTCTCCGGCGCCAACTACGACCCGTTCATCCCGCCGGCCGCCGACCCGGTGCAGGCGTCCGGCCTCACCCAACCGCTCATCCAGTGGGTGTTCGGCATCGAACCGCAGACGTTCGGCGTGCTCGGCATCATCTCGGCCGCCTCGGTCGTGTTCTTCGCCTACATCGGCTTCGACGTGGTCGCCACGACCGCGGAGGAGGCGCGCAACCCGCAGAAGGACCTGCCCAAGGGCATCCTCGGCTCGCTGGCCATCTGCACGGTGCTCTACATGGCGGTGGCGCTGGTCATCACGGGCATGGTGCCGTACAACGAGATCGACCCCTCGGCCGCGCTCGCCTCGGCGTTCACCTCGGTCGGCAAGGACGGCTTCGCGACCATGATCGCCGCCGGCGCCGTCGCCGGTCTGACCACCGTGGTGATGACGTTGATCATCGGCGCCGTGCGGGTGCTCTTCGCGATGGCCCGCGACGGACTGCTCCCGCGGGCGTTCGCCCACACCAACCCGAAGACCGGCACCCCGGTGCGGATCACCCTCACGATCGGCGCGACCGTCGCGGTGATCGCCGGCTTCACGCCGATCGACAAGCTCGAGGAGATGGTCAACATCGGGACGCTGACGGCGTTCCTGCTCGTCTCGCTGGCGATCCCGATCCTCCGTCGCACCCGTCCCGAGCTGGAGCGCCCGTTCCGGGTGCCGTTCAGCCCGTACGTGCCGGTCCTGGCCGCCCTGGTCTGCTTCTACCTGATGCTGAACCTCAGCATCGAGACCTGGCTTCGCTTCCTCGTCTGGATGGCCCTGGGCTTCGCGATCTACTTCTTCTACGGCCACAGCCACAGCCGGGTCCGCCTGGCCGAGAAGGAGTCGGCCTCCGTCTGACGACCGCTCGAGCCGCCCCCCGCCTGCAGGTGACGCTCAGCGCCAGCCGAGCCCCGGAGCGACGTGGGTGAGCAGGCTCTCGATGACGTGCGCGTTGTAGTCGACGCCGAGCTGGTTGGGCACGGTCAGCAGGAGGGTGTCGGCCGCGGCGATCGCCTCGTCCTCGGCCAGGTCCTTGACGAGCTGGTCGGGCTCGCCGGCGTACGACTTGCCGAAGCGGGCCAGCTCGCCGTCGATCGCGCCGACCTGGTCCTGGCTGCGGGACTCGCCGCCGAAGTAGGCGCGGTCCATGTCGCTGACGATCGGGAAGATGCTGCGGCTGACCGAGACCCGCGGCTCACGCTCGTGGCCGGCGGCCTTCCACGCGTCGCGGAACATCTGGATCTGCTCGGCCTGGAGCTGGTGGAACGGCACGCCGGTGTCCTCGGTGAGCAGCGTCGAGCTCATCAGGTTCATCCCGAGCTCGGCCGTCCACTCGGCGGTCGCGCGCGAGCCGGCCCCCCACCAGATCCGGTCGCGCAGGCCGGGGGAGTGCGGCTCGACCCGGAGCAGCCCGGGCGGGTTCGGGAACATCGGGCGCGGGTTGGGCTCGGCGAACCCCTCGCCCTCGATCACCTTCAAGAAGACCTGGGTGTGCTGGCGAGCCATCGCCGCGTGGTCGGCACCCTCGGCCGGCACGTACCCGAAGTACTGGTAGCCGTCGATGACCTGCTCCGGTGAGCCGCGGCTGATGCCGAGCTGCAGTCGGCCGCCCGAGATCAGGTCCGCGGCGCCCGCGTCCTCGGCCATGTAGAGCGGGTTCTCGTAGCGCATGTCGATCACGCCGGTGCCGATCTCGATCCGGCTGGTCCGGGCGCCGACCGCCGCGAGCAGCGGGAACGGCGAGGCGAGCTGGCGGGCGAAGTGGTGCACGCGGAAGTACGCGCCGTCGGCTCCGAGCTCCTCGGCCGCGACGGCGAGGTCGATCGACTGGAGCAGCGCGTCGGCCGCGGAGCGCGTCTGCGACTGCGGCGAGGGCGTCCAGTGACCGAAGGACAGGAATCCGATGTTCTTCATGACTCTCCCAACAAAGTTGAAGCGTAAATCTTCCCAGGACGCCCCCGTCGCGAGCAACAACGCAGCTGTCCTGCGCGCCACCCTGCCATCGCTCCGCGTGGTTCGCGGCTGCTGCGGCACCGACGCCCGCCACGTGGCGGCGCTGTGGGGCGTCTGATGAGGACGTAGCCTTCCCGGCATGACTCGGGGACGCAGGTGGCTGGCGCTCGCTGCCGCCGCCGTCGTCCTCGTGACGGCCGGTGTCGTCGGTTGGACGCTCTGGGGTGACGAGGCCGTCGGTGGCCAGGACCTCGTGAAGTTCGACAGCGACCACGGCGAGTCGAACCGCTACGTGAACCTCGACGAGGGCGACGCCCAGCTCTCGGTCGGCTCGCCGGACCGGCACCGGATCGTCGTGCAGTGGCGTGACGCCGCCGGCAGGTGGGGCGACCCCGAGACCGTGTGGACCGACGAGAAGTTCACCGCCGTCGACAACACCGTCCGCTACGGCGGGGGCACCGTCGCCATCGAGCAGATGTACACGCCCGACGTCCACAGCGACAGCGACATCGGCTCGGTCACGATCGGGATCGTCTGTCGCGAGGGTGCCTGCGAGGCGCAGCGGGTATCCGGTGGAGCAGAGGCGCAGGTGACGCCGGACGGCCGGACCGTCTACCTCGGCCAGGACGACAAGGGTGTCTACCTATGGAGGTCGGAGGAGGCGATCCACCGTGTGCCGTGGTCGGGCCACCCGGGCTTCGACTACCACGTCGACTCGCCGTCCGAGCCGGCGCTCGCACCCGACGGCTCGCTGCGCGTCGTGGCCTCGCAGCCCTCCCGGGGCTCCTGCACGTTCGAGCTGCTCACCAGCACCCCCGGCACGGCCGACCTCACCTCCACGGCGAGCACCACCGAGCCGCTGCGCGGCCGGGGCGGGTCCGACTGCCGCAGCTACCTCGACACCTACAGCCCCGACTGGGTCACCGTGCACACCCAGGACCACCGGGCCCGGGACTTCTGGTTCGTCCGCGACGGCGACACCTGGACCACGACGTACGACGACCCCAGCGGGCTGGAGATCGTCGACGTCGACCGGGGCTGCTGCGACTCCTCGGTCATCGGGTTCGTGCACTGGAACGACGTCACCTGGGGCTCCCCGGACGGACAGCGGATGCAGGTGCAGACGCACCTGCTCGGCGGCGAGACGTGGAGCGAACCGCAGGTCCTCGAGGGCGCTCCGGCCGGCCACCGCTGCACCTGGATGGACGGCTACGAGGTCGGCGACGAGGGCTTCGCCGTGCTGATGACCTGCGACCGGGGTGCGTCGTACGCCGTCGCGGCGACGCCGGACCTGGCGCACTGGGAGTCGACGTTCGTCACGGGCGTGACGCGCGAGCCGCACGTCGACGGCGACCGGCTCACGGTCGGCGACACGACCTGGACGCCCGGGGACGGCTTCGCGGACTGATCAGGCCTGATGCCGCGGCTGCGCGAGGTGCGCGCCGATCACGGGGCCTCGGTCAGCGCCTCGGTGAGCAGGGCGACCAGGGCCTCGAGCTGGACGTCGGCCGACGACGACACCTCGTCGTCGGAGCCGTCGAGCGCGCGGGCGGCGATGCCGGCCTTGCTGTCGATCAGCTCGGCGATCTTGGTGTCGATCGTCTGCGAGGCGATGATCCGCCATGCGGTGACCGGCTCGTCCTGGCCGATCCGGTGCACCCGGTCGATGGCCTGGGTCTGCTCGGCGTCGGTCCACGAGAGCTCGGCAAGGACGACGTTGGAGGCGACCTGGAGGTTCAGGCCCACGCCGGCGGCGCTCAGCGAGCAGACGACGATCGCGACCTCGGGGTCGTTGACGAAGTCGTCGATGTTCTTCTGCCGGGCCTTCGGGGTCTGGTCGCCGCGGATCGAGGCGTAGCGGATCCCGCGCTTGGCGAAGGTCTCCTCGGCCACGTCCATCACGTCGATGTGCTTGGCGAAGAAGACGACCTTGCCGACGCTGCGCTGCAGCTGGGCGGCGTAGTCGGCGGCCAGCCCGGCCTTGGCCTGGCCGATCCGGCGCATCATCGTGAAGACGTTCTCGCCGTTCTTGGTGGTCGTGGTGTCCTCGCGTTCCCACGTCGCGACCCGGCGCACCAGCTCGTGGTCGATGCCCTCGACCGTGATGCCGGAGGTCCGGGTCTCGAGCGCGGTCTGGTAGCGGTGCACCAGGCGACGGGCCAGCTCCCGCTCGGCCTCACGGATCGAGCGGCCGGCCTCGCCCTCGAGCTCGACCGGCAGGTCGGCGATGCGGCGCGCCGGGATGTCGGCGGCCACGTCGACCTTGCGGCGGCGGACGATGCCGAGGTCGATCACGCAGCGCCGGGCGGCACCGTAGAACGCGGGGTCGGCCGGGGTCAGCCCGGTCTCCTCCAGCGCGTCCATCAGCTCCCCGAGCGGCTTCTTGTCGTCGATCCACCCGAGGAACTGCCAGATCGCCCGGAAGTCCTCGATGTCATTGATCAGCGGGGTGCCCGTCAGCGCCATCAGCAGCGGCCGCGCGGTGCGCGCCCGGATCCGCTCGGAGAGCTGGAGGGCGTGCTGCGAGCGCTGCGACGACTTGTTCTTGATGAAGTGCGCCTCGTCGACGACCATGCCGCGGAAGCCGAGCTCCCCGAGCCAGCCGACGTGGCGGTCGAGCACCTCGTAGTTGACGATCACGATGTCGGCGAAGCCGTCGATCGTGTGGCCGTCACCGTGGATGACGGTGGCAGGCCGGTTGGGCGTCCAGATGCCGGCCTCGCGCGCCCAGTTGGTCTTGACGACGTTGGGGACGACGACCAGCAGCGGGAAGGCGTTGGCCGCCTGGGCCGCGAGCAGCGCCTGGGCGGTCTTGCCGAGGCCGGGTTCGTCGGCGAGCAGGAACGTCCGGTGGCCGGCGGCCGCGGACGCGACGAGCTGGGCCTGGTGCGGCATCAGCAGGTGGTCGCCCGGGGCGCGCAGCGAGCCGGGCTCGGGCAGCGCCATGCCGGTCGAGGCCGGGCTGGCGTACTCGAACGAGCGGAACAGCGGGCCGAGCAGCTCCCACCCGGCGAGCCGGCGGGCCGTGCCCTTGCTCTGCGGGGCGTTGGCGAAGTCGGGGACCAGGAACGGGTTCGCGAGCTGGCGCGAGATGACCGACTGGGGGACGACGCGGCGCTCGGGGGTCGAGAAGGCGGCGGCGGCCGACGCGGGCGCGGCCTCCTCCTCGGGCGGGAGCTCGAGACCGGCGGCGGCCTCCATCTCGCGCTTGAGCGAGCGGGCCGACTCGGAGACCGTGGCGTCCTCGGCGAGCAGCATCAGCAGGGAGGTGTCGCGGGCCGCGGTCTTGGCCAGGATCGTGGCGACGCCGTCGAGTCGCTTCAGCTGCTCGGTGCGGTGTGCCTCGGTGCTCTCCTGGTCGGCCTTGACCCGGGCTCGCTCCTCGCGGACCAGCAGGGCGACGACCTGGAACTTGGTGCGCACCGACGGCGCGATGTTGCCGCGCTGGACGGCCGTCTCGACCTCGCGCACGGCGCGGGCGAGGACCGGGATGATGCCGTCGTTGTCGAGCTCGCGGACCCGTCGCTGGCCCCGCGGAGCCGTGCGGCGAGCGCTCGACTGGCGCTGGCCTCCTCGAGCCACAAACTCCTCCTCTGGAGTACCCCGGCTGTTCTGCCACGGCGTGGAGCCGGGGCGGGAGCGACACGGACGCCGGACGGGGTGGGCCGGGATGACCACCCCGCGACGCACACGACACGACGGGATCTCTGAGAGATCGACACGCTGAGCCGAGAGTCACCGACTCGAGAACGTCGGCGCTGCACCCACTGTAGCGCGCTCGGGCCCGGGCACACGACGCGGACGGCGGTACGGCGGGCCGCGAGGTCCCGGACCGTCCTCGACAGCTGCCGGCCCAGCGCGCAGACGACAACGGCGGCGAGGGCCCGCACGCGTGCGCGCGGACGTCGTCGCAGAGCCCGCTCGCGGCTACTTGACCGCGATCACGTCGATCGGCTTGATGTCGGCGGCGGTCGCCAGGAGGTCCGAGCTCACCTGCTGGAGCGCCGCCGGGATCTGGCCGTTCACGTGCGCCTGGCGCGCCTCCTCGCTCTCGAAGGTGTCGAAGATCCCGTACGTCGTGTCGTCGAGTCGGAATGCGTACCAGGTGACGGTGCCCTCTTCTCGGGCCGCCAGCTCTCGGCCCTGCTTCAGGAACGCGCCGAGCTCGTCGCCCTTGCCGGGCTTGGCGTTCAGGATCGCGAGCAGCCCTCGGTCGATGGACATGGGATGGTCCTTTCGTTGGGATGCCGTCGAGGCTACGCCCAGCGACCGTGCTCGAGTCCGGAGTCGCGACGCGCAGGGGTCTTCACCCGCCGGATGGCCGACGGGAGGTGGCTTCGGACCTAGGCTCCGGGCATGACGGAGTTCCAGGTGACCCGCTGGCGGGACCTGCCCTCGATGGTCGCGGCCCGGGCGGGAGACGAGACCGTGAAGTCCCAGCTCGCACCGAGGTTCCAGGAAGCCATCGACGAGGCGGCGATGCGGCTCGGTGACACCGGTGCCGACGACTACCTCGCGGGCTGGGAACGGTCGACGTGGACCGAGGCCGACGGTGCGCCGGCCGACGTGCTCGACCGCGTGGTGGCCGAGCTCGAGGAGGAGTGGCCGGCCGACCGGATCGCCGGCTATCTCGACGGCCTGGGCCGGTGAACCGGCTGGCGGCCCCGCCGGGCGCGCAACCCGACGGGTGAGCCGCAGTCCCTCAGGGTCGTCTACGGTGTCTTCAACCAGTCTTGGGGTGGAGGGGAATTCGGGTGCAAGGGGCCTCCGAGAGCGCGGACCTGTGGCGCCTGACTGTGCAGCACTCACCGATCGGCATGGCCCTGGTCGGGGTCGACGGTCGGCCGCTGATGGTCAACCGGGCGCTCTGCGACATGCTCGGGTACGACGAGCCGCAGCTCGCCCGGATGGGCTTCCCGGAGTTCACCCACCCCGACGACGTCGACGCCGACGTGGCCCTCTTCGGGCGGACGCTGGCCGGAGAGATCGACTCCTACCGGTTGCGGAAGCGCTACCTCCACGCGGACGGGAGGATCGTCTGGGGTGACCTGTCGGTCGCCCTGGTGCGGCACGCGGACGGCGAACCGCAGCACTTCATCGCCCAGCTGCTCGACGTCACCGAGCAGCAGGAGCACCAGGAGCGGCTGAAGGCGGCCAAGGCCGACGCCGACCGCGAGCGGCAGACGCTCGAGGCGATCTTCGAGACCGTGAACGTCGGGCTCCTGCTGATCGGGAGCGACGGTCGGTACGAGCGGATGAACCGCCGCCACCTCGAGACGATGAACCTGCCGTTCCCCGACGGCCACGAGGGCTCGGCCGGCCAGCTCGGCCACGTCTACTACCTGGACGGCAAGACGTTGATGGGCAAGGAGGACATGCCGTCCTACCGGGCCGCCCAGGGCGAGGAGTTCGACGACTACCGCTACTGGGTGGGCGACGACCCCGTCACCCGGGCCGCGTTCTCCACGTCCGCCCGCCAGATGCGCGGGCCGTCGGGTGAGCGGATCGGGGCGGCACTGGCCTACCAGGAGATCACCGACCTGATGCGCGCCATGCAGGTCAAGGACGAGTTCGTGTCGTCGGTGTCCCACGAGCTGCGCACGCCCCTGACCTCGGTGCTCGGCTTCCTCGAGATCCTCTGCGACGACGAGGAGATCCCGCCGGGGGCACAGGCCCAGCTGCGGGTGGTCCAGCGCAACGCCGTCCGGCTGCAGTCGCTGCTCTCCGACCTGCTCCAGGTGGGCCAGGACGTCGAGGGCGGCCTGCAGCTCCGGCGTACCGACGTCGACCTGGCCAGACTGGTGCGGTACGCCGTCGAGGCCGCGCGGCCCCAGGCCGACAAGCGCCGCGTGTCGATCGCGGTCGACGTGCCCGACGACCTGCGGCTCTCCGTCGACGAGCAGCGCATCCGCCAGGTGGTCGACAACCTGGTCTCGAACGCCGTCAAGTACACCGGGGACGGCGGCTCGGTCACGGTCGTGCTGCGGCGAGACAGCGAGGGCGTCGTGCTCGAGGTGAGCGACACCGGGATCGGCATCGCCCCCGACGAGGTCGACCAGGTCTTCACCCGCTTCTTCCGCGGCGGCCGCGCGCTCGAGCTGCACATCCCCGGCACCGGCCTCGGGCTCGACATCGTCAGCTCGATCGTCGCCGCCCACGGTGGTGCGGTCTCGCTGGAGAGCGAGCTCGGGAGGGGCAGCACCTTCCGCGTGACGCTGCCCTTCTCCGGCCTCTAGGTTGCGCGGCGTCGCGCCCGACGCTCGTGGCTCAGTGGAACTTCCCGAGCCCCTCGCGCTCGAGCAGCATCGTCAGCCCGCCGTTCCAGAACGAGAAACCGGCGCCGGTGATCATCGCCAGGTCGAGGTCCTCGGCTGCAACGACGACACCCTCGTCGAGCATCCGGCGCGCCTCGTCGGCGAGACCGGTGAGCACGCGGGTGCGGACCTCGGCGGGCTCGAGCACGACCGGGTGGTCCGGCTTCTCGAGCAGTGCCTCGACCTCGGGGTCGATCGCGCCGTCCGCGCCGTAGTACGACGCCTTCTTCGCCGCCACCACGCGCTCGAGCGCGGGGGAGACGTAGAAGCGGTCCGGGAACGCGCGGTGGAGGGTCTCGTTGTTGTGCAGCGCGATCGCGGGGCCGACCAGGGAGAGGAGCATGAAGGGCGGCATCGGCGCGACCCCGGCGAACGCCGAGTCCGCGACCGGCACCGGCGTGCCCTCGTCGACGATCCGGCCGACCTCGCCCATGAAGCGGCCGAGCAGCCGGTTCACGATGAACGACGGGCTGTCGTTGACGAGGATGGTGGTCTTCTTCAGCGCCTTGCCGGTCGCGAACGCCGTCGCCAGGGTGGCGTCGTCGGTCCGCTCGCCCTTGACGATCTCCAGGAGCGGCATCACCGCGACCGGGTTGAAGAAGTGGAAGCCGACGACCCGCTCGGGGTGCTCGAGGTCGGCCGCCATCTCGGTGATCGACAGCGACGAGGTGTTGGTCGCCAGGATGCAGTCGGCCTTCACCACCTTCTCCAGGTCCGCGAAGACCGACTTCTTGACCGACATCTCCTCGAAGACCGCCTCGATGACGAAGTCGGCGTCGGCGAAGTGCTCGCCCTTGTCGACCGCACCGGTGACGAGCGCCTTGTGGCGGTTGGCCTTGTCGTGGTTGATCCGGCCCTTCGCGAGCAGCTTGTCGATCTCGGCGTGGACGTAGCCCACGCCCTTGTCGACGCGCTCCTGGTCGAGGTCGGTCAGCACGACCGGCACCTCGAGGCGCCGGACGAACAGCAGCGCCAGCTGGCTGGCCATCAGGCCCGCGCCGACGATGCCGACCTTGGTCACCGGACGGGCCAGCGCCCGGTCGGGCGCGCCGGCCGGGCGCTTGGCCCGCTTCTGCACCAGGTCGAAGGCGTAGAGGCTGGCGATCAGCTCCGGGGACTTCGACATCGCGTCGAGCGCGTCGTCCTCGGCTGCGAAGCCCTCGTCACGGGTCGCCGACTTCGCCGCGGCGATCAGCTCGACGGCCTTCTTCGCCGCCGGGCTCGCGCCACCGGTCTTGGCCTCGGCCAGGGCCGTGCCGCGCGCGACGGCGGCGTCCCAGGCCTCGCCCTTGTCGACCTCGGGCCGCTCGACGACGATCTCGCCGCGCAGCACGGCCGACGCCCAGAGCAGCGACTGCTCCAGGAAGTCGGCGCCGCCGAAGACGGCGTCGGCCAGGCCGAGCTCGTAGGCCGCCTGACCCCCGAGCGTCTTGCCGTTGTTGAGCGGGTTCTCGAGGATCACGGTCACGGCCTTGTCGGCGCCGACGAGGTGGGGCACCAGGTAGGCGCCGCCCCAGCCGGGGACCAGGCCGAGCATCACCTCGGGCAGCCCGAGCGCCGGGGCGCTGTCCATCACGGTGCGGTAGTCGCAGTGCAGCGCGACCTCGAGGCCGCCGCCGAGTGCGAGCCCGTTGATGAAGCCGAACGACGTCTTGCCGCCGGCCTCGCCGAGCTTGCGGAAGACCGCGTGCCCGAGCTCGGCCACGACCCGGACCGCGTCGGCCCCGCCGCCGGAGATGGACGTGAGGTCGGCGCCGGCCGCGAGGATGAACGGCTTGCCGGTCACGCCGATCGCGGCGATCTCGTCATCGGCGAGGGCGGCGTCGATCGCGGTGTTGAGCGAGATCAGGCCGCGGGGACCGAACGTGTTCGGCTTGGTGTGGTCCTCGCCGTTGTCGAGGGTGATCAGGCCGAGCACCCCGGCGCCGCCGGGGAGGGTGACCTTGCGGAGCTTGGCCTCGGTGACGCGCTCGGCGTCGGACGAGATCTCCTGGGCGCGGGCGAGCAGGGGGGTCAGGTCGCTCATCAGACAGCCTCTCCGGTGTAGTGCGGGTTCTCCCAGACGACGGTGCCGCCCATCCCGATGCCGATGCACATGGTGGTCAGGCCGTAGCGCACGTCCGGGTGCTCCTCGAACGTCGCGGCGAGCTGCGTCATGAGCCGCACGCCCGAGCTGGCGAGCGGGTGGCCCATGGCGATCGCACCGCCGTACGGGTTCACGCGCGGGTCGTCGTCGGCGATGCCGAAGTGCTCCAGGAAGGCCAGCACCTGCACGGCGAACGCTTCGTTGACCTCGAAGGCGCCGATGTCGTCGATGGTGAGGCCGGCCTGCGCGAGCGCCTTCTCGGTGGCCGGGATCGGTCCGGCCCCCATCACCTCGGGCTCGACGCCCACGAAGGAGTAGGACACCAGCCGCATCTTGACCGGGAGGCCGAGCTCGCGCGCGGTCTCCTCGTCGGCGAGCAGGGCGGCGGTGGCGCCGTCGTTGATGCCGGCCGCGTTGCCCGCGGTCACCTTGCCGTGCGGGCGGAAGGGGGTCTTCAGGGCGGCGAGCGTCTCCATGGTGGTGCCGGGACGCATCGGCTCGTCGGTGGTCGCCAGACCCCAGCCGAGCTCCGCGGAGCGGGTCGCGACGGGCACCAGGTCGGGCTGCAGCAGGCCGGCGTCGTACGCCGCGGCCGTCTTGTCCTGCGAGCGCACGGCGTAGGCGTCGACGCGCTCCTTGGTGATCGTCGGGTAGCGGTCGTGCAGGTTCTCGGCGGTCTTGCCCATCACCAGCGCGTCCGGGTTCACGATCCGCTCGGACATGATCCGGGGGTTCGGGTCGACGCCCTCGCCCATCGGGTGCCGGCCCATGTGCTCGACGCCGCCGGCGATCACCACGTCGTAGGCGCCGAAGGCGATGCCGGACGCCGTGGTGGTGACCGCGGTCATCGCGCCGGCGCACATCCGGTCGATCGCGTAGCCGGGGACGCTCTGCGGCAGCCCGGCGAGCAGGGCGGCGGTGCGGCCGATGGTCAGGCCCTGGTCGCCGATCTGGGTGGTGGCGGCGATGGCCACCTCGTCGACGCGCTCGGGCGGGAGCGACGGGTTGCGCCGCAGGAGCTCGCGGATGCACTTGATGACGAGGTCGTCGGCGCGGGTCTCGGCGTACTGGCCCTTGGCCTTGCCGAACGGGGTGCGCACGCCGTCGACGAAGACGACCTCACGGAGCTGTCGGGACACGCGGTCTCCTCGGGGTGGGGATGGGTTCCGACCGCCTACGTTACCGTGCGGTAACAAAGGTCGCGAGACCCGACGGTGTGCAGCCGGTCACCCTCGGCGACGCGGTCGCACGCTCGACGCGCCGAGGCCATATCGTGAGCCCGTGACCTCTGAACCCCGGCTCGTCCACATCGTCGACGACGTGCCCGAGCTCGCGGCGGTGCGCGCGGCCGGCGGGGCGCTGACGATGGTGCTGGTGCTCGACGGTTTCCTCGACGCCGGCAGCGCCGCCGCGCGCGCAGCGCAACACCTCATCGACCTCTCCGACGGACCGGTCGTCGCGACGTTCGACGTCGACCAGTTCCACGACTACCGCGCCCGTCGGCCACCGATGTCGTTCGTCCGCGACCACTACGAGTCGTACGCCGCGCCGCGCCTGGTCGTCCGGCTGCTCACCGACACGGGCGGCACGCCGTACCTCCTGCTCCAGGGGCCGGAGCCCGACAACCGGTGGGAGGCGTTCTGCCGCGCGGTGCGCGAGGTGGTCGAGCGCTTCGGCGTCACCCGCGTCGTCGGCATGGGGTCGGTGCCGATGGCCGTGCCGCACACCCGCCCGATCGCGATCACCCACCATGCCAACGACCCCGACCTGCTCGCCGGCGACAGCCCCTGGCGCGGTGAGCTGCGGATCCCCAGCAGCGCCCAGGCACTGCTCGAGGTCCGGCTGGGGGAGTGGGGCCACGACGCGATGGGCTTCGTCGCGCACATCCCCCACTACCTCGCCCAGATGGAGTACCCGAAGGCGGCCGCGGCGCTGCTCGAGCAGGTGGAGATCGCCGGCCGGCTGATCATCGACCTCTCCGGTCTGCGCGCCGAGGCCGAGGACCGCGAGGCCGAGATCAGCCGCTACCTCGCCGCCAACGAGGAGGTCGGCGAGGTGGTGCAGGCGCTCGAGCGGCAGTACGACGCGTTCGAGCGGGCCGAGGAGGACGGGTCGAGCCTGCTCGCCCGCGACGAGCCGCTGCCGACCGGCGACGAGATCGGCCAGCAGTTCGAGCAGTTCCTGGCCGGGCTCGACGGACCGGACGCCGGGTCCGACGAGAGCCAGAGCTGACCACGTGCCGAAGAACGCCGATGAGCTCGTCGAGCTGCTCGACCTCGAGCGCATCGACGACAACCTGTTCCGCGGCAGGCAGATGCCCTCGGCGCTGCCCCGGGTCTTCGGGGGTCAGGCCGCGGCCCAGGCCCTGGTCGCCGCGACGCGCACCGTCGACCCGGCGTACGCCGTCCACTCGCTGCACTCCTACTTCCTCCAGCCCGGCGACACCCAGGCGCCGACGATCTACGACGTCGAGAACCTCCGAGACGGCCGGTCCTTCGCGACCCGGCGCGTGCTGGCCCGTCAGCACGGCCGGCCGATCTACGCGCTGACCGCGAACTTCCAGAAGCCGGAGGACGGCTACGACCACCAGGACCGGAAGCCGGAGACGATCGCGCCGGACGAGGCGATCGACGCGCGGGCCGCGCACCGCGCGGCCAGCCCCGACGACGCCGACCCGTTGGACGCCGAGTGGGACGTGGTGGACTTCCGCTACGTCGGCAGCTCCGCCGACCTGCTCGAGGCCGATCCGGCCCACCCGGGGCGCCAACAGTTCTGGCTGCGGGTCTCCTCCCGGCTGCCGCGCGACCCCTTCCAGCACGTCGCGGCGTTCACCTACCTGTCCGACATGACCCTGATGGGCGCGGCCCTCGCGCCGCACGGCGTCTCCCTCGGCGGCTCCGACGTGCTCGTCGCCTCCCTCGACCACTCGGTGTGGTTCCACCGTCCGTTCCGCGCGGACGAGTGGTGGCTCTACGACCAGGTGTCGCCGTCCGCCTCGGGCGGCCGCGGCCTGGTCACCGCTCGCGTCTTCACCGAGGAGGGCACCCTCGTGGCGACCGTCGCCCAGGAAGCACTCATCCGACCGAGGACGCGCCCATGAACTCCACCGAAGAGCTCGTCGACCTGCTCGACCTCGAGGACATCGACGTCGATCTCTTCCGCGGCGGGCAGCCCGACTCCGTGCGCCATCGGGTGTACGGCGGTCAGGTCGCGGCGCAGGCGCTGGTCGCGGGGATCCGCACCGCGGACCCGGCGTACGTCGTGCACTCGATGCACTCGTACTTCCTGCTCGGTGGCGACTACGCGGTGCCGATCGTCTACGACGTGGAGCGGATCCGCGACGGCCGGTCGTTCCTCACCCGCCGCGTCGTGGCGCGCCAGCACGGCCGGCCGATCTACTACCAGACCCTCAACTTCCAGAAGCCCGAGGAGGGCTACGAACACCAGGACGCGATGCCGGAGGTCGGCGAGCCCGAGTCCGGCTTCGACCTGGTCGAGGTGATGCGCCGCGGGGGCAACGACGACGCCGACGCGCTCGGCAAGGAGTGGGGCGCCCTCGACGTGCGCTGGCTGGGCAACTCGCGACATGGTCTCGAGCCCGACCCGCGACACCCCTCGCAGGCCCGGATGTGGGTGCGGCTCAAGGAGGGTCTGGGCGACGACCCGATCGTGCACACCGCGGCCTTCACCTATGCCAGCGACGTGAGCCTGCTCGGCTCCACGCTGGCCGCCCACGAGGTCAACCCGGCGAAGACGCAGATGGCGTCGCTCGACCACTCGATCTGGTTCCACCGGCCCTTCCGGGCCGACGAGTGGTGGCTCTACGACCAGGTGTCGCCGTCGGCCCAGGGCGCGCGGGGACTGGCCCTCGGCCGGGTCTTCACCCAGGACGGCACGCTGGTCGCCACCGTCGCCCAGGAGGGGCTGATCCGCCCGCGTCGCGACGGCACCAAGGGTCCGGGCCTCAAGGATTGACGAGGGCGTCGCGCGCCGTCTCACTGATCGGTCGGTAGCGCCGGAGTCGTCGGGGGTCGTCGGGGGCGACGACGTGCCTGTCACCCCAGGCCAGCAGGGCATCGAGCACCGGCAGCAGGTCCCGGCCGGACGCCGTCAGGTGGTAGTCGAACCGCTCGGGCCGCTGCTGGTACGCCGTACGCCCGATCACGCCGGCCGCCTCGAGCGCCTTGAGACGGGCTGCGATGCGGTCGCGGGGAGCGCCGGTGCCGCGCACGATGTCGCCGAAGCGGGTGCTGCCCAACGCGATCTCGCGGACCACGAGCAGCGCCCAGCGCTCGCCGACCAGCTCGAGCGACGCGGCGATCGGGCACGGGCGCCCGGGGAGCTGGGCTAGCGCAACGGTGGGCATGCAGGTAGCGTGCCGGGTGTGAGTTTGGAAGTCAAACCAACTGTGACCACCCGTTCCCTGCTGCCGATCGCGCTGGGCACCGCCCTGGTGCTGGTCACCTACGTCACGCCGATGGCGACCGTCCCGCGCACGGCCGCCGACCTCGGCGCCGGCCCGGTCGCGCGCGCCTGGATCCTCAGCTCGATGTCCGTCGGCCTCGCGGCCGCACTGCTGGCGGCGGGGGTGCTCGGCGATGCCTTCGGACGACGACGGGTCTACGCCGCAGGACTCGGCGCGATCGGTGTCGGCGCCTTCGTCTGCGCCGCCGCGCAGGAGCCGGTGCTGTTCGTCGCGGCCCGGGTCGTCGAGGGTGTCGGGGGAGCGGCGGTGCTGGCCTGCGGGCTGGCGGTCCTCGCCCACGACTTCGCGCCCGGAGCGGCCCGCGTGCACGCGACCTCGATCTGGGGCGCCAGCGTCGGGCTCGGCATCACGGCCGGGGCGGTCCTGTCGGCCGCCCTGGACGTCGGGTCCGGCTGGCGCGAGACGTACGCCGTGGTCGGTGTCCTCGCCCTGCTCCTCCTGCTGCCCAGCCTGCAACGGGTCGGCGAGTCCTCGGCCGCCGACCCGCGGCGCATCGACGTACCCGGTCTCGCCCTGCTGGTCGCGGCGATGACGCTGCTCGTCTCGGCGCTGACCCAGGGCCGCAACGGCATCGACGCCCCGACCGTCGTGCTGGCGATGCTGGCCGTCCTGGCGGCGACCGGCTTCGCTCTGGTCGAGCGACGGGTCGCCCAGCCGCTGGTCGACCCGGACCTCCTGCGCGGGCCGCGGTTCCGCGCCGCGACGCTCGGCTCGCTGACGCTCGGCCTCGGGATCATCGGGATGTCGTCGTTCGTGCCGACCGTCGCCCAGGTGGGGCTCGGCGCCAGCCTCTGGACCGCCAGCCTGCTCGTCGCCGTCTGGTCGGGCACGAGCGTCGTGACGTCGTACCTCATCCGACACCTGCGGCACCCGCTCGAAGGACCGCGCCCGGTCGCCGCGCTGCTCGTCGTGGTGGCGCTCGGGCAGCTCACCGGCTACGGCCTGGACGCGTCGTCGAGCGCGGGGCGCCTCGCCGTGCCGATGTTCGTCGCCGGCCTGGCCACCGGCGTCCTCAACGCTCTCCTCGGGCGCGAAGCCGTCGCGAGCGTGCCACCCGACCGCGCCGCGATGGGCAGCGGTGCCAACAACACGGCGCGCTACCTCGGCGCCGCCTGCGGCATCACGCTCTTCGTCGTCGTCGCGACCCACGCCGGCGCGGACCTGCTGGAGGGGTGGAACGTCGCCGTGCTCGTCGCGGCGGCGCTGAGCCTGCTCGGCGCCGCGACCATCGCGTGGTCGGGTCGCGGCCGGGCATAGTGGGGCCATGAGCGACTTCAACCAGCAGGTCATCGAGGAGTTCCGCGCAAACCACGGGAAGGTCGGTGGCGGCTTCGAGGGCGCGCCGCTCCTCCTTCTCCACTCCACGGGCGCCAAGAGCGGGCAGGAGCGGGTCAACCCGATGATGTACCTGCCCGACGGTGACCGCTTCCTGGTCTTCGCGTCGAAGGCCGGTGCCGACACCAACCCGGACTGGTACCACAACCTCAAGGCGAACCCCGAGGCCAGGATCGAGGTCGGCGACGACACGATCGACGTCGTGGCCGAGGAGCTGCCGCGCGCCGAACGGGACGCGAAGTACGCCGAGCAGGCCGCGCTCGTCCCGGGCTTCGCCGACTACGAGAAGAAGACCGACCGGGTCATCCCGGTGGTGGCGCTCACCCGCCGCTGATGACGTCGACGACGTGGTGACCGGGGAGGTAGAGGGCGATGAACAGCAGGACGGCGAAGAGCACCACGATGATCACCACGTGGATGGCGTAGACCCGCTCGGTGACCGGCGGGAGCTCGGCGTCCCTGACTCCCGGGATCCTCTGCTCGTTCACGACCCCTCCTGACGTGCGCCGGTGGGCTGCTCGTCCTGTCTCCGAGTATCCGCCCGAGCCGCCGTTCTGGCCACCGTCTCGAGCGGCATGGATCCCGTGCCGCCGACCCCCCGTCGCCCGGGGTCGATGAGGACTCTCTCATCGCGGGCTCATGGGCAGCACATGTCCCGCCCCGAGGGTGTGGTCATGAAGAAGACACCCGCCATCGCCGCCGTCCTGCTCATCGCCGCCGCCGTCCCGACCATCGGTGCCGGCGCCGCCCACGCGGGTGACCGTGGGGTCATCCGGCACGGGTCGTGCTCCGGGAGCACCGACTGGAAGATGAAGGCCAAACCCGACAACGGTCGCATCGAGGTCGAGTCCGAGATCGACAGCAACCGCAACGGTCAGACCTGGGCGTGGACCCTCCAGCACGACGGCGACGTCGCCGCGCACGGCCGGTCCACCACCCGAGGTCCGAGCGGGTCCTTCGAGGTCAGCCGCAGGACCGGCAACTCGGCCGGTTCGGACTCCTTCACGTTCCGCGCCGAGAACGCCCGGAGCGGTGAGGTCTGCGTGGCCCGGGTCCGCCTCTGACGAGATCGCTCGGTGGTCGTACCGGGGGTGGGACGTCGATCACGTAGTCCGCGGGCCGACCAGCCGGATCCGAGTGATCCGGCCCGTCTTCGGCGGCTGGCCCTCGTGCGGGCGTTCGTACGCCGAGTCCCAGACGAGGTGGTCGTCGTCGGCCCACTGGCCGGGTCTCGTCACCGCACGGAGGGTCGCTTCGAACTGGGCGACCAACGAGGACGGCGCGAACCCGACCGACGAGAGCCCCGAGGGGACACCTGGGAGCTTGCGCAGCTGCTGGGTGGCCTTTTCCAGGCGACTTCCGCCGGGTCTCTGGCCGCGGAGGTGGACGATGCCTTTCGGACTGCGGAGCGCGAATCCCAGTTCGTAGGTGACGCGCAGCAGCATGTCCCCGATCAACGGATGTTGGTAGAACGAGGGGATCTGGTCGTCCTGGTCGGCCGCCATCACGGCGTCGCCCGCCCAGGGCAGCGTCGCCGTCACGTCGGCGACCACGGCGCCGGGCACCGTGGACAGGTAGTCCTCGCACACGCGGTAGAGCTCGGCGACCCGATTCATCCGATTGTGCGGACTCGGTCGGTGCCCGCCCGCAGAGGCCAACGACTGGCGCTCCTCCCACAACGCCAGCGTCTCTGGTGTCGGCTTGATCAGGATCGGCAGCACGCGCTCGCTTTGGAGGAGCAGCTCGGCCTCGGGCAGGCGCGTTGCCGCGGCTGGCTGCTCCCTGGCGTCTCGATGCAGCCAGGGGAGGGGGATGGTGAGCACAGTTCGGGGAAGGGGATCCCTTGCCAGGTTTCGGTAGATCGCCGGGATCAGGTCTCGCCGGTCCATTTCCAGGAGCAGAATCCGCTGGCCGGAGTGCCGGTGGTTCAGTTCCTCGACCCACAACGAGGTCCAGCCCAGGGCGTCCGCGAGCCAGGTGCCGAGGGGACCTATCGAAACAGCGCTCGTTCCCAGCAAGAGGATCGTTCGGACCCCTTGCTGGTCAACGACGGGCACCGTCTGCGCGTGCTCGGGGTCCATCGGGCGGACCGGTTGCTGGATCGCGATGTGCCTTCCGGTCGAGTCCGTCGAGTGGCGCAGCAGCGGGATGTGGAGCGTGCCGTAGCCGCCGACCCAGCCCGTCCTCGATGCGCCCCGGATCCTCTCGAGACGCTTGTTGAGCTCGGCACGCTCGTAGCGGAACTGCTCCCAATGCCTTGCGCGCGACGCCGCGTGCACGCCTGGTTCGAACGTGGCAGGAGGTGAGGCCTCCGCAAGGGGCGCAGGGGTCAGAAATCGCGACGCCTGGTCAGGGATGTCGCCGTTCTCGATCCCCAGGAACCTCGCCGCTGTGTCGCGGTCGGGATCGTGGTCGACGCCGGCGTCCGGACCGTACCAGCGCATGAACTCGACTGCCTCGAACGCGACATGGGGAAAGTGCCAGCCACCCGGGACGTCGAACTGTCGCGCGCGCCACCTGCCGAGGTCGCCGGTCTGCCGACAGGATGCGAGGAGTGCCTCGCCGATGTCGAAGACGGAGGGCGTCGTCGTATGGGACTTGCGGAGCGCATTCCGCAAGCTCTCCAGGAGATGCTCAGCGCTGAGCCGGGGCTCCCAGAGGGGCACCCTGATGTCCAGCTCGTGATCGTCAACCCCGAACAGCAACCGGGTCTGTTCGCCCAGCTTGAAGTTGGTGCGCAGATGGAACTGCAGCATCAGCTCGTGGCTCGGCGCGGTCGCCTTCTTCAGCCAGTCGTTGTAGGTGTTCGTCGCGATGCCGAGAGTCGCGGCTTGCCGCCGGGACGAGGTCTTCCCGGGGAACTCGTCGGCGGCTCGCGCCCTCCAGCGCGCGATGCCCGCGGCAAGCCGGTCGTTCACGCCGGTCCCCGTCGTGTCCTCTGCCTCCGAGCTCGCGGCCTCCCCGTCACCCGCCACGAATGCACGATCGGACTCCGACGATGGCGTCACCGGTCATCCTTTCGGGCTGCGCGCAGATCCGGTCTGGCGCACTGACCGGAGTTCCGTACACCCGAGAGTGCTCGAACGATAACCCGTTCAGAGGGCGCTGTCCGGAAGTCCGTGCACGGCACGAACGCCTGCTCTCGAGGGGGGCATCGCCCGTGCTGCGATACCGCTGTCAGCGGCGCTCGGGAGCCCCAGCTCCGACAGGAAGGCAAGCAGATGCACACGAACATCAAGACCCGCCGGCTCTCGCTCCTGGTCGCAGTGATCCCTGCGGCGCTCCTCGCGGCGACGCTCGGCTCTACCAGCCCGGCCGACGCCGCGGCCTACCCCATCTCGGTCAACGCCCCGACCAAGATCAACGCCACCCAGGCGCAGGGCAGGGCGAACCTCTCCCGCGACTGCAGCGGCACCCTGGGCTGCTTCAACTACATCAAGCTCGAGCGGAGCACCTTCTGGGGCCCCGTGTTCGTCAACGGCTGGTGGGCCAACGCGAACGGCTGGAACAGCATCACGGGCACCTTGAACCCGGGCTGCTACAACTACCGCACGACGACCGACAGTTACAACGACGTGGCCGGAAGTTGGAGTGCCGGGGTCAACATCGGGCAGGTCGGCGTCACCGCTGGTGGCACGAAGATCTACCGCTACCGGACGACCTGGTCCTCCGGATGGGTCCGGATCTGCCGCTGACGGTCGACAACGGAACGCCCCCGGTCGAGCACCGACCGGGGGCGTTTTCGCGTCACGTGAGCGCAGCAGTGGTGCCGGCGACGTGGGGAGCGCCGGTCTTCGGGTTCGTGAGCGAGAAGGCGTAGCCGTCGTCGGTCGGGCGCGAGCCGAAGGCGACCGTGCCGGGCAGGAAGATCGGCTTCTTGAACGCAACGTCGACCGTGACGTGGTCGGGCAGCCTGTTCTCCAGCGCGCCGACGCAACGGGCCATGCTCCACATGCCGTGCGCGATCTGGCGCGGGAAGCCCAGCGCCTTCGCGGTCAGCCGGTAGAGGTGGATCGGGTTGTGGTCGCCGGAGACGGCGGCGTACTTCCGGCCGAGGTCGCCGGGCAGCTTCCAGACGGTGCCGGTCGCAGGCGCGTCCGGGAAGCTCGTGCCCGGCGCCGCGCTGTCGTCACCGTGTCCGCGGCGCAGGAAGGTCGACGTCTCCTCCCACACCAGCTCGCCGGCGGAGTGGACGGTGGTGAGCATGTCGAAGACCCGGCCCTTGGCGTGCGGGCGCAGGTTGTCGGGCCGCGCGGTGACCTGGAGCTGCTCGGTCACCGCGATCGGGCGGTGCTGGGTGATCGAGTTCTCGAGGTGCACGGTCCCGATCGCCGGGAACGGGAAGGACCCGTCGGTCATGATCTGCAGGTGCAGGCCGAACGCCAGCAGGTGCGGGTAGGGCAGCGGCAGCGTGTCCTTGCGCGGGAAGCCGCAGAGCGCGCCGTACGCCGCCACGTGGTCGAGGTCGACCGGGACGTCGTGCCGCACCAGCGACAGGTCGGGCAGCGTGGAGCCGGTCTTGCGGACGCCGGGGAGCAGGTTGACGCCGGGGACGGCGGGCAGCGCCGCCTTCACCATGGTCGGCAGCACGTCAGGCCCCCAGCATCATCTGGCCGCAGACCCGCACGACGTTGCCGTTGACGGCGGTGGAGCCCGGGCTGGCGTACCAGGCGATCGTCTCGGCGACGTCGACCGGCAGGCCGCCCTGCGCCATGGCGTTGAGCCGCTGGCCGACCTCGCGGGTCGCGAACGGCACCGCCGCGGTCATCTGCGTGATGATGAAGCCGGGGGCGACGGCGTTGATGGTGATGCCGTCCCGGAGCTCGTCGGCGAGCGAGTCGACCAGTCCGATCACGCCGGCCTTGGACGCGGCGTAGTTGGTCTGACCGACGTTGCCGGCGATGCCCGCGATCGAGGCGACGCCGACGACCGAGCCGCCCTGGTTGATGACGCCCTGGTCGAGCAGCTCGCGGGTGATCCGTTCGGGAGCGGTCAGGTTGACCGCGATGACCTGCTCGAAGCGGTCGCCTCCCCCAGCATTGGCAGAGTCGGAGGGCGCCATGTTGGCGAGCTTGCGGTCGCGGGTGATGCCGGCGTTGTGGACGACGACGTCGACGCCGCCGTGCTCGGTCGTCAGGTGGTGGGCGATCCGCTGCGGGGCGTCCTTGGCGGTGATGTCGAGGACGAGGTGGTCGCCGTCGAGCTCGCGCATCACGGCCTGCAGCTCGCTCGCGGCCTGAGGCACGTCGACCCCGACGACCGTCGCGCCGTCGCGGTGCAGCACCCGGGCGATCTGCTCGCCGATGCCGCGGCTCGCGCCGGTCACCAGCGCGACCTTGCCCTCGAGGGGGCGGGTCCAGTCGGTGACCGTGCCGGGCTCGGCGCTCCCGTGGGCGCCGATCCGGATCACCTGTCCGGACACGTAGGCCGACTTGGGGGAGAGGAGGAAGGCCAGGGTGCTCGCGACCGAGCCCTCCGAGCCGTCGGCGACATAGACGAGCTGGACGGTGCCGCCACGGCCGATCTCCTTGCCGAGGCTGCGGGTGAAGCCCTCGAGCGCGCGCTGGGCAAGCCGCTCGCCGCCCTCGACCTGCTCCGGCGGGGTGCCGATCACGACGACGCGCGGGCAGGTGTCGAGGCTGCGCAGCAGCGGGGTGAAGAAGTCGCGGAGCGCGACCAGCTGGTCGGACGACGTCAGGCCGGTGGCGTCGAAGACCAGGCCCTTGTACGTCGTGCCGTCGCCGGGCGTCGCGCCCGGGGCGACCTCGACGCCGGCGATGCCGAGGGTGTCGAGGATGCCGGTCAGTGACTCGGCGAGCCGCCCCCGACCGCCGACGGCGACCGTGCCGTCCACGAGCGGCGCGCCGGCGACGTACCGCTCGAGCCGGGTGGGCGCCGGCAGGCCGAGCATCTTGGTGATCTGCTTGCCGATGGCCGAGGACGTGAAGCCCTGGTAGAGGTCGCTCATGATGGTTATGTAACTCCTCGTGTAACTCAGAGTCCACATTTCGTGATGTGGCCCTCATAGCCTTCTCTCAACGCGGTGCCCCGGCAAGGATGGATCCATGAACGACATTCGCCGCGTCGCCGTCATCGGCGGGAACCGTATCCCGTTCGCCCGTTCCAACACCGTTTACGCCGACGCGTCCAACCAGGACATGCTCACCGCGGCGATCGACGGGCTCGTCGAGCGCTTCGGTCTCGAGGGTGCGCGGGTCGGTGAGGTCGTCGCGGGCGCCGTGCTCAAGCACGCCCGCGACTTCAACCTGGCCCGCGAGAGCGTGCTCGGCTCGAAGCTCTCGCCCGAGACGCCCGCCATCGACATCCAGCAGGCGTGCGGCACCGGGCTGCAGGCCGCCATCGAGGTCGCGAACAAGATCGCGCTCGGCAAGTTCGACGTCGGCATCGCCGGCGGCACGGACACCACCTCCGATGCGCCCGTCGCGATCAGCGACCGGTTGCGCAAGAAGCTGATGAAGGTCAACGCCGCCCGCGACACGAAGGGCAAGGTGCTGGCGCTCGGGGCGATCCGTCCCGGCGACATCGGGCTCGAGATCCCGCAGAACGGCGAGCCGCGCACCGGGCTGTCGATGGGCGAGCACGCCGCGCTGACCGCGCTCGAGTGGAAGGTCAGCCGCGAGGAGCAGGACGAGCTCGCCGCCGCGTCTCACCAGCACCTCGCCGCGGCGTACGACGCGGGCTTCCTCGACGACCAGATCACGCCCTTCCGCGGGGTCGACCGCGACCAGAACCTGCGCCCCGACTCGTCGGTCGAGAAGCTCGCCAAGCTCAAGCCGGTCTTCGGCCGGGGCGAGGCCGCGACCATGACGGCCGGCAATTCCACGCCGCTGACCGACGGCGCCTCCGTCGTGCTGCTGGCCACCGACGAGTGGGCCACGGAGCACGGGCACGAGGCGCTGGCCTACCTCGCCGACTACGAGACCGCAGCGGTCGACTACGTGCACGGCGGCGAAGGCCTGCTGATGGCACCGGCGTACGCCGTCCCGCGGATGCTCGCGCGCAACGGCCTGACGCTGCAGGACTTCGACTTCTACGAGATCCACGAGGCGTTCGCGTCACAGGTGCTCTCGACGCTCAAGGCGTGGGAGGACCCGGTGTTCTGCAAGGAGCGCCTCGGCCTCGACGCCCCGCTCGGCTCGATCGACCGGTCGAAGCTCAACGTCAACGGCTCCTCGCTCGCCGCGGGCCACCCGTTCGCCGCGACCGGTGGCCGGATCGTGAACGTCGCCGCCAAGCTGCTCGCCCAGAAGGCTGCATCCAGCGGGCAGGGGGGCCGGGCGCTGATCTCGGTCTGCGCCGCCGGCGGCCAGGGCGTCGTGGCGATCCTGGAGCGCTGACGCCGCCCTCTGTGTTCTCCTGACGGTATGGATCCGTCGGGACGGCGCACGCTTGCCTGCCTCGGGCTGCTCGTCCTGAGCCTGGTGGTGCTGGGGCTCGGCGGGTTCATCCAGCTCGACGACACGTCGGGCTCGGGGAGCGACCGGTGGAATTTGCCCCTGGGCTACCTGGCCCTCGTCCTCGCGGCCTGCGCGGTCCCGCTCGCGCTGCCGACCCGGGCGGCGCGCCGTGCGCTCGGGGCCTCGCTGCTCGGGCTCGCCGTCGTCATCGCGGTGCTGGGCTGGAGCGTCGACGGCTTCCGGTTCGTCTACGGGAGCCACGAGGGCGAGCTGAACCTGCTCGTCGTCGTGGTCGTCCTGGTCGGGGTGGCGCTGGCGGCGCCGATCCGGTTCTTCGTGTACGGCGTGGTGGTGCTGGCCGCCACTGTTGCTTCCTTCCTGGCCGGGGCCGCGCGCTACGCGACGTCGAACTGTGACGACCCTGACTGGGGCGCCGAGTGCGACCTGGCCGGGTTGGAAGGACTGCTCTGGGCGGGGGTGGCGCTGGTGCTCGGCGCGGCCGTCATCATCGCCCTCGAGGTCCGGCGGTGGCGGTCTCAGCGCGCGGCGAGCGCCAGCGCGGAGGCGACCAGGTAGTCGCGCACCTGCTCGGGCGAGATGGTGCCGACGGTGGGGATGCCCGGCGCCGCCTCCTTGACCAGGATGCCGACGCGAGCGAGCTGCAGCGCGCCGAGCCCGCTGGCGTAGAGCATGTTCGCGAGCAGGATCGGCTCGTCCACCGCGAAGTCGCCCGCCTCGACGCCGTCCTCGAGCACCTGGCCGAGGGTGGCGAGGCAGGTCGAGATGCCGCGGCCGAGCCGGAAGACCGCGCTCTCCGACATCTCGTCGAGCAGCTCGGGCCCGGTGCGCCGCATCAGCGTCTGCGCGCAGTCGACGAACGCCGGGTGCGCGACCCCGTAGTCGACGAACGCGCCCACCAGCGCCGCCAGGCGGTCGCGAGGGGAGGTCGCGGAGTCCGCGGCCTCGGCGAGCGCCACCCGGAGCTCGTCGAGGTAGCCGACCAGGGTGAGTGCGAAGAGCTCCTCCTTGCCGGTGAAGTGCCGGTAGACGATCGCCCGGTTGATGCCGACCGCCTTCGCGATGTCCTCGATCTGGGCGTCGCGGACGCCGCGCTGGTCGAAGAGCGCGCGAGTCGCCGCGATGATGTCCTTCTCGCGGGCCCGTCGTCGTACGGCGGCCGCGGAGCGACGCCCGTCGGTCTCAGGCCTCGTGCTGCTCATGAGCCCATCGTAGGGAACTGCAACACCGAGTTGCACGACTGTGACGGAGTCGGTCTCCTCGGACTAGCGGGAGGGTGACCGTCTTCGGTGTGATCGCCAGTTCGACGCAGATGTCGCGCCACACGTGCGATCGGTAGGCGCTGCCGTTGTCACCGAGCACCCGCCGGACGATCACGGCGAGGATTGTTGATCTGCCTGCGAGCAGCGATCTTTGCTGTCAGACTCCGGGGCATGTCTCAACATCTTTCCCGGGGCAGGTTCGCTGCCTGCGTTGGTGCGGTCATCGTCGTGGCTGTTGGCGGGGGAGCGGTTGCTGCCACCTCTGGTCCGTCCGACAAGGCGGCCTCGACGGTCCTCACGGCGTGCGTGCGCGTCAAGACTGGCGTCATGCGGGTCCCGTCGAGTGTGAAGCCGTGCGTTACCGAGGGCCCTCGCGCGTCTCGGGAGCGGGTGCTCACCTGGAACCAGGAAGGCGTGCCCGGCGCAGACGGGGCCGACGGTGCTACCGGGGTTGCTGGGTCGCCGGGTCCGGCAGGTCCCAGCGGGGCGTCGGGGACATCTGGCTCGACTGGCCCGAGCGGGCCGAGTGGCGCGCCTGGCCCGAGTGGCTCGACTGGCCCGAGTGGCGCGCCCGGACCGAGTGGCGCGCCTGGCTCGGCCGGTCCGAGCGGAGAACCCGGGGTCGCCGGACCTGCCGGCCCTACCACCATGATGTCCAGCGGTCTGTTCACGATCGCTCAGAGTGACCAGAGCTTCCCCGACATCGATGTCTACCTGCCCGCGACCGGCTTCTCGGGTGTCAACGTGCCGGCCACACGGGTCGACTTCGACAGCGCTGACGAGCCTCGCGCTGGGGAGCACCCCAGTGTGGCTCAGGTGATCGGCCAGGACCAGACGATCACGGGCATCTCCGTGAACTTCGGCAAGACGACGGGCCAGGCAGCCTTGCGGGTGCAGCCGTACCTGCTGGTCTCTGCGGGCGGCATTGGGCCGTTCTTCGTCGCCGCCGGTTGCCCCCAGATCTACCTGCCCGACTCCCTTGCGGTGTCGGGATCCTGTGGCGATCTGTCGATCGCGCTGGAGGCCGGTGATGAGATCGCTCTCTACATCCACGCGTACACGAACAGCACCAGTGAAGGGCCGGCCGACTTCTACGGATCGTTCGCGGTCACGACCTCCACCCCCTGACCGCCGCTCGCGGATCCGGGTTTAGACGTGCGGCCGCTCGCGAGCGCGGGCCGATCGCAAGAGACAGTCAGGCTCCTGGTCGCCCCGTCGGTACTGCCGCTGCGCAGCAGGGGGTGGTCAGGGAAGGAGCGCTCGCACCAGGTCAATGGTGTCTGCTTCGCCGACGGTCTTGTCGTCCCGGAATCTTCGCACTCGTGCGAACCGCAGGGCCACGCCGCCGGGGTAGCGGCCGGACCGCTGAACCCCGTCGAACGCAATCTCGACCATCTGCTCGGGCCGCACGTAGACGATGTGTCCGTCCCGGTGTGTCTCCAACTCGAGGAAGCGCTCGGTCTGCCAGGCGAGGATCTCGTCGGTCATGCCCTTGAAGGTCTTGCCGAGCATCACGAACCCACCGGTCGCGGGGTCGCGCGCGCCGAGGTGGATGTTGGAGAGCCAGCCCTGGCGGCGCCCGGAGCCCCACTCGACCGCGAGCACGACCAGGTCGAGGGTATGCACCGGCTTGACCTTCACCCAGGACGAGCCGCGGCGGCCGGCGTCGTACGGCGCGGCGAGGTTCTTGACCACGACGCCCTCGTGACCGGACCTCAGCGCCTCGGCGGCGAAGTCCTCGGCCGCCGCCGGGTCCGCCGTGACCAGCCGGGCGACACGGTGCTCGGCGGGCACCAGCCGCTCGAGCGCGGCCGTGCGATCGGCGCCGGGCACATCGAGCAGGTCGTCGCCGTCGAGGTGCAGCAGGTCGAAGAAGTACGGCGTGACCACGACGCCCCCTGACGACTCCGCCGTCGCCGTGCGTGACGCGGTCTCCTGGAACGGCCGCGGACGGCCGGTCTCGTCGAGGGCCAGCGCCTCGCCGTCGAGCACGAACGTCGAGGCGGGCAGCGAGCGCGCGACCTCGACGACCTCGGGCAGCCGGGCGGTGATGTCCTCCAGCGACCGGGTCGCGACCAGCACGTCGTCGCCCGAGCGGTGCACCTGGATGCGGATGCCGTCGAGCTTCACGTCGACCGCGACCTCACCGCCCCCCGCCTTGTCCAGCGCCGCGGCGATGTCGGGCGCGCTGGAGGCCAACATCGGGAGCACCGGTCGGCCCACCTGCAGCCCGACCTCGCCCAGCGCGTCGACGCCGCCCTCGAAGGCCGCGCGTGCGACCGCCACGGTCGAGCCGGCCAGCATGGCGGCCCGGCGCACCGCCGTGAGCGGCACGTCGGCCGCCGCCGCGAGCGCCTCCTGCACCAGGGAGTCGAGCGCGCCCTGGCGGACCCCGCCCGTGACCACGCCACGCAGCCACGCCTGCTCGTCGGCGGTCGCGCGGCCGAAGAGCTCGACGACCGCGGCGGCGCGGGCTGCCTGCGACCCCGCCCCGGACAGCGCGGCCAGCCGGTCGAAGGCCTCGTGCACCTCGAGGACCGTGAGCGAGGACGACGGGGCCGGGTCGGGCATCGTTGTGACACCGCGCCAGCCGAGGCCGGTGCGGCGCTGGAGCAAGGCCCCGCCGACGTACGCCGTCACGATCTCGAGCTCGTCGGGCGCCGCCGAGGCGAGCAGCGCGGCGATCGCCGCGACCTTCGCCTTGCGCGAGCGGGTGGCGGCGACGACCCCGGAGGTGGCGACGATCTCGGCGAGCAGCACGTCACCATTCAAGACGACGGCGCCGACACTACGGTGATCCCATGGACGTTCGCGGCTGGGTGCTCGACGCCGAGCACGCCTGGGACGCCGCCCGGAGGCGGCGCAGGTCGAAGCAGCCACCGCGCAGCTTCCGGATCGAGTCGTACGGCGGGCACGGCAGCGCGGCCGGCGTCGTGGTGCGCGGCCGGGTGCTCGACAACCCGCCGCCCACCGACGCGGTCGAGGGCGAGGGTGTGGGCGCCGCCGTACGGCGGACCCTGGCGCTGTTCGTCACCGACGAACTGCCCGGGGTGCCGCTGCGGGTCACCGTGGGCGACGCGTCGGCGGAGGTCACGACCGACGAGGAGGGGTACTTCCGGGTCGTGCTGCGACCGACCCGCCCGGTCGGTCCCTGGCAGGAGGGCGTCGTCGAGCTGGCGGGGGAGTACCGCGGCCTGACCGACCTCCACCCGACGACGTTCACGGTGCTGGTGCCCGGCCCGGAGGCCAGGTTCGGTGTGATCTCCGACGTCGACGACACGATCATCGAGACCGGCGTCCAGCGGGTTGGCCTGATGCTCCGCCAGACGTTCACCGGCTCGGCGCTGACCCGCACGCCGTTCCCGGGCGCCGCCGAGCTCTATCGCGACCTCGAGGCCGGTGCGAACCCGTTCTTCTACGTCTCGTCGAGCCCGTGGAACCTGCACGCCTTCCTGCTCGCGTTTCTCCGCCACCGCGCCTTCCCGGTCGGGCCGCTGCTGCTGCGCGACCTGCTGGGCACCCGCGAGGGCCGGGCTCGCAAGCACGAGCGGATCGAGGAGGTGCTCGAGCTGCACCCGACGCTGTCGTTCGTGCTGATCGGCGACTCGGGCGAGAAGGACCCGCAGATCTACGCCGACATCGTCCGCGCGCACCCCGGCCGGGTCCTCGCCGTCTACATCCGCGAGGTGCGCCTCGACCCGGGCGACGGGAGGGTCGAGGCGGTATCGGACTCGTGGGAGCACGACGTGCCGTTCGTGCTGGCCGCCGACACCGACGCCGTACGACGTCACGCGACCGGCCTCGGGCTGCTGTAGGCGACCCGAGAGCGCTCAGGCGGAGATGATCGTCGCCGAGAGCCGCACACCCCGGCGCGGGCTGTAGGTCACCGTCGTCCCCACCGCGGCGCCCACGATCGCGCGGCCCAGCGGACTGTTCGGCGTGATGGTGTCCACGCCGGCGACGGCCTGCTCCACCGAGCCGACCGTGTAGGTCTCGTGACCCTCGCCCAGGTCGAGCACCACCCGGTCGCCGATCGAGACGACCCCGTCGGTGTGCTGGTAGTGGCGGCTGGCCTCGATCTCGAGCTCGACCGCGGCGATCCGCTCGTCGAGGAGCCCGAGCCGGATGGCGGCCTCGACGTTGGGCGCGCGGTCGGCCGCGTCCCCGGCCGCCTCGAGCAGGTTCTCGGAGACGAGCTGGGCGCGCTCGGCGCGCAGCGACTCCAGGCGGGTCGAGAGGAGTTCGGCGCTGGTCTCGGTGGGGCTGGTCACGGCCATCAACGGGCTCCTTGGTGGGCGATGGGGCTGCGGGCGACCGCGGCGTTCCTGCCGCCGGTCGTCAGCGCAACTACCTCGTGCCCTCGTCTATGCCCGCGACACGCCGCTCACCAGCCCGGAGGCAACTGCGTGAAGTCCGGCTCCCGGCCCTCGGCGAAGGCGGTCAGCGCCTCCAGGTTGGCCGGACCGCCCATCAGCTCGGCGAAGGCGGCGTTCTCGCGCTCGCGCGCGGCCGCGATGCCGGCGCGCAGCGGCTCGGTCATGGTGCGCTTCACGGCGATCAGTGACGAGATCGGCCGGGCCGCGAGCAGCTCGGCGTGCCGGCGCGCCTCGGGCAGCAGGTCGTCGGGCTCGCAGACCCGCCAGACGAGGCCGATCTCCTGCGCCTGCTCCGCCGAGACCCACTCGGCGGACAGCAGCACCCAGGCGGCGTCCTGGCGGCCGAGCAGCAGGGGGAGGAGGTACGACGAGGCCGCCTCGGGCGCGACCCCGAGACTGGTGAACGGGCACTTGAGCCGCGCGGTGGCCGACATGAACGCGAGGTCGGCGAAGCCGAGGATCGTCGTGCCGATGCCCAGGCCGACGCCGTTGACCGCGCAGACCAGCGGCTTGGGGAAGTCGACCAGCGCGTCGACCAGCCCGGCGAAGCCGTGCGTGCCGGGCACGAACCCCGGGTCGGTCGCGCGGGCGTGCATCTCGAGCAGGTCGGTGCCGGCGCTGAAGGCGCGGCCGTTCCCGGTCAGCAGGACCACCGCGACGCCGGGGTCGTCGGCAGCCTCGCGCAGCGCCTCGGTCGTGGCGTCGTAGAGCGCCTCGTCGAAGGCGTTGAGCGCGTCGGGCCGGTCGAGGGTGAGGGTGCGGACCCGCTTCTCGTCGGAGATCTGGAGCGACATGCGCCCAGACTAGAACGTGTTCCAGATATCGGGGCGTCGGTGCCGTCGGTTAGCGTCGCGTCCATGAGTGGGCCGGGACACGTGCGCGAGTGGCGGCCCGACTGGCCGTGCTCGGTCGGGGCGGCGCTCGGCCGCCTGCGGCGCGGCGCCGGAGACCCGACGTACCGCATGGTCGGCGACACCCACTGGCGCGGCATCCGCACCCCGCAGGGGCCGGCCACCCTGGCCATCAAGGGGCGCCGGGCGGACGGGGTCGTGCGAGCAGAGTCGTGGGGGCCGGGTGCCGACTGGGCGCTCGAGTCGGTCCCCGCCCTGCTCGGTGCCGAGGACGACGCGACCGGGTTCGAGCCGCGGCTCCCGCTGCTGGAGCAGGCGTGGCGCCGGCACGGCCACGGGCGCATCGGCCGCACCGGCCTGGTCATGGAGGCGCTGGTCCCGGCGATCATCGAGCAGAAGGTGACCGGCCAGGAGGCGTTCGCGGGGTTCCGGATGCTCGTGCACCGCTACGGCGAGCGCGCGCCCGGTCCGGGCGCCGACCACCGGCTCTGGGTGCAGCCGTCGGCCGACACCGTCCGCCAGGTCCCGTCGTGGGAGTGGCTGCGGATGCACGTGGACCCGGCCCGGTCGCGCGCCCTCGTGACCGCGGCTCGCGTGGCCGGCTCGCTCGAGCGCACCGTGGGGCTGCCCGGCGCCGAGGTCGAGCGGCGGCTGTGCTCGCTGCCCGGGATCGGCGTCTGGACGGCGGCCGAGGTGCGGCAGCGTGCCCACGGCGACGCCGACGCGGTGTCGTTCGGCGACTACCACGTCGCCGCTGACGTGGGCTGGGCCGTGCGGGGGAGCGACTTCGACGACGCCGAGCTGGCCGAGTTCCTCGAGCCGTGGCGTCCGCACCGCGGCCGGGTCGTGACGCTGCTGCTGCGCACCGGCCCGCGCCGTCCGCGGCACGGCGCCCGGATGGCACCCCGCACCCATCTCCCCGCCACGGTGACCCGCCGATGAGCGACCTGTCGACGCTGCGGACCGCGACGCCCGACGACGCGGTCACCTTCTTCGCCGAGGCCGACCCGGTCGAGCTGGTGACCGCCGTGGTGGCGACGTCCGACGACGACCTGCTCGAGCTGATCGGCCGCGACGACATCCGGCCGGCGGCGATCGCCGGCATCCTCGCGCGGCTGCACGAGTACGCCGTACCCGAACGCCTCGCGCTGCTCACCGGCGTCGTCCGCATCGACCTCGAACGCCGCGGCAGGCTGCTCGAGCAGCACGCCCTGCGCTTCGACGGCGGCGCGATCGAGCTGGTGGCCGACCCGCCCGACACCGTCGACGTCGTACTGCGCACCAGCATCCTCCGGTTCGTCCGGCTCGTCAGCGGCGAGCGCAACGCCGGGCTCGAGTACCTCTCCGGCAAGCTCGACATCGAGGGTGACGCCGACCTGGCGCTCGCCGTCGGCGGCATCTTCCGCATCCCCGGCGCCGACTCCGTGGCGGTCGACCCGACCGCGCTCGACCCGGTCGACGTCGCCACCGCCCTCGCGGGGGTGCCCGACGACCACCTGCGACGCGTGATGGCGTCCGGCTTCCGCCCGGTGGTGCTCGGTGAGATCTTCCGCCGGCTCCCCGACTACGTCGACGAGCGCCGCGCGGCGAAGGTCGACCTGGTGATCGGGTTCCGGCTCCTCGGCAACCCCTCCGGCGAGGTCGACCGCTACGTCGTCCGCGTCGCCGACGGGGCCGCCAGCGTCTCGTCCGGCGAGGCCGTCGACGAGGGCGAGCGCCGAGACGCCACCGTCACCTGCGAGGCGGCCGACTACCTCCGGCTGGCGACCGGCCACCTCCACCCGCTGACGGGCGTCCTCAAGGGCCGGCTCAAGGTGAAGGGCGACCGCGCCAAGGCGCTCCAGCTCAGCTCGGTCATCGACATCCCGAAGGCGCGCTGAGCCCGGCTACAGGAGCGGTCGCAGCGGGAAGAGCACCATCTCCGTGAACTTCCGGTGCAGGTCGCGCGCCTCCCACTCGCCGTGGGTGAGCTCGAGGCAGTTGGTCTCGTCGGTCCGGTAGATGTCCTCGAGCGTCGCCGCGAAGGCCTCGTCGATCACCTCGACGTTGATCTCGTAGTTGCCGGTGAGGCTGAGCCGGTCGATGTTCGCGGTCCCGACCGTCGACCAGGTGCCGTCGATCGTCGCCGTCTTGGCGTGCACCATGGCGTCCTTGAAGCGGAAGATCCGCACGCCCGAGCCCAGCAGCTGGCTGAAGTAGCCGCGCGAGAGCCAGTCGGCGACGATGTGGTTGGACTTCAGCGGCAGCAGCAGGCGCACGTCGACACCGCGCTGCGCGGCGTCCTTCATCGCGTCGACGAAGTCCTGGTCGGGCAGGAAGTAGGCCTGGGTCATCCAGATGTTGGTGCTCGCCCGGTTGATCGCCTCGATGTACATCGCGCGGATGGGGAACATCCACAGCCGCGGCACGTTGCGGTGGATGCGGATCCGCGACTCCCAGGTCGACGAGGTCTCGAGGAGCAGCGGCCGCTCGCTGGTGCCGAGCCGGCGGCGCCGGTTGAGGTTCCAGAAGTCCGCGAACGCGCGCTTCAGGTCCCAGACGCCGGGCCCGGTGATCCGGACGTGCGTGTCGCGCCACTCGGTGGCGTACGGCGTCCCGATGTTGTAGCCCCCGACGAATCCGACCGAGTCGTCGACGACGAGGATCTTGCGGTGGTCGCGGCCGTAGCGGCGCAGGTCGTAGAAGCGCAGGCCGGCGGCGTAGACGGGGTAGCGCAGCACCTTCATCGTCGGCGGGAAGCGCTTGAAGCGGGGCGAGACGACGAGGTTCGCGAAGCCGTCGTAGATGCAGTAGACCTCGACCCCGCGGTCGGCGGCCGCGGCCAGCGCCGACTTGAACTGCTCGCCGGTCTCGTCGCCCTTCCAGATGTAGGTCTCGAAGAGGATCTGCCGCTCGGCACCGTCGATCGCGGCCAGCATCGCGTCGTACAGGTCCTGGCCGTAGGTGTACGTCGTGAGAGCGCCGTCGCCGACGGCCACCTCGGCGGGCGGCGTGACCGGGAACGGCTTCGGCTTCTTGCCGCGGCGCCGGTAGGAGTCGACCAGCGACATGCCGATCGCCAGGGCGAGCTGGACACCGAAGACGGCGAGGAGCGTCCGGCGCAGGATCCGGATCACCCGCGCTGGCGGGGACGGAGTGCGGCGGGTCACGGGGACAATCTAGCGAGGGGCGGCACTGTCGGTGCCCGCCCGTAGGCTGGACGCATGCGACCAGTGACCGATCTCGAGCGCCGGGTGGCGCCGTTCAAGGTCGTCTCCGACTACCAGCCGTCGGGCGACCAGCCGGCCGCGATCGAGGAGATCACCAAGCGGATCAACGGCGGCGTCCAGGACGTCGTCCTGCTCGGCGCGACCGGCACCGGCAAGACCGCGACCGTGGCCTGGGTGGCCGAGCAGGTGCAGCGGCCGATGCTGGTGCTCCAGCCCAACAAGACGCTGGCCGCGCAGTTCGCCAACGAGCTGCGCCAGCTCTTCCCCGACAACGCGATCGAGTACTTCGTCTCCTACTACGACTACTACCAACCCGAGGCGTACGTCCCCCAGACCGACACCTACATCGAGAAGGACTCCTCCATCAACGAGGAGGTCGAGCGGCTGCGCCACAGCGCCACCAACTCGCTGCTGACCCGGCGCGACGTGATCGTGGTCAGCACCGTGTCGTGCATCTACGGCCTCGGCACCCCGCAGGAGTACGTCGACCGGATGCTGCGGCTGCGAGTCGGTGAGGAGCGCGACCGCGACTCGATCCTGCGCCAGCTCGTCGAGATCCAGTACACCCGCAACGACATGTCGTTCACCCGCGGCACGTTCCGGGTCCGCGGCGACACGCTCGAGATCTTCCCGGTCTACGAGGAGCACGCCGTCCGGATCGAGTTCTTCGGCGACGAGATCGAGCGGCTGATGACGCTGCACGCCGTCACCGGCGAGGTCATCACCGACGACACCGAGCTCTACGTCTTCCCGGCGACCCACTACGTCGCCGGCCCGGAGCGGATGGAGCGCGCGATCCGGGGCATCGAGCTCGAGCTCGAGGACCAGCTGGCCGTGTTCGAGAAGCAGGGCAAGCTGCTCGAGGCGCAGCGGCTGCGGATGCGCACGACGTACGACGTCGAGATGATGCGTCAGGTCGGCTCCTGCTCGGGCATCGAGAACTACTCGATGCACATGGACGGCCGCACCCGCGGCTCCGCGCCGAACTGCCTGCTCGACTACTTCCCCGAGGACTACCTCGTCGTGATCGACGAGTCCCACGTGGCCGTGCCGCAGATCGGCGGCATGTACGAGGGCGACATGTCCCGCAAGCGCAACCTGGTCGACCACGGCTTCCGGCTGCCGAGCGCGATGGACAACCGGCCGTTGCGCTGGGAGGAGTTCCTCGAGCGGATCGGCCAGACCATCTACCTCTCCGCGACGCCCGGCAACTACGAGCTCGACAAGGTCACCCCGGCCGGCGGCCAGCCCGACGTCGTCGAGCAGATCATCCGACCGACCGGCCTGGTCGACCCCGAGGTCGTGATCAAGCCGACCAAGGGCCAGATCGACGACCTGATCCACGAGATCCGCACCCGGGCCGACAAGAACGAGCGGGTCCTGGTCACCACGCTGACCAAGAAGATGTCCGAGGACCTCACCGACTACCTCCTCGACGCCGGCATCCGCACCCGCTACCTCCACTCCGAGGTCGACACCCTGCGCCGGATCGAGCTGCTGCGTGAGCTGCGGATGGGCGAGTACGACGTCCTGGTCGGCATCAACCTCCTGCGCGAGGGCCTCGACCTGCCGGAGGTGTCACTGGTCGCGATCCTCGACGCCGACAAGGAGGGCTTCCTGCGCTCCGACAAGTCCCTGATCCAGACCATCGGCCGCGCCGCCCGCAACGTCTCGGGCCAGGTGCACATGTACGCCGACCGGATCACGCCCTCGATGGAGTCCGCGATCGAGGAGACCAACCGGCGCCGCGAGAAGCAGGTCGCCTACAACGTGGCGGCCGGGGTCGACCCCCAGCCGCTGCGCAAGAAGATCGCCGACATCACCGAGATGCTCGCCCGCGAGGACGAGAACACCCAGGCGCTCCTCGAGACCTGGGCCGGCACCGCGGCGAAGGGCCGCGCCGGCGGGGTCAAGGCCCGCCAGCCGGTGCCGGGCCTCTCGCGGGCGGCGGCCGGCCAGCACGCCGCCGACATCGCCGGGATGCCGAGCTCCGACCTGGCCCAGCTGATCCAGGAGCTCACCGACCAGATGAAGAGCGCCGCCGCCGAGCTCCAGTTCGAGGTCGCCGCCCGGATGCGCGACGAGATCTCCGACCTCAAGAAGGAGCTCCGCCAGATGATGGAGGCGACGCGATGAACGCCTGGCACGCACGCTGGCCGCGTTCTCGTCGGTCGCAGGCCACACCCGGGCCAGCTTCCCTCCTCGGCCTTGCCATCGCACGCCCCAGACGTCCATCGGAGGCGACGTGAGCGGCATCAAGCAGGTCCAGGTCACCTTCGACTGCGCCGATCCCCGGGCGCTGTCGACCTTCTGGAACGCCGCCCTCGGCTACGAGTTCCCGGCGCCGCCGCCGGGTCATGCGTCGTGGGACGCGTTCTCCGCGACGCTGCCGCCCGGCCTCCAGAACTCCGCGTCCGCCTCTGAGGACCCCGCCGGCGCCGGCCCGCGGCTGTTCTTCCAGCGGGTGCCCGAGGGCAAGACGGCCAAGAACCGGGTCCACCTCGACGTCCGCGCGGCGCCCGGGCTCCAGGGCGACCAGCGGATGGCCGCCCTCGAGGCGGAGAGCGAGCGGTTGGTCGGCCTCGGCGCGACCCGGGTCCGGCGCCACGAGCCCGGGCCGCCGATGGACGCAGGTCACATCGTGATGCAGGACCCCGAGGGCAACGAGTTCTGCCTGGACTGAGCGGGACGCGCCCGCGGACTCGATCACCGGGGACCGGCGATCCGAGACTCCGGTCGGCTCCTTAGACTTGCCGGAGTGACGTCGACCGCCCGCACCGCGTACGCCGTCTGGCTCGTCGGGCTGGCGGTCTACTTCCTGGCGGTCTTCCACCGCTCCTCGCTCGCCGTGGCCGGCCTGGCCGCCACCGAGCGGTTCGACATCTCGGCCGCGCAGCTCGCGACGTTCACGATGCTCCAGCTGCTCGTGTACGCCGGGATGCAGATCCCGGTCGGCCTGCTCGTCGACCGGTTCGGGTCGCGCAGCGTGCTGCTCTGCGGGACGATCATCATCACCGCCGGTCAGGTGGGGTTCGCGCTGGCGGACAGCTACCTGCTGGCCCTGGTCGCCCGGGTCTTCGTGGGCATGGGCGACGCGATGACCTTCATCTGCGTGCTGCGGCTGGTCGGCTACTGGTTCCCGGCGCGCCGGATCCCGCTGATCACCCAGCTGACCGGGACGCTCGGCCAGCTCGGCGCGGTCGGCGCCGCGATCCCGATGACCTGGGCGTTGAGCCACCTGGGCTGGACCAAGGCGTACCTGGTCGCCGCCTCGGTGGGCGTGGTGCTCGTCGTGCTGCTGCTCCTGGTGCTCCGCGACTCGCCGACGACGACCCACCTGCGCGGGCCGGTGCTGTCCTTCTCGGCGGTCCGCTCCAGCCTGGCCGCGTCGTGGTCGCACCCGGGCACCCGGCTCGGCTTCTGGATGCACTTCACCACCCAGTTCAGCGCCACCGCGCTCAGCCTGCTGTGGGGCTACCCCTTCTTCGTCCGGGGCGAGGGGCGCAGCTCGTCGACCGCCGGCATCCTGCTCACCGTGATCGTCCTGGCGGTGGTCTGCTCCGGTCCGGCTCTCGGCTGGCTGGTCGGCAACCACCCGTGGCACCGCTCCACGATGGTGCTCTGCATCGTCGCGGCGATCGTCGCCGTGTGGACCGTCGTCCTGCTCTGGCCGGGCAACGCCCCGCTCCCGGTGCTGGTGCTGCTCGCCGTGGTCGTCGGCGTCGGTGGACCTGCCTCGATGATCGGCTTCGACCTGGCGCGCACGTCGAACCCGTCGGAGCGCTTCGCCAGCGCCAGCGGGATCATCAACCAGGGCGGGTTCCTGGCGAGCCTCGTGCTCGTGGTCGTGATCGGCATCGTGCTCGACTGGCGCACGCCCGGCGGCGGTTCGTCGTACACGCCGTCGGCGTTCCGCTGGGCGATGAGCACGCAGTACGTCCTCTGGGCGGTCGGCCTCACCCAGGTGTGGCGCTACCGGGTCAAGACCCGCAGGGTCGTCGACCGTGACGAACTCGAGGGTGTGCTCGCGACCCCTCCCGGGTAATGATCCCGGCATGACGACCATTGATCTAGGCCGACCCGTCCAGGGCGACGTGGTGGAGCTGATCCTCGACGACCACCGACGCTTCGAGACCCTGCTCCGCGACCTGCGCGACAGCAGCTCCGACCGCGACGCCGTACGTCGAGCCTTCGCCACCCTCCACGTCGCACACGCCGAGGCCGAGGAGAAGTTCGTCTACCCGAAGCTCCGCGGGAAGCACGCGGTCGGGGAGCACGAGGCCGAGCACGGCAAGGAGGAGCACGCCGAGGGCCACGAGGCGCTGCTCGCGGTCCTCGAGCTCAAGGGCACCGACACGCAGGCCTTCGACGATGCGGTCGAGGAGCTCGCCAAGCTGGTCAACCACCACATCACCGAGGAGGAGCTCACGATCCTCAACCCGGCCCGCGAGGAGGTCGGCCCGCAGGTGCGCGCCGAGCTGGGCGAGCTCTTCGTCACCGAGCGCAACAAGCAGATCGACGACGACTGCGGCACGCTCGCCAACGTCCGCAAGATCGTCGCCGAGGCCCGCAAGGAGGGCCTGCTCGACGACGACGAGGACGAGGACGAGGACGACTGACCGTCGGGAACGGCCGGCCTGGTCGACACGTCCGAACAGCCCTCGTCGCCGTCCGACCTGGAAGCTGCGCGGGTCCGTTCGCTAGGTTCGCGGGGTGGACGTCTCCGAGCTCCAGGCCTACTGCCTTGCGAAGCCTGGCGCCTGGCCGGACACCCGTGGGACCACGAGCACCCGGTGATCAAGGTCGGGCCGGGGGAGTCTGGCAAGATCTTCGCGTTCCTCGGCGCGAACGGCGTCGGCGTCAAGGGCGGCCCGAGCCGGGAGGTCGCGGACGAGTGGCTCGAGCGGTTCCCGGACGACGCGAGCGTGATGCGCTACATCGGCCGGTCCGGGTGGAACGACCTGGCCTTCGGTGGCACGATCCCCGACGACGAGCTGCTCGAGGCCGTCGACGAGTCCTACCGGCTGGTCGTCTCGAAGCTGCCGCGCAAGCACCGCCCCGACGGTTGGGACGCCTGACCCGGGCCTGGCCTAGGGTCGCTCGTGCCGGACGACCGCGAGGCTGACCAGGCGGGCGACGACCAGGGCGACATAGAAGACGCCGGCCACCATCTCCACCATCGCCAGGGACCGCGCGTGCGCCTCCACCGGCAGCACGTCGGAGAGGCCGACGCTGGTCAGCGTCGTGAACGACAAGAACAGCAGGTCGAACCACGGCCGCGCGCCGGCACCGTCGGCGCCGATGAACGACCCGGGCCAGACGACCTGGGCGGCCGCGAACACGTACGCGAAGCCCCAGGCGACGACCGTGAAGGCCGCGCCGGTCGCGAAGAGCTCGTCGCGGGTCACCCGGTCGTCGTGGAAGAGGTAGCGGAGCATCGCGTAGGACACGTAGAAGTAGAACGGCGCGTGGAACAGCGCGGAGCTCAGCACCACCCCGTCGACGTCGGGCTGGACGGCCTCGATGACCGTGAGCACCATCGCGGGCCCACCGAGCAGCACCGCCACCCAGGTGAGCGCCGGCGTACGCCGGACCGCCGCGAGCGCGGCGAGCACGATCCCGAGCTGCACGACGCCGAGCACCGCACGCCCCCACGCCGTGTCGTCGAAGAACGGATAGGCGAGGACCGCCAGGAGCTGGGCGGCGAGCAGGATCGCCGAGGGGTGCGCCAGGACGGTGTCGAGGTGCTGGCGTGGCCTCACTCGGACGCCTTGTCGTTGGGCGTCCACGGCTGACCGAGCTCCTTGGCCCGCTTCTTCTCCAGCCTGCGTTCGTGGCTCGCGACCAGCTCGCTGCGGCGGACGGCGACCCGGACGAGGTTGATCCCGGTCCCGAGCATCACGAAGCCGGGCCAGAAGAAGCCGCCCCACATGACCAGCGACCAGATGACGACGCAGATGATGCTCGGGACCAGGAAGCCGATCGTCGCCTCGCGCACGTCCGCCCGCCACGCCGCGACCGCCCGCCGGTGGATGTCCTCCGCAGTGGCCCGGGCCAGTCCCGACCGGGTCGGCGTCAGGCTGGTGGAGACCAGGTCGTCGACGATCGCCGGGAGCTCGCCGAGGGTGCGCGCCGCGACCGTGCGGTCGCTGCGCTCGTCGTACTCCGCCCGGTCGAGCCGCCCGTCGGCGTAGCCGTCGGCCAGCACCTGCTGGATCACGGCACGGTCCTGATCCGATGCCCGGAGCGCGGCGTGCTGCGGGTCGCGCGGGTCGTGGGTGAACGAGGACCAGACCTCGCCCGAGCTCGTCACAGGTGCGCCATTTCCACGTCCACATCGTAGAAGGAGTCCTGGTCCAGCCCACGGCCGCCGAACGTTTCGTCCACGTGACCGAGGGGGAGGTGGGTCGTTGGATGGGGCCGGGGAGACACGGAGTGGACACTCGTTGCCTGAAACGAGAACACGTTCTACTCTGTGACGGCTGTCTAGACCGATCCGGGGAGGGTGTGGCGTGGCGTTCTCTGCTGTGTCGGTCATCCGCGGTCCCGGCGAGATCGCCGCCATGGTCGTCGACGTCTCCAAGCGGGCCTTCACCACCCGGTTCCAGTTCCGGGAGTTCGTCGAGCAGGCGTGGTTCATCACCAGCGTCACGCTGATGCCGACGATCCTGGTGTCGATCCCGTTCGGCGCGGTCATCTCGCTCCAGGTCGGCAACCTGACCGGCCAGCTCGGCGCGCAGTCCTTCGCCGGCGCGACCGCCGTCCTCGCCGTCGTCCGCGAGGCGGCCCCGATCGCCGCCGCGCTGATCATCGCCGGCGCCGCGGGCTCCGCCATCTGCTCCGACCTGGGGGCGCGCAAGATCCGCGAGGAGATCGACGCGATGGAGGTCCTCGGCGTCGACCCGATCGCCCGTCTGGTCGTGCCCCGCGTCCTTGCCACCATGTTCGTGGCCTTCATGATCATCGGGATCGTGATCGGCGCCGGCATCGGCGGCGGCTACTTCTTCACGGTGATCATCCAGGGCGGCTCGGCGGGCGCGTTCCTGTCGTCGTTCACCGCGCTGGCGAGCATCTCCGACCTCTACATCGCGATCGTGAAGGCCGTGATCTTCGGTGGCATGGCCGCGATCGTGGGTGCCTACAAGGGCCTCAATGCCGGCGGCGGCCCGAGCGGTGTGGGTCGCGCCGTCAACGAGTCGGTGATCATCGCGTTCATGCTGCTGTTCTTCGTGAACGCGGTCATCACCGCCATCTACTTCCAAGTCGTCCCACCCCCGGGGCTCTGATGGCGTCGATCTCGAGCTTCGGTTCCGCCGCGATCCGCGGACCCCGCAACGCGCTGGAGCAGTACGGCGACCAGCTGCTCTTCTACGTCAAGGCGCTGCTCTGGGTGCCGCGCGCCATCAGGCGCTACCCCCGCGAGATCCTCAACACCCTCGCCGAGGTCACGTTCGGCGCCGGCGGCCTGACCCTGATCGCCGGCTCGGCCGGCGTCATCGCCTTCTTGGCCTTCTTCGCGGGGACCGAGGTCGGCATCCAGGGCTACGCCTCCCTCAGCCAGATCGGCGTCGCGAAGTTCAGCGCCTTCATCTCCGCCTACTTCAACACCCGCGAGGTCGCCCCGCTGATCTCGTCGATCGCGCTGGCCGCCACCGTCGGCTGCGGCTACACCGCCCGGCTCGGCGCGATGCGGATCTCGGAGGAGATCGACGCGCTCGAGGTGATGGGCATCCCGTCGCTCCCGTTCCTGGTGACCACCCGGATGATCGCCGCGTTCGTCGCGGTGATCCCGCTGTACGTCGTGGCGCTGAGCGCGTCGTACCTCTCACCCCGGCTGATCACGACCTACGTCTACGGGCAGTCGCCGGGCACCTACGACCACTACTTCCTGCAGTTCCTGCCACCGATCGACATGCTGTGGTCCTTCTTCAAGCTGCTCTTCCTCGCGGCCGCGGTGATCCTCATCCACTGCTACTACGGCTACACGGCCTCGGGCGGCCCGGCCGGCGTCGGCATGGCGGTGGGGCGGGCGATCCGCACCAGCATCGTCACCATCGTGGTCGCCGACTTCTTCCTCAGCTTCGCGATCTGGGGCTCCACCACCACGGTCAGGATCACCGGATGATGGCCACCCCACGAGAGCCTGTGCTTCCCCCGATGCGCTCCTCCAGCCCACGCTTCCGCGGGGACCCCGGATGCTAGTCAACGTCCACCACGACAGCCCGGCGGAGCACCGTCGGCTGCTGGTCGCGGGTGTCGTGTTCCTGACCGTGATCGCACTGATGGTCGGGCTGTCGATCGCGATCTACCAGAAGACCTTCGTGGACGTCACGACCGTCACGATCAAGGCGGACCGCGCCGGTCTGCAGCTCGCGAAGTTCGGCGACGTCCGCATCCACGGCGCGCTGGTCGGCCAGGTCCGCTCGGTCGACGAGGAGGGCCACCAGGCCTCGATCGAGGTGGCGCTCCAGCCCGACGAGGCGGAGCGGATCCCCGACAACGTCTCGGTCCAGATCCTGCCGACGACGCTCTTCGGCCAGAAGTTCATCTCCTTCGTGACGCCCGACGACCCGTCGTCGACGCCGCTCGCCGACGGCGACGTGATCCCGGCCGACCGGGTCGAGACCAACGTCGAGCTGAGCCGGATCCTCGCCAACCTCTTCCCGTTGCTGCGCTCCGTGCAGCCCGCCGACCTCAACATGACCCTGAACGCCCTCGCGACCGCGCTCGGCGGCCGCGGTGAGCAGCTCGGCGACACCATGGACCAGCTCGACACCTACCTCGGCGAGATCGACGACCACCTCCCGACGCTGCGCGAGGACCTGATCAAGCTCGCCGATGTCGCCGACACCTACGACCTGGCCGCCCCCGACCTGCTGGGCGTGCTGCGCAACATCACGGTGACCGGGCAGACCGTGATCGACAACAAGCAGGAGATCGGCACCTTCTTCTCCGATCTCCAGGGGCTCGCCGACACCTCCACCCGGGTGCTCAGCGACAACGAGACCAACATCATCCGCGTCGGTCAGGTCACCGAGCCGATGCTGCGCCTGCTCGCGGTCTACTCGCCCGAGTTCCCCTGCCTGATCAAGGGCGCCGCCCGCTACGCCCCGCGCCTGGCGCGCACCTTCGAGGGCAACCAGATCAAGCAGTACATCGAGTTCGGCACCGCCCAGTACCGCGCGTACGACGAGCGCGACCGACCCGTCTACGGCGAGGTCGGCCACGGACCCTGGTGCCTGGGGCTGCCCTACCCGCCGGTGCCCAGCCCACCGATCGCGCTCGAGGACGGCAGCGACGCGGACGACCACCCGCCGACCAGCCCGCTCCCGGGTGGGGCCAACCGCGTCGGTGCCGACTACTCCGGCAGCGAAGGCGAGCAGCAGATCGTCAACGCCCTGCTCGCCCAGCGCAGCGGCCGGGCCGCCGACAGCTACGGCTCGCTCGGGTCGCTGATGTACGGGCCGCTGGTCCGCGAGTCCGGCGACGGCAGCGGGGGTGGGCGCGGATGAGCCGCAACTCGACCACCATCGCCGCCGGCATCAAGCTGCTGGTCTTCACGATCGTCTCGATCATGGTCACCGGCCTGCTGGCCGCGATCATGGGCAACGTCGGCTTCGGCGCCGGCACGACGTACCAGGCGGTCTTCACCTCCGCGTCGATGCTCGAGAAGGGCGACGATGTGCGCGTCGCCGGCGTCAGCGTCGGCGAGGTGAAGAAGGTCGAGCACTACGACCGCACCCAGGCCCTGGTGACCTTCCGCGTGAAGTCGGAGGTGCCGCTCACGACCGCGTCGCAGGCCGAGATCCGCTTCCTCAACCTGGTCGGCGACCGCTACCTGGCCCTCGAGGAGGGATCCGACGCGGGCGCCGAGCCACTCGAGTCGGGCGACACGATCCCCGTCAGCCAGACCACGCCGGCCCTCGATCTGACCACGCTCTTCAACGGCTTCCAGCCGCTCTTCCAGGCACTCGACCCGAAGCAGGTCAACGACCTGAGCATGAACCTCGTGCAGGTGCTCCAGGGCGAGGGCGGGACGGTGCAGGGGTTGCTGGCGAAGACCGCGTCGCTGACCAACACGCTGGCGGACCGCGACCAGCTCATCGGCAGCGTCATCGACAACCTCGGCCAGACCCTGCAGACGGTCGACAGCCGGCACCAGCAGCTCAACGACCTCGTGGTCGGCCTCAAGAACTGGATGACCGACCTCGCCCGGGACCGCGACACGATTGGGTCGTCGCTCGAGAACCTGTCCGACCTGACCGTGGTCGTGGCCGACCTGCTGCGCCAGGGCCGCCCGCTGGTCAAGTCGGACGTCGCCAAGCTGCGCCGGCTGGCCGCCCTGCTGAACCAGAAGCAGAACAGCGCGCAGATCACCGAGCTCCTCGACCGGCTGCCCGAGTCGATGTCCGACCAGACCCGCACCGGCACCTACGGGTCTTGGTACAACTACTACATCTGCGGGTACAGCGGCCGGATCAGCCTGCCCGCGGGCCTGGGGGACATCCCCGGCGTGCGGCAGCTGATGAGTCAGCTCAACAACCTGAGTTTCCACTCGACCGCGCCGAGGTGCAACAAGCCATGACGCGCTACAGCGAGGCCCGGATCCTGCGCCTGGGGGCGATCACCGTCGTGGTGATGCTCGTGATCATGGCAGCCTCCTTCAACCTGTCCCGGTTCCCGGGCTTCGGGGGCGACACCTACCAGGCGCTCTTCACGGACGCCAGCGGCCTCCACAAGGGCAACATGGTCCAGATCGGCGGCATCCGCGTCGGCCGGGTCCAGAGCGTCAGCCTCGAGGACAGCAGCAAGGTCCTGGTGAAGTTCGAGGTCGACCACGGTGTCGACTTCGGCACCGAGAGCTCGGCGTCGATCGAGGTCCTCAACCTGCTCGGCGAGAAGTACCTCGACGTCACGCCGGCCGGTCCCGGACAGCTGTCCGGTGACGACCCGATCCCGCTCGACCGCACCCAGTCGGCGTACGACATCGTCGGCGTCTTCGGTGACCTGACGACGACGACCGAGCGGATCGACACCGACCAGCTCTCCCGGGCGCTCGACATCGTCGCCGACACCACGAACAAGGCGGCACCCGAGATCCAGGAGAGCTTCCGGGGCATCTCGCGGCTGTCGCGGAGCGTCGCCTCCCGCGACGAGCAGATCCAGGCGCTGCTGAAGAGCTCGAACGGCGTGAGCAAGGTGCTCGCCGCGCGCAGCGCCGACCTGGTCGACCTGATGAAGCACAGCGACCTGGTGTTCCAGGAAGTTCAGCGACGCAAGGAGGCCATCCACCTGCTCCTGGTCAACGCCCGCAGCCTGGCCGTCCAGCTCAAGGGTGTCGCCACCGACAACCAGGAGCAGATCAAGCCGGCCCTCGCGGAGGTCGACGACCTGCTCACGCTGCTGAACAGCAAGGACAAGGAGCTGAAGGCGACCCTGCACGCCCTCGGCCCCTACGTCTCCATCCTCGGCAACATCATCGGCACCGGACCGTGGTTCGACGCGTACGCAGTCAACCTGGCCTCGATCCCGACCGGTGAGTTCCAGCCCGGCTCGATCGGGGACGAGTGATGAGCATGGGGAACAAGGTCAGCGGCCGGGCGATCGCCGTGGCGCTCGCCGTCGTGCTGCTGACCGCGACGTTCTTCTTCGTGCGCGGCGACGACGACGGCTCCAAGACCGTCACGGCCCACTTCCCGCGCGCGGTGAGCATCTACGTCGGCAGCGACGTGCGGATCCTGGGCGTCAACGTCGGGCGGGTGACCGCGGTGACCCCCGAGGGCAACTCGGTGCGGGTCGACATGTCGTACGACGCCCAGTACAAGGTGCCCGACGACGCCAAGGCCGTGATCGTGACGCCGACCCTGGTCGCCGACCGGTTCGTCCAGCTCACGCCCGCGTGGAGTGAGGGCGACCAGCTGATGGCCGACGGCGCCGACATCGCGCTGCCCGACACCGGGGTGCCGGTCGAGCTCGACCGGATCTATGCCAGCCTGCGTGACCTGTCGGAGGCCCTCGGGCCGAACGGCGTCAACAAGGACGGCACCCTCGACCACGTCCTGCGGGCCGGCGCCCACGCGCTGAAGGGCAAGGGCAAGCTCGGCAACGAGATGCTGACCAACCTGGCCGCGGCCGCGCAGACCTTCGGCGAGGGCAGCGGCGACCTGTTCGCCACGGTCAGCCAGCTCGCCCAGTTCACCGGCACCCTGGCCGACAACGACAAGGTGGTCCGGGCGTTCATCCGCGACCTGGCAGGGGTCTCCTCGCAGCTGGTCGACGAGCGCACCGAGATCCAGGAGGCGCTCGCCGCGGTCGCCCGGGCGGTGGGCACGGTCAAGGCGTTCGTGCACGACAACCGTCAGGCGCTGGTCACCGACGTCGAGAAGCTGACGGCCGTCATGAAGACGATCAACTCCGAGAGGGACAGCATCGACACCGCGCTGCAGGTCGCCCCGGTCGCGATCGGCAACCTCAGCCTCGCCTTCAACAACAAGTCGGGGTCGATCGGTTCGCGGATCGGCATCAGCGGCAACGTCTGGGACGCCGACGGCTTCCTGTGCGGCGTCGTCCAGCAGTCCGGCCTGCCGCGGGCCAGCAAGGACCTCGCCTGCCAGCTGTTCAAGCAGCTGCTCGAGCCGGTCGAGGGCCAGGTCCCCACGATCCCGCCGGCGTCCGGCAAGCAGCGCGCGCCGCTGCCCGGCACCGTCAACGAGGAGTCGCAGTCGCGGTCGGTGCAGCAGCAGTACGCCGCCGACCCGGGCGCTGACTCCCTCAGCCGGCTCATGGGCGGCGCCTCGTGAACCGGATGCTGCGCTGGGTCGTCCCGCTCACCGGCCTCGCGCTGGTTGCGACGGGCTGCAAGTTCGACGGCGCCTACGACCTCCCGTTGCCCGGGTCGCCGGTCGACGCCGACCACTCCTACGAGGTCACCGCCGAGTTCGCCGACATCCTCAACGTCGTCCCGCGCTCGCCCGTGATGGTCGACGACGTGACCGTCGGTGAGGTGACCGAGGTCGAGCGGGTCGGCTGGCACGCCCAGATCACCTTGCGCGTGCGCGACGACGTGACGCTGCCCGACAACGCGATCGCCGACATCCGCCAGGTCAGCCTGCTCGGTGAGAAGTACGTCGCCCTCGAGGCGCCCACCGACGTGAGCCCCACGGGCACGCTGTCGGACGGCGACAACATCCCGCTCTCGGCCACCGGGCGCAACCCGGAGGTCGAGGAGGTCCTGGGCGCGCTGTCGTTCCTGCTCAGCGGTGGTGGTGTCGGCCAGCTCGGCACGATCACCCAGGAGCTCAACAACGTCATGGACGGCCGGACCGGGCGGCTGCGCCACCTGCTGGGCTCGCTCGAGGACGTCGTTGGGACCCTGGACGACCAGAAGGCCGACATCATCCACGCGATGGAGTCCATCGACCACCTCACCGCGACGCTCAACACCGAGAAGACCACGATCACCGACGCGCTCGACGTGGCCGGCCCCGCAGTCGACGTGCTCGCCGCCCAGCACGACGAGCTGATCGCGATGCTCACGTCGCTCGACCACCTCGGCGTCGTCGGCACCCGTGTCATCGGCGCCAGCAAGGACGACATCCTGAAGTCGCTCGCTCACCTCCAGCCGATCCTCCAGAAGCTCAACGAGGCCGGCGACTCGCTCGCGCCCGGCCTCAACCTCCTGGTGAGCTTCCCGTTCCCGAAGGAGGCCTCGGAGGTCGTCAGCGGCGACTACGCCAACACGTCGATCCGGGCCGACATCAACCTCGAGAACCTGATCCCCAACGGCGGCGGCGGTGGCGGGATCCCGCCGGTCGTCCCGGACCCCGGCCAGATCCTCTCCCAGGTGGAGAGGTGCCTGAAGAGCGGCGACATCACGAGCAAGGCCTGCTTGAAGGTCCTCGACGACGCCGACCGCGTCAAGCAGCTGCGTAAGCAGTGCAAGAAGAAGAAGTACGACGGCAACCCGGTCTGCTCGATCATCGAGGCCGTCCCGGGCGGCGACGGGCCCGACCTCCCGGGCCTGCCCGACCTCCCCGGCGTCCCGGGCCTGAGCCGGCTGCTCGGCGCGACCGCGCTCGGCGACGCGCTCAGCAGCGGCGACCCGAGTCCGGCGCCGTCGCAGGCGGCGCTCTACGGAGGTGCCTGGTGAAGCGCGGCATCAAGGTCCGGATCGCGGCCTTCCTGGTGCTCAGCGCGGTCGGCATCGTCTACATCGCGGGCACCTACCTCGGTCTCGTCGACCGGGTGCTCGGCCGCGGCATCACCGTGCACGCCACGCTGCCGACCTCGGGTGGCCTGTTCGAGGGCAGCGAGGTGACCTACCGCGGCGTGAAGATCGGCAAGGTGTCGTCGATGCACGCGACCGAGGACGGCGTCCGTGTCGACCTGGCACTCGAGGACGGCACGAAGCTGCCGCTCGACTCGAAGATGTACGTCCACAACCTGTCCGCCGTGGGGGAGCAGTACCTCGACTTCGAGCCGCCGGACGACGAGAAGCCGTACGCCGAGGCCGGCGACACCCTCACCGGCACCGCCGACTCGCTCCCGGTCGACGAGGGCGACCTGCTGGTCGAGCTCGACCAGTTCGTGAGCTCCGTCGACAAGAGGAGCCTCCAGACGGTCGTCAAGGAGCTCGGCGACATGTTCGAGAACACCGGCGTACCGCTGCAGCGGCTCCTCGACAACGGCAGCGAGTTCGTCCAGGAGGCGTCCGACCACACCGCCGAGACCATCCGGCTGCTCGACAAGGGCAAGCGGGTGCTCTCCACCCAGCAGGGCGAGAGCGAGAACATCCGCACCCTCTCGCACGACCTGCGCGGCATCACCCGGGCGCTCGCGGACAGTGACGACGACCTCGAGACGACCCTCCAGGGCACGCCCGGGACCGCCCGCGAGGTCGACGCGCTCCTCCGGGACCTCGAGCCGACGCTGCCGATCCTGCTCGGCAACGCGGTGAGCATCAACCAGGTCGTCGTCTCCCACCTGGCCGGTGTGGAGCAGCTCCTGGTGACCTACCCGCGCACGATCTCCGCGGGCTTCACCGGCACCCCCGGCGACGGCTACGGACACGTCAACCTGCAGACGGACGGCACCCCGCCGTGCACGGAGGGCTACAAGCCGCGCAACGAGTGGCGTCCGCCCAGCGACCTGACCGACAGCCCGATCTTCCCGGCCCAGTGCGCGAGCGGTCCGCCGTACGTCATGCGCGGCCCGAAGTACTCGCCGGGATCGTCCCGGAACCCGTCGCCCGGCCGCCTCTACCGTTCGTCGTACGACCCGTCGACGGGAATCGTGTCGGGCGCCGTCGACGCCCAGGGGAACCCGGTACGGTTCGTCGATCAGGGCAACCTGTCGATCCTGGGAGGGGACTCGTGGAAGTGGCTGCTGGTGGGTCCGGTGGTCAGCCGGTGAGCAAGCCACGGCGGTCGCTGTTCGGTCTGAACCTCGCGCTGCTCACCTCGACCATGATCGTGCTCGTCGTCTGCGTCCTGCTGGCCGGTGCCGTGGTCATCGTCGGAGCCTTCAGGGCCGTGCAGGTCCACCAGGACCGCGCGACCGAGAGCGTCGAGCAGGAGCGATTCGGTGACGTCCTCACGGCGGCCGGCGACGAGGTGGAGGCCTTCATCAACATCGACTACCGCAAGGCGCAGGAGAGCATCGACGCCGTCGCGGCCGGCGCCACCGGTGACTTCAAGAAGCAGTACGACACCTCCACCGAGGGCGTCGTCGACGTGCTCGAGAAGAACCAGTCCGTGATGGACGGCACGGTGCTGTGGGCCGGCGTCGTCGACGTCGACTCCGACAGCGCGACCGTCATCGCCGCCACCACCGGCACCGTCGCCAACGTGTCCACGGACAACAAGCCGGTCGCCCGCAGCTTCCGGCTCAAGCTCGACCTGGTCCGCGTCGACGGCGTGTGGCTCACCAACAACCTCGAGTTCGTGGGCTGATGGCCGACAACCCCCGCAAGCCCGTCGTCGGGTCGCGCAACCCGACCGGACGACCGCGCAAGATCGCCGGCCAGCGGCCGGCTCCCGAGCAGCCGGTCGGGTCGGAGCCCATCGAGCCGCCGCCCGTCGAGGCCCCGCCCGCCGACCCGGGGGCCGACGCCCCGGCAGCCGGCGAGTGGCCGACCTACCAGATCGACCCGTCGCCGGTGAGCCCGGCACGACCGCGTCGTCCCGGTGCGTTCGGGAGCCGGACGGCGACGGTGATCCTCGGCGTGCTGCTCGCGGTGCTGCTCGTCGCGGGGGCCCTCGAGGTCCGCTACCTGTGGTTCCACGACGAGCCGACGGAGTCCGCGCAGCGCCCGGTCGTGACGGGGGAGCTGTCGTGGCGCGTGGGGGTCGAGGCCGCGGCGACGTCCACGGAGGAGATCCTCTCGACGTCGTACGAGAACTACGACGAGCAGGTCGACCAGGCCACCGCGAAGATGACCGACACGTTCGCGAAGGAGTACCAGCAGACCTCCGACGAGATCAAGGACCAGTTCGTCGCCAGCGAGACCGAGCTCCAGGTCGAGGCGGTCGCCCAGGGCGTCGTGCGCGCCTCGTCGGACGAGGTGCAGGCGCTGCTGTTCCTGAACCAGTACGTGCAGAAGAAGGACGAGAACGGTCAGCCGACGACCGACTACGCGCAGTACCGTGCGCTGGTCACCGTGGTGCACACCGACCACGGATGGCTGGTGTCCGGGATCGAGACCCAGTGAGGGTGCTGGACATCGCGGGCCGGGCCGACTAGTTTCTGACAAACTAGAACACGTTCCAGTTGAGACCCCGGCGGGAGAGGAGAAGGATCGCGGCGTGGCCGACACCGATCTCTCCACCGACCTCCTCATCATCGGCGCGGGTCCTACGGGCCTGTTCGCGACCTACTACGCGGGGTTCCGCGGCCTGCGGGTCGCGGTGGTCGACTCGCTGCCCGAGCTCGGTGGGCAGATCACTGCGATGTACCCCGAGAAGCAGATCCTCGACGTGGCGGGCTTCCCGAGCGTCAAGGGGCGCGACCTGGTGGAGGGCCTGGTGACCCAGGCCGCGACCGCCCACCCGGAGTACTTCCTCGACCGCACGGCGCTGACGCTGCGCGACGACGGTGACACGGTCACGGTCGGCCTCGACGACGGCACCGAGATCCACGCCAAGGCGGTCCTGATCACCGCCGGCATCGGCAAGTTCAGCCCGCGGGCACTGCCGGCCGGCGAGGGCTGGCTGGGTCGGGGCCTCGAGTTCTTCGTGCCGAGCTTCGCGCCGTACGCCGGCAAGGACGTGGTGATCGTCGGCGGCGGCGACAGCGCCTTCGACTGGGCGCTGCACCTCGAGCCGGTCGCGCAGTCGGTGACCCTGGTCCACCGTCGCGACGCCTTCCGGGCGCACGAGCGCACCGTCCAGCAGGTGCGTGACTCGTCGGTCGAGATCGTCACCCGGGCCGAGGTGTCCGCCCTCGCCGGCAACGGCCGTCTGGAGTCGGTGGAGATCACCGTCGACGGCGAGACGACGACCCGGCCCGCGCAGGCCGTCGTGGCCGCGCTCGGCTTCATCGCCGACCTCGGGCCGCTCCAGCAGTGGGGGATCGAGGTCTCCAAGCGGCACGTGCTGGTCGACCCGTCGATGCGGACCAGCCTGCCGCGGGTCTTCGCGGCCGGCGACATCACCGAGTACTCCGGCAAGGTCCGCCTGATCGCCGTCGGGTTCGGCGAGGCCGCGACCGCCGTGAACAACGCCGCAGTCGTCATCGACCCGAGCGCCCACGTGTTCCCCGGTCACTCGAGCGAAGGCTAGGAGAAGAGACGCCATGAAGATCAAGGTCGACTTCGACCTATGCGAGTCCAACGCCCTCTGCGAGGCGATGGCCCCCGAGGTGTTCGAGCTGGACGACGACGACTACCTCCAGCTCAAGACCGAGGAGACGACCGACGAGAACATCGCGAACGTGAAGCGTGCGGTGGCCGCCTGCCCGCGCGCCGCCATCTCGCTGGAGGACTGAACGCGTGAGTGACACCTCGCTGGACGGCAAGGTCGCCGTCGTCACCGGCGCCGGAGCGGGCCTGGGTCGCGCCGAGGCGCTGGCCCTGGCCGACGCCGGCGCACGGGTTGTGCTCAACGACCTGCCCGGAGGCGCCGACGAGGCGGCCGAGGAGATCCGCTCCCGCGGGGGCGAGGCCACCGTCGTGGCGGGCGACGTGGGGGAGCGGGCCACCGCCGACGCCATGGTCGCCGCGGCGGTCGACGGGTTCGGCGGCCTCGACATCGTCGTCAACAACGCCGGCGTCACCCGCGACCGGATGCTCTTCAACATGAGCGACGAGGAGTGGGACCAGGTCATCCACATCCACCTCCGCGGCCACTTCCTGCTGTCGCGCAACGCCGCGGCGTACTGGCGGGCGAAGGCGAAGGAGACCGGCGCCCCGGTCGGCGCCAGCGTCGTCAACACGGCCTCGGAGGCGTTCCTCAGCGGGCCGCCGGGACAGGCCAACTACGGCGCGGCCAAGGCCGGCATCGCCGCGCTGACCGTCTCGACCGCGCGGGCGATGGCGAGCAGCGGCGTCCGCGCCAACGCGATCTGCCCCCGGGCGCGGACCGCGATGACCGCGCAGGTCTTCGGAGAGGACACGTCGGGCCTCGAGGTCGACCCGTACTCGCCCGCGCACGTCGCGCCGGTCGTCGCCTACCTCGCCTCGCCGGCGGCTGCGCGGATCACCGGCCAGGTGTTCGTCGTGTACGGCGGGATGGTCGCGCTGGTCGCGGCTCCCGTCGTCGAGCAGCGCTTCGACACGTCGGGGACGATCTGGACCGCCGACGACCTCGACAAGCAGCTCGGTGGCTACTTCGACGACCGCGACCCGGCGGTCGGGTTCGCCGCCGACTCGATCATGCGACTGACGGTCTGAGAGAAGGAAGCAGCATGGGGCGGATGGACGGCAAGATCGCGATCGTCACGGGCGGCGCGCAGGGGCAGGGCGCGGGCATCTGCCGGGCCTTCGCCGCCGAGGGTGCCAAGATCGTCGTCGCCGACGTGGCCAAGGAGGCCGGGCAGGCGCTGGCCGACGAGCTGTGTCAGACCACAGGGGGCGCGAACGCCCACTTCGCCGACCACGACGTGAGCGACCAGGCGTCGTGGACCGCGCTCGTCGAGGAGACCAACGAGCGCTTCGGGCCGGTGAACGTGCTCGCCAACAACGCCGGGATCCTCCGCTTCGGCGAGATCGAGCGGATGCCCGTCGAGGAGGTCGAGCTGCTCTGGCGGGTCAACCAGCTCGGCTGCTTCCTCGGCATGAACGCCGTCACCCGCACGATGCGCAAGAACGGCGGCGGGTCGATCATCAACGCGTCGTCGGTCGAGGGGATGGCCGGGATGCCGGGCTGCACGGCCTACGCCGCGACCAAGTGGGCGATCCGCGGCATGACGAAGTGCGCCGCGATGGAGCTCGGGCCCAAGGGCATCCGGGTCAACTCGGTCCACCCCGGCATGATCGACACCCCGATGACGCGCGTGCACGGCGGCGACGCCGCGATGGAGTACGGCGCCTCGAAGGTGCCGCTGCGCCGGGTCGGCACGCCCGACGACATCGCCCCGCTCTACGTCTACCTGGCCAGCGACGAGTCGTCGTACGTCAACGGCGCCGAGATCTCGATCGACGGTGGCGTGACCGCGACGCACGCGTTCGGCGGTTGACCCGATGGCGAACCAGCGTGGCCAGATCGTCATGTCCCACGACGAGCAGGTCGAGTTCCTCCACCAGCAGCGGTCGTGCACCCTCGCGACGTTCGGCCCGCAGGGCCAGATCCACCTCGTCGGCATGTGGTACGCCGTGATCGACGAGCACCTCTGGTTCGAGACGAAGAAGAAGGCGCAGAAGACCGTCAACCTGCGCCGCGACCCGCGCTGCAGCTTCCTCGTCGAGGCCGGCCACACCTACGACCAGCTCCGCGGCGTCGCCATCGAGGGCACCGCCGAGGTGATCGAGGACGAGGCCGTGGTCTGGGACGTCTGCGTGAACATCTTCGAGCGCTACAACGCGCCGTACTCCGAGGAGATGAAGCCGTTCGTGGAGTTCATGGCGAAGAACCGGGCCGCCGTACGCCTCGACACCGCGCGGGTCCGCTCCTGGGACCACCGCAAGCTCGGCCTCCCGGCCATGGAGCTCGGCGGCTCCACCGCGGCCTTCCTCGAGTAGCAGCCCCGGTGGTTGAGGTGCGACGAGCGCTAGCGAGGAGCCTCGAAACCACCCTGTGGGGCTGTGGTCGTCCCGGTGGTTGAGGTGCGACG
>NZ_BDJE01000006.1 GCF_002117935.1 Nocardioides sp. PD653-B2 | reverse complement strand
CTGACCCGTCGCTGGTGCACGCTCCGGTGGCACTGACCCGTCGCTGGTGCACAGCCGGCCTGGGTGGTCGGCGAGCCGAGGCGACGGCTCAGCGCTCCTGCCGCGAGCCGGAGCGACGGCTCAGCGTTCCTATTGCGTGCCGAAGCGACGGCTCAGCGCTCCTCCGGTGTGCCGAAGCGACGGGTCAGCGCAGGACCGGCTCGCGGACCCGGATCACGGCCCAGGTGACCGTCGCCGAGACCAGCGCGGCGCCGAGCATGTGGAAGCCCACGAGCACGATCGGCAGGTCGGTGAAGTACTGCACGAAGCCGATCGCGCCCTGGGCCACCTCGACCACGAGGAGCACCATGACCGCGCGCCGGGTCCCCGCAGGGGCGCCGGTCGCGAACGTCACGAAGAGCAGGCCCAGGGTCAGCCCGACGAACAGGAACACCAGGTCGGCGTGCAGCTGGCTCATCTGGAGGGGCGAGAGGCCGTTGCGGGCCGAGTCGGCGTCGCCGGCGTGCGGGCCGGAGCCGGTCACGACGGTGCCGACGTAGAGCACGGCCCAGGCCGCGCCGAAGGTCGCCCAGGCGAGACCGACCACCGGCCCGCGCGGAGGTACGGCGGGCGCCGGGTGGTCGATCCGGTGCAGGAAGAGCACGCCCACGCCGATGATCGCGAGCGAGCAGAGCAGGTGCAGCGAGACGACCCACGGGTTGAGGTCGGTCAGCACCGTGATGCCGCCGATGACCGCCTGTGCGGGGATGCCCAGCGCCATCACCAGCGCCAGGCGGCGCAGGTCGCGCCGGCCGGACTGCCAGGCGGCGACGAACGTGGCGACCGCGACCGCGACGAGCACGTAGGTGAGCAGCCGGTTGCCGAACTCGATCGCCGAGTGCATGTTGTAGGCACCGTGCGGCGTGAACGACTCGTCGGTGCAGCGCGGCCAGGTCGGGCAGCCGAGCCCCGAGCCCGTCAGCCGGACGACGCCGCCGGTCACGACGAGGACGCAGTTGGACACGATCGTCGCCCAGGCCCAGCCGGTCAGCCCCTCGTCGAGACGCCGGAGGCGGTCGGTCACTCCCACTTGAAGGTCCTCGCTGTCAGGACGGTGCCGAGCACCGCCCAGGTGAGCAGGACGCCGAGGTCGCGCCAGGCGACGCCGCCGTCGATCAGGGCGTCTCGCATGGCGCTGCCGAGCGCTCCCGACGGGAGCCAGCGCACGACGTCGCCGAACGCGCCGTACGCCGAGACAGGCAGCACGACCGCGCCGCCCGCGAGCAGCAGGAGGTAGACGAGGTTGGCCGCGGCGAGCGTCGCCTCGGCGCGCAGGGCACCCGCGAGGAAGAGCCCCAGGGAGGCGAAGGCCGCGGTGCCGAGGACGACGGCGAGCAGCGCGCCGAGGTAGCCGGGATCCGGGTCCCAGCCCATCGCGAGCGCGACCGCCGAGATGACGACCACCTGCAGCAGCTCGACGAGGAGCAGGCCGCCGACCTTGCCGGCGAGCAGGCCGGACCGGGGGAGCGGCGAGGAGCCGAGCCGCTTGATGACGCCGTAGCGGCGCTCGAAGCCGGTGGCGATGGCGAGCGAGGTGAACGCCGTGGACATCACCGCGAGCGCGAGCACGCCGGGTGCGAAGACGTCGATCGGGTCGTGCTCGAGCGAGATCCCGATGCTGTCCGCGCCCGTCACGCCGCCGATGAGCACGATCACCGGGATCACCACGGCGAGCAGCAGCTGCTCGCCGTTGCGCAGCATCAGCCTCGACTCCATCCGCGCCTGGGCGAGCACCTGGCGGCCGAGCGGGGCCGCGCCGGGCCGGGGTGTGAAGGTGCCGCTCATGGCTCGGGGTCCCCGGCGACGCGCGAGCGGAGCGAGCGGCTTGTCGGGGTGGAGGACAGCTGCCGTCCGGTGAGCTGGAGGAAGACGTCCTCGAGATTGCGCTGGCCCAGGGTCAGCGACTCGGGGAGTACGTCGTTGACCTCGCACCAGTGCGAGACCTTCGCCAGCGTCGACGCGTCGGCCGGCCCGGTCACGAGCAGGCTCACCTCGTCGAGCAGGGTGACCTCGGTCCCGGGGCCGAACGCCGCCCGCAGCGAGTCCGGCGACCCGGGCGGGAACGGCCGGGTGACCACCAGCCGGATCGTCGCGTGGGTGCCGCCGCGGGTCAGCTCGAGCGGCGAGCCCGAGGCGATCAGCCGCCCGTGGTCGATGATGTGGATCTGGTCGGCCAGCCGTTCGGCCTCGTCCATGTAGTGGGTGGTGAGGACGACGGTCACGCCGTCGTCGCGCAACTCGGTGAGCAGCTCCCACGTGGTCCGGCGGGCCTGCGGGTCCATGCCCGCGGTCGGCTCGTCGACGAAGACGATCTCGGGACGGCCGACCAGTGCCATCGCCAGGCCCAGCCGCTGCTGCTGGCCGCCCGAGAGCCGGCGGTACGGCGTCCGGCCGCAGTCGCCGAGGCCGAGCCGGTCGGAGAGCATGGCGGTGTCGAGCGGGTGGGCGTGCAGACGGGCGACGTGGTCGAGCATCTCCATCGCGCGCACGCCGCTCCACGCCCCGCCCCCCTGGAGCATGACGCCGATCCGCGGCAGCAGGTCGCGGCGCTCGCGGACGGGGTCGAGCCCCAGCACGCGCACCGAGCCCTGCTGCGGCTTGCGGTAGCCCTCACACGTCTCGAGCGTGGTGGTCTTGCCGGCCCCGTTGGGGCCGAGTACGGCGGTGATCGTCTGCCGCCCGACCGTCAGCGAGAGCCCGTCGACGGCGACCTTCTCGCCGTACCGCATGACCAGTCCGTCGACCGAGACGGCAGGAGATGCGTCATCAGGCACCCCTGAAGTGTAGGAACGGCCGGCCGGGGGCCGCGTGTCGGGTCGCGGGCTCACACCTCGGCGCCGCTGGTGACCGAGCCGCCCGCGGAGTCGCCGGGGATCGTGTCGAACGCCGCGGGCGGCTCTCGCCACAGGTCGGGCAGCGTCCCCGCGCGGGCCTGCTCGATCGCGCGCCACACCCGCTGCGGAGTGCAGGGCAGGTCGATGTGGCGGACGCCGAGGTGGCTGACCGCGTCGACCACGGCGTTCTGGACCGCCGGCGTCGACCCGATCGTCGCGGACTCGCCGATGCCCTTGGCGCCCAGCGGGTTGAGCGGCGTGGGCGTCTCGGTGGTGGACACGTCGAACGAGATGGCGTCCGCCGCGGTCGGGATCGCGTAGTCGACGAACGTGGACGTGAGCGGCGTGCCCTCGGCGTCGTAGACCATGTGCTCCCAGAGCGCCTGGGAGATGCCCGACAGCGTGCCGCCGTGCTGCTGGCCGCGCACGAGCAGCGGGTTGACCACCCGTCCGCAGTCGTCGACGGCGATGTGGCGCAGCGGGGTGACGTGGCCGGTCTCCGTGTCCACCTCGACGATCGAGACGTGGGCGCCGAAGGGGAACGTCGACCCAGGCTGCTGGAAGTCGTGGGTGGCGGACAGGCCGCCGTCGTGCTCGTGGGCGTACGCCGCGACCTCGGCCCAGCTGACCTGTGCCTGGGCGACGCCCTGCACCCCGAACCCGTCGTCGGTCGCGACGACGTCGGCGGAGGAGGCCTCCAGCATCCGGGCCGCGACGTCCAGGGCGCGCTCGCGGACGAGGGTGGCCGCGCCGTCGACCGCGGTGCCGCCCAGCTGCAGCGACCGGGACCCGCCGGTGCCCCCGCCGGTGCGGACGCGGGTGGTGTCGGACTGCACGTAGGTGATCCGGTCCATGGGGATGCCGAGCCGGTCGGCAACGATCATCGAGAACGCGGTCGCGTGACCCTGACCGTGCGCCGAGGTGCCCGCCATGACCGTGGCGGTGCCGTCCTCGTGGATCTCGACGCCGCCGAACTCCGACCCGGCGAAGCCGGTGATCTCGACGTACGTCGAGATGCCGATGCCGAGCTGGCGGACGTCGTGGGCCTCGCGCCGCCGCCGCTGCTCGGCTCGCGCCCCCTCGACGTCGGCGATCCGCAGCGCCTCGCGCAGGGGCAGGTCGAAGTCGCCGATGTCGTAGGTCGCGCCGGTGACGGTCTCGAACGGGAACGCGTCGGGCTGGATGAGGTTGCGGCGGCGGATCTCCTCGGGAGCGAGCCCCAGCTCGTCGGCCGCCACGTCCATCAGTCGCTCGATGAGCGCCGCCGCCTCGGGCCGCCCGGCGCCGCGGAACGCCCCGTTGGGTGCGGTGTTCGTGAGTGCCGCGATCGCGGAGTAGCGCAGTCGGGGGACGTCGTAGACACCCTGCGCCATCAGGTAGGTCCCGCCCAGCACGAACGAGCCGCCGAACCCGGCGTACGCGCCGCAGTCGCCGACCAGCCGCAGGCGCATCCCCTGGATCCGGCCGTCGTCGTCGAGCCCGAGCTCGGCGTACTGCACCTGCCCGCGGCTCTGCATGGACAGCATCGCCTCGCTGCGCGTCTCGGACCACTTGACCGGGCGGCCCAGCGCGAGGGCCGCGCCGACGACCGCGCAGTGCTCGGCCGCCGCGCCCGCCTTGCCGCCGAACGCGCCGCCGACGTGCGGCGTGACCACCCGGACCCGGTCCTGGGCGAGGCCCGTGTAGGTCGCGATCTGGTCGCGCGCCAGGTGCGGCTGCTGGGTCGCGACGTACGCCGTGAGCTCGCCGTCGCCGGGCCGCACGACGATGGCGTGCCCCTCGATCGGGGACGTGGCGATGCGCTGGTTCTCCATCCGGACCCGCACCACGTGGGTGGCGTCTCCCCACGGGTCGCTCTGGTCGTCGTCCTTGCGGGACCCCGCGATGTTGCCCGCGATGTCCTCGAACTGCAGCGGCGCCCCGGGCGCGAGGGCGGCCTCCATGTCGGCGACCGCGGGCAGCACGTCGTAGTCGACGTCCACGAGCTCGGCGGCGTCGACCGCGGCGGCGCGGGAATCGGCGACGACGACGGCGACCGGGTCGCCGACGTAGCGGACCTTCTCGCCGGCGAGCGGTCGCCGGCGAGCGGCCGGGTTGACCTCCGCGAACGGCGGGTAGTGCCGCTCGCCGAGGTCGGCGGCCGTGAAGACCCCCACGACGCCCGGGACGGCGGCGGCCGCCGCGGTGTCGATGGCCCCGATGCGGGCGTGCGCGACGGGGCTGCGCACGAAGACCGCGTGGAGCAGGTCCGGATCCTGCTGGTTGTCGACGAACGTCGACCGGCCGAGCAGCAGCTCGGGGTCCTCGACACGGCGTACGACGGTGCCCAACAGCGAGGTCGCCATGATTTTCGTCCAGTCTCCCAGGAGCAGTCCGAGGACGAGGCTAGCCCGCAGGTGGACGCCTCCTCCGGTCCAGGACCTCGCGCAGGATCGCCGGCTCGTCGCTGATGACGCCGGTGACACCGGCCGCCAGCACCCGTCCGAGGGTGGCCAGGTCGTTGACCGGCCACGTCATGACCACCTCGACGCAGCGGTGCAGCTCCGCGACCACGCCGGCGTCGAGCAGCGAGGCGTGCACGGACACGCCGTACGGCGCGGGCCGGTCGGCGTCGCGGACCCGCCGGCGCAGCGCGGACAGCTCGGCCCGGTTGCGGGCCGACAGCACCGACCGGACGTATGACAGCTCGGCGACCCGCTCCACCGCCGGCCAGTGCCGCCCGCACACGAGCAGCGGCCGGTCGTGCGCGCGGTCGTGGAGGAGAGCGGCGACGGCGCGGCCGGTGGCGACGTCGCGCCCCTTGAGGTCGAGCATGAAGGTCGTGCCGTGCCGGTCGGCCTCGAGGAGCTCCGCGAGGCCCAGGCGCGGCGCCTTCGTCGAGGCGAGCTCCCAGCGGTCCCAGAGGAAGGGCAGCGGCCCGGCCGTCTTGAGGTGGCGCACCTCGAGCCGGGACCGATGGCGGTGCACGTCGCACTCGACGACGTCGGCGCCGAGGAGGTTGGTCGCGTGGAGACCGGCCAGCGAGTTGCCGGCCCGGTGGGCGATCGCGAGCACCGTCATGGGACCTCCTCCCGGCTGCGTCGCTCGCGCCGGCGCTCCAGCAGCAGCGCTCCGGCGTAGCCGACCAGGGCGAGGGCGAGTCCGGCGGCCACGTCGACGACGTAGTGGTTGGCGGTCGCGACCACGGAGAAGGCCATCAGCACCGGCAGCAGGTAGCCGAGGAGGCGTACGGCGACGGTGGTGGCGGCCGCGGCCACGGAGAGACCCACGAGGAGGTCCCAGCCGGCGTGGAGGCTGGGCATCGCGGCGTACTGGTTGACGAAGTTCGGCGGCTGGAGGAACCGGTAGGCCCGGGAGTGCTCGGTGACGGTGTCGACCAGTCCGGTGTCGGCGAGGCGGGGCGGGGCGACGGGGTAGGACACGAACACCACCAGGCCGAGGCTGCCGGAGATCAGCATCGCGTCGCGCAGCCGGAGGAAGACGTGGCGGTGGTGCCAGGCGAGCCAGGCCATCACGCCGACGATCACCGGCCAGTGGCCCCAGATGTAGACCCAGTTCGCGAGTGTCTCCAGGACGGGTGACACGGTGACGACCGCCTGGAGGCCCGGCTCGACGTCGATGCCCAGGCGCTGCTCGAAGGAGAGCACGTCCCGGGCGTGCGCGAAGGCGACCCGCGGCGCGGCGGCGGTGAGCCCGCGGACCTGGAAGTAGCAGAAGACGCCGGCCGCCACCAGCACGGCCTGGGTCGCCACCCACCGCACACGCCGGTGCCCCGTGAGAGCGCTGGGCGGCATGAGCATGGCTCGACTCCTGCATCCGACGCGACGACGCCGGTGGGGCTACGACGACCTCTCACCATCGTCGTGGGGACCCGGCGGTGCGGGCGTGAGGCGAAGGTCCCGACCTGGTCGGCCGAAGTCCCGATCAGGCCGGCGCCGCGGCGGCGGCCAGCTGGCGACGGGTGACGAACAGGCTCGTGCCACCGAGGGTCAGCGCCGGCAGCCAGGCCAGGGCGGCCTTGAGGGAGACGGCCGCCACCGCCGCGGCCCAGGGCACCCCGGTCGCCACCAGGCCGACGACGAGCGCGCCGTCGCGCGGGCTGGCGCCGTTCGGGCCCGGCACGGCGCCCGCGAGCTGGCTGGCGCCGAACGCGCCGAGGACGGCCAGGGGGGAGACGCTGTGACCCGTCGCCGCGACGGCACCGAGCAGGAGGGCTGCGATGGAGAGCTGGTAGCCCGCCGACAGCACGAGGCCGTGGACCAGCTGGCGGGGGCGGGGGAGCCGCCGGGTCGGCAGCACCCCGGGGCGGACCCGGTGGAGGACCAGGACGACGACGACGCCGGCGAGGGCGACGCCGGCGACCCCGAGGAGCATGTCGACCGGGAGCGCGGCTCCTGCGAAGCCGACGAACGCGGCCAGCGCGAGGGCGCCGACGAGCCGGTCCGCGCCGACGCTGAGGACGGCGTCGCCGCGCCCCAGCCCGGCGCCGGTGAGCCGGTGCACCCGCCACAGGTCGGCGCCGACGTGCCCGGGGGTCAGCAGCCCGAGGAGCTCCGACTCGGCGTACGCGCGCAGGTGCCAGCGCCGGGTGAGGCCCGCGTCGGTGAGGGCCCGCCACCGCAGCGGGCACAGGAGGTACTTGCCGACCACCCAGGGCAGCAGTCCGGCGAGCAGCGGCCACGGGCTCACGGCCGGCAGCCGCGGGAGCGTCACGACGGGCACCACGATGCTCACGAGGACGCCCAGGACCAGCACGGTGCGGGAGCGGAGCAGGGCGCCCAGGCGCTCGATCATGGCTGGTCCACGGGTGGGTGAGGGATCATCGTCAAGCTGTCTCGATTCTCGCAGGTGGTCCAAGACCTCGGGGCCCGATGGACCCCGAGCCGGCGCAGGTAAGGGTCGCCTTGCTTGAACCCTCAGTTTCATTAACGGCACACTGGTGTTGTGGAATTCGACGAGGCGCCCGCCCGGAGTGACGGAGCCGGGCACGACCAGACGACGCGCCAGCGCGTCGCCCGGTCGATCCTCGTCAACGGACCCTCCACCGCCGCGGCGCTCGCCGAGCGGCTCGACCTCACTCCCGCGGCCGTGCGCCGTCACCTCGACCAGCTGCTCGAGGACGGTGCCGTGGAGGCCCGCGAGCCGCGCAGCCAGGCCGCCCGCGGCCGGGGTCGGCCGGCCAAGTTCTTCGCCCTGACCGAGTCGGGCCGCGACGGCTTCGACCAGCAGTACGACGACCTCGCGGCGCAGGCGCTCCGGTTCCTCGCCGAGACCGGGGGAGAAGCGGCCGTCCGGGAATTCGCGACCCGTCGGGTGGCGTTCGTCCAGGAGAGGTTCGAGGGGATCCGGGCGGAGCACCCCGAGCTCGGGTCCGCCGCGGTCCTGGCCCAGGTCTTCACCGACGAGGGGTACGCCGCGACGGTTCGCGAGCTGCCGGTCGGCGAGCAGCTGTGCCAGCAGCACTGCCCGGTGGCCCACGTGGCCCATGAGTTCCCGCAGCTGTGCGAGGCCGAGACCGAGGCGATCAGCCTGGTCCTCGGCCGGCACGTCCAGCGGCTGGCCACGATCGCCCACGGCGACGGGGTCTGCACCACCTGCATTCCGAGCACACCCACCGCAACGCCCATCAACACGAAGGAGCGGGTCAGCTGATGACCACCATCGACGAGCGCAATCCCGAGCTCGAGGGCATCGGACGCTACGACTTCGGCTGGGCCGACTCGGACGTGGCCGGTGCTACCGCCAAGCGCGGCCTGAGCGAAGAGGTCGTCCGCGACATCTCCGCGAAGAAGAACGAGCCGCAGTGGATGCTCGACCTGCGGCTGAAGGGTCTCAAGCTCTTCCACCGCAAGCCGATGCCGTCGTGGGGATCCGACCTGTCCGGGATCGACTTCGACAACATCAAGTACTTCGTGCGCTCCAGCGAGAAGCAGGCGGCGACGTGGGACGACCTCCCCGAGGACATCAAGAACACCTACGACAAGCTCGGCATCCCCGAGGCGGAGAAGCAGCGCCTGGTCTCCGGCGTCGCGGCCCAGTACGAGTCCGAGGTCGTCTACCACTCGATCCGTGAGGACCTCGAGGAGCAGGGTGTCCTCTTCCTCGACACCGACACGGCGCTCAGGGAGCAGCCGGAGCTCTTCCAGGAGTACTTCGGCACCGTGATCCCGGTCGGCGACAACAAGTTCGCCGCGCTCAACACCTCGGTGTGGTCGGGCGGCTCGTTCATCTACGTCCCGCCCGGCGTCCACGTGGACATCCCGCTGCAGGCCTACTTCCGGATCAACACCGAGAACATGGGCCAGTTCGAGCGCACCCTGATCATCGTCGACGAGGGTGCCTACGTGCACTACGTCGAGGGCTGCACCGCCCCGATCTACTCCTCCGACTCGCTGCACTCCGCGGTCGTGGAGATCATCGTGAAGAAGGGCGGGCGCTGCCGCTACACGACCATCCAGAACTGGTCGAACAACGTCTACAACCTCGTCACCAAGCGCGCCACCTGCGAGGCCGGCGCGACCATGGAGTGGGTCGACGGCAACATCGGCTCCAAGGTGACGATGAAGTACCCCGCCATCTACCTGATGGGCGAGCACGCCAAGGGCGAGACGCTCTCCATCGCGTTCGCCGGGGCCGGCCAGCACCAGGACGCCGGCGCCAAGATGGTGCACGCCGCTCCGCACACCTCGTCGTCGATCCTGTCGAAGTCGGTGGCGCGCGGCGGTGGGCGGACGTCGTACCGCGGCCTGATCCAGGTCAACGAGGGCGCGCACGGCTCGAAGTCCAACGTGCTCTGCGACGCGCTCCTGGTCGACCAGATCAGCCGCAGCGACACCTACCCGTACGTCGACATCCGCGAGGACGACGTGTCGATGGGCCACGAGGCCTCGGTCTCGAAGGTCTCCGACGACCAGCTCTTCTACCTCATGTCCCGCGGCATGGAGCAGGACGAGGCGATGGCGATGATCGTGCGCGGCTTCATCGAGCCGATCGCGAAGGAGCTCCCCATGGAGTACGCCCTCGAGCTCAACCGGCTCATCGAGCTCCAGATGGAAGGGGCCGTGGGCTGACGTGTCTCCGCTTCGCTCCGCCACGCCGGCCCACGGAGACTCGCGTGTCGTCGCTTCGCTCCGCCACGCGGGCCCCTTTTCTGTCACGCGGTAGACCGCCCTTCCCGTGGTTACGATCGCTTTTGAACACTAGGAAGTTTGCTTAGATGACGTTGACCGACACTGCCCGCGAGAGCGTGGAGTCCGCCCTGGAGCAGGGGCCGCTGTTCAGCCACCTGAACCCGCCCCCGTCGTACGACCTGGCTGACCACCCGGTCCCGCACGGTCGTGAGGAGATCTGGCGCTTCACGCCGCTCAAGCGGCTCCGCGGCATCCTCGACGGCGAGGCGTCCGACGCGACCCTCACCCGGGAGGCCACGCTGCCTGACGGCGTGACCCTGACCGAGATCTCCGCCGAGCAGGCGCGTGAGCTCGGCGAGCTCGCCCCGATCGACCGGCCCTCCGCGCTGGCTGCTGCCAACGCGGGGACCGCGGTGCTGCTCGACGTCCCGGCGGAGTCGGAGATCGCCGAGCCGATCGTCCTGCGCCTGCACGGCGAGTCGGCCGACGACCTGGTCTGGGGTCGGCTGGTGATCCGGGTCGGTCGCCACGCGCAGGCCACGGTCGTGATCACGCACACGGGCTCGGCGCGCTACTCCGCGATCACCACGGTGCTCGCCGGAGACGCCTCCAACGTCAACGTGCTGTCCCTGCAGGACTGGGACGACGACGCGGTCCACCTCGGCCGCGACGCGATCCAGGTCGGGCGCGACGCCAGCGTCAAGCACACGTCGATCTCCTTCGGCGGCGACCTGGTGCGGATGCACGCCAACGTCGAGTACGCCGGCCCCGGCGGCTCGGCCGAGCTGCTCGGCCTCTACTTCGCCGACGAGGGCCAGCACCTCGAGCACCGCCTCTTCGCCGACCACAACGCGCCCCGCACCAAGAGCCACGTGCTCTACAAGGGCGCGCTCCAGGGCCAGGGCGCCCACACGGTCTGGATCGGGAACGTGCTGATCCGCAAGATCGCCGAGGGCATCGAGACCTACGAGGAGAACCGCAACCTGGTCCTCTCCGACGGCTGCCAGGCCGACTCCGTGCCCAACCTCGAGATCGAGACCGGCGAGATCGAGGGGGCGGGCCACGCGTCCGCGACCGCCCGCTTCGACGACGAGCAGCTCTTCTACCTGCGCTCGCGCGGGATCTCGGAGAAGGAGTCGCGGCGCCTCGTCGTGCACGGCTTCTTCAACGACCTGATCCGCAAGGTCGGCATCCCCTCCATCGAGGAGCAGCTGCTCACGACGGTCGAGGCGGAGCTGGCGAAGAACGTACTTCGAGACGCCTCCTTCGTCGGCTCCTCAGTACCCGGGTCTGAGGCCCGATGAGCTTCGAGCGTGCCTGCGCGGTCAGCGACGTCCCGACCGACGAGGCGCTCGGCGTCACGGTCGGGGAGTACGACGTGGCGCTCGCGCGTGACGGGGACGAGTTCTTCGCCATCCAGGACCTCTGCTCCCACGCGGCCGTCGCGCTGAGCGAGGGCGAGGTCGCCGACTGCACGGTCGAGTGCTGGCTGCACGGCTCGCGGTTCGACCTCCGCACCGGCAAGCCCACCGGGCTGCCCGCCACCGAACCCGTCGCGACCTTCCCGGTCGAGGTCAAGGGCGACGACATCTACGTAGACACCACCACCACCCTGAACGGAGTCACCCCCTCATGAGCGAGCTCGTCATCACGGACCTCAAGGTGTCCGTCGACACCGAGGACGGCCCCAAGGACATCCTCAAGGGCGTCACGCTGACCATCAAGGACGGCGAGACGCACGCGATCATGGGCCCCAACGGGTCGGGCAAGTCGACGCTGGCCTACTCGATCGCCGGCCACCCGAAGTACACGATCACCGGTGGCACCGTCACCCTCGACGGCGAGGACGTCCTCGCGATGTCGGTCGACGAGCGGGCGCGGGCCGGGCTGTTCCTGGCCATGCAGTACCCCGTCGAGGTGCCCGGCGTCTCGGTCTCCAACTTCCTGCGCACGGCGAAGACCGCGCTGGACGGCGAGGCCCCGAAGCTCCGCACCTGGGTCAAGGACGTCAACACCGCGCTCGAGAAGCTCAACCTCGACCCGACGTTCGGCACCCGCTCGGTCAACGAGGGCTTCTCCGGCGGCGAGAAGAAGCGCCACGAGATCGCCCAGCTCGAGCTGCTGAACCCCAAGGTCGCCATCCTCGACGAGACCGACTCCGGCCTCGACATCGACGCGCTCAAGATCGTGTCGGAGGGGGTCAACCGCTTCCGCGCGCAGGAGGGCAAGGGCGTCCTGCTGATCACGCACTACACCCGCATCCTGCGCTACATCGAGCCCGACTACGTCCACGTCTTCGTCGACGGCAGGATCGCCGAGCAGGGCGGGCCGGAGCTCGCCGAGGAGCTGGAAGCCTCGGGCTACGAGAAGTACCTCACGGCGGCGGTCTGACATGACGACGACCCAGCTGGCCGGCCTCCTCCCTGAGCTGGAGGTGATCCGCGCAGACTTCCCGATCCTCGAGCGAACTCTCGCGGGCGGTCTGCCGCTGGTCTATCTCGACAGTGCCAACACGTCGCAGAAGCCGCAGGTGGTCATCGACACGATGGTCGACCACCTCGAGCACCACAACGCGAACGTCGCGCGGGCGATGCACCAGCTCGGTGCGGAGTCCTCCGAGGCGTTCGAGGCGGCTCGCGACCAGGTGGCCGCGTTCGTCAACGCCCCGTCGCGCAACGAGGTGGTGTTCACCAAGAACGCCACGGAGGCGCTGAACCTGCTGGCCCGCACGATCGAGCTCGGCCCCGGCGACAACGTCGTGATCACCGAGATGGAGCACCACTCCAACATCGTGTCGTGGCAGCTGGCCTGCGAGAGGTCTGGCGCCGAGCTGCGCTGGTTCGGGCTGACCGACGACGGCCGGCTCGACCTCTCCGACGCCGACCGGCTCGTCGACGAGCACACCAAGGTCGTGGCCTTCACCTGGGTCTCGAACATGCTCGGCACGATCAACCCGGTGGCCGACCTCGCCGCGCGTGCGCGTGCGGTCGGCGCGGTGTCGGTGGTCGACGCGTCCCAGGCGGCCCCGCAGCTGCCCGTCGACGTCCGCGCCGCCGGGTGCGACTTCCTCGTGTTCACCGGTCACAAGACGGTGGGCCCGACCGGCATCGGCGTGCTGTGGGGGCGCGAGGAGCTGCTCAACGAGCTCCCGCCGTTCCACGGCGGCGGCGAGATGATCGAGACCGTGACGATGGCACGCTCGACGTATGCGCGAGCGCCGCACCGGTTCGAGGCCGGCACCCCGCCCATCGTCGAGGCGATCGGCCTCGGCGCCGCGGTCGACTACCTGGCCCACATCGGGCTGGACGCGATCCACCGGCACGAGCAGACGATCACGGCGTACGCCCTCGAGGGTCTCGCGACCGTGCCCGGCCTGAAGGTCCTCGGCCCGCTCGACGCGGCCGACCGCGGCGGCGCGATCTCCTTCGAGATCGACGGCGTGCACCCCCACGACGTGGCGCAGGTGCTCGACTCGCGCGGCATCGCTGTGCGGGCGGGCCACCACTGCGCCAAGCCCGCGCACGCCCGCTTCGGCGTGCAGAGCTCGACCCGGATGTCGTCGTACCTCTACACGACGCCGGGCGAGATCGACGCGCTCGTCGAGGGCCTGGAATACACCCGCTCGTATTTCAAGTTGGGTTGAGTGAGATGACTCAGGAACTCGACGCGCTCTACCAGGAGATCATCCTGGACCACTACAAGAACCCTCACCACAAGGGCCTGCGCGACCCCTTCGAGGCCGAGGTGTTCCACGTCAACCCGACCTGCGGTGACGAGGTCACCCTGCGCGTGCACCTGCACGACGGGGTCGTCGAGGACGTGTCGTACGACGCCGTCGGCTGCTCCATCTCGCAGGCGTCCGCGTCGGTGCTGACCGACCTCGTGATCGGCAAGCCGGTCGACGAGGCCATGGCGATCCACCAGGACTTCCTGACCCTGATGCAGGGCAAGGGCAACGTGGAGCCCGACGAGGACGTGCTGGAGGACGGCATCGCGTTCGCCGGCGTCGCCAAGTTCCCCGCGCGCGTGAAGTGCGCACTACTGTCGTGGATGGCCTGGAAAGACGCCACCGTCCAGGCCGGATCACCAACACACCAAGAGGAGTCGAACCATGGCTGACCACAGTGACCTCCCCGATGTCCCCGAGGCTGTGCTCTCCGGTGGTGGCGTCGGCACCTCGACCGTCTCGCTGGACGACGTCACCGAGGCGATGAAGGACGTCGTCGACCCCGAGCTGGGCATCAACGTCGTCGATCTCGGCCTGGTCTACGACCTGCACCTCGACGAGGGCTCCAACCTCGTCATCGACATGACCCTGACGTCCGCGGCCTGCCCGCTGACCGACGTGATCCAGGACCAGACCAACTCGGCGCTCGAGGGCCTCGTCAACGACGTCGCCATCAACTGGGTCTGGATGCCCCCGTGGGGCCCCGACAAGATCACCCCCGACGGCCGCGAGCAGCTGCGCGCCCTCGGCTTCAACGTCTGAGGTGCGACCGCGGACGACGTGAGCGGTCGCGACCCGACGAGGTCGAGCGAGACCGCGACGGTCGGTGCGCCGGTGGAACAGTCACTTCTCGGGCGACGCCTCAGTCGGCCGCGCACTTCGGGCCGGCCTGCGCCGGGGCCCGGTAGGTGTAGTCGGTGCCGTGGCTGCGCACCACGATCGTGGCAGTGACCTGACGACAGGCGCCGTAGACGTGGAACTCGAACGGGAAGTTGAGCAGCTCCTCACTCGGCCGGCGGTCGAAGGTGCCGTACCGCTCCCCGTAGTTGTCGCGGTCGTCGAGCTGCACGGTGTACGACCTGATCTTCGAGGCGACCCGAGGGCTTTCGTAGCTGTCCGGCACGACGCAGAAGTCGCGGTGCCCGAGGTCGGTCACCGTGAGGTCCGCGCGCAGCTTCGGCGCGCCCTGGGCGACCGCACGGAAGTGGGTGACGTGCTGGCGGTCGATGTCCGTCTGGGGGCACGAGACGTCGGCCGGCGCGAGGGTGGTCGGGACCGCCTCCCGCGGTGGGGCGTCGTCGGCACCGGAGCAGCCGGTGGCCACGATCAGGACGGTGACAGCGGCCAGCGCCGCAGAGGGCCTCACGGCGATCACCCCTACCCGCTCCAGGCTCGGTCCACGCCTCTCGCCCGGCGATGGGACGGCACGCCCGACCTGCTTCCGGCATGCCCTAGCGTCGGCGTGTGACCGTCTCCGTGCCCGCAGAGCGCTTCGAGCGCTGGGTCCTCAACTTCCAGGGCCGGCACGGCGCGACCGGGCTCGGCGTCGCCGAGGGCGCGCTCACGGGGGCGGCGGCCGACGGCTCGACCTTCACCGCCCGGCTCCCGTTCGACCGGTCGTACGACGGGCTCCCCGACGCCGCGGCCTTCCGCGCCGAGACGACCGCGCCCGACGACTGGGGCGTGCTGCTGGTGCGCAAGGGCGGCTTCGCGGTCGCCCGGCTCAGTGGCACCACGACCCGGGAGAGCAAGGTCGGCCAGCGCCACGTCCAGGGCCGCACCAAGGCCGGGGGTCAGAGCCAGCAGCGGTTCGCGCGACGGCGCGACAACCAGGCGCGCCAGGCCTACGAGGCCGCGGCCGACCACGCGGCCCGGATCCTCACGGAGGGTCTCGACAAGCTCGACCACCGGCTGCCGGTGGTGACCGGCGGGGACCACGGCGCCGTCGAGGAGGTGCTGGCCGACAGCCGGCTCAGGCAGCTCACCGTGGTGGAGCCGTGGCTGGCCGTCCCCGATCCGAAGCGCGGGATCCTCGAGCAGGCCGTCGTCGATGCGTGCGCGGTGCGGGTCGAGGTCGTCAACGCATGACCCGGTTGCTGCTGATGGCCGACACCCACGTCCCGAAGCGGGCCCGGGACCTGCCTGCTGCCCTCTGGTCGGCGGTCGAGCAAGCCGACGTGGTCGTCCACGCAGGCGACTGGGTCGACGTCTCGCTCCTCGACCAGCTGGAGGCGCGCTCCCGCCGTCTCGTCGGGGTCCACGGCAACAACGACGGGCCCGAGCTGCGGGCCCGTCTCCCGGAGGTGGCCCGGGCGACGATCGGCGGCGTCCGGTGGGCGGTCGTCCACGAGACCGGCGCCGCCCAGGGGCGCGAGCAACGATGCGAGGCGGCGTACCCCGATGTGGACGTCCTCGTCTTCGGGCACAGCCACATCCCGTGGGACACGACCGCGGCCTCCGGCCTGCGGCTGCTCAACCCCGGGTCCCCGACCGACCGCCGGCGCCAGCCGTACTGCACCTTCCTGACAGCGACCGCGGTCGACGGCACCCTGGCCGACCTCGAGCTCCACCGGCTGCCGCCGCGGATCCGCTAGCTTCCCGGGCGCCGGGAGTACCGTCGCGACGTGGACACGAACGTGATCGACATCGCCGGTCTCGTGAAGACGTTCGGCCACGTGAGCGCCCTCGACGGGCTCGACCTCACGGTGGCGAAGGGCGAGGTGCACGGCTTCCTGGGGCCGAACGGGGCCGGGAAGTCGACCACGATCCGGGTGCTGCTGGGCCTGCTCCGTAAGGACGACGGCGAGGTGCGGCTGTTCGGAGGTGACCCCTGGCGCGACGCGGCGCGGCTGCACGGGCGGCTCGCCTACGTGCCGGGCGACGTCAACCTCTGGCCCAACCTCACCGGCGGCGAGGTCATCGACCTGCTCGGCCGGCTCCGGGGCGGCCTCGACGAGCGGCGCCGGGCCGACCTGCTGCAGCGCTTCGACCTGGACCCGGCCAAGAAGGGCCGCAGCTACTCCAAGGGCAACCGGCAGAAGGTCGCGCTGATCGCGGCGCTGGCCTCCGACGTCGACCTCCTGGTGCTCGACGAGCCCACCTCCGGGCTGGACCCCCTCATGGAGTCCGTCTTCCGCGAGTGCATCGACGAGTTCCGCAGCGAGGGTCACACCGTGCTCCTGTCGAGCCACATCCTCGCCGAGGTCGAGCGCCTGTGTGACCGGGTGAGCATCATCCGGTCGGGCGCCTGCGTCGAGTCGGGGACGCTCGCCGACCTGCGTCATCTGACCCGTACGTCGGTCACCGCCGACCTCGCGTCCGCGCCGGTCGGCCTCGACGCGCTCCCCGGCGTCCACGACCTCGAGATCGACAACCACCGGGTGCACCTGGAGGTCGACACCACGGCGCTCGACGCCGTGCTCGACGCCCTCCAGGCCGCCGGTGTGCGATCGCTGACCAGCCAGCCGCCCACCCTCGAGGACCTGTTCCTGCGGCACTACGGCGACCGGATCGACGGGGAGGAGGACGGCCGGCGATGACCGGGACCCTAGTCCTCCTGCGGGCCTTCCTGCGCCGCGACCGCTGGATGTACCTCTGGTGGCCGGTGGGCATCGCGATCCTCTACGTCAGCCAGGGCTGGAGCGTCGACGGCCTCTATGCGACCCAGGCGGAGTTCGACAAGGCGGCGGCCGGGATGGAGAACAACGCCGCGCTGATCGCGATGGCCGGGCCCGCCCGGGCGCTGAACACCACCGGCGGGCAGGTGACCTGGCAGTCCGCGGCGTTCGGAGCGATCCTGGTCGGCCTGATGAGCATGTTCATCGTCGGCCGGCACACCCGCGCCGAGGAGGAGACCGGACGCGACGAGCTGCTCCGGGCGGCGCCCGTGGGCCGGCACGCCGCGATGACGGCCGCCGTCCTCGACGCCGGGCTGGCCAACCTCGTGGTCGGGGCCGTCACCGGCGCCGGCCTGGTCGCCTACGGGCTGGCGCCGGCCGACTCGATCGGTCTGGCCGCCGGGCTCACGCTCTGCGGCTGGTCCTTCACCGGCACGGCCCTGGTCGCCGCGCAGCTGACGACGAGCACGCGCGCGGCGTACGGCCTCGCCGGCGCGGTGATCGGCCTCTCCTACGCGCTGCGCGCGCTCGGCGACATCAGCGCCGCGGCGTTGAGCTGGATGTCGCCGATCGGCTGGTACCAGGCGATGCACGCGTTCTCGGGGCTGCGGTGGTGGCCCGGGCTGCTGCTCCTCGCGGGAGCGGGCATCACCGTCGCGGTGGGGTACGCCGTGTTCGACCGCCGGGACTTCGGGTCCGGGGTGCTGCCCGCCCGGCCCGGCCCCGCCCGCGCCAGCCGCAGCCTCGGCACCGGACTCGGCCTGGCCTGGCGGCTGCAGCGCGCCGCACTGGCCGCCTGGGCGGTCGGCCTGCTGCTCGGCGGGCTGGCCTTCGGGACGATGGGCGACGACGTCGGCGACCTCGTCGGCGACTCCCAGACGTCGCGGGACCTGGTGCTCCAGGGGAGCGGTGACATCGTGGACGGCTTCTACGCGATGCTCATCGTGATGCTGGCGATGCTCGCGGCCGGGTTCGCGATCTCGTCGGCGCTGCGCCCGCGCGGCGAGGAGGACGCCGGCCGCGTGGAGGTGCTGCTCGCCACCGCGCTCCCGCGCTCCACGTGGCTGGCCGGTCACGTCGCCGTCACCGTGGCCGGCACCCTGACGGTCCTGGTCCTCGCGGGCGCGGGCCTCGGGACGAGCTATGCGCTGGTCACCGGTGACGGGAGCGCGGTCGCCCGGATGACGGTGGAGCTGCTGATGACGGCCCCGGCGGTGCTGGTGCTGGCCGGGTTCGCACGGCTGCTGCACGGGCTGCTGCCCCGGGCCGCGCTCCTCGCCTGGCTGGCGCTGCTGCTCTCGTACGTCGTCCTCATCTTCGGGGAGCTGCTCGACCTGCCGCAGTGGTTCCAGGACCTCTCGCCGTTCGAGCACCTGGCGCTCGTGCCCGTCGAGCCCTTCCGGTGGACGCCCTTCCTGGTCCTGGCCGCGGTCGCCGCCGCACTGAGTGTCGCGGGCCAGATCGCCTTCCGCAGGCGCGACGTGCACTAGCGTCTGCCTCATGTGGCAGCCCGAACCGGGATGGCTAGCACTCCCGGGAGCCACCGGCGCCTCGACGGTCGGCGTCTGGCGTACGGTCCTCGGCGACCAGCCGGTCGTCGTCAAGCGGCTGGCCGCGCCCTCCGAGCACGACCCCGCGGAGCTCGGCAACCCGCGGCACTTCGCCTACTGGCGGCGGGCCGCCGACGTCGTGACCAGCGACATCGTGGCCGCGGCGCCGGGTCTCCGACCGCCGCCGCTGGCCGCGATCGAGGAGGACGTGGAGGGCATCACGATCACCCAGGAGTGGGTCGAGGACGCCTCGCTGAGCGGGCTCTTCGTGGCGCACGCGCTCGGCCGGTTCGCCGGCGCCCAGCTCGCGCCCGCCCCGTGGCTGGCGCGCAACCTGCTCCGCGACCGGCTGGACCGGGTCGAGCGGCGTGGGGGCTGGACGACACTGGCCCGGACGACGGTCGCCGACGTCGCCGACCACCTGTGGTCACGCCGGGCGGAGTTCCTCGCCGCCGCCGACGCGCTGGTGCAGGTGCCGCAGCACGGCGACCCGGTGCCGGCCAACCTGCCCGGTCGAGACGGCGACGACGTCGTCGCGATCGACTGGGGGACGCTCGGCACCGGCCCGGTCGGTGCCGACCTGGGCTACTTCGCGCTCGCCGCCCGCGAGGAGCTCGAGCCGCTGCTCGATGCCTACCTGATGGGACTGCCGGAGGGTCTCGCCACCCGCGAGGAGGTCACCCTCGGCGCGCGGGTCACCGCCGTCTTCACGGTCCTCAACCGGGCCGAGTGGGCGCTGGCCCGGGTCGCCGGGGGAGAGGGCGCCCTTGCGGGCAAGTACCGCCACCCCTCGGTCGCGCCGCACCTGCGCGCGCTGCAGCGGCAGTTCACCCACCTCGAGGCGTTGATCGACTCCTAGAGGGCTCCTGCGGCGAACGTGTCGCAGGCCTTCAGCGTGCCGTCGTGGTAGCCGGTGAGGAACCACTGCACCCGGGACTTCGCCGAGCCGTGGGTCCACGACTCCGGGTCGACGTCGCCGCCCGACGCCTCCTGGATCCGGTCGTCGCCGACCGCGGTGGCCGCGTCGATCGCCTGCTGGATGTCGTCCTCGGTGAGGTCCTGGATCAGCACGTTGCCGTCGTCGTCCTCGGTGGTCGTGGCGGCCTTGGCCCACATCCCGGCGTAGCAGTCGGCCTGGAGCTCGAGGCGTACGGCGTCGCTCTTCGGGCCCTGCTGGGTCTTCACCCGGCCCATGGTGCCGAGCAGGTTCTGGATGTGGTGGCCGTACTCGTGGGCCAGCACGTAGGCCTCCACGAACCCGCCGTCCGGCCCGCCGAGCTGCTGCTCCAGGACGTCGTCGAAGAACGTCGTGTCGAGGTAGATCGTCTGGTCGCTCGGGCAGTAGAAGGGCCCCACGTCGGCGGTCGCGGCGCCGCAGCCGGTGCCGATCCCGTCGGTGAAGGTCTCCACCTTCTTCTCGGGCTCGAACGCCGTGCCGGACTGGTCGGGCAGCGCGTCGGACCAGTAGTCGGTGAGCGAGTTCTCGACGGCCACCCGCGCGCAGTCGGAGCTGTTGTTGGCGTCCTCGCCGCTGTCGCACTTCTCGTAGCGCCCGGTGTCGGACATCCGGCTGTCGTCGTACGAGCTGCCACCGCCGGAGCCGCCGCGGGCCACCATGCTGATGACCACGACGATCACGATGATGACCAGCGTGCCGATGCCACCGCCCGCCGCGCCGCCGGGGATCGGGATGCCACCGCCACCGCTCGCACCCCGACCCGCGCCGGAGCGGCCGGCGTCGCCCATCCGACGGGTGTTGAGCCGAGCCTTCGGGTTGAACCGCATCCGCACTCCTTGACGTGACCTGGGACACCAGCGCCGATGCCCGGAAGGACCGTACCCGCACCTAGAATTCGTACCCTCATGATCACCACCCACCAGCTGGAAGTCCGTGCCGGCGCGCGCCTGCTCATGGAGAACGTCAGCTTCCGGGTGGCGGCCGGTGACAAGGTCGGTCTCGTCGGCCGCAACGGCGCCGGCAAGACGACCCTGACCAAGATCCTCGCGGGCGAGGCCCAGCCCGCCAGCGGCACCGTGCAGACCACCGGCGAGGTGGGCTACCTGCCGCAGGACCCGCGGATCGGCGACCCCGAGGTGCTGGCCCGCGACCGGATCCTCTCGGCACGCGGCCTCGACGACGTCGTACGCCGGCTGCGCCAGTCCGAGACCGAGATGGGCAGCGACGACGTCGCCGTCCGCGAGCGGGCGATGCGCCGCTACGAGCGCGCCGACGCCGAGCTGCACGCCGGCGGCGGGTACGCCGCCGAGTCCGAGGCCGCCACGATCGCCAGCAGCCTCGGCATCGAGGAGCGGATCCTCGCCCAGCCCCTCAAGACCCTCTCCGGTGGCCAGCGCCGCCGCGTCGAGCTGGCCCGGATCCTCTTCTCCGGCGCCGAGACGCTGCTGCTCGACGAGCCCACCAACCACCTCGACGCCGACTCCATCGTCTGGCTGCGCGAGTTCCTCAAGGCCCACAAGGGCGGGCTGATCGTGATCAGCCACGACAACGCGCTCCTGGAGCAGACCGTCAACAAGGTGCTGCACCTCGACGCCAACCGGGGTGAGATCGACGTCTACAACATGGGGTGGAAGGCCTACCTGACCCAGCGCGAGACCGACGAGCGACGTCGCAAGCGCGAGCGGGCCAACGCCGAGACGAAGGCCAAGACCCTCACCGACCAGGCCAACCGGATGCGCGCCAAGGCCAGCAAGGCCACCGCGGCGCAGTCGATGCTCAAGCGCGCCGAGAAGATGATGGCCGGCCTCGAGGGCGAGCGGCAGAGCGACAAGGTGGCGCGGATCAAGTTCCCCGCCCCGGCGCCGTGCGGCAAGACGCCGCTCACCGCCGCCGAGCTGTCGAAGTCGTACGGCTCGCTGGAGGTCTTCACCGACGTCGACCTGGCCATCGACAAGGGTTCACGCGTGGTCATCCTCGGCCTCAACGGCGCCGGCAAGACGACGATGCTGCGGATCCTCGCCGGCGTCGACCAGCCCGACACCGGCGAGGTCGTCCCGGGCCACGGGCTCAAGGTCGGCTACTACGCCCAGGAGCACGAGACCCTCGACGTCAGCCGCACCGTGCTCGAGAACATGCAGAGCGCGGCGCCGCAGCTGACCGATACCGAGGCCCGCTCCGTGCTGGGCTCGTTCCTCTTCTCGGGCGAGGACGCCCACAAGCCCGCCAAGGTGCTCTCGGGTGGCGAGAAGACCCGCCTGGCGCTGGCGTCGCTGGTCGTCTCGAGCGCCAACGTGCTGCTCCTCGACGAGCCCACCAACAACCTCGACCCCGCCTCCCGCGAGGAGGTGCTGGCCGCGATCCGCACCTACGAGGGCGCGATCATCCTGGTCACCCACGACGAGGGCGCCGTCCGCGCGCTCGAGCCCGACCGGGTGCTGCTGCTGCCCGACGGTGACGAAGACCTCTGGAACGACGACTACGCCGACCTGGTGTCCCTGGCCTGACGGGGGCCCCCTCTATCGTTCGCACCATGGACGAGAAGACGCTCGAGGACGCCGGCCTGCTGTACGACGTGACCGGTGCGGTCGCGACGATCACGCTCAACCGTCCACAGGTGCGCAACGCGCAGACACCGACCATGTGGCACGCCCTGGCGGCCATCGGCGACGAGCTGCCCGACGACGTCCGCGTGGTCGTGGTGAAGGGCTCGGGCGCCGCCTTCTCGGCCGGGCTCGACCGCAGCATGCTCGACCCCAGCAGCGCCGGCGAGGGCTCGGTGGCGTCGCTGATGACGCAGTCCGACGAGGACGTCTCGGCGGCGATCGACGGCTTCCAGCGGGGCTTCACGTTCCTGCGCGACCCGCGCTTCGTGTCGATCGCCCAGGTGCAGGGCTACGCCATCGGCGCCGGCTTCCAGCTGGCCCTGTCGTGCGACCTCCGGGTCGTCGCGGACGACGTGCAGTTCTGCATGAAGGAGTCGGCGCTCGGCCTGGTGCCCGACCTGACGGGAACAAAGCCGCTCGTCGAGAGCGTTGGCTACGCCAGGGCGCTCGAGATCTGTGCCACGGCGCGGATGGTCGGCGCGGACGAGGCCGTGGACATCGGGCTCGCGCTCGCCGCCGTACCCGGTGACGAGCTGGACGCGACCGTGGCCGATCTGGTGGCGGCCCTGACGGCGCCGCTGGCCGGCGCCGTACGGGAGACGAAGGCACTGCTCCAAGGAGCCTCCGACCGGAGCCTGGACGACCAGCGCCGGCTGGAGCGTGAGGCGCAGACGCGGAGGTTCCGCGAGCTGGTGGCGTTGATGGGTGGGTAGGGAGACGTGATGTCGGGGATGCAGGGCTCGGGCGCCGCGTGGCGCCACCTGCGGTCGGACCGCAGCATCGTCCACAACCGGATCGAGCGGGGGACCGTCCGCCGGGTCTTCGGGTTCGCCCGGCCACACCGCCGCCTGATCACGGTCTTCCTGGTCCTCACCGTCATCGACAGCGGCCTGGTGGTCGTGACGCCGCTGCTGGCGAAGCACATCATCGACGACGGCATCGTCGGCGGCGACAGCCGCCTGATCACGATCCTCGCGCTGGCGATGGCCGCGACGGCGATCGTCAGCGCCCTGCTCTCCGTCGGCGAGGGCTGGCTCTCGTCGCGGATCGGCGAGGGCCTGATCTACGACCTGCGCACCCGCGTGTTCGGGCACGTCCAGCGGCAGTCGCTCGCGTTCTTCACCCGCACCCAGACGGGCGCGCTGGTGTCGCGCCTCAACAACGACGTCATCGGCGCCCAGCGCGCGTTCACCTCGACCCTGTCGAGCACCGTCGCGAGCATCATCTCGGTCGTGGTGGTCGGCGTCGCCATGCTCGCCCTGAGCTGGCAGGTGACGCTGCTCTGCCTGGCGATCTTCCCCCTGATGCTGCTGGTGTCGCGCTGGGTCAGCGGCCGGCTGGCCGGGCTCACCCGCCAGCAGATGGACGGCAACGCCGACATGGGCAACGCCATGACCGAGCGCTTCAACGTGGGCGGCGCCATGCTGCTGAAGCTCTTCGGCCGCCGCGACGAGGAGGACGCGCTCTTCGCGACCAAGGCCGCGACGGTCCGTGACCTCGGCGTCCGGATCTCCCTGCTCACCCGGGTCTTCGCGGCCTCGATGATGGCGGTGCCGGCGCTCGCCACGGCCCTCGTGTACGGCGTCGGCGGCCACCTGGCCGTCGACCAGACCCTGACCGTCGGCACCCTGATCGCGCTCGCGACCCTCCTGCTGCGCCTGCTCGGCCCGCTGCAGAGCCTCTCCAACGTGCGGATCGACGTGATGACCGCGCTGGTGAGCTTCGAGCGCGTCTTCGAGGTGCTCGACCTGCCCTCGCTGATCGAGGAGAAGCCGGACGCCGTCGCGCTGCCGCGCTCGGCCTCGCGCCTGGAGTTCGACCACGTCGCGTTCGGCTACCCGCGGGCCGAGGAGATCTCGCTCGCCTCGCTCGAGACCATCGCCCGCAAGGAGTCGCGCGAGGGCGGCCCGGTGCTCACCGACATCGGCTTCGTCGCCGAGCCCGGGCAGATGGTCGCCCTGGTCGGGCCGTCCGGCGCCGGCAAGACCACGATCACCCACCTGGTCGCCCGGCTGTACGACGCCGACGCGGGCGTCGTGCGCGTCGGGGGCCACGACGTACGCGACGTGACGCTGCAGTCGCTCGAGGACGTCGTCGGCTACGTCACCCAGGACGCCCACATGTTCCACGACACGATCCGCGCCAACCTGCTCTACGCGCGCCCGGGCGCCGACGACCAGGACGTGTGGGCCGCGCTCGAGGCCGCCCAGATCGCGGGCCTGGTCCGCGCCCTGCCCGACGGGCTCGACACCGTGGTCGGCGACCGGGGCTACCGGCTCTCGGGCGGCGAGCGCCAGCGCCTGGCGATCGCCCGGCTCCTGCTCAAGGCGCCGTCGATCGTCGTGCTCGACGAGGCGACCGCCCACCTCGACAGCGAGTCGGAGGCCGCCGTGCAGCGCGCCCTCGACGCCGCGCTCGAGGGCCGCACGTCCCTGGTCATCGCCCACCGGCTCTCGACCGTCCGCAACGCCGACCAGATCCTGGTGGTCGACGGCGGCCGGATCGTGCAACGCGGCACCCACGCCTCGTTGCTGGCCGACGGCGGCCTGTACGCCGACCTCTACCGCACCCAGTTCGTCGAGGACCTGCCTCCGACGCCGGTCTGAGGGGTCGTAGCCTTCGACCTGGATCACCCGGAGAGAAGGCAGGGAACCACAGTGACGAAGATCAGCCAGCGGTCAGGGGCGGCCGCGACCGCGATGCTCGGGCTCGGCGTCTACCGCCCGGAGCGGGTGGTGACGAACGACGAGATCTGCGAGGTGCTCGACTCCAGCGACGAGTGGATCCAGAGCCGCTCGGGCATCCGGACCCGGCGCTACGCGGGCGAGGACGAGAGCCTGCTCGACATGGCCACCATCGCGTCCGAGCGTGCGCTCGCCGCCGCCGGCGTGGCCGCGACCCAGATCGGCACCGTCATCCTCGCGACGTCCACGCACGTCCAGCACACCCCGGCCGCCGCCCCGATCCTGGCCGACCGGCTGGGCTCGCGAGCGGCGGCGTTCGACGTGTCCGCGGGCTGCGCGGGCTTCTGCCACGCGCTCTCGGTCGCGTCCGACCTGGTGCGCGGCGGGAACGCCGGTCACGTCCTGGTGGTCGGCGTCGAACGGCTGAGCACGTTCATGGACCCGACGGACCGGGGCACGGCCTTCATCTTCGCCGACGGGGCCGGCGCGGTCGTCGTCGGACCGGCCGAGGAGGCCGGCATCGGTCCCGTGGCCTGGGGGTCGGACGGCTCGCAGTCCCACGTGATCACCCAGTCGATGCGCTGCGACGAGCTCGACCAGGAGCACCCCTTGGTCGTGCGGATGGAGGGCACCGCGGTCTTCCGCTGGGCGCCGTTCGCGATGGCCGACGTCGCCCGGGAGGCCGTGGACGGCGCCGGTCTCGCGATGACCGACCTGGACGCCTTCGTCCCGCACCAGGCCAACCTGCGGATCACCGAGACCCTGGCCCGCAACCTGAAGCTCCCGGACGGCATCGCGATCGCGCGCGACGTCCAGGACTCGGGCAACACCTCGGCGGCGTCCGTGCCGCTCGCCATCGAGGCGATGCTCCGCAAGGGCGAGGCGAAGGTCGGCGACACCGCTCTGCTGATCGCCTTCGGGGCCGGGCTGAGCTACGCGTCTCAGGTGGTCACCATCCCGCCCGTCGCGGGCCTCTGACATGGACCTGGACCTCACCGACCGGGTCTTCCTCGTCACCGGCGGCACCCGCGGGCTCGGCCGCGCCACCGCCGACGCCCTCGTCGCCGAGGGCGCCCGCGTCGTGCTCTCGAGCCGCAGCCCGGAGTCGGTGCGCGGCGCCGTCGGCGAGCTCGGCGACCGGGCCACGGGCGTGGTGGCGGACATCGCCGACACCGACACCCCCGACCGGCTCGTCGCCGCCGCCCAGGAGCGCTGGGGGCGCCTCGACGGCGCCCTGATCAGCGCCGGGGGCCCGCCCATCGGCCCGGTCACGGGCATCACCGACGAGCAGTGGACGGCGGCGTTCGGGTCGGTGTTCCTCGGCGCCGTCCGCCTGGCCCGCGAGGTCGGGCAGGCGCTCGCGCCGGGCGGGTCGATCGCGTTCGTGCTCTCGACGAGCGTCCGGTCACCCATCGCCGACCTGGCGATCTCCAACGGGCTGCGGCCCGGGCTGGCGATGGTCGCGAAGACGCTGGCCGACGAGCTCGGCCCGGCCGGCGTACGGGTCAACGGGCTGCTCCCGGGCCGGTTCGGCACGGAGCGGGTCGTCGAGCTGGACGCCGCGAGCGGCGACCCCGTGGCCTCCCGTGCCGCGTCGTCGAAGACGATCCCGCTGGGGCGCTACGGGGAGCCGGAGGAGTTCGGTCGGGTGGCCGCCTTCGTGCTGTCGCCGGCCGCGTCCTTCGTGTCGGGCTCGATGCTGCCGGTCGACGGCGGGATGCTGCGCACCCTCTGACCCCGCTCCCGGCGCTCCTGCTCGTAGGCGCGCTGGTAGGCCGCGCGCACCGCCTGCTTCTTCGCGATCTTCTCGTGCTGCTTCTGCTTGCGCGCGGCCACGACGGTCTCGCGGGCCGGGCCGCCGGAGCCCTTGCCCGAACGGCGCTCGTCCCAGGCGAGGTAGCAGAACCCGAAGATCGCCAGGAGCCCGAAGAACCACCACTGCAGGCCGTAGAAGAAGTGCGGCCCGTTGTTCAGCTCGGGCAGCTCGACCGGCTCCAGCGCGTCGGCGGGCGAGCCGTCCTCGGACTTGAGCTCCACGAACCCGCCGTACACCTCGCGGTCGAGAGCGGCGCCGATCTCCTGGCTGGAGATCGCGCGGGTGGAGTGGTCGCTGACCGAGGCGCTGTCGGTCGCATCGGCTCGCACCCAGCCCTCGACGGTCACCTCGCCGTCGGGCGGGGCGGGGACGTCGTCCGGGCCGGCGCCCTGGTTGTCGGAGGCCATCCAGCCCCGGTCGACGACCAGCGCCGTCCCGTCGGCGGTCACCAGGGGCACCACCACGTCGATCCCCGACGCGCCGTCACGGGTGCGGTAGCGCACGATCACGGTGTCGTCGGCGTCGTAGGTCCCGGTGGCCGTGACGATCCGCCATTCGTCGTCCTCGTCGACGGTCCCGCCGGGGGAGAGGACGTCGGCCACCGGCGCCGGCGGCTTGTCCTCGTTGGCACGCACGACCGCGTTGCTGTCCTTGCGGTCGGCCAGGCGGTGGAACTGCCACTCGCCGAGCCACCAGGTCGCGTAGCAGAGCACGCCCACCACGAGCGCGAACAGCAGCCAGCGCCGACTCAGGAGGAACCGGAACGAGCGCACCCGTCGAGGTTATCCGGCGGCGCAGCATGCGGCGCCGCCGGCTGTCAGGGCCGCCTCCTAGACTGTGGTGATGACGACACGCAGCCTCGACGACCGCTACGGACGGGTGGCGACCGACCTGCGGGTCTCGCTGACCGATCGATGCAACCTGCGCTGCTCCTACTGCATGCCCGCAGAGGGACTCGACTGGCTGCCCGACGACTCCGTGCTGACCGACGACGAGGTGGTGCGCCTGGTCCGCATCGGCGCCGACCTGCTCGGCATCCAGGAGGTGCGGTTCACCGGCGGCGAGCCGCTGGTCCGCCGTGGCCTGGTCGACATCGTGCGCCGCAGCCACGAGGTCGCCCCGCACCTCGATCTGTCCCTCACCACCAACGCCCTCGGCCTGGCGCGGACGGCGGGCACGCTCGCCGCCGCCGGGCTCGACCGGGTCAACGTGAGTCTCGACAGCATCCGGCCCGAGACCTTCGCCGCCATCACCCGTCGCGACCGCCTCCAGGACGTCCTCGCCGGCCTCGAGGCCGCCCGCGACGCCGGGCTCGGACCGGTGAAGATCAACGCCGTCCTGATGCGGGGCCACAACGACGACCAGGCGGCCGAGCTGCTGCGTTGGGCGATCGCCGAGGGCTACCACCTCCGCTTCATCGAGCAGATGCCGCTCGACGCCCAGCACGGCTGGAGCCGCGACGGCATGGTCACCGCCGACGAGATCTTCGGCCGGCTGGAGAAGGAGTTCGTGCTCACCCCGGCCGCCGAGCCGCGGGGAAGCGCCCCGGCCGAGCTGTTCTCGGTCGACGGCGGCCCCGCCACGGTCGGCGTGATCGCCTCGGTCACCCGGCCCTTCTGCGGCGACTGCGACCGGGTCCGGCTCACCGCCGACGGCCAGGTCCGCAACTGCCTCTTCGCCCGCGAGGAGTCCGACCTCCGCGGCGCGCTGCGCGGTGGTGCGACCGACGAGGAGATCGCCGACCGCTGGGTGGTCGCGATGCGCGGCAAGCGCGCCGGCCACGGCATCGACGACCCGACGTTCCTCCAGCCCGACCGCCCGATGTCGGCCATCGGCGGATAGCTGCCGGGGTCGAGACGGTTGCTGGCGCAACCTGCTCGACCAGCAGCTACTCGTGCGGGACGACGTCCTTGAGGAAGCCGCGGGCGCCGAGGAACTCCGAGAGCGAGGTCTTGTGGTCGTCGCAGGCCAGCCAGGTCTTGCGGCGCTCGGGCGTGTGCAGCTTGGGGTTGTTCCAGAGCAGCTGCCACGTCGCGGGCGCCTGGCACCCCTTCGCCGAGCACAGGTCGACGTCAGCCTCGGTCACGGTGTCCTCTCCCACGACATGTGAATGGTGCCGGACAGCCACGGGGGAAGCCGTCCGGCACCAGTGCGAACCGAGACGGGGGAGACCCGGCTCGCGTCCGGCAGTCTGCCATCTGGCGAACCGAAGTCAAGGACGGTCTGGCCCGGGGTCGGGCCCCGACTTCGGCCCGGTGGTGAGCTCAGGACGACCGTACTGGCCGTCGACGAGCGAGAATCCGTCGGACTTCGCACTGGTCGCGTTGGCCATGACGACCGCGACGTACGGCAGGATCAGCGCGCCCGCGATCAGGATCGGCCACAGCCAGCCGACGTGCGCCAGGGCGGCGACGATCGCTCCCACGAAACACAGCGACCGCAGGGTCATCGAGAGGAGGTAGCGCCTCTGCCGAGTGGCGATGTCGACGTCCCGGCTCGACGCGGCAGTCGTGATGCGGACCGCCGCGTCCTGCTCACGTCGCAGGTCCCGGGCCATGACCGCAACTGTACGTCGGTAGTGTCAGCCACCCACGCTCCCCCTGGAGGTCATCATGTCCAACCGCACCTACCGCGTCTCCGAGATCGTCGGCACGTCGCCCGACGGCATCGACGCGGCCATCCGCAACGGCGTCGAGCGCGCCGGCAAGACGCTGCGCCACCTGGACTGGTTCGAGGTCACCCAGGTCCGCGGCCAGGTCAAGGACGGAGTCGTCGAGCACTTCCAGGTCGGCATCAAGGTCGGCTTCCGGCTGGAGGACGACGAGTGACCCGGTTCGGCGTACCCGGCAGTAGTCGCTAGCGTCGCCCCCGTGAGCGAAACCGAGGAGACCACGGCCAGGTCCGTCCTGGTCACCGGCGGCAACCGGGGGATCGGGCGCGCGATCGCGGAGGCGTTCGTCGCGAACGGCGACCGGGTCGCCGTCACCACGCGCAACGGCGGTGCGCCCGACGGAGCGCTCGACGTGCGCTGCGACATCACCGACGCCGGGCAGGTCGAGGCGGCCTTCGCGACCGTCGAGGAGGCGCAGGGGCCGGTCGAGGTGCTGGTGGCCAACGCCGGCATCACCGCCGACACGCTGCTCCTGCGGATGTCCGACGACGACTGGTCCTCGGTGATCGACACCAACCTCACCGGCTCCTTCCGACTCGCCAAGCGCGCCTCCAAGGGCATGCTGCGGCTCCGCCGCGGCCGGATCGTCTTCATCTCCTCGGTGGTCGGCCTCACCGGCTCCGCCGGGCAGGTCAACTACGCGGCGTCGAAGTCCGGCCTGGTCGGCATGGCCCGCTCGATCGCCCGGGAGCTCGGCTCGCGGTCGATCACCGCGAACGTCGTCGCGCCGGGGTTCATCGAGACCGACATGACCGGGGTGCTCACCGACGAGCAGAAGGCGCTCATCAAGGCGCAGGTGCCGCTGGGACGCTACGGCGCCGCGGAGGAGATCGCAGAGACCGTGCTGTGGCTGACCGGCCCCGGCGCGTCGTACGTCACCGGGGCTGTCATCCCGGTCGACGGTGGACTCGGAATGGGGCACTGACCTATGACTGGCATTCTCGACGGCAAGCGGATCCTGGTCGCCGGCGTGACGATGGACAGCTCCATCGGGTTCGCCACGGCCAAGGTCGCCCAGGAGCAGGGCGCGACCGTGCTGATCTCGAACTTCGGCCGGGCGCTCGGCATCACCCGCCGGATCGCGAAGCGGCTGCCGGTCGAGCCGCCGGTGCTCGAGCTCGACGTCACCGACGACGAGCACCTAGCACGGCTCCCCGAGCTGGTGCGCGAGCACGTCGACGGGCTCGACGGCGTGGTCCACTCGATCGCGTACGGCAACCCCGAGACGCTGCTGGGCGGCAAGTTCCTGACCGGTCCGTGGCCGGACGTCGCGCAGGCCGTGCAGGTCTCGGCGTACTCCCTGAAGTCGCTCGCGGAGGCCTGCCGGCCGCTGATGAGCGAGGGCGGTTCGGTGGTCGGGATGACCTTCGATGCGACCGTTGCCTGGCCGGCGTACGACTGGATGGGCGTGGCCAAGGCCGCGCTCGAGTCGACGTCGCGCTACCTGGCCCGTGACCTCGGACCCCACGGCATCCGCTGCAACCTGGTCTCCGCGGGTCCGCTCAAGACCCTGGCCGCCAAGGCGATCCCCGGCTTCGAGGACCTCGAGTCGATGTGGAGCGAGCGCGCCCCGCTGGGCTGGGACAACACCGACCAGCAGCCGACGGCCGAGGCCGTGTGTGCGCTGCTGTCGGACTTCTTCCGCGCCACCACCGGCGAGATCATCCACGTCGACGGCGGCCTGCACGCGATGGGTGCCTAGCACCCCAGACCGGTACCGTGCCCGCGTGGCCTCACTCGTCGAGCTCCGTGTCCTCGAGGGACCGAACCTCTACTTCCCTCGCGCCGCCATCAAGCTGACGCTGGACATCAGCGCGCTGTCCGGGGTGTCGGAGGAGACGGCGTCCCGGTTCGCGAAGCGGATCGGACTGGCCAACGCCCGCCCCGGGGCGCCCGACTCCGGCTTCCGCCAGCGGTTCGCGCTGCGCGCGGTGAGCCGGCTGGTGCGCGCGGTCGCCGGGGAGTCCGGCACGGCGCGCCTCGGGGTGCGCGTCCGGCCGACCTCCGACCAGCACCAGATCGTCGTCGCCTACCCGTGGGTGCACCGCGAGCGCGCCCAGGTGATGGGCCGCGCGGTCGCCGAGGTGCTCGACGCGATCCAGACCCCGGAGCTGGAGGAGGCCGTCACCGCTGCCGCCGAGCGCGTCCACGCCGCCGAACCGGGCGCCCGGCCGCACACGCTGACCCCGAAGGTCCCCGTCGTGGCCGTCACGGGCACCAACGGCAAGACGACGACCTCGCGGATGATCGCCCACATCGCGCGCACCGACGGCCGCATCGTCGGTTGGTCGAACACGGACGGCATCTACATCGACGGCGAACTGGTCGAGGCCGGCGACTACTCCGGACCGAGCGGCGCCGCGCAAGTGCTCGCCCACGACAACGTGCGCTTCGCCGTCACCGAGACCGCCCGCGGCGGGATCCTGCTCAAGGGCATCGGCCTGACCCGCAACGACGTCTCGGTCGTCACCAACGTCTCCGCCGACCACCTCGGCCTCCAGGGCATCGACACCGTCGACCAGCTCGCCGAGGTGAAGTCGGTCGTCGCCAGGATCACCCGCAAGGACGGCTGGGCGGTCCTCAACGCCGACGACCCGCGCGTGCTCGCGATGCGCTCGGTGATCAAGGCCCGGCCGTGGGTCTTCTCCCGCGACCCGGACTCGCCGGCCATCCGCGAGGTGCTGTCGGCCGGGGGCCGGGCCACGACCGTGATCGACGGCTGGGTGGCGGTGCTGCTGCCGAACGCCGACCCCGACCCGCTGATCGAGCTTGTCGACGTGCCGATGACGCTCGCCGGACTGTCCCGCTTCAACGTCGAGAACACCCTCGCGGCCGTCTCCGCGTCGCTCGCCGCCGGGATCCCGCGCGAGGTCGTGGTCGACGGCCTGCGGACGTTCCTCCCGGACGCCGAGCACAATCCGGGCCGGATGAACTTCTTCTCCCTCGGCGACGTCTCCGTGGTCATCGACCTCGCCCACAACGAGGCCGGGCTCGAGGCGCTGATCGAGATCATGAACGGCGTGCGTCGCCCCGGCAGCCGGCTGCTGCTCGGGCTCGGCGTCGTGGGCGACCGGCAGGACGACCTGATCGAGAAGCTCGGCGAGATCGCGGCGCGTGACAGCGACGTGCTGGCGATCGGGCACAAGGAGAAGTACTTGCGGGGCCGCACGGCCGAGGAGCTGGAGGCACTGATGCGCGCGGGCGCCGAGCGGGTCGGCGTCACCGGGATCCCGGCGTACCCGACCGAGGTCGCCTGCCTCTCCGCGCTGGTCGGTCAGGCGCTCCCCGGGGACGTCGTCGGCCTGATGTGCCATGCGGAGCGCCAGGAGGTCTACGACTGGATCGCCGAAGAGGGCGGCACGCCGGACTCGCCCGAGACGCTCGCGGCGAAAGTGCGGGCCGCGGGACCGGCCTGAGTCAGCGCAGCCGCGCCGCGACCACCGTGACGTCGTCGCGCAGGTGCTCGTCGGCCAGCGAGGCGAGGCCGTCGACCAGCTCGTCGAGGGGCCTCCGGGCCAGCTCGGCGGCGCGTCGACGGAGCCGCTCGATCCCTGCGTCGATGTCGTGGTCGCGGGACTCGACGACGCCGTCGGTCACCAGGACCACGACCGAGCCCGGCTCCACCGTGACCTGGTGGGAGGTGCGCTCGAGGCGGGGCACGACGCCCAGCGGGGCCCCGGAGCCGTCGGCGACGACGGTGGCGGTCCCGTCGGGCCGCACCACCAGCAGCGGCACGTGCCCCGCGTTGCACAGGTCGAGCGTGCCGGTCTCCGGCTCAAGCCTCAGGGCGGCAGCGGTGACGAACTGCTCCGGCGCGTCCCGCACGATCATGTGGTCGGCTGCCTGGAGCAGCGCCGCCGGGGACGACTCGACGGTCAGCAGACCACGGATTCCGGCGCGCACGTGGATCATCGTGGTGGCGGCGCGCACGCCGCGGCCCATCACGTCGCCGACGACGAGCACCAGCCCTCCGGTCGGGGTCGCGAGCGCGTCGTACCAGTCACCGCCCACCTGCTCGAGGTCGTCGCCGCCGGGTGCGTAGTACGCCGCGATCTCGAACCGCTCCATCCTCGGCAGCGGGCTCGCGGCCAGGCTGGACTGGAGCTCCTCGGAGATCGAGGTGGTGTGCCGGAAGAGCTCGGCACGGGCCTCGGCGATCGCCCGCTGGGAGGCGAGGGTGTCGAGCAGCTGCTCGTCCTCCTTCGACACGGCTTGGTCGCCCACGATCGCCCGGACCCGTTCGAGGCTGGCCTCGTGGACGTGGGCGACCTGCTCGGGGGTCAGCGCCTCGGAGAAGTCCGCGGTCACCTGCTGGAGCAGCAGCGCCCGCGCAGCGGCGTCGTCCTGGCGCTGCTGCATCTCGACGCGGGCGGTGACGTCCTGGACGCACCCGATCGTGCCGGCCGGGTTGCCGTCGGCGTCGACGAGGACCTTGCCGTGCGCCTCGATCCACGTCGGCCGGCCGTCGGGTCGCACGATCCGGTTGCGCAGCACGTACGTCGAGCGCTCCTCCATCGCCGTGGCCACGATCGCCATGGCCTCGGGCTGGTCGTCCGGATGGATGCTGGCCACCCACGCGTCCCAGGTGCCGTCGAAGCCGCCCTGCGGGAGACCGTAGATGTGGTGCATCTGCTCGTCCCACACGTTGGTGCCGTCGAGGGCGTTCCAGTGCCAGGTGCCGAGCTCGGCGGCCGCATGTGCGAGGCGCAGCCGGGTCTCGCTCTCGAGTGCCTCGGCCTCGGCGCGGCGGATGTCGGTCATGTCCTCGAGGCCGATGATGGCGCCGATGACCGTGCCCTCGGCGTCGCGGATCGGCGTGGCCGACGCCGCAGCCACGAGGCTGTCGCCGCCGGGACGGCGAACCGTGAGGTCGCCGCGCCAGCTGGTGCCGCCGAGCACGGCGGTCAGCGGGAGGGTCTCCTCCGGGTCGTCGTCGAGGCCGACCAGGTCGGTGACCACGCGACCGACCAGCTCCTCGTCGCTCCGGGCGAAGATCTCGTCCGCGGCCTCGTTGGCGAAGGTGACGGCCCCGCTGGCGTCGGTGGCGAGCAGCGCGAGGCTCAGCGCGTGGAGCAGCTGGAGCTCGTCGGTGTAGCGCTGCACGGTGGCTCCTCCAGGTTCCGGGCTGCACGTGACGGGCCCAGTGGGATGCCCTCGGGTCGCTGATTATGCACGGCGAAGCCGTGGCGGCGTGCTCGATTCGCCGAGTCGGAACCCAGTCATTTCCGGCCGCATCCGACCCCGGGCTCAGCTCGACGTGACGTCGAGGTCGCCCTCGATCACCAGTGCGGTCAGACCGGTCTCGGAGCGGGTCTCGTGCTCCTCGTACGGCTCCCAGATCGCGACCTGACCCGGACCGATCGCCACCGGGTCGCCGTACGAGCCGGAGACGATCGCGTCGCCGACGAGGACGGCGAGGACCTGGCGGCCCTGGGCCGGGTGCCGGCCGATCACTCCACCCGCCTTCAGACGTACGACGACCAGGTGGGCGTCGGCGACCAGGCCGAAGGCGCCCACGCTGAAGCCCGAGCTGTCGTGCGCGTCGTTCGGTCGGCCGGGGAAGCCTTCCAGCGAGAGGACCCGCATCAGCCTTCCGTCGGCGCGGGCGCGTAGTCGGGGTCGGCGGCGGGGGAGTCGGCGTTGGCGCCGGAGCCGGGCTGGGCCTGGTGCGACCAGGACTCGAGCTCGGCCATCACCTCGGCGTGCTTGTCCACGCAGACGACCACCAGGTCGCCGCGGTTGGCCCGCGAGAGCGCGTGCCGGACGGCGTCGAGCTCGTCGACGACGACCTCCAGCTGCTTGCAGCGGGTGCCCTCGGCCATCGCTGCGCGCACGCCCTCCGCCACCAGCACGGAGACCTCGCCCCGCTCGCGGCCCCGCAGCTGGGTGTCCTCGCGGACGACGACCACGTCGAAGTGCTGGGCCGCGATGTGGCCGAGCTCGACCATGTCCTGGTCGCGCCGGTCGCCCGCGGTCGCGATGATGCCGATCCGCGACGGCCGGGCCAGCTCGTGGGACGACTCCAGCGACTCGCCGACCCGGTCGACGAAGTCGCCGAGCATCTTCATGCCGGGCGCGTTGTGGCAGTAGTCGACGATCACGTTCACGCCGTCGACGTCGACCTCGTTGAGGCGGCCGGGGGACAGGTAGTAGTTGGTGGAGAACGTGCGCAGGCCCTGGCGGATGTCGTGGAGCGGCGCGCCGGCGGCGAACGCCGCGGCCGCGGCGGCCAGGGAGTTCTGGACGTTCATCCGGGCCCGGCCGCTGAAGGTGGCCGGGAGGAGGTGGGTCCAGGCCAGCTGCATCTCGCGACGGCCGTGCTTGACGACGATCATCTCGCCGCGCTCCGACGGCTCGAGCACCAACGCCTTGCCGCCGCGGCGGCAGTGGGCGTCGATCATGTCGCGGGTCTCGCTGCCCGGCTCCTCCATCGAGAACCAGACGACCTGTCCCGAGCAGCGGCGGCGCATCTCGCGCACCAGCGGGTCGTCGGCGTTCAGCACGGCGTGCCCGTCGCGGGGCACCGCCTCGACGAGGACGGCCTTCACGTCGGCGAGCTGCTCGACGGTGTCGATGCCGCGCAGGCCGAGGTGGTCGGGCTGGACGTTGAGGACCACCGCGACGTCGTTGCGCTCGTAGCCGAGTCCCTCGCGCAGGATGCCGCCCCGGGCGACCTCGAAGACCGCGAAGTCGACGCGCGGGTTCTGCAGGACCATCCGCGCCGACCGCGGCCCGGACGCGTCGGAGCGGATCAGCAGCCGTTCGTCGATCACGACGCCGTCGGTCGAGGTCATGCCGACCTTGCGGCCCATGCCCTTGAAGATGTGGGAGATCATCCGCGAGGTGGTCGTCTTGCCGTTGGTGCCGGTGACGGCCACGATCGGGATCCGTGACGGAGCGCCGGGCGGGAAGAGCATGTCGACGACCGGCTTGGCGATGAACTGCGGCTCGCCGATCGTCGGGTGCGTGTGCATCCGGAAGCCGGGCGCGGCGTTGACCTCGCAGATCGCGCCGCCGGTCTCGCGGACCGGCTCGGTGATGTCGGGGCAGATGAAGTCGATGCCGGCGATGTCGAGCCCGATCATCCGGGCCGCCTCCTCGGCGATCTCGACGTTCTCGGGGTGCGCCTCGAGCGTGCGGTCGATGGAGATGCCCCCGGTCGACATGTTGCCGGTGAGGGCGAGCTTGACCGTCGTACCCTCCGGTGGCACGTCGTCGAGCGCGAAGCCCTGATCGCGGACCAGCTGGACCGCGGCCTCGTCGACCTTGATCCGGGTGAGGACCTTCTCGTGGCCGACGCCGCGGCGCGGGTCGGCGTTCGCGAGCTCGACCAGCTGCTCGACGGTGCTGGTGCCGTCGCCGGTGACCGATGCGGGGACGCGCTCCGCGATCGCGGCCATCCGGCCGTCGATGATCAGGCAGCGGTAGTCCTTCCCGACGATCTGCGACTCGACCAGGACGATGCCGCGCCGGGACTCGGCCTTCGCGATCTCGAACGCCGCACGGACGTCGGCCTCGTTCTCGTTGTCGAGGATCACGCCGCGCCCGTGGTTGCCGTCCAGCGGCTTGAGCACGACGGGGTAGCCGATCCGCTCGGCCGCGCGGACGGCCTGGTCGACGCTGCGCATCATCTCCTGCTTGGGCACGGGGAGCCCCGCAGCGCCCAGCAGCGTCGTCGTGAGGTCCTTGTCGGAGGCGATGTCGACGGCGATCGAGCTCGTCTCGGACGTCATGGTGGCGCGGATCCGCTTCGCGTGGGCACCGTGACCGAGCTGGACGAGCGAGTGCTGGTTGAGCCGCAGCCACGGGATGTCGCGTGAGACCGCCTCGTCGAGGATCGCCTGCGTCGACGGCCCGAAGGCGGTGCGCTCGGCGCGCAGGATGTAGGACTCGAGCTCGGCCTCCCAGTCGAACTCGGGGTCGGCCTCGACGAGGTGGTTGACGAGGCGCACGGCGAGCCGCCCCGCTGCCAGGCCGACCTGCTCGTCGGCGTACCCGTAGATGACGTTGTAGACGCCCGGGCGGCCCTTGACCTGGCGGGTCTTGCCGCGCCGGATGTCGTGGCCGACGACCTGCTCGAGCGCGAGCGCGGTGTGCTCGGCGACGTGGCCGAGCCAGGTGCCCTCGTTGAGCCGCTCGACGAAACCGCCACGGCGTCCGCGGGAGCAGGAGTGCTGGCGCAGACCGGGCAGCATCTCCAGGAGGTTGTCGGTGAACCCGGGGATCGTGTTGGTGGGGAACTTCTCGAGCACACCGAGGTCGACGACGAGGTGGATGGCCTTCTCGTAGGACCACACGTTGGCGCCGCGGTAGACGCGGGTCTCGAGGATGGTCAGGTCGGGGGTGGGGCGTTCACTCATGAATGGTTCCGTCCGAGTGCGAGTCGTGGGGCTTGCGCCCGCGGGCGAGCCGGCGGCGCAGGGTGGTGGGGGAGACGTCGCCCGCCGCGATGTCACGGGCCATCTGTCTGAGATCGCGGCCCGCCTCGGCCATCTCCGCCGCCTCCGCCGCGTCGGGCACCGCGGCCGCGGGGATCAGGCTGCGGGTCGTCAGGTCGAACGCCGATCCGCCGGGCAGCACGTGCAGCACGACGCCCGAGGCGAGCAGGGGTGACGACCGCTTCGCCTCGTGGGCGTTGGTCACGATCCGGGACGGGTCCATGACCGTGACCGAGCCCTTGCCGATCACCCTGAGCACCTCGTGCTCCTCGCCGTCGACGAGGGTGTCCTCGACCACGGCGGCGGTGTCCTCGTCGACGCCGATGCCGAGCAGGGAGGGGGACTGGGCGACGATCATCAGCAGCCGGCCGTAGCGGTTGCGCTGGTCGAAGTGCTGGTCGATGACCGACGACTGGAGCAGGCCGAGCCCGCCGGCGACCTGGGTCATCCGCTGCTTGGGGGTCGCGCCGCCGACACCGAACGCCACCATGTGGCTCGACTGGATGCTCGCACCGGCCGACGTGCCGCCGACGACCACGCCCGTGCGGTGCGCCTCGACGATGGCGTCGCCGAGGGGGGTGCCTGCGACCACGCTCGACAGCTTGAGCTGGTTGCCGCCGGTCATGAAGATGCCGGTCGCCTTGGCCAGCTGCTCGACCAGGTTCTCGTCGTGGGCGTCCGCGCGGGTCTCGGGGCGTACGGCGATCACCTCGGCCGCGCCGAGCTTGCGGAAGACCGCGTCGTACAGCTCGACCACCTCGGACCCGAGCGACGACGCGGTCGGGATCACGGCGATCCGAGCCTCGCTCCCACCGCTGGCGGCGACGAACTCACCGAGGACCGCGCGCTTGCCGAGCTTGTCCTCGGCGCCGCCGATGATCATGAGAGGTCCCCTGGGCATGACAGCGAGGCTAGCGGCTGGGACAGTGGGCGTCGTGAGGAGCATCGCGGTGATGAGGCACGCGAAGGCGGAACAGGGGCCGACCGACTTCGAGCGGCCGCTCGCGGAGCGCGGGCACCGGGACGCCGCGGCCGCGGGTGCCTGGCTGGCCGCGGCGGGTTTCGAGCCCGACCACGCGCTGGTCTCCGCCGCGCTGCGGACCCGCGAGACGTGGGAGAGCGTCGCCGGGGGAGCCGACTGGGACCTCGACCCGGACCTCGACCGTGGCCTGTACGCCGCCGGCCCGGACTCCGCGCTCGACCTGGTGCGCCTGGTCGACGACGACGTGCGCCGGCTCCTGGTGATCGGTCACAACCCGACCATGGCCGTGGTCGCGCAGCTGCTCGACGACGGGGACGGCGACGACGAGCTGGCCTCCGAGATGGCCTCCGGGTACCCCACGAGCGCGGTCGCGGTCTTCGAGTACGACGGGTCGTGGGCCGACCTCGCCGCGGGCACGGCTCGGCTGGTCGCCTTCCACGTCGGGCGCGGCTGACCTGCTCAGACAGGGGGGGAGGGCGTGACGATGCCGGCCTCGGCGTCGGCTGCCTCGATCTCCTCGCGGGAGATGCCCAGGAGGTACATGATCGCGTCGAGGTACGGCACGTTGACCGACGTGTCCGCGGCGTCGCGCACCACGGGCTTGGCGTTGTAGGCGATGCCGAGGCCCGCGGCGTTGAGCATGTCGAGGTCGTTGGCGCCGTCGCCGATGGCGATCACCGCCTCGTCGGGCAGCCCGATCTCGGCGGCGAACTCGCGCAGGGCGCTCGCCTTGCCGGCCCGGTCGACCACGGCGCCGACGATCCGGCCGGTGAGCACGCCGTCGACGATCTCGAGCTCGTTGGCGCGCGAGAAGTGGATGCCGAGGTCCTCGGCGAGCCGGTCGGTGATCTGGCTGAAGCCCCCGGAGACGAGCGCGAAGCGATAGCCGAGGCGGCGCAGGGTGCGCACCAGGGTCCGGGCGCCGGGCTGGAGCTGGATGGCGGCGTACACCTCGTCGAGCGCGACGGCGGGCACGCCGGCGAGCAGGGCGACCCGGGCGCGGAGCGACGCCTCGAAGTCGAGCTCGCCGCGCATCGCCGCGCCGGTGATGGCCGCGACCTCGGGCTCGCAGCCGGCGTGTGCCGCGAGCATCTCGATCACCTCGCCCTGGATCAGGGTCGAGTCGACGTCCATGACGATCAGGCGGGTGCCCCGGCGCAGCAGGTTGGCGGGTTGGACCGCGATGTCCACGCCCTGGGCCGCGGCCTCGGCGGCGAGCACGGTGCGGAGCATGCCGGTGTCGGCGCCGGAGACGTGCAGGTCGATGGCGGTGACGGGGTAGCGCGCCATCCGCTCGATCCGGTCGATGTTCGCGCCGGCGTCGGCGATCCGCCCGGCGATCGCGGCCATGGCGGACGCACGCAGCGGCGTACCGATGATCGTGACGTGGGAGCGACCCTCGCGGCGGGACTTGTTGTCGCCCACACCGCGGTCGATGTCGACGCTCATCCCGAGCGCCTCGGCGGTGTCCTCGATCGCGGCCCGCACCTTCTTCACGTTGCGGGGCGCGGTCACCAGCACGCCGAGGATCAGCCGCCGGCGGAGCACGATCTGCTCGATGTCGAGCACCTCGAGGCCGGCGCCGGAGAGCGCGGTGAACACCGACGACGTCACGCCGGGGCGGTCCTTGCCCGACAGCGTGATGAGGAGGGTCTCCGGCTTGGCGCCGGGCATCGTGATCGGGTCGGTCATGGTGGCCTGAGGTTATCGCCCGTCGGCGCGCTGTCCGTGCGCACGTCCACGTCGCAAGCCCGACGTAGGTTCGGGGCCATGACGAACATCCATCACGCGATCGACTACGTCGAGATCAACGTCGGCGCCTCCATGGCGCCGACCCGCGCCTTCTACGCGCAGGCGTTCGGCTGGGAGTTCAACGACTACGGGCCCGACTACGCCGGCATCAGGTGGAGCGACGGCGAGGGCGAGGTCGGGGGGCTCAACGCGGCCCGCGAGGGCTCACGAGGCGGTGTCCTGGTGCTGATCTACTCCGACGACCTCGACGCGAGCGTCGCCGCCGTGACCGCGGCCGGCGGGGAGGTGGTGGAGGGGCCGTACGCCTTCCCGGGCGGCCGGCGCTTCCACTTCACCGACCCGGCCGGCAACGAGCTGGGCGTCTTCGCACACTCGTGACGGTCAGGCGGGCGGCCACACCTCGGGCGAGCAGGCGGCGACTAGCGCCCGGCGTCCGGCCCGGGCCAGGGGGCGCAGCGCCGCCTCACGGGCGGAGATCTCGGCGGCGCTGACCGCCCCGCCGTCGTCCTCGAGCGCCAGATCGGCGATGCCGAGCGCCTGGAGTCCGCGGGCGGCCAGGTCGACGCAGCGCGGGGGCACGCCCGCGGGCGCTGCGACCGGGGCGCGGTGTCGCAGGTTGAGCAGTTCGTCGGCCACCTCCGGGCGCCAGCGGGCGACGTCGAGTCGCGCGAGCGCGTCCGCCGACTCGATCAGCGCGAGCCGGAGCTGCTGGTCGGCCTCCGCGACGTCGGGCAGCTGTCGCCGCTCGGCCGGCTGGGCCACCCAGATCACCGCCGCGCCGGTCCGGTCGGGGACCAGGCCCAGACCCGTCCCGGCGACGACGACCGACTCGCCGGCCTCGTAGGAGTCGGCGTTGAAGGCGCGCGGTCCACCCAGCCCTACCGGGTCGCCCTCGGCCGGGAACGCGGCCCCGAACGACGTGGCGCCGAGGGCGCGGAGCCGACCGAGCGCCAGGACCAGGGTCTCGGTGCCGTCGGACCCCGGCAGCCCGGCGACCGCATGGGTGGCGTCGTCGCCGATCACCGCGTCGATGAGCAGGTCGGTGACGACCTGGCCGCGCAGCCACGCCGTACCCCACCACGCGAGGCGGGCGGCGCTGGGCAGCAGGGTGGTCACGGCGGCCGACGATAGCCCGTCGGGACTGGATAGGGTGGCGCGCATGACCGCCGTGCTGGACTTCGTCGAAGTCACCATCCGGCGCGGGCAGGCCACGCTGCTGGACCGGGTCTCGTGGCGGGTCGAGGAAGACGACCGGTGGGTCGTCCTCGGACCGAACGGCGCCGGCAAGACCACACTGCTGCAGGTGGCGTCCGCGCAGATCCACCCGACGTCGGGTGTCGCGGGCATCCTGGACGAGGTGCTCGGGACCGTCGACGTCTTCGACCTGCGACCACGGATCGGGCTGACCAGCGCGGCGCTCGCCGAGCGGATCCCGCGCTCGGAGCGGGTGCACGACGTCGTCGTCTCCGCGTCGTACGGCGTCGTCGGCCGCTGGCGCGAGTCCTACGACGACCTCGACCACGACCGCGCCGGCTCGCTGCTCGTCGAGGTCGGCGCGAAGCACCTCCTCGACCGGACCTTCGGCACGCTGAGCGAGGGGGAGCGCAAGCGGGTGCAGATCGCCCGGGCGCTGATGGCCGACCCCGAGCTGCTCCTGCTCGACGAGCCCGCCGCCGGCCTCGACCTGGGTGGCCGTGAGGACCTGGTGTCGACGCTGTCCGTGCTGGCCGCCGACCCCGACTCGCCCGCGACGGTCCTCGTCTCCCACCACGTCGAGGAGATCCCGCCCGGGTTCACGCACGCGCTGCTGCTCCGCGCGGGCCAGGTCGTGCACGCCGGGCCGATCGAGGAGGTCGTCACCGAGGCGAACCTGTCGTCGACGTTCGGGATGCCCCTGGTGCTCGACTACCGCGACGGCCGCTGGAGCGCACGCCGCCGCACGCGCCACCGGTAGGCAAGGCGGGTTAGGGTCGGCCCATGGACTGGGACTCGATGCGCGACCACCTGTGGGCGGGCTGGCTCGGCCTGTCCATCCTGCTGGGCGCCGCCGAGCTCGTCAGCCTCGACCTGGTGCTCGCCATGCTCGCGGTCGGCGCTCTCGCCGGCATGGTCTCCGCCGCGCTCGGCGCGGCCGTCGTCCTCCAGGTCCTGATCGCAGCCGGTGCCTCGGTCGCGATGCTGGCGTTCGTCCGCCCGTCGCTGATCGCCAAGCTGCACAGCGGCCCCGAGCTCCGGCTCGGTCACGGCAAGCTGGTGGGCCAGCAGGGCACGGTGACCGTCCGGATCACCGGCCTCCAGACCGGGCAGATCAAGCTCGCCGGCGAGATCTGGACCGCAGCGCCGTACGACGAGCACGACACCATCGAGCCCGGCGCCGTCGTGGAGGTCTTCGAGATCCGCGGCGCCACCGCCTACGTCCATCCGATGCCCACCCTCGACTCGGGAGAATCATTGTGACGACCGTCGTCCTCGTCCTGGCGGCGCTGCTGCTGCTCTTCGTGATCCTGCTGCTCGCCAAGACCGTCCGGATCATCCCGCAGGCGCGGGCCGGCATCGTCGAGCGGTTCGGCAAGTACAAGCAGACGCTGCCGGCCGGCCTCAACATCGTGGTGCCCTTCATCGACAAGGTCCGCTACGTCATCGACCTGCGCGAGCAGGTGGTGAGCTTCCCGCCGCAGCCGGTCATCACCGAGGACAACCTGGTGGTCTCGATCGACACGGTCATCTGGTTCCAGGTCACCGACCCGATCGCCGCGACGTACGAGATCGCGAACTACATCCAGGCCGTCGAGCAGCTCACGATGACCACGCTGCGCAACATCGTCGGTGGCATGGACCTCGAGCAGACACTGACCAGCCGCGAGGAGATCAACACCGGGCTGCGCGGCGTCCTCGACGAGGCCACCGGCAAGTGGGGCATCCGGGTCAACCGTGTCGAGATCAAGGGGATCGACCCGCCGCCGTCGATCAAGGACGCGATGGAGAAGCAGATGCGCGCCGACCGCGACAAGCGCGCGTCGATCCTCACCGCCGAGGGCCAGCGCCAGTCGGCGATCCTCACCGCCGAGGGCAACAAGCAGTCCGCGATCCTGAACGCCGAGGGTGACCGCGAGTCGCAGATCCTGCGCGCCCAGGCCGACCGTGAGTCGTCGATCCTGCGGGCCCAGGGTGAGGGTCAGGCCATCCAGACGGTCTTCCAGGCCATCCACGACGGCAACCCCGACCAGTCGCTGCTGGCCTACCAGTACCTCCAGATGATGCCGAAGATCGCCGAGGGCGGTGCCAACAAGCTCTGGATCGTGCCGAGCGAGATCGGCAAGGCCCTCGAGGGTCTCGGCTCCACGATGACCGACCTCGCAGGCATCCCGCAGCACTCGTCGGGCTCGAAGACCCGGGTCGACATGGGCAGCACCGAGCGTCCGCAGCTCGGTGGCAGCGGCGCCCTCGCCACCTCCGAGCTGGAGAAGGCGAACGCCGCGGTCGAGGCCGCCATCGCCGAGGCCGCCCAGGCCGCCAACCCGCGCGCAGTCCAGCCCACGTCGACCGATCCGTCCGTCGACCCCGGCGAGGTACCCCCGGCACCGCCGGAGGAGCCGCCCGCTTCGTGAGTCTCTTCGAGGTCGTCGCGATCCTGCTCGCCGGGGTCGCCGCCGGCACCATCAACACCGTGGTGGGGTCGGGAACGCTGATCACGTTCCCGACCCTGCTGGCGTTCGGCATCCCACCCGTGACCGCCAACGTCTCGAACACGATCGGGCTGGTGCCCGGCTCGGCCTCCGGTGCGATCGGCTACCGGCGGGAGCTGGCCGGTCAGCGCTCACGCGTGCTGCGCCTGAGCCTGGCGTCCCTGGTGGGCGGGAGCGCCGGCGCCGTGCTGCTGCTGGTGCTGCCCGCCGACGCGTTCTCCGCGATCGTGCCGGTGCTGATCGTGCTCGGCTGCGTGCTCGTCGTGCTCCAGCCGCGGATCTCGCGCTGGGTCGCCGAGCGTCACGACGCGACCGGCGGGCTGCCGCACCACGGCACCTGGTGGGTGTGGCCCGGCGTGCTGACGACCGGGGTGTACGGCGGCTACTTCGGCGCGGCGCAGGGTGTCCTGCTGATGGCCGTCCTCGGGACCGGGATCGACGAGGACCTCCAGCGGCTCAACGCTGTCAAGAACGTCCTGGCCGGGCTCGTGAACGCCGTCGCCGGACTGATCTTCGCCGTGGTCGCCGACCCCGACTGGTGGGTCGTGCTCCTGATCGGCGTCGGGTCGGTCATCGGCGGGCAGCTCGGGGCGACCGTGGGCAGGCGGCTGCCGCCCGCGGTGCTGCGCGTGGTGATCGTGCTGGTCGGCGTCGCTGCGCTGTTGGCGTTCCTGCTGAACTGAAGGCCTATATGCGTCGGGTGAAGCTGATCTTGCCGTCGGGGTGCTGGGTGGTGGTGTAGGCGGGGTCGTGGGCTCGGGTGTGGTGTCGGGGGCAGAGGAGTCGGCCGTCGGGGGCCCTTACTAAAGGGTGCTAGCGGCCAGGCTCAACGTGGCAGCAGCGCTGACCGGCGGAGTCCTTCCCCTTTTAGTAGACGTCATTGCGTGAGGACCGGTGCGGTCAGCCCTCAATCTGTGTGCGCAGCAGATCCAGCACATCGACGATCTCGCCGCGAATCGCGCGCACCGCGTCGGTGTCGATCTCCGGGTTCCCTTCCAGCCTGGCCCCGTCGGGCAGCGGTCCAGGTCCAAAGTGGTCAAAGGCTGCACGCCGGGTGTAGGGGAGATCTTCGCCCGACGCATAGAGACTGGCGCGCCAGCGAGCGCGGATCTCCTCGAACTCGCGGGGGTGGGTCTGGGACCAGGTGGTGAGTTCGCCGTCTTTTCCGAAGGCTGGTACCTGGTACGCCTGCATCGCCTCAAAGGCGGCGAGCAGGTCGATGAGCGCGCGCTGGCGTTCAACGAGCCGTGAATGCTTGCGATCTCGATTTGCCACGTGCCAACCGACTGCCACAGCGGCGAGGGCCACGAGCACGGCTGCGGCTGTGCCGAGAGCGGTAATCGCGTCGAGAACGGAAGTTGTCGAGCCATAGTCGTGCGGGTTCGATGGCTGCAGCACGCCAGGATTCTCGCAGGCGATTGGACCAACCCGAGCACAAACCGCTTCGCGCCTGCCCTGACCGATACCCACTGGGACGAGGCGCACACACTTGGCACGATGACCTGCATGGACGAATTAGGGATAGGGGCAGAACTAACGGATGAGTCGAAAAGGGTGCGCTCATTTCGGATCGGGCTAATGCGTCGCGTTGGGAAAGAGGTGGTCTTTAAGTCAGCCGCTTCAATTGGCCTCTCGGCCGACGGCGGTGTCTTCCTTGCGCCGGCCCAAGTGCCTGGGGCCTGGCGATACGGAGTGCTGGAGAGCGACTCCGTAGCCGCGGCCACAAGCGCCATCACCCAACTGAGGCCGAAGTTGCACTATCACTGCTCGGGAGCGATCTACGCGACGCTCAGCGGCAATGAACTCGAGCGACGGAGCCTCCAACTCGCGCCGCTGCCGAGTTTGCACAACAGTCAGATCTTCTCGTTGATCGCGGTACGGACCTGGGAGTTGCCGTCGAGAGCGGGAGGGATGGCGAGGCGGGGCGATTCCGCCACAGCGGTGGCGCGTTGGCCGGATGTCGCAACGTGGACCATCTTCCTGCTTGAGGCCTCGGCAGAGGAGCGGCGACCGCTACTAATGCCCGGCTTGCCGTCGATTGGGTTGCTGGCAGGGGAGGGTTACACCCATCAAGTCGTCTCAATGTCTGCCTACGGCCGCGAGGCCGTGCTGCTGATCACGGTCAGGACGGACGACATCTGGGATGAGTTGCCGACGACTGGTGGGATCGCAGTCGCAGCGCTCTCTTGGCATCCGGGCAATCCCACTCCAGACGACCGATGCTTTGGCCTGTGGAGTAGTCGCCTTCGCAACCCGCTCGTTAGTTGGGAGACGTCAGCACCAGACGATCTCACGCCGACTTCCACGACGACTGTGAAACCGCTGATGGATGATATCGACCGCATGGCCGACTTCACGGTCCCTGGCGAAGGACTCAGAATGCGGCCGCCTGTCCGTGCACTTGACGATGGTTCCGGTACTCCATTCGCAATACCCCATGGGTGAGCGGCAGCGCCCTGGCCCGCTCTCGCCCGCCGTGCACGGGGACGGAAGCGAGCCAGTGTGGTGGCCCCGGCTGGGGTCCGCACCCGCCCGCCGACGAACTGGAAGGAAAAGACGGCGGGCTGCCGGCCCACGCCTTCTAGGTGAGGACCAACTTGTTGAGGGCGAGGGGCGGAGAGCCGTCGCGGGGCAGGTCCTCGGAGGTCCCGAGGAGCTTGATGGAGTCGACGAGGGCGCGGCCCTTGACATGCCGGTCTAGCTCCTTGACGCGAACGACGGACGCGGCCAGCGAGTCCCGCGCTCGGTCGGAGATGGTTCGCGGTTGTCGCTCTTGATCCGGGCGAGCAACGACTGGCGCTGGTCAGGGTCGCTGCGCTGGTGGCGTTCCTGCTTGAACTGAAGGCCTATATGCGTCGGGTGAAGCCGATCTTGCCGTCGGGGTGCTGGGTGGTGGTGTAGGCGGGGTCGTGGGCTCGGGTGTGGTGTTTGGGGCAGAGGAGTCGGCCGGCCTTGGCGTTGGTGTCGCCGCCTTTCGACCAGGGGTGGAGGTGGTGGGCGTGGCACAGTCCGGGTGGCCAGTCGCATCCGACGGCGGTGCAGCCTTGGTCGCGGAGGGCCATGGCGATCCGCATGGGGGTGGTGTGGAAGCGGGCTTTGCGGCCGACGTCGAGGACTTCGGAGGGTCCGCCGAGCACGGCGGGGATGACACCGGCTTCGCAGGCCAGGCGCCGGGCAAGCCCGGGTGAGAGGTGTTCGCCGGTGTCGAGCTGGGCGGCCTGCAGGCGGCCTTCCAGGGTCTCGAGGGTCATGGTCACGACCACGGTGGCGTTCAGGCCACCGGTGTGGGGGAGCCGGTCGATCGGGTAGCGCTGGATGAGCTCGGCGAACGCGCGGCCCATGCGTTCGGGGCCGGGGCGTCGTTCACCGAGCGGACCTTGGGCTGCTTGGTGCTTGGGGGCGGCCAGGGCGAGTAGGGCCTTCTTGAGCATCGCGCCGGTCAGCGCGTCGAGGGTGAACCGGCCGTGCACGCGGCCGTGGCCGTCCTCGGCCATCGTGAACCGCAGGGACTCCTGGGCCGCGCGTTCTTCGCGTTCGAGCAGTTTCGCTTCGCGGGCGTCGGCCTGATCGGGGGCGATGACCTCGAACAGCCGCCGCCCGAGGATCCGCAGGGCTTTCGCGTCGTGGTGGGCGGCTTCGGCGACCATGTGCCGCTCCGCCTGTTCGACGAGGCTCTGGTCGAGGTCGGCGGGGAGCTGCTCGACGGCCCGGACGATGACCTGCGCCTGCTCGACCAGGACGTCGCCGGCGGCGAGGGCGACCCGGACGGGTTCGTGGCCGGCGCTCAACGCGGTGGCGAGGTGCATGTCCCGGATCGCCTCACGGCGGGTCTGGTTGGTGGCGTGGGCCCACCACACCGCGGTCGAGGTCGCGCCGGAGGCCTCGCCTACGGCGGCGTCGTCGGCGTGGGCGGCGACGCGGAGCTCGAGCTCGGTGATGCTGGCCTTCAGTCTCGCGAGCGAGGTCAGCGTGGCGGCGGTTTCGTCGCGGTCCATCGACCAGACGCTGGCGTGGGCGAGGTCGGCGACCTGGGCGCGCATTCCCACCACGGCACGGGAGATCACGTGTCGTGGTGGGGTGTGCGTGGTGGTCGCCATACGCATCACTCAAGCAGGGACCACCGACAATGAGGCCCTGACTTCCTGTGGATATCGGGGGTTGGGGGTAACGGTCTGGTAACAGTGTTTCGCCTTTGTCCACAGGGGTTCGGAGAGAGCATCGGTGGTTGAGGAGGTTGCGCAGCAACCGTCTCGAAACCCCCGCAGCCCCCGCGCCTGCCCGGGTCCCCGGGGTTTCGAGAC
>NZ_BDJE01000005.1 GCF_002117935.1 Nocardioides sp. PD653-B2 | reverse complement strand
TTCGCACCTCAACCACCGGGGGGCGTCAGTCGCGGAGGAGGAGCTTGACCGCGACCTCGATCTGCTGACCAGTCTCGGCGGCGGTGCTGCGCCCGGTGACCCAGCCGACGAGGGCGGAGAGCCAGACGTCGCCGATGACCCGGGCGATGGCGACGTCCTCCTCGGTGAGCTCGGTGTGGCCCTCGGGGTGCATGACCCGGGTGAGCATCGAGGTGAGCAGCATGCCGACCTGGTGGATCTCCGCGGCGACCGACGCGTCGGCGAACATGAAGGCGCGGGTGAGCGCCTCGGTGAGCTGGGGGTCGCTCTGCATGCCGCGCGTGGTGCGCTTGAGGACCGTGATGACCCGCTCGGCGGTGGTGTCGCCCTCGATGGGGCGGTCGCGGAGGGCGGTTTCGGTGCGCTCGAACTCGCGCTGCAGCGCGGAGACGAGCAGGTGGATCTTGGAGGGGAAGTAGCGGTACAGCGTCCCGAGCGCGACGTCGGCCTGCTCGGCCACGGCGCGCATCTGGACGGCGTCGAAACCGCCCTGCGAGGCGAGCGTGATGGTCGCGTCGAGGATCCGCTTGCGGCGGTCGCGCTGGGCAGCCGAACCCAGATCTTCGACTGCGAGCGAGTTCGTAGTGCTCACAAGGGACCCCCATGCGTCGTGGTGAATGCAACTCCGGTCGGAACGACGTTGGCCCGCTGAGTTTAGAGAACCCCGAGTTTCGACGTTGATATCGGTGACTAGGCTAGCAACTCGTGGTCTAAAATAGGAACACGTTCCACTTTGTCCGGCCCGGCGTGTCAGAGCATCCGGCAAGCGTCCGGAAGTTCGCTAGAGAGAGGTCGTCGATGCGGGTCGCACTGCTGTCGTACCGGAGCAAGCCGCACTGCGGGGGGCAGGGCATCTACATCCGGCACCTGAGTCGCGAGCTCACGAAGCTGGGGCACTCCGTCGAGGTGTTCTCCGGCCAGCCCTACCCGGACCTCGACGAGGGCGTCGCGCTGACCAAGCTCCCGAGCCTGGACCTCTACCGCGAGCCCGACCCGTTCCGTGTCCCGAAGCTCAAGGAGTTCCGCGACCGGATCGACGTCGAGGAGTTCGCGACCATGTGCGCGGCCGGCTTCCCGGAGCCGAAGACGTTCAGCCTGCGCGCCCTGCGCGCGTTGGGCGAACGCGTCGACGACTTCGACATCGTCCACGACAACCAGGTGCTCGGCTACGGCATGCTCGAGATCGAGAAGCTCGGGCTGCCGCTGATCACCACGCTCCACCACCCGATCAGCTACGACCGCCGCATCGACATCAAGTCGACGAAGAACCCGTGGCGGAAGTTCACCCTGACCCGCTGGTACGGCTTCGTGAAGATGCAGGCCCGGGTCGCCCGCCAGGCCCGCAAGATCCTCACGCCTTCCGAGACGTCGCGGCGCGACATCGCCACCGACTTCGGCGTCGACCTCGACAAGATGCAGGTGATCCTGCTCGGTGTCGACGACGGGTTCCAGCCTCCGACCACGCCGCGGGTGCCGGGCCGGATCATGGCGATGGCGAGCGCCGACGCACCGATGAAGGGGATCGCGACGCTGCTCGAGGCGTTCGCCAAGCTGCGCACCGAGCGCGACCTCGAGCTGTTCCTCGTCACCAAGCCCAAGCCCGGCGGCACGACCGAGAAGCTCATCGACAAGCTCTCGATCAACGACGCGGTCAACTTCGTGCACGGCGTGAGCGAGGAGGAGCTGGTCGCGCTGATGGGCTCGGCCGAGCTCGCGTGCGTGCCGTCCCTCTACGAGGGCTTCTCGCTGCCGACGGCCGAGCTGATGGCCTGCGCGACCCCGCTGGTCGTCTCCGACGCCGGGGCGATCCCCGAGGTCGTCGGCCCCGACGGCCTGTGCGCCGACCTGGTGACGCCCGGCGACGTCGGCGAGCTCGAAGCCGCGATCGCCGCCCTGCTCGACGACCCCGAGCGCCGGGCGCGGTACGGCGCCGCCGGCCGCAAGCGGGTCGACGAGCTGTTCAGCTGGCGCGCGGTGGCCGCCAAGGTCGCCGTCGCCTACGAAGAAGTCATCGCCGAATACCAGGAGGAGCGCGCCCGTGCTGACCGTTGACTTCGACCGGCTGGGCCTGCTGCCCGGCGAGCGGGTGCTCGACATGGGCGCCGGCGGTGGCCGGCACGCCTTCGAGATGTACCGCCGCGGCGCCGACGTGGTCGCCTTCGACATGGACGCCGACGAGCTCGCCGGCGTGCTGGAGATCTTCGGCGCGATGAAGGAGCAGGGCGAGGTCCCGGCCGGGGCGTCGGCCGACATCAAGCAGGGCGACGCGCTCGAACTGCCCTTCGCCGACGGCGAGTTCGACCGGATCGTGGCGGCCGAGGTGCTCGAGCACATCCACGCCGACGTCGACGCCATCACGGAGCTGGTGCGGGTGCTGCGTCCCGGCGGCACGATGGCCATCTCGGTGCCGCGCTGGCTGCCCGAGGTCATCAACTGGAAGCTCTCGGACGACTACCACAACGCCCCGGGCGGCCACGTCCGGATCTACACCGACCACGAGCTGATCGACAAGGTCACCAAGGCCGGGCGTCCCAACGACGGCACGCCGGGCGACGCGATGGTGTTCGAGGGCAAGGGCTACGCCCACGGCCTGCACGCGCCGTACTGGTGGATCAAGTGCGCCGTCGGCGTCACCAACGACGACCACGTCCTCGCGAGGACGTACCACAAGCTCCTGGTCTGGGAGATCATGAAGCAGCCCAAGGCGCTCCAGTACGCCGGCAAGGTGCTGGACCCGATGATCGGCAAGAGCATGGTGCTCTACTTCCGCAAGCCGGACGACCTCGGATGACCCACCCGCTGGCCCAGATCCCGTACGTCGACGGCATCCTGACCGCCGAGCAGGTCGCGGCCACCGCCGCGTCCATCGTCGCGATGCAGGAGCCGTGCGGCGCCGTGCCGTGGACCGTCGGCGAGCACGTCGACATGTGGAACCACGTCGAGGCCGCGATGGCGATGCTCGTGGGCGGCCAGGTCGACGCCGCCGAGCGCGCGTACGCCTGGATGCCGAGCATGCAGCGCGAGGACGGCTCGTTCCCGATGAAGATCGTGAACGGCGAGCCCGAGGACGAGCGCGGCGACGTCAACATGTCGGCGTACCTCGCGGTCGGCATCTGGCACCACTGGCTGGTGCGCCGCGACACCGCGTTCGTGCAGCGGTTCTGGCCCACCGTGCGCGCGGCGCTCGACTGGGTCGTGTCCCAGCAGGTCGCCTGGGGCGGGATCAACTGGACGCCGACCGAGGACTTCTGCCTGCTGACCGGCAACTCCAGCATCTACCACTCGCTGCGGGCCGGGGTGGCGCTCGCCGACCTGCTCGACGACCCCCAGCCGGAGTGGGAGCTCGCCGGCGGCCGGCTCGGCCACGCCGTCCGCGAGCACCGCGACCTGTTCGAGGACAAGGCGACCTACTCGATGGACTGGTACTACCCGGTCCTGGGCGGCGCCGTCCGCGGGCGGGACGCCTTCGAGCTGCTCGAGACCCGCTGGGACGACTTCGTCGTGCCCGGTCTCGGGATCCACTGCGTCGACACCAACCCCTGGGTCACCGGCGCCGAGACGTGCGAGCTCGCGATGGCGCTCGACACGCTCGGCGACCACCGCCGCGCGCTCGCCCTGGTCGAGGACGTGCAGCACCTGCGCGAGGACGACGGTCGCTACTGGACCGGGTGGGTCTACGGCGACCCGGCGGAGGCGGCGCGATCGGGCGAGCCGCGCAACGTGCACTGGCCGGTCGAGCACACGACGTACACGGCGGCCGCCGTGATCCTCGCCGTCGACGCCCTCGGGGAGGTCGCCGGGCACAGCACCGCCGGCTCCGGGATCATGCGCGGCACCTCGCTGGCCCCGCACTTCACCGAGCTCGCGCTCGAGTGCGGCTGCCCGTCAGCCGACGCCGTCCCCAGCCGTCCCTGAGGTCCGGCGTAGCACCCGCATCGAGCCCAGCGCCTCCACCTCGATGAAGGCGCCGCCCGCGAGCGCGCGCACGAAGACGTGGTACGGCGCCTGTCCGCCGTCGGCCGGGTCCGCGAAGACGTCGTGGATGACGAGCAGCCCGCCCTCCATCAGCCAGTGCGCCCAGCCGGTGTAGTCGTTCTGTGCGTGCTCCTCGGCGTGCCCGCCGTCGATGAACAGCATCGACAGGGGAGTGCGCCAGTGCGAGGCGACGGTGGTGCTGCGGCCGACCACCGCGACCACCTGCTCCTCGAGCCCGGCCCGGGCGATGGTCCGTCGGAAGACCGGCAGCGTGTCCATCAGCCCGAACTCGTCGTCGACCAGGGACGCGTCGTGGTGCTCCCAGCCGGACTGGTTCTCCTCGGACCCGCGGTGGTGGTCGACCGTGAAGACGGTGCCGCCCACCTCGCGCGCGGCCGCACCCAGGTAGATCGCGGACTTGCCGCAGTAGGTGCCCACCTCGAGGGCGGGGCCGTGGGGGAGCCGCTCCCGCGCGACGCGGTGCAGCAGCAGCCCCTCGTCCTCGGGCATGAAGCCCTTGGCGTCGAGCGCGTGGGCCAGCAGGTCGGGGGGCATGTCCGTCACGCGCGCAGTTTAGTAGGATTGGAACACGTTCTAGATTTCGGGACGGTTGCTGCGCAACCTCCTCAATCACCGGCTCCGAGGATGGGTATGTCGATCGGGATCTCCGACGAGCACGTCGAGCTGGCGTCGAGCCTGCGCAGGTGGGCCGCCGACCTGCGTGGTCGTGAGCTCGCGCGGGCGGCCGAGGACGACGCCGACGCGGGGTTCGAGGACGTCTGGGCCGCGGCGGCGCAGATGGGGGTCGCGACCATCGGGCTCCCCGAGGTCGCCGGCGGCGGGGGTGGCTCGGTGCTGGACGTGGCGGTGGCCCTCGAGGCGTGCGCCCACGAGCTGGTGCCGGGCCCCCTGCTGGGCGTCGCCGTGGCGTCGTCGCTGCTCGGGGAGATCGAGGGGGTCTCCTCCGTGCTCGGCGAGGGCGCGGTGGTCGCCCTGGCCCTGTCGGACGTCGTCTGGGACACCCCGACGGCCACGCACGTGCTGCTGGCCGACGGGGACGACTCGTGGCGCGTGCTGCCCCGTGACGCCGTCGAGCTGACCAGCGCGCTCGGTCTCGACCTGAGCCGGCGCTTCGGGACGGGCCGGGTCGTCGACGCGTCGGCCGGGGTCCCGGTGCCGGGTCTCACCGCCGGCCTGGTCCGTCGTACGGCGGTCACGCTGGGCGCTGCCGAGGCCGCGGGCGTCGCCCGCTGGTGCCTCGCGACGGCGGTGGAGTACGCGAAGGTCCGTGAGCAGTTCGGCCAGAAGATCGGCAGCTTCCAGGCCGTCAAGCACCTGTGCGCCGAGATGCTCGAGACCGCGGAGTCCGTCACCGCCGCCGCGTGGGACGTCGCGTCCGTCGCCGGTGGCGACGACGAGCAGTGGGCGTTCTCCGCCGACGTCGCCGCCGCGGTGGCCTTCGACGGAGCCGTCGAGGTCGCGAAGTCCTGCATCCAGGTGCTCGGCGGCATCGGGTTCACCTTCGAGCACGACGCCCACCTCTACCTGCGCCGGGCGCTCTCGCTGCGTGGCCTGCTCGGCGGGGCCGACGCGGCCGCGGAGCGGCTCACCGCCGGCGCGGTCGCCGGCGTACGGCGACGGGTGCAGCTCGACCTGGAGGGCCGCGACGCCGCGATCCGCGACGAGATCCGGGCCGGCGTCGAGAAGGTCGCCGCCCTGGCGCCCGCCGACCGGCGGGCGGCGCTCGTCGAGACCGGCTACCTCACGCCGCACTGGCCGGCGCCGTACGGCCTGGGCGCCGACGCGGTCACCCAGATCGTCATCGACCAGGAGCTCGCCCGGGCCGAGGTGACCCGGCCCGACATCGTCATCGCCGGTTGGGCGGTCCCGACCATCCTCGAGCACGGCACGGACGAGCAGCGCGAGAAGTTCGTGCGCCCGTCGCTGCTCGGCGACCTGGTGTGGTGCCAGCTCTTCTCCGAGCCCGGTGCCGGCTCCGACCTCGCGTCGCTGCGCACCCGCGCCGAGAAGGTCGACGGCGGGTGGCTGCTCACCGGCCAGAAGGTCTGGAACTCGGTCGCCGAGCGCGCCGACTGGGGCATCTGCCTGGCCCGCACCAACCCCGACGCCCGCAAGCACCAGGGCATCAGCTACTTCCTGGTCGACATGAGGAACACGCCCGGCATCGACGTCCGACCCCTGCGCGAGATCACCGGCAAGGCGCTCTTCAACGAGGTGTTCCTCGACGACGTGTTCGTGCCGGACGACATGGTCGTCGGCGAGGTCGACGACGGGTGGCGGCTCGCCCGCACGACGCTCGCCAACGAGCGGGTGGCGATGGCCACCAGCCGGCTCAGCAAGAGCACCGAGCGCGCCATCGAGCTGGTGGGGGCCGACGCGACGCCCGCGCAGCGGGTGGCGGTCGGGCACTCGATCGCGCTGGCGACGGTCTGCTCGCTGCTCGGCGTCCGCTCGACGCTGCGCTCGCTCGCCGGCCAGGGACCCGGAGCGGAGTCGAGCGTCGCCAAGCTGCTCGGCGTGCGCAACCGGCAGGACGGCGCCGAGCTGGTCGTCGAGCTGCACGGTGACCGGGTGCTGCTCGGTGGGTCGGACGACCTCCGCGCGGACGTCTGGGAGATGCTCAACACGCGGTGCCTGTCGATCGCGGGCGGTACGACGCAGATCCTCCGCAACGTCGCCGGCGAGCGGATCCTGGGCCTGCCGCGCTGACCCAGCTGTTTTGCCGTCGTTCACCTGGCATCAGGCGTCCGGTCGCTGGGTACGCGTCCTGAGCGATCACTGTCTGCTCGGCTCGCCCACGTGGATAGTCTAGTGTTCGAGTACAGAATTACGACCAGCGACCAGACGAGGACGAGTCACCCACATGCGCACTGTCCGGCCGGCCCGCGTGGCCGTGACCGCAGGTCTTGCCCTGGCCGCGCTCGCCGTGGCCGCCTCCAGTCCGCACCCGGCCGCGGTGCCGGCGGCGCTGGTGACCCCGGTCGCCGCCGCCCCGGCCCCCGCGGTGACCGGCACGACGGCGCCCACGGGCGCGTCCGTGGTCAACCCGCTCGGGGTGGTGTCGCGCTCGACGACGTCCCCCGCGTCGGACGCGGGGGAGATCCCGAGCGTCGCCCTGCTCGCCTACCAGCGGGCCGCGTCGGTCATCGGTGACGTCGACCGGACCTGCGGGCTGACGTGGACCGTGCTGGCCGCCGTGGGCCGGGTGGAGTCCGACCACGGCCGCACCGGCGGTGCGGTCCTCGGCGACGACGGTGTCTCCACCCCCGCGATCCGCGGCGTGGCGCTCGACGGGAGCGGCCCGGTCGCGCGGGTCCGCGACACCGACGCCGGCCTCGTCGACGGCGACCGGCGCTGGGACCGCGCGGTCGGCCCGATGCAGATCCTCCCGTCCACCTGGTCCGCCGTCGGCGTCGACGGCGACGGCGACGGCACCCGCTCGGCGGACGACATCGACGACGCGGCGCTCGGCGCCGCGGTCTTCCTGTGCGCCGCACCCGGGGACCTCACGACGCGGTCCGGCCTGCGCACCGCGATCCACCGTTACAACCCGTCGGACGCCTACGCCGAGGAGGTCCTCGCCGTCGAGCGTCGGTACCGTGCCGGCGACTACGACATCCCGGGCGCTCCGGCCGACGGCGCCCCCGCCGTCAGCGTCCGTGCGGTCGCGGCGCTGCCGTCGTCCAGCCAGCCGGGCATCCAGGACGGCACCGGCGAGCACCACGCACCGGGCGTCGCACACCCCCACGCGGAGCAGGTGCGGCAGGCCCCCGACCACGACGGCGCCGGTCACCTGGGCACCGTCGACCCCGTGCACCCGCCCGAGCCGGTGCTCGACCCGCCGCCCAGCACCGACCCGGAGCCCGACCCCACGACGCCGGACCCCGCGACCCCGGAGACCCGGACGGGTGTGCTGACGGACTGCGGGACCATCGCCGAGCCCGCGTGGTGCCTGGACGAGACCGCGCTCGACGTCGGCGATGCCGACTACCTCGCCGGCACCGCTCTGGGCGACTTCGACGGCGACGGCACGTTCGAGACGAACGCCGACGAGCTCGCCGGTCTGGTCGACACCGAGATCACCGTCGACGTCACGACGACCGCGGACGAGCCGCCGGTCCTGCTCGCGATCGGTGACCTCGACTACGTGGCGGCCGAACGACACTAGGGTCGGGACGGTGACGTCCCAGCCGGTCCGGAGCTGCCCCTCCTGCGGCGCCGGGCTGTCGACCGACGCGGCGTTCTGCTCGTCGTGCGGCACGCCCGCGCCGCCCACCGCAGCGTCCGACCACGCGGCGTTCCGCAGGCCCGGCGCCGCGGCCGCGGCCGAGCCGCCGGCACCGCCGCGCTCACTGCTGCCGCCGCCCGCGCCGCCGACCGCCGACGTGGTCGAGGCGGGTCCGGCCCGCCCGGCGCGGCCCCGGCCTCGTCGGACGATCGGCGTCCTGGTCGCCCTCGCGGTGGTCGGCGCGCTCGCGGTGGGGGCCGTGGTGGCCTCCAGCCGCGGGGCGGTCGACTCGGAGGTCTACGGGTACGGCGGACACCTCGCCCTGCCCGGAGCGGTCACCGAGAAGCCCGACCGGGACTGGACGTGGCAGGTCTCCGGCTCGCTGATGGGCCTGGCGGCGGTGGCCGACGCGACGTACGTCGTGACCGACGAAGGCACGGTCGCCGCTCTCGACGGTGACGGCCATGAGACGTGGACGGTCCGGGTGGAGGGCGGCGGGTTCCTCGCGGCGCCACCCGACCACGACGAGGTCGTCCTCGTCGACGACGCGGCCGTCAGCCGGGTGACGGCGCTGGCGACCGAGGACGGTGCCGAGCTCTGGTCGGCCGAAGGCGACGTCCGGTGGTTCGACGACGACTGCGCCTACCTCGGGACCGAGGGCGAGCTGGTCGCCCGCGACCTCGACAGCGGCGACCGGCTCTGGTCGGTGGGCGCCGACGAGGTCGGGGTCGGCGAAGCAGGCCTCTTCGTGATCGAGGGCGCCCAGCTCCTGCGCGTGGACCCGGCCGACGGCGCGACGACGTGGTCGGTCGACCACGGCGTGATCGACGTCGAGATGACCGACATCGCGGTCGCCGGCGACTTCGTCGCGGTGGGCGGCGAGCGGGCCACGGCGTACGACGCCTCCACCGGCGACCCGCTGTGGTCGTCGGACCGCGACGACAGCCCGGTCGTCCAGCTGTTCGCCCGGGACCTGGTCGCGGTCCAGCACATCGCCTCCGCCGGCGGTGAGACCGAGGTGCAGGTCTACGACCGCGAGGGTCCGCAGGGGTCGGTCGACGGCACCCGCTTCGGCTACGTCGTGCCGTTCCGGTCCGGGAGCGACCAGTACGCGTTCGACGTGGGCTCCGGGGACCTCTACGGCGACGACCGCGAGGTCATCGAGACCTACGACGGCAGCCCCGCCCTGGCCGCCGAGGGGCTGTACGTGCTCCGCGGCGGGACGGTCCGCTACTACGCGTGGGGCGCGGCCGAGCCCCGCTGGACGCTCGACGAGGACCTGTCCGACGAGGCGAGCATGCAGACCGGCGAGGGTCGCCTGCTCATCGCCGACCAGGGCCGGCTGTCGTCCTACCGCTGACGGCTACGTCGGCCGCTTGACCGCGACGACCGGGCAGTCGGCCTCGAGGATGACCTGCTGCGAGCTGCTGCCGAGGAAGAGCTTGCCCACCGGGGAGCGGCGCCGGAGACCGATGACGATCAGGTCGGCGCCGAGCTCCGTGGCGGCCGAGAGGATCTCCTCCGCCGACGACAGCGCCTGGGCGGACTGGCGCATCTCGTGGGCGATGCCGAGCGAGATCAGCCGCTGGTCGAGTGCGTCCCATTCGGCGGCGTCGGCGAACTTGGGGTCCGCGTCGTTGCCCCGGTGACCGGAGTTGACGACGACCAGGGTGGCGCCGTCGTGTTGGGCCTGGCCGACCGCGTAGTCGACGGCCGCGAGGCCTTCGGGGGTGGGCACGTAGCCGACGACGATGGTGCTGGGCGAGGTCATGAAGACAGAGTGCCGGTCGCGTGCTCGCGGCGCCACCCGTTCCAGTGCCAGTGCAGGTAGCGGTCGATCGCGCGGACGACGTGCGCGCTCCGGATCGACGGGAACACGTCGAAGGCGTGCTGGGCGCCCGGCAGCTCGGCGTACACGACCGTCGCGCCGGACGTCTCCCGCAGTCGCTCGACGAAGAGCCGAGCCTGCTCGACCGAGACGAGCGAGTCGTGGGCGCCGTGCAGCACGAAGAAGTCCGGGGCCTCCTTGGTGATCCGCAGGAGCGGTGTGCCCGCCTCGAAGACCTCGGGGTCCTCGGCCCAGCTCTTCCTGACCACCCGCGGCGCCAGGAACCGGTCGCGCATCAGCTCCGCGCTGCGCAGCCCGGTGCAGCCGGAGAAGTCGTAGACGCCGTAGTGGGGCACGGCGGCCGCGACGCTCGTGTCGGCGCCCTCGAAGCCGGGCTGGTACGCCGGGTCGTTCTGGGTCACGGCCGCGAGCGCGGTGAGGTGGCCGCCGGCCGAACCGCCGGTGATCGCGATGTAGTCGGGGTCGCCGCCGTACTCCTCGATGTGCTCGCGGATCCAGGCGATCGCCTGCTTCACGTCGATGATCTGGGCGGGGAACGGGTTGCGGGGGGCGAGCCGGTAGTTGATGGCCACGCAGACCCAGCCCTTGGCGGCCATGTGCTGCATGAGGGGGATGCCCTGCTGGTCCTTGTTGCCGATCGTCCAGCCTCCCCCGTGCACCTGCAGCAGCACCGGGGCGTTCGACACCTCGCCCTCGGCCGGGAGGTAGATGTCGAGCAGTCCGCGCTTGCCGTGCTCGGGGGCGTAGGCGATGTCCTTCTCGACCCTGACCGTGAGGTCGCGCATCCGGAACGGGTTGACCAGCCGGCGCCACGGCGTCGCGAGCTCGGCCGGTGTCGGCTTGGCGTCGAGCTGCTCGACGTAGTCGTAGCCGAGGCCGTCGACCAGGGCTTCCTCGGCCTCGGTCCCGACCCGCCGGGCCTGGTCGACGAGGAACAGCTGACCCGCGAGGTTGGCGAACGCCAGCGCGAGCCCGGCCGTGGTGCGCCGGCGGGGGGCGAGGTGCGCGGCCGTGTCGGCCGCCGTCACCGCGAGCAGGTGCGGCGCCAGCTCGGTCGTCAGCCAGCCGGCGGCGAAGGCGGGGATGCCGGCACGGAAGCCGGGGACCGGGCGGATCGCGTTGGCGGTGAGGGCTGCGGTGACGAGCTGGCGGCGCAGGAAGGACATGCCGACAAATGTAGAACGGGGGTTGGTGCCGGTGCCGCGGGGGCATGAGACGTCCGTCACCCGTGTCGCCGGGCGACCGCCGTCGTTGGAAACTAGAACGCGTTCTAGCCACGGGGCGCCTCACCTGGGAGGGTGTGCAGATGGACCGGTTGTCAGGGCTCGACGCGAGCTTCCTCTACCTCGAGACGCCCGCACAGCTGATGCACGTCTGCGGCGTGATCGTGCTCGACCCGAGCACCATGCCCGACGGCTACAGCTTCGACAGGCTCCGTGCCCAGATCGACAGCAGCGTCGGCAACGTCCCCGAGTTCACCCGCCGGCTCCGCACGGTCCCGCTCGGCCTGGACCACCCGATCTGGGTCCACGACAAGCACTTCGACATCGACCGGCACGTGCACCGCCTCGCGCTGCCCGCCCCCGGCGGCTACACCGAGCTGACCGAGCTGACCGGCCACCTGGCCGGGCTGCCGCTCGACCGGTCGCGCCCGCTCTGGGAGATGTGGGTGATCGAGGGCTACGAGGGCGACAAGGTGGTCGTGTTCTCGAAGATGCACCACGCCACGGTCGACGGCGTCTCCGGCTCGAACCTGATCTCCCACCTGTGCAGTCTCGAGGCCGACGCGCCGCCGATGGCCCTGGCCGGGGCGCCGAAGTACGGCCGCGAGCCGCGGCAGCGCGAGCTGTTCGGTCGAGCGCTGGTGAGCACCATGACCCGGCCGCTCAACGCCGTACGCCTGGTCACCCCCTCGGCGCAGCTGATCACCAAGACCGTCGGCCGGGTCCGCGCCGGCACGGCGATGGCCGCGCCGTTCTCGGCCCCGCGCACGTCCTTCAACGGCACCATCACCGGTCACCGCGCGATCGCGCTGGCCAACATGGACATCGAGGACATCCGGCAGATCAAGAACGCCACCGGCACCACGGTCAACGACGTGGTGCTGGCCGTCGCCGGTGGCGCGCTCCGGTCCTACCTGCTCGACCGTGACGAGCTGCCGACCAACTCGCTGCTCGCGACCGTGCCGGTCTCGGTGCGCGCGTCGTCGAAGCGCTCCGCCGGCGCCAACAAGGTCTCCGCGCTCTTCGCCAAGCTCGGCACCGACACCGAGGACCCGCTCGAGCGACTGCGCGACCTGGCCGAGCGCAACAAGAACGCCAAGGAGCACCACCAGGCGATCAGCGCCGACTCGCTCCAGGACTGGGCGGAGTTCGCCGCCCCGCGGACCTTCGGCCTCGCGGTGCGTGCGTACGCCGGCCTCAAGCTGCCCGAGAAGCACCCGGTCGTGCACAACCTGGTCATCTCCAACGTGCCCGGTCCACCGGTGCCGCTCTACTTCATGGGCGCCGAGATCCTCGCGCTGTTCCCGCTCGGCCCGGTCTTCCACGGCGCCGGCCTGAACATCACCGTGATGTCCAACAACGGCCAGATGCACGTCGGGATCATCGCCTGCAAGGAGTCGATGCCGGACGTCGACGACCTGGTGCAGCGCTTCCCGGTCGAGCTCGCGCTGCTCAAGGCGGCGGTCGTCGCGCAGCAGACGCCCACGCCGATCCGCCGGGCGCGGAAGAGGAAGGCGACCGCCGACAGCTGATCGCCGAGGACGGCTCAGGCGGTCTCGGAGCTGCGCGGCTTCGCAGCCCGCTGCCGGGTGAAGTCGCGCCGGCGGGCGTTGACGGTCACCGCGGCCTCGACCAGGGCCGGGACGAACTTCTCGGCCTCGAGCACGCAGGCGGCGTGGCCGGCCTCGATGTCGTGGATGGTCGCGCCGGGGATCCGGCGGGCCAGCGCGATCTGGTTGTCGGGCGGCAGCACCCGGTCGTGGAGCGTCACCACGACCGCGGTCGGCACGTCGATCCGCGACAGCCACGGCCGCGAGTGATGGCGCCCGAGCGCGGCCACGGCCTGGCCGACCGCCCAGGGGCTGGTGCTGCGGAACTCCTGGAGCACCCAGTCGTGCATGTCGGACGGCGCGAGGTCGAGCGTGCGGGCGGCCTGCCGCGAGGCGCGGACCGCCGTCCGGGAGCGGGAGACGCCGCGGGCGCCGACCATCGCGGCCTCCAGGCCGGCGTGGAAGAGGCGCTCCGGGAGCGTCGAGCGGAACCGGTCGGTCGTGGCACAGAGCACCAGCCCGTCGATCTTGTCGCCGTGCTGACGCCAGACTCGCTGCGCGATGATCGAGCCCATCGAGAACCCGGCGACGATCACGTCGCGCAGGTCGAGCTCGTCGATCAGCGCGGCCACGTCGTCGGCGCAGTCGTAGAGCGAGAACTCGTCCGACTGGATGCCGCGCCCGTGCCACCGCTGGTCCATCGTCACCACCCGGAAGCGCCGCGAGAGCGGCTCGATCGCGGGGAACCAGGTCAGCAGCCCGGTGCAGCCCACCGCGTGCAGCAGCAGGATCGTCGGGGAGTCCGGGCTGGGGCCGGGGGTGTCGGTCACGTACGTCGATCCGCGCCCGGCCAGCTCGACCATCTCGCCCGCGGGGATCCGGGCGTACGGGATGTACACACGCCGGCGGACCAGGCCGCGCAGGGAAAGCGGGTTCATCCGTGGTCCTCACTCTCGACGGGCCTGCTCTTCTAGAGTAGAACAGGTTACAGTTTCGCACGGCAGTGGACCCGGACACGGGAGGAGTCAGCGCGTGGGGCAGGACGGTTTCACCGAGGTCGACCCCGAGGCCGCGGAGGCGATCGACGCCGTGCGCTCGGTCGTGCGCGAGGCGCTCGAACGAGCCGGCGACCGGCTCGACGACCGGGGCGTCGCCGCCTGGCAGGCATTCGCTTCCGCGGGGCTGCTGGCGCTCGCGGTCCCCGAGGCGCAGGGCGGTGAAGGCCTCGGGCTCGCCGAGGTCGGCGTCCTGCTGCGCGAGACCGGCGCCCGCGCGACGCCGCTGCCCGTGTGGGAGACGCTCTGCTGCGGCGCGCTGACCCTGGCGGCCGCCGGCTCCGACGAGCAGCGCCAGCAGCTGCTCCCGGGAGTCGCGTCCGGCGACACGCTGCTGACCCCGGCGCTGCGCGAGGTCGGCACCGGCATCGCGGTGACACCCGCCACCACCTACGCCGACGGCAGGGTCAGCGGGCGCAAGATCGGCGTGACGTACGCCGACCGGGCAGCCCGCCTCCTGGTCACCGCGACCGCGGGGGACCGCGCGGTCGTCGCGCTGGTCGACCCGACCGGCCCCGGCGTCGAGCTGCTGGCGTCGAGCTCGTCCATCGGTGCGACGCAGCACACCGTCGTCCTCGACGGAGCCCCGGCCGAGCTGCTCGAAGGCGACGATGCCGCGCGCACCCTGCGCGAGCTCGCCGTCGCCGGGCTCTGCCTGACGGCCGCCGGCCTGGTCGCGGGCGCTCGCGACCTGACCGCGACGTACATCAAGGGCCGCACGCAGTTCGGTCGGTCGCTCGCGGAGTTCCAGGCCGTCGCGATGCAGATCGCCGACGTGTACATCTCGTCGCGCACCCTCGAGCTGGCGGCGGCCAACGCCGCCTGGCGGATCGGCGCCGGCCTCGACGTCACCGACGACCTCGCGGTCGCGGCGTACTGGGTCGGCCACGAGGGCCCGGCCGCGATGCGCACCTGCCACCACCTGCACGGCGGCATGGGCGTCGACGTGACCTACCCGATGCACCGCTACTTCTCCTGGATGACCGACATCGCCCACGCGCTGGGCGTGCAGGCCGACCAGGTCCGGATCGAGGACCCGACGACCAAGAACCTCGAGCTCACCACCGAGCAGCGGGCGCTCAAGGCCGAGCTGCGCGCCTACTTCTCCGGCCTCGCCGACGAGAACGAGCGTCGCGACATGGGGCTCGACCGGCACGGCGAGACCTACCAGCGGGTGGTGCGCCAGATGGGCGCCGACGGGTGGATGGGCGTCGGCTGGCCGAAGGAGTACGGCGGGCACGGGCTCGGCGAGATCGAGCAGACGATCTTCGCCAACGAGGCGCAGCGCGCCGACGTGCACCTGCCGGCCGTGACCCTGCAGACGGTCGGGCCGACGCTGATCAGGTACGGCACCCAGAAGCAGAAGGACATGTTCCTCGAGCGGATCCTCCAGGGCGACGTGCACTTCGCGATCGGCTACAGCGAGCCGGACGCCGGCACCGACCTCGCCTCGCTGCGCACCACGGCGAGGAGGGACGGCGACCACTACGTCGTCAACGGGCAGAAGCTCTGGACGACCGGGGGTCACCAGGCCGACTACCTGTGGCTCGCGGTGCGCACCGACCCCGACGCCCCGAAGCACCAAGGCATCTCGATCCTCATCGTCGACACCACCGACCCGGGCTACTCGTGGACGCCGATCATCACCGCCGACGGGTCGCACCACGTCAACGCGACCTACTTCAACGACGTCCGGGTGCCCGTCGACATGCTGGTCGGCGAGGAGAACCAGGGTTGGAAGCTGATCACCACCCAGCTCAACCACGAGCGGGTCATGCTCGGCCCGGCCGGCCGGATCGAGGGGCTGCGCGACCGGGTGGCCGACTGGGCGACCAAGGCGGGCGTCATCGACTGGCCCGACGTACGCCGCACCATGGGCGAGGTGACCGCGGTCTTCCGCGTCAACGAGCTGCTCAACTGGGAGGTCGCCCGCGCCGCCGCGGTGGGCGAGATCTCCGTCGGCGACGCGTCGTCGTCCAAGGTCTTCGCGGCCGACCAGGTGCAGCACCTCGCCGCCGACCTGGTCGACATCGTGCACCGCTACGGCGACCCCTCCGACGAGGAGACCGACCAGCTGATGACCTATCTCGACGGCCAGAGCAAGCGGAACCTGGTGCTCACCTTCGGTGGTGGCGTGCAAGAGGTGCAGCGCGAGCTGATCGCGATGTTCGGCATGGGCCTGCCGCGGGTGCCGCGATGAGCGGGGATCTCGGTGGTCGAGTAGCGCCCGCGAGGGACGAGCGGGCGCGTATCGAGACCCACGAGCGGATCATGGCGGAGGCCGAGCGGATCAAGGCGCTCGGCGAGGCGTCGGAGTCGCTGGCGCCGTACCCCGTCAACCAGCCCACGATCGGCACCTGGCTCGACGCGATGGGCTACGACAACGACCGCTTCCGCCGCGGCGAGGCACCACCGTCGATGGCGCAGGTGTGGACCATGCCCGGGCTCGGGCGGCGGCGTCCCAGCGACGACCCGCTGAGCCGGATGATGGAGGTGCTCACCGACGCGGGCTACACCGCCGTGCTGGGCACCAACTGCGAGCAGAGCTACGAGCGCTACCTGCGCGTCGGCGAGGAGCTCCGGGTGACCACGGCGCTGGACTCGGTGGCCGGTCCCAAGGACACCGCGATGGGTGAGGGCTACTTCGTCACCTCGCGCAACCGTTGGTACGTGGGCGACGAGCTGGTCGCGACGATGCTCTTCCGCGTCCTCAAGTTCATCCCGAAGGAGAAGTCGTCGTGACCGCGGGTGTCATCCGGCCGATGGTGGGCCGCGACTCCCAGTTCTTCTGGGACGGCACCGCCGTCGGCGAGCTGCGGATCCAGCGGTGCAACGCCTGCGGCGCGCTCCGCTTCCCGCCCGGCCCGACGTGCGTCGAGTGCGGGAAGTTCGACCGCGGCCACGTCGTCGCGGCCGGCACCGGCACGGTCTTCTCGTACGTCGTGCACCGCTACCCGCCCGTCCCGGGCAAGGAGCTGCCGATCGTGATCGCGCTGATCGATCTCGACGAGGGGGTCCGGATGGTCGGCGAGGTCGTGGACGTCGCGGACACCGAGATCGAGATCGGCATGCCGCTGCGCGTCGACTACCGGCGCATCGACGACGACCTGACCCTGCCGATCTGGCGTCTCGACACGCCTCGTGCCTCGGCTACTCGACGACCGGAAGAAACGCGATGAAGACCCTGGAGGCCGGGCAGCAGATCCCGGAGTGGAGCCTGCCGATGACGCCGACCACGATCGTGAGCACCGCGATCGCCACCCGGGACTGGCAGGACGTCCATCACGACCGCGACGTTGCGCAGGCGGCCGGGTCGAAGGACATCTTCATGAACATCCTGACCAGCAACGGCCTGGTCGAGAAGTATGTCGTCGACTGGCTCGGCCACGACGCCGAGCTCACGGGCATCGCGATCCGGCTCGGGGCGCCCGCCCACCCGTACGACACGCTGACCTTCCGCGGCGAGGTGGAGTCCGTCGAGGACGGCATCGCCACGATCAGGGTCGTCGGCTCGGTCTCGCTCGGCGACCACGTCACCGGCACCGTCACGGTCGTCGCATGACCGCGGCCAACGGTCTCTCCGGCAGGGCCGCCATCGCCGGCATCGGCGCCACCGAGTTCTCCAAGGAGTCCGGCCGCTCCGAGCTCCAGCTCTCGGTCGAGGCCGTCCAAGATGCTCTCGCGGACTGCGGGCTGACCGTCGACGACGTCGACGGGCTGACGACGTTCACGATGGACACGTCCTCGGAGATCGCGGTCGCCCGCGAGCTGGGGATGAAGGAGATGCGGTTCTTCAGCCGGATCAACTACGGCGGCGGAGCCGCCTGCGCGACCGTGCAGCAGGCGGCGATGGCGATCGCGACCGGTGTCGCGGACGTCGTGGTCTGCTACCGCGGCTTCAACGAGCGCTCCGAGAGCCGCTTCGGGCAGTTCTCGGTCGCCGCCGCGACGCAGGTCAACACCAACGGCCTCGACAACGCCTGGTCCTACCCGATGGGCCTCGGCACGCCCGCGGCCACGGTGGCGATGCAGGCGACCCGCTACATGTACGAGTACGGCGCCACCTCGGAGGACTTCGGCCGGGTGGCCGTGGCCGACCGCCGGCACGCCGCCACCAACCCGCACGCGTTCTTCTACGGCCGCCCGATCACGCTCGAGGACCACCAGTCGTCGCGGATGATCGTCGACCCGCTGCACCTGCTCGACTGCTGCCAGGAGTCCGACGGCGCCGTGGCGCTGGTCGTCGTGTCCGCCGAGCGGGCCGCCGACCTGAAGCAGCCGCCGGCGTACATCACGGCGGCCGCCCAGGGCAGTGGCGCCGACCAGTTCGTGATGACCTCCTACTACCGCTCCGACATCGGCATCCCCGAGATGGGCGTGGTCGGCCGCGAGCTGTGGCGCCAGTCCGGCCTCGGCCCCGCCGACATGCAGATGGGCATCCTCTACGACCACTTCACGCCGTACGTCCTCATGCAGCTGGAGGAGCTCGGCTTCTGCGGCCGCGGGGAGGCCCCCGGCTTCGTCGCCGACGGCCGGATCGAGGTCGACGGCGCGTTCCCGCTCAACACCCACGGCGGTCAGCTCGGCGAGGCCTACATCCACGGCATGAACGGCATCGCCGAGGGTGTCCGCCAGATCCGCGGCACGTCGGTCAACCCGGTCGCCGGCGTCAGCCACCTCGTCGTCACGGCCGGCACCGGGGTGCCGACCAGCGGGCTGGTGCTCTCGGCCTGAGTAGGGTGCCGGCGTGAGTGAGGAGCGCCTCGAGCCGGCCGCGGAGGCGAACCTACGGCCTCGTCTTCCTGGGCTGGGCGCTGACGGTCATGGGGCTGCTCCTGCCCTGGTACCTCGTGGCCTGAGGACTGAGCGCGCCGTCAGGGCCTGAGCTTCTCGTCGAAGAACGCCAGCACCCGGTCCACGCCCTCCTGCTGGCGGTGCGCGGTGACGGTCGAGTGGCCCTTGCCCTCGAACTCCACCCTGATGAACCCGTCGCCCAGCTCGCGCGTGAGTGTGTCGAAGCGGGTGCCGACGGCGCTGTCCCGGCGGTAGCGCAGGCCGAGGACCTGGCACCCGCCCGCCACCCGGTCCTTGACGGCGGCGAGGTCGGCCGGGGAGAGGTTCAGGTCGGCGGCGCGCTTCCTGCCGACCGCGAACGGCAGCGACGGCTGGGCCACCACCGGCGCGGCGACCGAGGCGTCGACCATCATCGCGAGCGCGAAGCCTTCGGTGAAGCACATGCCGAGCGCGCCGACGCCCGGCCCGCCGAGCTCCTGGTGGAGCTCGCGGGCGAGGCTGCGCAGCCAGCCCGCGATCGGCGAGGTGCGGCCGGTGGCCATCGTGGTGAACTCCCGGCTCACGCAGACCCGTGGGATCGTGCTCGCGATGTAGCCGGCGGTCGCCGCCTTCTCCGGCGTCCCGAAGAGGTGCGGCATGACGACCGTGAACCCGGCCGCGACCACCTCCTCCGCGAACCCGATCACCTCGGGGGTGATCCCGGGGATCTCGTGGATCACGACCACCCCGGGACCGGAGCCCTTGCGGTACGTCGGGTGGGTGACGCCGTCGGTGTGCCGGCCGAGGGCCCAGCTGTCCAGGAGGGTCATGCCCGGGAATCTACTGGGGCCTGTCGCTTCGGGAGCAGGAACGAGAGCCCGACCGCGAGCACGATGAACCCGCATGCCACTCGTGACCGGCTGAGGACGGCCGGTCTCAGCGGCGTACGCCCCGGGTCGGCGGCGCCGTGGTGGGGTCCTCCGGCCAGGCGTGCTTGGGATAGCGGCCGCGCAGCTCGGCGCGCACCTGGGGGTAGCCGGTGGCCCAGAACGACGCCAGGTCGGCAGTGACGGCCGCGGGCCGGCGCGCGGGGGAGAGCAGGTGCAGCAGCAGTGGCACCCGACCGTCCGCGAGCACGGGGGCGGCGCGCCAGCCGAAGACCTCCTGGATGCGGACGGCGAGCAGGGGCTGGTCGCCGTCGTAGTCGACCCGCACGCTCGAGCCCGACGGCACCGGCACGCGCTCCGGGGCGAGCTCGTCGAGCCGGCCGGCCTCCGGCCAGGGGAGCAGGCGCCGCAGTGCCGCGAGCACGTCGATCCGCCGCAGGTCGCGGGAGCCGCGGACCCGGGCCAGCTCGGGGCCGAGCCAGGTCTCGATGCCCGTCGCCAGCGCCTCGTCCGACACGTCCGGCCACGTAGCGCCGAGGGTGCGGTGCAGGAAGGCCATCCGGGCCCGCAGGGCGGTCGCGGCCTCGGTCCAGGGGAGCAGTGTGAGCCCTCCTGGCGCAGCCCCTCGCGCACCGCGTCGGCGACCAGCGCGGGTGACGGGTCGGTGATCGTGACCGACGACAGCTCGATGGCCCCGAGCGACACCACGCGCCTGGCGACCACGCGACCGTCGGACCACGCCACCTCCTCGGCCTCGTGCCACAGCGCCGACGCCGCCTCGAGCGCCAGGTCCTCGGTGAGCGGGGCGGCCGAGCGGATGGTGGCGTCGCGGACCCCCGGCCTGCGGTCGGCGTCGGCGACCGCGAGCCACGGCAGTCCGGCCAGCGACGACCCCGGCGCGACGACCGCCCCGGTCCCCGAGGTCATCAGGTACGCCGTGCCGCCCGGCCGCAGCCGGGCGATCCGGTCGGGGTGGGCGAGCGCCGCGACGAGCCCGACGGCGACGTCGTCCCCGAGGCCCTGGCCCGGTCGCCGCGCCGGGCTGGGCAGCGACCCCTGCAGCTGCTCGACCGCCGCGGCCCAGGTGGAGGCGTCCGGCCCGCCACGGCGCACGGCCCGCAGGGCGGCGACCAGGTCACCACCGGGGGCACGCACGTCCTCCGAGAGCAGGGCGACGATCTCTGCCGCTCGCCGGCCGCCGACGACCGCGGCGCCGTCGAGCAGCGCCCGGGCGAGCCGCGGGTCGGTGCCGACCCCGGCGATCTCGCGGCCGCGGGCCGTCGCCGACCCGTCGTCGGCCACGGCCCCGAGGCCGGTGAGCGTCGCGCGGGCCGCGGCCATCGCCGGCGCCGGCGGCTGGTCCAGCAGCGCGAGCCCGGCCGGGTCCGGGCTGCCCCACGTGGCGATCTCGAGCGCGAACGACGTGAGGTCGGCCGTGGCGATCTCGGGCTCGGGGTGGGCCGCCAGGTGGGCGTGCTCGGCCTGGGACCAGCAGCGGTAGACGGCGCCCGGCGCCTCGCGCCCGGCGCGCCCCGCGCGCTGCTCCGCGGCCGCCCTGCTGACGCTCACCGTGACCAGCCCGGCGAGGCCGCGCCGATGGTCGGTGCGGGGCTGTCGTGACAGGCCCGCGTCCACGACGACGCGCACGCCGGGGACGGTCAGGGACGACTCGGCGACCGCGGTCGAGACGACGACCCGGCGCCGCGTGCCCGGTGTCAGCGCGAGGTCCTGCTCGTGGGGCGGCAGCCGGCCGTGCAGGGGGCGCACGTCGGCGTCGACGCCCGCCAGTCGCGAGGCGACGCCCGAGACCTCGCCCACGCCCGGCAGGAAGACGAGCACGTCGCCCTCCTGCTCGGCCAGGGCTCGTCGCACGCACGAGGCGACGTGGTCGAGGAACGCGGGGGTCACGCCGCGGTCGTCGGCTCGTCGTACGCCGGGAGCCGGTGGTGACCAGACCTCGGTGACCGGGTGCAGCGCGCCCGGCACCGTGACCACCGACGCGTCGCCGACCAGTGCCGCGGTCCGTTCGGCCTCCACCGTCGCGGACATGGCGACCAGCAGGAGGTCCGCGCGCAGGGTGGCGCGCACGTCCACGAGCATCGCCAGCGTGAGGTCGGCGTCCAGCTGGCGCTCGTGGACCTCGTCGAGGACGACCGCCGCCACCCCGGGCAGGTCCGCGTCGCGTTGGAGCCGGCGCAGCAGGACGCCGGTCGTCACGAACTCGATCCGGGTGTGGGCGCCGACCTGCCGGTCTCCGCGCACGGAGTAGCCGACGCTGCGACCGACGGGCTCGCCGAGCAGGTGGGCGAGCCGGCGCGCGGCCGCCCGTGCGGCGATCCGGCGGGGCTGGGTGACGACGACCCGACCGTCCACCAGGGCCGCGACCGCGGGCGGGACGAGCGTGGTCTTGCCGGTGCCGGGCGGTGCCTGGACGACGACGCTGCCCGTCGCTCGCAGCGCCGCGGTGACCGCCGACAGGCCCTCCCGGACGGGGAGCGCCGGAGGGTCCGCGAGGAGTCGCTGGATCGGGTCGGCGGGCACGGGGACAGTCTGGCGGGTCAGTAGGGTCGTGCCATGCCCGACCTGCCCGTGCTCGAGGCCGAGGAGCAGCGCATCCTCGGCAGCCTCCTGGAGAAGGAGCGGACCGTCCCGGCGAGCTACCCGCTCTCACTCAGCGGCCTGCGCACCGCCTGCAACCAGACGTCGAGCCGCGAGCCGGTCGTGGACTACGACGAGCAGACCATCGAGCGGGTCGCACGCAGCCTCAAGGACCGCGGTCTGCTGCGGATCGTCTGGTCCGACAGCGGCCGCCGGACCCTGAAGTACCACCAGGTGCTGGCGGAGTCCCTCGGCCTCGACGACGACGAGCGCGCGATCATCACGGTGCTCCTGCTCCGCGGCGCCAACGCGCCGGGTGAGCTGAAGACGCGCACCGACCGGTTGCACGCCTTCGCCGACCGCGGCGAGGTCGAGCGCTGCCTGGCCCGGATGGCCGAGCGCGGGCTGGTGCGCGTGCTGCCGCGCCAGGCCGGCCAGCACGACGCGCGCTGGGTGCACTGCCTGGGGGAGTCCGGTCCGGAGCCGACGGCCGCGGCCCCCGTCGACCGCGACGTGGTGCTCACCCACGGCCCCGAGGCGCGCGACGAGCGGGTGCGGGCGGCGTACGACGCGGTCGCGGGCGACTACGCCGCGCGCCTCTTCAACGAGCTCACCGGGCTGCCCTTCGAGGGCTGGCTGCTCGACCGGGTCGCCGCGCACGCCGACGGGGGACCGGTCGTCGAGGTGGGCTGCGGACCCGGCCACGTCACGGCGTACCTGGCCGAGGCCGGCGCGGACGCGACCGGCACCGACCTGTCGCCCGGGATGATCGAGGAGGCGCGGCGCCGCTTCCCCGACGGCACCTACGAGGTCGGCGACCTGCGCCGCCTGATGCGCCCGACGACCAGCAGCGGCTGGGCCGCCGTCCTCGGGTGGTACTCCCTGATCCACCTCGCGGCGTCCGAGCTGCCGGAGGCGATCGCGTCGCTGGCCCGCCCGCTGGCACCCGGCGGCTGGCTGGTGCTCGGCATGCACGCCGGCGCCGAGGTCCGCCACGTCGACACCTGGTTCGAGCAGCAGGTCGACCTCGACTTCGTGCTGCACGACCCGCTCTTCGTCGCCGGCCTCGTGGAGAAGGCGGGGCTCGTCGACATCGAGTGGTACCACCGCGGACCTCTCGCCCACCGCGACGAGACGACCCAGCGGCTGTACGTCGTGGGTCGTAAGCCGGCCTGAGCCCAGGCGCCGACAGGAGACCTGGGACCCCGCGCGAGCGGGTCCTTGTGCCCTTCCCGGGGCTGGCGCCCCGCGGAGCATGAAGGTGAAGCTCCGTCCCGGACGCGGATCACCCTGCCCGGGACCCGTCTTGGAGAGGAACCCATCATGAAGGCGCTCGTCTACCACGGCCCCGGCCGGAAGGCCTGGGAGGACGTCCCGGACCCGGCCATCAAGGACCCGTCCGACATCATCGTCCGCATCGACACCACGACCATCTGCGGCACCGATCTCCACATCCTCAAGGGCGACGTGCCCGCGGTGAGCGAGGGCCGGATCCTCGGCCACGAGGGCGTCGGCACGGTCGTCGAGATCGGCTCCGCCGTCTCCTCCGTCGCGCCGGGCGACCGCGTGATCATCTCCTGCATCAGCGCGTGCGGATCCTGCTCGTACTGCCACCAGGGTCTCTACGCGCACTGCCTCGCCGACGAGGGCGCGAGCGGCATCGGGTGGGTCTTCGGGCACCTGATCGACGGCACCCAGGCCGAGCTGGTCCGGGTCCCGTTCGCGGACAACTCGGTCTACCGCGTACCCGAGGGAGTCAGCGACGAGGCGGCCGTGATGCTGTCCGACATCTTGCCCACCGGCTTCGAGATCGGCGTGCGCTACGGCCGGGTGAAGCCCGGTGACGTCGTCGCCGTCGTGGGGTCCGGCCCGGTGGGCCTGGCCGCGATCATGACGTCCAGTCTGTACGGCGCGGCGCGCATCATCGCGCTCGACCTCGACGCCAACCGGCTCGAGCAGGCGCGCGAGTTCGGCGCCACGGACACCGTCGACAGCGGTGCGTCCGACTGGGCCGAGCAGGTGCTGGCCATGACCGACGGCTTCGGAGTCGACGTGGCCATCGAGGCGGTCGGGGTCCCGGCCACCTTCGAGGCCTGCACCGCGATCGTGCGGCCCGGCGGCACCGTCGCCAACGTGGGCGTGCACGGCGCCCCGGCCGAGCTGGCGCTCCAGGACCTGTGGATCAAGGACATCGCGATCACGATGGGCCTGGTGAGCACCTCGACCACGCCGATGCTGCTGAAGCTCGTGGCCCAGCACAAGCTCCCGGCCGAGAAGTTCGCGACGCACCACTTCACCTTCGACCAGGTACTCGAGGCCTACGACACGTTCGGGCGGGCCCAGGAGACCAAGGCGCTGAAGGTCGTGATCAGCCGCTGACCGTCAGCACCACGTCGCCGAGCACGGGCGCGCCGTCGCGCTCGCCGCCGGCGACGGTGGCCGCGCCGGTGATCCGGCCGTCCTCGCGCCAGCCGGTGACCCGGATCGACTCGCCGGGGAAGACGACGCCGGCGAACTTCACGCCGAAGCCGGCGACCCTCGTCGCGTCCCCGTCGAGCAGCTCGTCGGTGAGGGTGCGCAGCACGATGCCGTAGGAGCACAGCCCGTGCAGGATCGGCGCGGGGAAGCCGGCCGCCTGGGCGAAGTCCGGGTCGGCGTGCAGCGGGTTCCGGTCGCCGCAGAGGCGGTAGAGCATCGCCTGCTGGGGCGTCACGTCGTACGTCGTGTCCGTGTCGGGCGTGCGGCCGGGGACCTCGACGGCCTGGGACCGCCCGCGATCGCCGCCCCAGCCGCCCTCGCCCCTGACGAAGATCGACGAGCGGGTGGTCCACAGCTCCTCGCCGGAGGCCGACGTCGCGACGCCCTCCTGCCAGATGACCGCGGCCCTCCCCTTGTCCCAGATCTCACTGATCCGGGTGCGGACGGTGGCCGAGCCCGAGGTCGGGAGCGGGCCGGTGACCGTGATCGACTGCGAGCCGTGCACGACCTGGGTGAGGTTGATGTCGCAGCCCGGGAGGTCGAGCGGCGGCGGGTCGGTCTCGTGGAAGGTCGGCGCCACGACGCCGAACGACGGCAGCACCTGGAGCCCGGGGCCGTCCAGCGTGTAGCGCAGCGCGGCCGGCGACAGGTGGTCGCCGGGCTTGGAGCCGGCGCCGATGCCGAGGTGGTAGAGCAGCACGTCGCTCTCCGACCACGAGAAGTCGCGCGAGCCGAGGTCGGCGCCGATCGCGATGTCGGGATCGATGGGCATCAGCGGGTGTCCTTGGCGATGTCCTCGGCGGCGAGGTAGCCGAACGTCAGGGCGGGTCCGATGGTGGCGCCGGGTCCGGCGTACGTGTTGCCCATGACGGCTGCCGAGACGTTGCCCGCGGCGTACAGGCCGGGGATCGCCGACCCGTCGGCGCGCAGCACGCGGGCCCGCTCGTCGGTGACCAGGCCGCCCTTGGTGCCGAGGTCGCCGGGGACGATCTTGACCGCGTAGAACGGGCCCTGGTCGATGGTGTGCAGTGACGGGTTCGGCTTGACCCTCGGGTCGGAGTAGTACTGGTCGTAGGCGCTCTCGCCGCGGTGGAAGTCGGCGTCGACGCCGCTCCTCGCGAAGCCGTTGAACCGCTCGACCGTGCTCGTCAGGGCGCTCGGGGGCACCTCGATCTGGGCGGCGAGCGCCTCGAGGCTGTCGGCCTTCTTGACGGTGCCGCTCTGGTACCAGCGGCCGGGGAACGGCTGGCGCGGCGACAGCCCCGCGAAGAGGTACCGGTTGCGGTAGCGCTGGTCGATGATCATCCAGGCCGGGACGTGCGAGACGCCGGTGGCCTCACCCCGGTAGATCTCGTGCACCGCCTCGACGTACGGCAGCGCCTCGTTCATGAACCGCTTGCCGGCGCTGTTGACGATGATCGAGCCCGGCAGGTTGCGCTCGGCCAGGCAGAACCACGGCCCGGACGGCAGGGGGATCGTCGGGCCCCACCAGGCGTCGTCCATCAGGTCGACCTCGGCCCCGGCGGCGATGCCGGCGAGCACGCCGCCGCCGGTGTTGAACTGCGAGCCGGTCGTCCAGTCGACCGAGGTCGGCTGGGGCTGGTACTTCTCGCGCATCTCGAGGTTCTTCTCGAAGCCGCCGCTGCCGAGGATCACGCCGCGCCGCGCGCGCACGGTCACGGTCTCGCCGTCGCGCAGGACCCGGACACCCACCACCCGGCCGTCCTCGATCACCAGGTCGGTCAGCTCGGTCTCGTAGTGGACGGGGACGCCCGCCTCGACGAGGCCCTGGCGGAGCCCGATCGAGATGGCGTTGCCCATCGCGAACATCTTCTGGCCGCGGATCAGGCTGACGATCCGCTTCAGCAGGACCTTCACCATGGTGAGGGGACCGCGGACGCTGCGCAGGCCGAGGCTGATCTTGCGGAAGTCGGCCTGGGTGACGATCAGGTTGGCCGGTGCCTTGGTGTACTGCGGGTGCAGGTGCTCCAGCTCGTCGCCGAGGAAGCGCGCGTCCAACGGGATCGGCTCGACGCTGCGGCCGGCCGGGCGGCCGCCCGGCTGCTCGGGCAGGTAGTCGGAGTAGTCCGGGACCCAGGTGAACCGCACCGGCGTCCTCGCCCTGATGAAGTCCATGACCTCGGGACCGCGCTCGAGGTAGGTGTCGCGGCGGGTCTTGGGCACGACGTCGCCCACGATGGAGTCGAGGTAGAGCCGCGAGAGCTCCGGGTCGTCGCCCTGGCCGGCGTCGCGGAGCGCGTAGTTGTTCGGGATCCACACCCCGCCACCGCTGCGCGCGGTCGACCCGCCGAAGTAGGCGCTCTTCTCCAGGAGCACGGTGTCCAGGCCGAAGGACCTGGCGGCCAGGGCAGCGGTCATCCCGGCGCCACCTGCGCCCACGACCACGACGTCCACCTCAGCGGGGAAGGGGGTCTCCATGGCCCGAAACTGTAACAGGTTCTATTATCCTGCCGGGACCTCCCGGGACTCCGTCGCCCGGAGCGGCATCGCCCGTACGGCGTAGTCCGCGAGGAGGGTCAGTCGCGCCAGAAGAGGTGGTGCACGACGCCGCTGGAGCCGGGCACGACGTCACGGTGATAGCGGTCGAGGAGGTCGTCGGGGGAGTCCCAGAGCCGGGACCCGGCGCCGAGCTCGACGGGTGCGACCGCGATGTGGAGCGTGTCGACGAGGTCGGCGTCGAGGAACTGTCGCACGGTGTTCGCGCCACCGCCGAGACGGACGTCCTTGCCGCCGGCGGCGTCGAGGGCGCGCTCCAGCACGGACGCCGGGTCGCCGCTCACGAAGTGGAAGGTCGTGTCGGACAGCGTGAAGGAGGGCCGCTCGTGGTGGGTCATCACGAAGACCGGCGTGTGGAACGGCGGTTCGTCGCCCCACCATCCCTGCCACTCGTGGTCGGTCCACGGACCCCGGTGAGGGCTGAACTTGTTGCGCCCCATGATCTCGGCGCCGATGTTGCGGTGGAAGTCGCGGACCAGGTAGTCGTCCAGCCCGCGGCTGCCGCCGGGGTCGGTCCGGTTCGGCCAGCTGGCCGTGGCGCCGGCCCAGCTCATGAGGGCCATCGGGTCGGCATGGCCGAACGGGTGCTCCAGACTCTGGCCCTCGCCGGCGGCGTACCCGTCGCTCGAGACGGCGAAGTTGTGGACCCTGACCAGCTGCCTCACTGCTGCTCCTCATCGACGTGGCGGATGAACACCATGGACCACTCGATCGTGCCGAACTCATCGGAGCAGCGCTACCCGGGGGCCGGCCACCGGGTCGGCGGGCGCTCCCGGTGGGACGTCACCCGGTAGGAACGCCCTGTCATCGTGGGGGTCATGACCTCCTCGCACACCTCAGCCGGTCCTGTCGTCGTCACCGGGGCCAACGGCCTCGTCGGGAGCCGCGTCTGTGCGGCGCTCAGCGCGCGCGGGGCGACGGTCCGGGCCGTCGTACGGCGAGCTGGGACCGCGCCGGTCCTGCCCGGGCTCACCGAGCGGGTGGGTGACTTCGCCGACCCGGACTTCGCGGCGACCGCCGTCGCGGGGGCCGGCGCGGTGGTCACCACCGTGCACCCGATGGGCGAGGACGGGGAGACCCAGCGCCGGGTGGGGCTCGACGGCACGCTGGTGCTGGCCGGGGCAGCGGCGGCCGCCGGGGTGGAGCGGTTGGTGCACCTGTCGACCGCAGCCGTCTACGACCGCGCGCCCGGGCGCGGCGACGTCGACGAGCACGGCGAGCTGGTGACCGACGACGCCGGCGACTACCCCGTGGTCAAGCGGGACGTCGACGCCGCCCTCGCCGGGGTGGACGGGCTGACCCGCGTGCTGCTGCGACCGCCCGCGATCCTGGGCTCGAGCAGCTCGTCGGTCTGGAACTCCCTGCGCCCGGCGCGGATGCGGGAGGACGAGGCGGCCCGCCACGCGGTCCCGGAGGCGACCTTCGCGTGGGTCCACGTCGAGGACCTGGCGGCACTGGCGGCCGACCTGGCTGTCGGCGTCGTCCGCAGCTCCGAGGACCCGGAGGCCGGCCCGGTCGCCGGGGGGTGCACGGCGGTCAACGTCGCGAGCGCCCCGGCAACCCAGCGGGACTACTACGGCGCCGTCACGAACGCCCTCGGCGTCCAGCCGGTCTGGGACGACGGGCCGGGCTGGACCGGGCAGATCGTGGCCGACCGCGCTCGACGGTGGGGCTGGGCCCCGACCGTCGGCCTCGACCAGGCGCTGGCCGAGATCGAGGCCGGGTTGACCCACTGAGCGGTCCTCCGCCGTACGACGACGTTGATCACCGATGTGTTCGGGCCGTGCTGGCGGCCGACCTCGTCCGGGGACACCTCTGGAACCCTGGGCCCACGACCTCGTCGAGACCCCGTCTTCAGCCTCGTGGCGGCCGATCGATCATCGAGCTTGGTGTGCGGGCTGGCGCGGTCGGCGTCGCCGCCACCTCGTCCGCCATGTCCGAGACGTTGCCGTTGGTGTCCACGCTGGTGATCGTGAACCAGTAGGTCACATCGTTCTGGAGCAGGGTGATCTCGACATTGTCCGACTCGGTGACGGAGACGAGCGACCACGTCGTGTCGGCGGTGCGCATCCACACCTCGTGGCGAGCAAAGTCCGCGGGGACGACCCGGGACCAGCTGAGCTGGACTGTCCCGTCTCCAGGAACTGCGACGAGGTCGTACGGCGCCGGGGGAGGAGTCACGTCGGTGGCAGTGAGCGTCTCGGCCTCGGACAGATTGGGTGCTGCTCCCCGATACCGGCGCGCCACGGCCCGGTAGGTGTCCTCGCCCAGATCGGGCGTGATGGTGAAGGTGGCCCGGCCGTGGCGGTCGAACTGGCTCATCCGCACCGTCCGCCACATGCCTGCGGACCTCATCTGCAAGACGACGGGCCGGCCGGCTCGAATGGGGTTTGCGTAGACGACGGCGCGTGCCTGGTCGCCTTCGTCGACAGTGCTGTCGTCGAAGCGCAGCACGACCCGCTGTCGCTGGAGGTCGAGGCCGCGAGCCTGGCTCGTGGCGGCGGAGTATTTCGTGCCGCCTTTCGTGACAGCTTCCACCACGGCGCGGTAGGTCGCGTCGGCCTTGGGTGCTGTGAAGGCTCCGGAGGTGGTGCCGTCTCGACCGGTGACTCCCGAGCCCAGAAGTCTCCAGTGCCCGTTGATCCTGCGCTGGACCTCGACTTTCCGGCTGATCGCGGGCCGCACCGAGACCTCGATCCGGAATGACTCCCCGGTGATCCGCTTGCCCGGGTGCACGGCGAGACGGACCGTGGAGTGCACGGCGGTGACAGCGGGCTGCGGGTCCGGTCCGTTGCCGCCGCCTGGTGGTGTGGTGCCGTAGTAGTACGGGCCTGGGTTCGACTCACAGGCGATCCCATCGCCGTCGCTGTCCAGGCCGTGGGGATCGGACCGCGGTCCACCCTGGCTCAGGAAGAAGATCTGCGCCGCGCGCTGGCTGGCGAAGTCTCCGCAGTCTCGGTCCGCGACAGCGGTCGCGGGAGCCGCGACCAGCAAGCCGAGGACGCCGAGGGACGCGGCGAGAAGACCGATAGCAGGTCGACGAGGCACAGGTTCCTCCGAGGACGGCGTGGCACGTGGCTGGCTGCGAGGCTACGCGTGCGACGTCACGGCCGTCAGGTGATCGGCGCGATCGGCGCGCGGGCCAGTGGATCGTTGGATCCGACTTCAGCGGCCGGTGGAACTCGCCCTCGCCTGCGGATCAGCCCTTGACATCGGCATCGAACATGTGATCGAATAATGACAGATGCAGTAGTCCTCCGGTCCGACCGGAGCTCGTCGTGCGACGCGCTGGCATCGACGTTCCTGTGAAGTCCCGGGTGTGTCAGTCCCCGGGCGGCCGTCGATCCCGAGGTGCGCGTGTCCCAGTCCCCGTCTGAGGTCCAGCCCCATCCCGTGCTCGCCGCGATGTCCGCGGTCGGTGCGGCGCTGTCCGGCGTGGCTGAGGTCGACCCGATGTACATGAGCCCCGATCAGAAGGCGGCGGCGCTCCTGGGGCTCAGCACCCTCGTGGATCGGGTGGAGGAGCTGCGGATGCGGGTGCTGGCCGGTGCCGAGGACGTCGCCGCCCAGCAGGGCACGCGCGATGCCGCGGCCTGGTTGGCTCAGCGCGGCCGGCGAGACCCGGGCGAGTGCCGCAGGCAGCTCCGCCTGGCCCGCGCCTTGGCCGAGCGGTCGGCCACGGCCGCGGCATTGCGTGAGGGTGGGGTGAGCCTCGCCCAGGCCGAGGTGGTCGTGCGGGCCCTGGACGCGCTGCCGGACGAGGTCGATGCCGGCGTGTGCTCTGCTGCCGAGGAGCGGCTCCTGGAGGAGGCCGGCCGGTTCGGGCCACGGGCGCTGCGGGTGATGGGGCGCCGGATCGTCGATGTCGTCGCGCCCGAGGTGAGCGAGGGCCTCGAGGCACGCCTGCTGGAGCAGGAAGAGGCCCGCGCCGCGCGGCGCACCTCGCTGACGACGCGCCGCAACGGCGACGGCACCACCGACCTCCACGTCCGCGTGGCCGACCTGGTCGCTGACCGGCTCCTGACCTACCTCGACGCCTTCACCGCACCACGACGCAGCCCTGCCGGGTCGGCCGACGACCGGCGCCCGCACGACCGGCGGCTCGGCGAGGCGTTCGCCGCGTTCCTCGAGGCGGTCGATCCCACCCGGCTGCCGCTGCACGGTGGCGACGCCACCACGGTGCTGGTGACCGTCGACCTCGACGTGCTCCGCGGAGGCCTCGGGACCGGGCTCGTCGGCGACGCACCTGTCTCGGCCGGCCAGGTGCGGCGGCTTGCCTGCACGGCCGGGATCGTGCCCGTCGTCCTCGGCGGCGCGGCCCAGGTCCTCGATCTCGGGCGCCGTCGCCGGCTGTTCTCACCCTCCCAGCGCAAGGCCCTCGCGGTCCGACAACCCACCTGCCGCGCCGAGGGCTGCGACATCCCCGCTGCCTGGTGCGAGGCCCACCACGCCGGCGACCCCTGGTCCCACGGCGGCCGCACCGACCTCACCGACGGCGCGCTCCTCTGCTCCTTCCACCACCACCGCGCCCACGACCCGCACTACCGCACCGCCCGGCTCGCCGACGGGGGAGTCCGCTTCCACCGGCGGACGTAGGCCGCCGCGGTCGTCGTTCTCGACGCTCCTCCTCGCGGCGTCGTACTCGCGGTGCCGCCTGACACGCGGTCCTGCCTGGCTCAAAACGAGAACGTGTTCTAGTATCGGGACTGTCCCATCACGACAGGAGAAGTCGATGTCCCAGGCTGTTCTCGACGGCGTCCGCGACCTGCTCCCCGGCATCCGGGAGCGGGCCGACGAGGCCGAGCGACTTCGCGTCGTCCCCGAGGCGTCGATCAAGGAGCTCGAGGAGGTCGGATTCTTCCGGCTGCTCCAGCCGAGGCGCTTCGACGGGTTCGAGTCGGACCCCGTCGACTTCTACACCGCGGTGCGTGACATCGCCGGGGCCTGCGGCTCGACCGGCTGGGTCTCCAGCGTGGTCGGCGTGCACCCGTGGCAGGTCGCGCTGTTCCCCGACGAGGCGCAGCAGGCCGTCTGGGGCACCGACACGACCACGCGGCTGAGCTCGTCGTACGCGCCGACCGGCAAGGCCCAGCTGACCGACGGCGGCTACAAGCTGTCGGGCAAGTGGAGCTTCTCGTCCGGCTGCGACCACTGCACCTGGGCGCTCCTCGGCGGCCTGGTCTTCAACGACGAAGGCAACGTCGTCGACTTCAAGACGTTCATGCTCCCGCGCGAGAACTACACGATCAACGACGTCTGGCACATGGTCGGGCTCTCGGGCACCGGCTCCAACGACATCGTGGTCGAGGACGTCTTCGTGCCCGACGCGTTCACGCTGTCGATGGGCGACACCGGCCGCTGCTTCGGGCCGGGGCAGGAGCAGAACCCCTCCGACCTCTACAAGCTGCCGTTCCACTCGATCTTCACCGGCACCATCACGACGCCGATCATCGGCATGGCGATGGGCGCCTACGACGAGCACGTCGAGATGCAGCAGAAGCGCACCCGGGCGGCCTACCTCGGCGAGAAGGCGTCCCTGGACCCGTTCTCCGCAGTCCGGATCGCCAAGGCGTCGTCGGAGATCGACGCCGCCTGGGCGCTGCTGGTCAACAACATCCGCGAGGAGCAGGACTACGTCGCCAAGGGGGAGAAGATCCCGCTCAAGACCCGCCTGAAGGTGCGCCGCGACCAGGTGCTCGGCTCGCAGCGGGCGATCGACGCGATCGACTCGCTCTTCGAGGCCTCCGGCGGTCGGGCGCTCGCCCAGGGCACCTACCTCCAGCGCGCCTGGCGCGACGCGCACGCCGGCCGGGTGCACGCCGCCAACGACCCGGAGCGGGCCCTGCAGATGTACGGCGCGCACGAGTTCGGCCACAAGGTCGACCCGGGGATGTACTGATCGCATGAGCTTCGACAAGGAGTCCGTGCGCAGGTCCGCGAAGGCCGGCGACCTCACGCTGAACTACTACGAGGCCGGCCCCGACGCCCCCACGGGTGTCGGCGGCGACCTGCCGCTGGTGATGCTGCACGGCGGCGGCCCAGGCGCCTCGGCATGGTCGAACTTCGGTACGGCGCTGCCGACCTTCGCCCGGACGTTCCGCACCCTGCTCGTCGACCAGCCCGGCTTCGGTGCGTCCGACAAGCCGCCGGTCGTCGGCAACTACTACCGCCACTCGGCCGACTACGTCGTCAAGCTCCTCGACGAGCTCGACATCGAGCGGATCCACCTGCTCGGCAACAGCCTCGGCGGTGGCACGGCGATGCGGCTCGCCCTGACCCACCCCGACCGCGTCGGCCGGCTGATCCTGATGGGGCCGGGCGGGCTGTCGCTGAACCTCTTCCACGCCGACCCGACCGAGGGCGTGCAGCGGCTGATGGACTTCGGGGCCGACCCGACGCCCGAGCGGCTGCGTGCCTTCATCTCGACCATGGTCGTCAACCAGCAGCTGGTCACCGACGAACTGGTCGCGGAGCGGTTCGCCGACGCGACCGCGCCCGGCGCCCAGGAGGCGATGCGCTCCATGGGGATGTCCTTCTGGAACCCCGAGACCGCCGAGGACGGCATGCTCTGGCGCGAGGCCCACCGGCTGCGCAAGCACACGCTGCTCACCTGGGGCCGCGAGGACCGGGTCAACCCGCTCGACGGCGCGATGGTGGCCCTCAAGCTGATCCCGAAGGCGTCGCTGCATGTCTTCCCGAACTGCGGGCACTGGGCCCAGATCGAGGCGGCCGTGGAGTTCGCCGAGATCTCCACCGCGTTCCTGGCCCGCCACGTCGAGAGGTCGAAGCCGTGATCGACATCAAGTCCATGGGCTACGTCCGCGTGGCGAGCACCGACCTGGACCAGTGGAAGACGTTCGCCGGCAAGGTGCTGGGCCTGGCCGAGGGCCGCGGCCCGAACCCCGAGAACCAGTACTGGCGCATCGACCAGGTCTCCGCCCGTCTCGTGGTCTTCCCCTCCGACGTCGACCAGCTCTCGGCGGTCGGCTGGGAGCTCGCCGACCACCGGGCCCTCCAGGAGGCGCGTGAGCACCTCCAGAAGGCCGGCGTGGTCTTCGAGGAGGGCACCGCGGAGGAGCTCGCCGAGCGTCGCGTGCAGGAGCTGGTCCGGTTCAGCGACCCCTGGGACAACGTGTTCGAGCTGTTCCACGGCATCACCTACGAGTCGCGGCCGGTCGTCACGCCGTACGCCGCCACGTTCGTCACCGGCGACCAGGGCATGGGCCACATCGTGCTGCCGGTCCTCGACGACGTCGAGGCGCTGCGCTTCTACACCGACGTGCTCGGCTTCCGGCTGCGCGACTCGATGAGCATGCCGGGGGAGTTCGTCGGCAAGGAGCCGGGCTCCAAGGTCTGGCTGCGCTTCCTCGGCGTCAACCCGCGGCACCACTCGCTCGCGTTCCTGCCGATGCCCAACCCGTCCAAGTGCGTCCACATCATGCTCGAGGTGGACGAGCTCGACCACGTCGGCCGGGCGTTGGAGCGGGTGCGCAAGCACCGGGCGCCGCTGTCGGCGACGCTGGGCCGGCACATGAACGACGAGATGATCTCGTTCTACGTGAAGTCGCCCGGCGGCTTCGACATCGAGTTCGGCACCGACGGGCTGACCGTCGACGACGGCCGGTGGGTCGCGCGCGAGTCGACCGCGGTGTCGTACTGGGGCCACGACTTCGGCGCCGGCCGGTAGTGGCTGGGGCGGCAGTGGAAGACTGCACGGCATGAGCGCGGAGGCCGGCAGTGACATCCCGGAGGGCATGAGCCCCGACGCGCGGGAGACCTGGCCGAGCCCCGAGCTGATCAACTCCTGGCTCGGTGACCAGGACATCGACTTCGAGTTCCGGCCCGGCGAGGACGTCGCCGTCCACGACGACCCGGAGCACGTCGCCGCCGCGCGCAGGTTCCGCGACGTGCTGGGCCGCTTCGCGTCCGGCGTGACCGTGGTGACCACCACGAGCAACGACGAGCCGGTGGGCATGACGTGTCAGTCGTTCTCGAGCGTCTCGCTCGACCCGCCGCTGGTGCTCTTCATCCCGGCCAAGAGCTCCCGCTCGTGGCCGCTGATCCAGCGGTCCGGCAAGTTCTGCGTCAACTTCCTCGCGGCCGACCAGGCCGAGCTGTCCAACACGATGGCCAGCCGGGGGGTCGACAAGTTCGGTGACGTGAAGTGGACCCCGTCGCGGGCCACGGGCTCACCGATCCTCGAGGGGTCGCTCGCGCACGTCGACTGCACGATCCACCAGGTCCACGAGGCCGGCGACCACTACGTCGTGATCGGGCGGGTCGTCGACCTCGGCATCGACGAGGGCGACGTCGACCCGCTGCTGTTCTTCCAGGGGAAGTACTGCACCACCGCCCCCCGCTGAGCCGGGGTTAGCTGGCAGGCAGGCGGTCGATGTCGTCCTTCGCGAAGCCGGTCCAGGTGGTGCGGCGGGGGTTCGCGACGGTGCGCGGCAGGCGGACCTCGAAGTCGTCGGCGACCGGGGCGTCCAGGTCGGTGATGCTCACGGCGTAGGTGGTCATGGCTTCACGGTAGGAGTGACGGGTGTGACGGGCGAGGTTTCGGCCGAACCTCGTCACCGCGGTCCAGAGCGTTCGGTAACGGCTCGTCCACGAGATGTCCACAGCCCTTCCCTGGACGGGTGTGGTCCGCTACGAGCGGGTCGCGGGAGGGTCGACGTTGACGGTGGGGATGCCGCCACCGACCCGCGCGATCACCGCCAGCGACGGCTCACCTGTCGGGTTGCTCTCGCGGTGCACGGTGTACGACGGCACGTGCACGAAGTCGCCCGCGACCGCGTCCAGGTAGCCCTCGCACCCCTCGAACTCGAAGCGCAGCACGCCCCGGACGACGTAGAGGCTCGACTCGTTGCGGTCGTGGTGGTGCCAGCCGGACACGACGCCCGGCGCGGTCTCCACCTGGCCGGCCCACAGCAGCGGCAGCTCGAAGGCTCGCTCGCGGTCCATCCCCGGCGACGGATCGGCGGGGACCAGGTCCGACGGGCCGAAGACCCGGAGCGGGCGGGGGAGCTCGTTGCTGGCCATGGAGTCAGAGTGCCACGAGTGCGCGGTGCTCGTGGGGGGCGCCGTACAGGTGGCGCAGGGCGTGGGCGCGCTTGAAGACCAGCTGGGCGTCGTGCTCCCAGGTGATCGCGATGCCGCCGTGCAGCTGCACGGTCTCTCCGGCGATGTGGGCGAGCGCCTCGGAGCAGTACGACTTCGCGACATGGGCGAGCTGCGCGGCGTTGTCGGCTCGCGTGGAGACGGCGTACGACGCCGCCCAGGACGCCGAGCGGGCCATCTCGAGCTCGACCAGCATGTCGGCCATCCGGTGCTTGAGCGCCTGGAACGACCCGATCGGGCGGCCGAACTGCACGCGCTCCTTCGTGTAGGACACGGTCATGTCCAGGGCCCGGTGGGCGCAGCCGACGGCCAGCGCGGCCGTGCCGACCGCGCCGACCAGGCGGGCCCGCGCGAGGGCGGCGGGACCGTCGCCGATCGCGGTCCTGGTGCCGCCCGCGACGGTCGCGAGCCGGATCGTCTGGTCCATCGTCGGGGTCCACGTCGTCTCCGCGTCCGTCACCTCGACGAGGCCGTCGGCCGAGGCGGCCACGACGATCGCAGCCAGGTCACCGTCGAGCACCGGAGCGTCGCCGTCGACGAACGCCGCGACCGCACCCCTGGCGATGCGGGGGAGCAGTCGCTTCTTCGCCTCCTCGTCGGCGCCGGCGAGCAGGGCCTCGGACGTGACCAGCGACGAGAGCAGGGGACAGGGCGCCAGCGACCGGCCGACCTCCTCGAGCGCGATGATCGACTCGAAGAGCGAGAACCCGGCGCCGTCGTAGTCCTCGGGGATCCCGAGCGCCGCGACGCCGATCTGCTCGCAGAGTGTCTGCCACAGGGACTCGTCGTACGTCTCGACGCGGGGGTCGGCACGCTTTGCCAGCAGGGAGCGGACCGTGGCGGCCAGCTCCTGCTGCTCCTCGGAGAGCGCGAACTCCATCAGAGCAGTCCCTCCAGCACCCGCGAGCGGTGGTGCGCCGGAGTGCCCCAGGCGGTGACGAGGGCACGGACCTTGGTGATCCACAGGCTCAGGTCGAGCTCCTGCGTGTAGCCGATCGCGCCGTGCACCTGGAGGCCGGTGCGGGAGGCGAGGTACGCCGCGTCCGCGCAGGCGACCTTGGCGGCCGACGGGCCGACCTCGCCGAGCGCGGCGCCGAACACCAGCGGCCGCGCGAAGTCGAGTGCGATGCGCACATCGGCCAGCGCGTGCTTGATCGCCTGGTAGGAGCCGATCTCGCGGCCGAACTGCTTGCGCTGCTTCGCGTAGGTCACCGAGTCGGCGAGGATCCGCTCGCCGGCGCCGAGCAGCTGCGCGGACGTCGCGAGCACGGCCAGGTCGAAGGCCGCCGGGTCGGTCTCACCCTCGCCGATGACCGCGAAGAGGCGCCGGGTCCGGTCGACCGAGTGCCGGAGCTCACCGACCGCGGTCACGGGCGTGCTGCCGACGTAGACCTGGTCGGCGACGTCGGCGTCGAGCGCGTACGGCACGTGCGGCGGCAGCGCCAGGGTGGCGACGCCGTCGACCTCGTGGCCGAGGGCGACCGGCAGGTAGGCCGCGGACTCGACCCACGGGCCGGGCACCGCGTGCTTGCCGAGCGCCTCGAAGGCGATGGCGACCTCGACCGGCGAGGCCTCGGTCGCGAGCGACGTGACGCCCAGCTCGGCCAGCCGGGTCCAGAGCTCGAGCCCGGGCGCGCTGTCGCCGTCGGCCCAGGCGCGGGCGACCGCGACGGTGTCGGAGGAGGACAGCAGCGAGTCGAGCGCGGCCGCGAAGTCGCGCTGGTCGCCGTCGAGGACGAACTTCATCGGCGCGGCTCCTTCGGCAGCCCGAGGATCCGCTCGGCGACGATGTTGCGCTGGATCTCGTTGGTGCCTGCGTAGATCGGGCCGGAGAGCGCGAAGGTGTAGCCGTCGAGCCAGCGCGACCCGACCTCCGCCTCGGGGCCGAGCAGGTCGAGCGCGGTCTCGTGCAGGGCGACGTCGAGCTCGGACCAGAAGACCTTGTTGACCGAGCCGGCAGCACCCACTCCGTCACCAGTGGGCGCACCGTCGCGGAGCCGGGTGACGGTGCCCCACGTGTACAGGCGGTAGGACTGCGCCTTGATCCACGCGTCGACCACGCCGTCGGCGTACGCCGCGTCCGGGGCGGAGCGGTAGAGGTCGACCAGCCGGTCGGCGGCGGCGCAGAAGCGGCCGGGGGAGCGCAGCGACAGGCCGCGCTCGTTGCCGGCGGTGGACATCGCGACCCGCCAGCCGTCACCCGGCGCGCCGAGGACGTCGGCGTCCGGCACGAACACGTCCTCGAAGAAGATCTCGGCGAACCCCGCCTCGCCGTCCAGCTGCGCGATCGGGCGCACGGTCACGCCGTCGGCGTCGAGCGGGAACAGGAAGTACGTGAGGCCGTGGTGGCGCTGGGCGTCGGGGTCGGAGCGGAAGAGCCCGAAGCCCCAGTGCGCGAACGACGCCCGCGACGACCAGGTCTTCTGGCCGTTGAGCACCCAGCCGCCGCGCTCCTCGTCGCGGTGCGCGGTGGAGCGCAGCGACGCCAGGTCGGAGCCCGCCTCGGGCTCGGACCAGCACTGCGCCCAGATCCGCTCGCCGGTGGCCATCGTCGGCAGGAACCGGTCCTGCTGCTCCTGGGTCCCGTGGTCGAAGATGATCGGCGCGAGCAGGAAGATGCCGTTCTGGGAGACCCGCCCCGGTGCGCCGGCGCGGTAGTACTCCTCCTCGAAGACGACCCACTCGACGAGCGACGCCTCGCGGCCGTGGTACCTCTGCGGCCAGCTCACCACCGACCAGCGCGCGTCGGAGAGCCGCCGCTCCCACTCCTGGTGGGCGGCGAAGCCGTCTGCGGTGTCCATCGAGGGCAGCGGGGCGGAGGGCACGTTGGCCTCGAGCCAGGCGCGCACCTCGTCGCGGAACGCGAGCTCGGACTCGCTCAGGGTCAGGTCCATCAGGAGTCCCTCAACCGGTTCTTCAGCACCTTGCCGGACAGGTTGCGCGGGAGGCCGTCGACGACCTCGACGTACCGCGGCACCTTGAAGTTCGCGAGCCGCTCCTTGGCGAAGGCGATCACGTCGTCGGGGGCGACACTTTGCCGACTACTGGCGACGACGTACGCCTTGCCGACCTCGCCCATCCGCTCGTCCGGGACGCCGACGACCGCGACGTCGGCGACGCCGTCCATCCGGGCCAGGGTCTGCTCGACCTCGGCGGGATACACGTTGAACCCGCCCGAGATGTACATGTCCTTGAGCCGGTCGGTGATCGCGAGGTTGCCGTCGGCGTCGAGCGTGCCGACGTCGCCGGTGTGCAGCCAGCCGTCGGCGTCGATCGCCTCGGCGGTGGCCGCGGCGTCGTCGAGGTAGCCGAGCATGACGTACTCGCCGCGCACGAGCAGCTCACCGCTCTCGCCGATCCGGGTCTCCATCCCCGGGATCGCCCGACCACAGGTGGTCGCGACGGTCTCGGCGGAGTCCCCGTCGCGGCACATCGTGACCACCACCGCCTCCGTCATCCCGAAGGCGGTCACGACCTGGTCGATGCCCAGCTCATCTCGCATCCGCTCGATCAGCACGACGGGCACCACGGCGGCGCCGGTCACCGCGAGGCGCAGCGACGAGAGGTCTCGGTCGGCGCGGCCGGGCGCGTTGAGCAGGGAGGTGAAGATCGTGGGAGCCCCGGGCAGCACGGTGATCTGCTCGGCCTCGATCAGCCGCATGGTCTCGTCGAGGTCGAAGGTCGCGACCGGGTAGAGCGTGGCCCCGGTCAGCAGGCCGACGACGATGCCGACCTTGTAGCCGAAGGAGTGGAAGAACGGGTTGACCACCAGGTAGCGGTCGTCCTCCCGGACGCCGCCCAGCTCGGCCCAGGCCCGCGCCACGCCGATCGTCTGCCGGTGCGCGCTCATCGCACCCTTCGAGCGCCCGGTCGTGCCGGACGTGAACAGGATGTCGGCGACGTCGTCGGGGCCGGGGTTCCCGTGCCGCATGGGCGTCGTCGCCCTCGCCATGAGGTCGGCCATCGTCACGATGAGCGTCGGATCAACGCCGGCGTTGCTCAACTCCTGCACCTGGTCCCGGCCGAGGAAGCCGTCGTGCACCACGACCATCTTCGCGTCGGTGCGCTCGACGACATCGGCGACCTCGGCCCCGACGTAGCGCGAGTTGACCGGCACCAGCACCGCTCCCGCGTAGGAGACGGCCAGCGCGGCGACGGCCCAGTCGATGCTGTTCGGGCCCCAGATGACGACGCGGTCGCCGCAGCAGGCGCCGTTGACGACGTAGCGCTCGCTGGTCTTCTCGACGAGCTCCAGCAACTCGGCGTACGACACGGTGCGACCACCCTCGACGTAGGCCGGGTGGTCGCCGAAACGCTCCGCGGCGTCGCGGAGGAGACCGGGCAGCGTGTCCGTACCAAGCATTTGCTTGGTAGGCTACCACCTGTGGACCTGACCTACTCCGACGAGGACCAGGCCTTCCGTGCCGAGGTGCGGGGCTGGCTCGAGGAGCACCTGAGCGGCGAGTGGGCCGAGCTGCGCGGTCTCGGCGGCGCCGGGCGCGACCACGAGGCCCACGACGAGCGGGTGGCCTGGAACAGGCTGATGGCCGAGCACGGGTGGACCTGCGTCGGCTGGCCGAAGGAGTACGGCGGCCGCGGGCTGAGCCTCTTCCAGCAGGTGATCTTCCACGAGGAGTACGCCCGGGCGAACGCGCCGGTGCGGGTCAACCACCTCGGTGAGGAGCTGCTCGGCCCGACCCTGATGGCCTTCGGCACCGATGAGCAGAAGCAGCGCTTCCTGCCCAGGATCGTGGCGGTCGAGGAGCTGTGGGCGCAGGGCTACTCCGAGCCCGGTGCCGGCTCCGACCTCGCCAACGTGCAGACCAAGGCCCGCCTCGACGGCCCGCCCGACGACCGGTCCTGGGTGATCGACGGCCAGAAGGTGTGGACGTCCAACGCGCACTTCAGCCAGTGGGCCTTCGTCCTCTGCCGCTCCGAGCCCGGCTCGGAGCGCCACCGCGGTCTGTCCTTCCTGCTGGTGCCGCTCGACCAGGACGGCGTCGAGGTCCGGCCGATCGAGCAGCTGACCGGCGGGTCGGAGTTCAACGAGGTCTTCTTCGCCGGCGCGCGCACCGACGCCGACCTGGTGGTCGGCGAGCCCGGCCAGGGCTGGGCGGTGGCGATGGCGCTGCTCGGCTTCGAGCGCGGCGTCTCCGTGCTCGGCCAGGTCGTCGGCTTCGCCCGTGAGCTCGACGGGGTCGTCGCACTGGCCACGGAGAACGGCGCGATCGACGACGCCGTGCTCCGCGACCGGCTGGCCGGTCTCAAGGTCGAGCTCGAGGTGATGCGCTTCCAGGCGCTGCGCGGCCTCTCGACCGACGAGGCGGGAGCGGCCTCGATCTTCAAGCTGGTCTGGGCGAACTGGCACCGCCGCCTCGGCGAGGTCGCCATGGACGTCGCCGGGCCCGCCGGGCTGACCGCCCGCCCCGGCTCGGCGTACGACCTCGACCCGTGGCAACGGCTCTTCCTCTTCTCGCGCGCCGACACGATCTACGGCGGCAGCGACGAGGTGCAGCGCACCATCCTCGCCGAGCGGGTGCTCGGCCTACCCCGAGAGGCACGCGGATGACCGCCACGAGACCCGAGCAACCGGTCCCCGACTACGTCGCGGGCCACGACCTGCTCGCCGGCAAGGTCGTCGTCGTGACGGCCGCGGCCGGTGCGGGCATCGGTGCGGCCGTCGTGCGCCGGGCGCTCGAGGAGGGCGCGAAGGCGGTCGTCTTCAGTGACACCCACGCCCGCCGGCTGGCCGAGGCCGAGGAGGCGCTGGCCGCCGAGCACGGCGCCGAACGCGTGCGCCAGCTCGTCTGTGACGTCACCGACGAGTCGCAGGTGGCCGCGCTGCTCGACGCAGCGGAGGAGCTCGGCGGTGTCGACATCATGATCAACAACGCCGGCCTGGGTGGCACGGCGAGCATCCTGGAGATGACCGACGAGCAGTGGCTCACGGTCCTCGACATCACCCTGACCGGCACCTTCCGCTGTGTCCGCGCCGCCGGCCGGCGCATGGTCGCGGCCGGCAAGAAGGGCGTCATCGTCAACAACGCCTCGGTCATCGGCTGGCGCGCGCAGGAGGGCCAGGCCCACTACGCCGCGGCCAAGGCCGGCGTGATGGCGCTGACCCGCTGCTCCGCCCTCGACCTGGCGCCGCACGGCATCCGGGTCAACGCGGTCTCGCCGAGCCTGGCGATGCACCCCTTCCTCGCGAAGGTCACCTCCGACGAGCTGCTCCACGAGCTCAAGCAGCGCGAGGCCTTCGGCCGCGCGGCCGAGCCGTGGGAGGTCGCCAACGTGATGGTCTTCCTGGCGAGCGACTACGCGTCCTACCTGACCGGCGAGGTCGTGTCGGTGAGCAGTCAGCATGCCTGAGGGGACGCAAGCCTCCGCGACGCGCCGGGAGGAGCTGCTCGGGATCGCGGCCGGGCTGTTCGCCGAGAAGGGCTTCAAGAACACCACCGTCCGCGACATCGCGGACGCCTCGGGGATCTTGTCGGGCAGCCTCTACCACCACTTCGACTCCAAGGAGTCGATGGTCGACGAGATCCTGAAGACCTTCCAGGAGGAGCTCTTCGGGCAGTACGACGAGATCCTGGCGGCCGCCGACCTCGACCCGCTGGCCAAGCTCGAGCGGGCCGTGGTGGTGTCGTTCGAGGCGATCGACAAGCACCGCGACGAGGTCGCGATCTTCCAGAACGAGGCGGCGTACCTGCTGACGTTCGACCGGTTCGCCTACCTCGGCGAGCGCAACCGGCAGTCCCGCCAGGTCTGGCTGACCCTGCTCCAGAACGGCATCGACGCCGGCGTCCTGCGCGACGACCTCGACCTCGAGCTCACCTACCGCTTCATCCGCGACACCGTCTGGGTGGCCGTGTCGTGGTACCGCCCGGGCGGCCGGCGCTCCCACACCGAGATCGCGAAGCAGTACCTCTCCATCCTGCTGGAAGGGATTCATCATCATGAGTGAGGCCTTCATCGTCGATGCCGTCCGCACGCCGGTCGGCAAGCGCGGGGGAGCGCTCGCGGGGGTGCACTCGGCCGACCTGGCCGCGCACAGCATCTCGGCGCTGATGCGGCGTACCGGGGTCGACCCGGGAGCGGTCGACGACGTGATCCTCGGCTGCTGCGACACGATCGGCTCGCAGGCGGGCGACGTCGCCCGCACGGCCTGGCTGGTGGCCGGGCTGCCCGACCACGTGCCGGGGGTGACGATCGACCGTCAGTGCGGGTCGTCCCAGCAGGCGGTGCACTTCGCCGCCCAGGGCGTGCTCTCCGGCACCCAGGACCTCGTGGTCGCCGGCGGCGTGCAGAACATGAGCGCGATCCCGATCTCGGCGGCGATGCTGGTCGGCCGGCAGTACGGCTTCACCACGCCGTTCGCGGAGTCGCCCGGCTGGGCCGCGCGGTACGGCGACCAGGAGGTCAGCCAGTTCCGCTCGGCCGAGATGATCGCGGAGAAGTGGGGCATCAGCCGCGAGGAGATGGAGTCGTTCGCGCTCGCCTCGCACCAGCGGGCCCGGGCCGCGATCGCCGAGGGGCGCTTCAAGGGCGAGATCGAGCCGCTGACCCTGGCCGACGGATCGAGCTTCGACACCGACCAGTGCCCCCGCGAGACCTCGCTGGAGAAAATGGCCGCCCTCGAGCCGCTCGCTCCCGGTGGCCGGATCACCGCAGCGGTCGCCTCCCAGATCTGTGACGCGTCGTCGGCGGTGCTGGTCGCCTCCGAGCGGGCCGTGCAGGACCACGGCCTCACGCCGCGGGCGCGGATCCACCACCTGTCGGTCCGCGGTGACGACCCGGTCTGGATGCTGACCGGCCCGATCCGGGCCACGAAGCACGCGCTCGACAAGACCGGCCTTGCGATCGAGGACATCGACCTCTTCGAGTGCAACGAGGCGTTCGCGTCCGTCGTGCTCGCCTGGATGAGTGAGACCGGCGCCCCGCACGACAAGGTCAACGTCAACGGCGGGGGCATCGCCCTCGGACACCCGATCGGCGCGACCGGCACCCGCCTGATGGCCACGCTGCTCAACGAGCTCGAGCGCACCGGAGGCAGGTACGGCCTCCAGACCATGTGCGAGGGCGGCGGCCAGGCCAACGTCACGATCATCGAGCGCCTGTAGGCGTCCCCGCGAGCGCAACACCTGCGGTTACCGCCGACACCTGACGGAAACTCTTCACATTTGCAGGTTGTCGCACTGCACATTTGCGCATCTCTGCCTCATTGACGCGACCTTCTCCCGCGGGCGACAGTTCGCGAGGTTCTTGTCTCGGGCGGCACACCACTGCGGTTACGCGACTCTGGGCCACCTCATCGGGGGGCTCAACCACGAGCCCGCAACTCAAGGAGTGTCAGTGAAACGACTCGTCGCGGGGGGCTTCACAGCAGCCCTCGTCTCGGCGTTGGCGGTCGTGTCGGTGCCGAACGGCGCCGACGCAGCCACGCACAATGCACCGGCAGTGAAGTCCGTCAACACCCACGGCCACGGGGCCAAGGCGCAGGCGCGGGACACGGCGAGCAAGCTCGTCGCGACCCCACCTCGCTCGCTCCAGGCCAGCAGCCACGACTCCTTCCAGGCCCAGCGGGTGGTCTCGTCGGGCGGTCTGCAGTACGTGCCCTACGAGCGCACCTACCGCGGCCTGCCGGTCGTCGGCGGCGACTTCGTCGTCGTCACCGACTCCCGGGGTGCGTTGCTGACCACGACGGTCGCCCAGAGCAGCCCGGTGAGCCTGACCTCCGTCAAGCCCGCCGTCGCCGAGCAGGCGGCGCGCACGACCGCACTGCGCCAGGTTCGAGCCGGCCGGTACGACGGCGCCACCCGCCTCGTCGTCCTCCAGGAGCAGGGCTCGCGCCTCGCGTGGCAGACCACCGTGGTCGGCACGCGGGCCGGCGAGGCCTCCCGGCTGACCGTCCTGGTCGACGCCGTCAAGGGCGGCGTCATCTCCACCCAGGAGCACGTCGTGGAGGGCACCGGCAACTCCGCCTGGGCCGGGACGGTCTCCATCCCGACCACGCTCTCGGGCTCGACGTACTCGATGAAGAACTCGAACGCCACCACCCTCGTGTGCCAGAACGCCTCGGGCAACGCGACCTACACGGGCACCGACGACACGTGGGGCGACGGCAACGCGACCAACCGTGAGACCGGCTGCGTGGACGCGTTCTACGCCGCCGAGCAGGAGCGCCAGATGCTGTCGAGCTGGCTCGGCCGCAGCGGCATGGACGGCTCCGGCGGCTGGGTCCCGATCCGGGTCGGCCTCGCGGACGTCAACGCCTACTACGACGGCACCCAGGTCCAGATCGGCCACACGCAGACCGGCAGCAAGTGGATCGGCTCGATCGACGTGGTCGCCCACGAGTTCGGCCACGGCGTCGACGACCACACGCCGGGCGGCATCTCCGGCAACGGCACCCAGGAGTTCGTCGCCGACACGTTCGGCGCCGCGACCGAGTGGTACGCGAACAACTCGGTCGACACCCCGGACTACACCGTCGGCGAGCAGGTCAACCTGGTCGGCAGCGGTCCGATCCGCTACATGTACAACCCCTCGCTGGCCGGTGACGACAACTGCTACTCGTCCTCGACGCCGACCGACGAGGTGCACGCGGCCGCCGGCCCGGGCAACCACTGGTTCTACCTGCTCGCCGAGGGCACCAGCCCGACCGACGGCCAGCCGACCAGCCCGACCTGCAACAGCACCACGCTGTCGGGCGTGGGCATCCAGAAGGCCATCAAGATCATGTACAACGCGATGCTGATGAAGACGTCGACGTCGTCGTACCTGAAGTACCGCACCTGGACGCTCACCGCGGCCAAGAACCTCTACCCCGGCTCGTGCACGGAGTTCAACGCCGTCAAGGCCGCCTGGAACGCCGTCAGCGTCCCGGCGCAGACCGCCGACCCGACCTGCACCACGGGCGGCACCAACACCGTCACGGTCACCAACCCCGGCAGCCAGACCGGCACCGTCGGCACGGCCAAGAGCCTGCAGATCTCGGCCAGTGACTCGGCCTCGGGCCAGACCCTGACCTACTCGGCGACCGGCCTCCCGGCCGGCCTGTCGATCAACGCGTCGTCCGGCCTGATCTCGGGCACGCCGACCACGGCGGGCACCTACAGCTCCACGGTCACCGCCAAGGACACCACCAACGCCACCGGGTCGGCCACCTTCACGTGGACGATCTCCGGCACCGGCGGCGGGGGATCGTGCTCCGGCCAGAAGATCCTCAACCCGGGCTTCGAGTCCGGCGCGGCCTCCTGGACGGCGTCGAGCGGCGTCATCACCACCGACTCGGCCCAGCCCGCGCACGCCGGCAGCTACAAGGCCTGGCTCAACGGGTACGGCACCACGCACTCCGACTCGCTCAGCCAGTCCGTCGCCATCCCGGCGGGCTGCACCGCGACGCTGACGTTCTACCTCCACATCGACAGCGCGGAGACGACCACCAGCTCGGCCTACGACAAGCTCACCGTCAAGGCCGGGTCGACCACGCTGGCGACGTACTCCAACCTCAACAAGGCTTCCGGCTACGTCCTGAAGTCGTTCAACGTGTCGTCGCTGGCGGGCCAGACGGTCTCGATCAGCTTCGCCGGCACCGAGGACAGCTCGCTCCAGACGAGCTTCGTGATCGACGACACGGCGCTCACGTTGAGCTGACGTCGTCGCCTGGACCGGGAGGGCGGTCGGTGCCTCGGGGCGCCGGCCGCCTTCTCGCGCGTCCGGAGGTCAGCGGAAGGTGAGCCAGAGGCCGACGACGGTGGGCGTGACGCCGAGCAGCAACCAGGGCGTGAGCGGCTTCATCTGGTGGATGGCGCGGAAGACCGCGACCGCGATCACGCCGAACGCGCCGGCCAGGACGTTCAGGCCGACCTGGGCGCCGGTGCGGTCGGGGTCGACGTAGATCGCGGCGATCACCAGGCCGGCCGCCAGGTGCGCGATGGTGACGGCGGCCAGGATCGAGAGCACCCACTTCTGCACGGGTTCGAGGTGCATGGAGCCGGATGCGGCGGACTTGACCTCGCGTCGAGGGTTCGACGGGTCCATGAGGTGCCGCGGGCGCTTCTTCGGTCCTGGGTCAGTCGGCTGGTCGGTCACGTCTCCATTGTCGCTCGTGCGTCGCGACGTCCGACCACCAGGGAGCCGAGCAGCACGCCGTACGCGACCACGGCCGCGCCGCCCGCGACCAGCGCGATCGTGAAGCTCAGGTCGAAGAGGGAGTCGGAGTAGCCGAAGACCTGGGTGAGCAGCGACAGCTGGCTGTCCTCGGTGTCGCCGAAGTCGGGCATGAAGGCGCCGAACACGAACAGGGCGAGCCAGGTCGCGAGCTGCGCGGCCGCCTGGAAGCGGGTGAGCGACCTCGGCCGGCCGTGCTGGGTGTAGGCGAGCAGGGTCGTCACGAGGAACGCGACCAGCAGCACCGGGACGGCGGAGACGAGGAGGATCAGGATGAACCAGCCCCCGACGCCGAACACGATCCGCCCGATCCACACCCACACCACCAGGAGCAGGTTGATCGGGATCATCCACAGCAGCGTCTGGCGTCCCAGTGCGTTCACCGGCCGAACACTAGGCCACGTCGGAGCGGGCCACGGTCGGCGCGGGCACGGTCCGTTAGGCTGCGCGGGTCCGTCGGGTCGACCACCAGGGGTGCTGATGATCGGGCTGCCCGCCCACGGCTTCGTGCTGCTGTCGATGCCCAAATGCGCCTCGACGTCCCTGGTGCGCTCGCTCTCGGGCCACGCCGAGCTGGTGCTGCGGGTCAACCCGCGCCTCAAGCACATGAACTGCCGGTCCTTCCACAGCCTGATGGTCCCGGTCCTCCGCAACGGCGGCTACGAGCGCGACGACTACGAGCTGGTCTCGCTGTTCCGTGAGCCGGTCTCCTGGCTGGAGTCGTGGTGGCGCTACCGCCAGCGCCCGGCGCTCGCCCAGGAGGACCCGGCGAAGTTCACCGGCGAGCAGAGCTTCGAGGAGTTCGTCGGTCGCTATGTCGACAACGACCCGCGCCCCGGCACGCTCAAGGGTCGCCCGGCGAAGTTCGTCTCGCTCAGCGACCGGCTCGACATCGGCGTCGACCGGCTCTTCGCGCTCGAGCGGCCCGAGGTCTGGCAGCAGTGGATCGGGCTGAAGGTCGGCGGCGGGATCGACGTGCACACCGACAACCGTTCCAGCGTCCGGCCACCGCCGCAGCTCAGCTCGACCATGCGCGCGAGGCTGGACGAGTTCTACCGGCCCGAGCACGAGATCTACGAGCACCTGCGCGCCACCGGCGAGTGGGCGCCGCCGCGGGGACACGTCCCCGGGGCGTGACCTCAGACGACGTACGCCGAGGACCGCCTCAGCTCGTCGACTGCGCGGACCACGATCCGGTCGATCAGCTCCTCGCAGGTCGGCAGGTCGTCGATGACCCCGACGACCTGGCCGCTGGCGAGCACGCCCGCGCCGGTGTCGCCGTCGACGAGGCCGGACTTGAGCATCATCGGGGTGTTGGCGGCCAGCGCCATCTGGGCGAGCGTGCGGCCCTGGGCCTTGCGCATCTCGCGGCCGTCCTTGGCCAGCCCGACCCAGCTCATGCCGCTGATCCTCTTGAACTCGAGGGTGCGCCTCATCGTGGGGCCGAGCCGCCTGATCGCGCTGGTCTCCTCGAGCTCCTCGACGAGCTCGGTGCGCAGCATCCGGTGCGGCATCCCGTCGACCTTGGCGGTCACGACCGTGCCGGTCAGGTCGCGCTCGAGGTAGAGCTGCTTGACGGCGTCCGGCACGGCGCTGTCCCTGGTGAGCAGGAAGCGGGTGCCCATGCCGATGCCGGCGGCGCCGTACGACAGCGCGGCCGCGAGGCCGCGCCCGTCGAAGAAGCCTCCGGCCGCGATCACCGGGATGTCGACGGCGTCCAGCACCGTCGGGAGCAGCAGCGTCGTCGGCACCGGCCCGGTGTGGCCACCGCCCTCTCCGCCCTGGATCATCACGGCGTCGGCGCCCCACGACGCGACCTTGACCGCGTGCTTGGCGGCGCCGATCGACGGCATCACCACGATCCCGTGCTCCTTGAGCTTCGTGATCTGGTCCTGCTTCGGCGCGAGCGCGAAGGACGCGACCTTCACGCCGTGCTCGATCAGCAGGTCGCAGCGCGCGGGCGCGTCGGCCGCGTCGGCCCGCAGGTTGACGCCGAACGGCTGGTCGGTGCGGCTCTTGACCTCGACGATCGCCTTCTCGAGCTCCTCGAAGGTCATGGTCGCGCTGGCCAGGATGCCGAGGCCGCCGGCGTTCGCCGTCCCGCTCACCAGGCGCGGGCCGGACACCCAGCCCATGCCGGTCTGCACGACCGGGTGCCGGACGCCGGTGAGCTCCGTGAACGGGGTCTTCAGCAGCTGGTCGATCATGATGCGTCCGGCACCTCCTTGAAGCGCAGACCCTGCGGGTCCAGCACCTCGCGGATGACAACCAGCTCCTCGAGCGTCGGCGCGCGCGTGGTGGGCACGTCGGCGCCGACCTCCAGGTCGAAGCCGGTGGCCTCACGCACGTCGTCGACGGTCACCCCCGGGTGGACGCTCAGCAGGCGGAGCGTGTCGTCGGCGCCCTTGACGTCGAAGACGCCCAGGTTGCTGACGACACGGTGGATGTCGTTGAAGCGGGCCGCGGCCGGGCCGGCCTTCTTGGCGAGCTTCGGCCCGACGCCGGAGACGATGTCGACGCGTTCGACGAAGACCCGCGCGGAGTGCTTCGGCACCCAGTAGGACGTGCGGTTGTTGACCGTGTTGCCCGGGGCCCCGCGGGAGCCGAGCAGCTGTCGCTTCGGCTGCGCGAAGTCGCCGATGGCGGAGATGTTCTGGTTGCCGTGCCGGTCGACCTGGGTGGCGCCCATCATCACGTGCCGCTTGCCGTAGGCCACCACGTCGAAGACCTTGCGGAACGGGATCCAGCCCTCGACCACGTCGGCCTGGGCGAACAGCGGCGGCACCCCGGCGAGGAAGAGGGACTCACCGTCGGAGATCACCAGGTCCGGGTTGCTGGTCAGCTTCGCGAGCCGGACGCCGAGCATCGGCAGCAGGCCCATCGGGCTGGCGAAGACCTCGCCGTCGTCCGCGAACGCGTCCGCGATCGCCGCGGCGCAGACGTCGGCCCTGGTGGCGTCGCTCATGCCTGCTCCTCTCCGAACGCCGCGACCGCGGCCTGGTAGGCGGCCTCGTCGCCGGACAGGAAGCGTCCCTCGAACGCTGCCCAGTCCTCGTCGCTGCCACCCGCGGCGGCGGCGTACGCGCGCTGGAACTTCTCGTCGCGCTCGTAGTCGGGGGTGCAGGTGGTGAAGTGCGCGCCGTTCGGCGTCTCGACGACGCCGCTGACCATCATCCGGCTCAGCAGCAGGCGTTGGACCGGGGTGTCGACGGTGAGGCCGGCCGTGTCGACCACCTGCTCGACGCTGACGTAGCAGCGGTCGGCAGCCATCGCGAAGAGGTCGTCGAAGTAGGGGTCGGGGCCGAGGTAGGTCGCGTTGCCGTGCCGGTCGGCGCGGTTGAGGTGGACCAGGGCGACGTCGAGGTGCAGCGCGGGGACGGCGACGAGCTCCTCCCGGTCGTCGTACGGGCTGGTGACGGTCTCGATCCACGGGTTGTTGACCAGCACGTCGGAGCCCAGGCCGGCGCGCATGGGCAGGAACGGCAGCCGCTGCGCGGCGGCGCGCAGGCCGGTCTGGAACATGCCCTCGTCGAGCTCGACGACCTCGGGGATGGTGCCCTCCTGGCGGGCCTTCTGGAAGTTGGGCTCCAGCGGCACGGTGTCCAGCGAGACGAACGCGTAGACGAGCTTGCGCACCTTGCCGGCCCGGACCAGCAGGCCCACGTCGGCGCCGCCCCAGCTGACCAGGGTGAGGTCGGTGAGGTCGGAGCGCAGGATCGCGCGCACCAGGGCCATCGGCTTGCGCCGCGGGCCCCAGCCGCCGATGCCGATGGTCATGCCGTCCTCCAGCTCGCCGACGACCTCGTCGATCGTCATCTGCTTGTCGCGGGGTCCCTTGCTCACTTCCCCACCTTCGTCGTTGCTGCCTTGTCCGTTCCCGCGAACTCGTCGCGCAGCTCGTCGCTGACACCGGCGAGGTTGAGCTCCATCGTGAAGCCCTGCTCGAACCGGTAGCTCTTGTTGACGTCGACCGGGTCGATGCCGTTGAGGCACTCCTTGGCCGCCCGGATCACCCGGGTGTCGTGGGCGGCGATCTCGCCGGCGACCGTCAGCGCGGCGTCGTCGAGCCGGTCGCGGGGGACCACCTCGAGCACGCTGCCGAACTGCACGAGGTCGGCCGCCTTGATGGTGCGCGCGGTGAAGTAGAGGGTGCGCATCATGTGCTGCGGCACCAGCCGGGCCAGGTGGGTCGCCGCGCCGAGCGCACCCTGCTTGACCTCGGGGACGCCGAAGTAGGCGTCGTCGCTGGCCACGATGCAGTCCGCGTTGCCGACCAGGCCGACCCCGCCACCGAGGCAGAAGCCGTGGACCGCGGCGACCACCGGCACGGCGCACTCGTAGACGGCCTTGAACGCCGCGAAGCAGCCCTTGTTGGCGCCGATCAGGGCGTCGAACCCGGTGGTGCTCTGCATCTCCTTGATGTCGACGCCCGCGTTGAAGCCGCGGCCCTCGGCCCGGAGCACGACCACCTTGGTGTCGACGTCGGACGCGGCCTCGTCCATCGCGGCGGCCACGTCGTACCAGCCCTGGACGGTCAGGGCGTTGACGGGCGGGGCGTTCATCGTCACGACCCGGATCCCGTCCGGGCGGAGTTCGGATGTGATCGGCACGTGGTCTCCTCTACCAAGCAAGTGCTTGGTAGGCTACCAGCATGGTGCTGTCGGTGGACCTCTCCGGACGGGTTGCGCTCGTCACGGGTGGGACGCGGGGGATCGGGCTCGGGATCACCCGGGCCCTGCTCTCCGCGGGCGCCACCGTGGTGACCTGCTCGCGGTCCGAGGTCGAGCCCGTCCCGGGCACGACCCACCGGGTCTGCGACGTTCGTGACCCCGACGCCGTGCACGACCTGGTCGGCTCGCTGGACCGGCTCGACATCCTGGTCAACAACGCCGGGGGAGCGCCCGCGGCCGACGCGGCGACCGCCTCCCCGCGCTTCCACGACACGATCGTCGGCCTCAACCTGCTGGCGCCCCTGGTCTGCGCCCAGGCCGCCAACGCGGTGATGCAGCGACAGGACTCCGGCGGCGCCATCGTCAACATCTCCTCGATCTCGGCCGGGCGACCGGCGCCGACCATCGCGGCGTACGGCGCGGCCAAGGCCGGGCTCGACTCCCTGACCACGTCCCTCGCGATGGAGTGGGCACCGAAGGTCCGGGTGAACGCGATCGACGTCGGCCTGTGCCGCACGGAGCAGACCGACGACCACTACGGCGACGACGCGACGGTCGCGGCGATCGAGCGCACGATCCCGGCCGGCCGGATGGCGCGACCCGAGGAGGTAGGCAACGTCGCGGCGTTCCTCGCGAGCGGCCTGGCGTCGTACGTCTCGGGCGCGACCGTGGCCTGTCACGGCGGGGGAGAGATCCCCGCCTTCCTGTTGGTCCAGAGAGGACTCCGATGAGCAAGCTTCTCGACGGTCGCGTCGCGATCGTCACCGGCGCGGGCCGGGGCATCGGGCGGGCACACGCGCTCGAGCTCGCCTCGCACGGTGCCGCGGTGGTCGTCAACGACTTCGGCGTCTCGCTCTCGGGTGAGGGCACGGGGGAGTCCCCCGCCGAGTCGGTGGTCGCCGAGATCGAGGCCGCCGGCGGACGGGCGGTGGTGAACGGCGCCGACGTCGCCGACTTCGAGCAGGCGGCCGCGATGGTGCAGCAGGCGATCGACACCTTCGGCGGGCTCGACATCCTGGTCAACAACGCCGGCTTCGTCCGCGACCGGATGCTCGTCAACACCTCCGAGGAGGACTGGGACGCCGTCATCCGGGTCCACCTCAAGGGTCACTTCGCGCCCCTGCGCCACGCCGGCGCCTACTGGCGCGCCGAGGCCAAGGAGGGTCGCCAGCGGGCGGGCCGGGTCATCAACACGTCGTCCGGCGCCGGCCTGCAGGGCTCGGTCGGCCAGGCGACGTACTCCGCCGCCAAGGCCGGCATCGCCGGGCTCACCCTGGTCGCCGCGCAGGAGCTGGGCCGCTACGGCGTGACCGTCAACGCGATTGCGCCGGTCGCCCGGACCCGGATGACCGAGGGCGCCTTCGACACCTCCGCCATGGCACTCCCCGAGGACAACTCGCCCATCGTCGCCTGGCTCGCCTCCGAGGAGGCCGCCGACGTCACCGGCCGGGTGATCGAGATCGACGGCGGCACTCTCACCGTCGAGAACGCCTGGTCGCACGGTCCGTCCCACGACCGCGGCACCCGCTGGGACGCCGTGGCCGTCGGGCCGGCGCTGCGCGCCCTGATCGCCGCTGCGCCCGCGCCGGAGCCGGTGTACGGGGCGTAGTCAGATCCGCTCGAGCACCGTGCCCGTCGCCATCGCGCCTCCCGCGCACATCGAGATGAGAGCGCTCGACTGGTCGCGACGCTCGAGCTCGTGCAGGGCGGTCGTGATCAGACGGGTGCCGGTGGAGCCGACCGGGTGGCCCAGGGCGATGGCGCCACCGTTGACGTTGACCTTGTCCATGTCGACGTGGTGCTGGCCGGCCCACGACAAGACGACGGACGCGAACGCCTCGTTGACCTCGAAGAGATCGAAGTCGGAGATCGACCGGCCGGTCCGGTCGAGGACCCGCTGGGTCGCGGCGATCGGGCCGTCGAGGTGGTAGTACGGGTCGCTGCCGACCAGGCAGTGCGTGACGATGCGCGCCCGCGGCTTCAGGCCGAGGGCACGGGCCTTGTCCTCGTCCATGATCAGGACCGCGGACGCGCCGTCGGAGATCTGCGACGACGTGCCGGCCGTGTGCAGGCCGTCCGGCAGGACGGTGCGCAGGCCGGAGAGGCCCTCCAGGGTCGTGTCGCGCAGCCCTTGGTCGGCGTCGACCAGGCGGGTCTCGCCGGTGGGCGTGCCCTCCTCGTCGAGCACCGGCGCCTCGACGGCGGCGATCTCGCGCTTGAACCGGCCCTCGTCGACGGCGATGCGGGCCTTCTGCTGCGAGGCCAGCCCGAAGGCGTCGAGGTCGGCGCGGCTGATCCCGCGGTTGTGGGCGATCCGGTCGGCCGCCTCGAACTGATTGGGCATGTCGATGGTCCAGTCGTCCGGCCGCGGGTCGCCGAGCCCGGGCGGGACGTTGCCGCCGAGCGGGATGCGCGACATCGCCTCGACACCCGCCGCGATCCCGATCTCGATCGTGCCGGCGGCGATCATGTCGTTGATCAGGTGCGCGGCCTGCTGGCCCGAGCCGCACTGCGCGTCGACCATGGTGCCGCCGGTGTGCTGGGCCAGGCCCGCGTGCAGCCAGGCGCGCCGGACCATGCCGTTGGACTGCTCGCCGGCCTGGGTGACGCAGCCGGCAACGACCTGCTCGACGAGCTGGGAGTCCAGGCCGGAGCGCGCGAGGACCTCGCTCATCGCGTGGCCGATGAGGACGGCGGGGTGCACGCCGGCCAGCCAGCCCTTCCGCTTGCCGAGGGGGGTGCGGACGGCGTAGACGATCACGGGGTTGCCCATGGGAGAAAACTAGAACACGTTCTTGTCCCTGACAATCTTCCCTCACCTACCTTCGGTATGTAACCTGTGCCACTAGAACGTGTTCCACATCGACGAGGAGCTCCTGTGACCGCAACCGACGTCCTGCCCGCGGGTTATGACTTCACCGACCCGGACGTGAACGAGAAGGCCATCCCGCACGACCAGTTCCGCGCCGCACGCAAGAACAGCCCGATCGTGTGGGTCGAGCAGCCGTGGGAGCAGCGCAGCGGCTTCGCCGCGGAGTCCGGCACCGGCTACTGGGCGGTCACCCGACACGAGGACGTCTCGGCGATCTCGAGGAACAGCAAGGACTGGTCGACCGCCGAGAACGGCGCGATCATCCGCTTCCCCGGCGAGATGGCCCGCGACCAGATCGAGCTCCAGCGAGTGATCCTGATCAACCAGGACCCGCCCGAGCACACCCAGACCCGCGCGATCATCTCCCGCGGTTTCACGCCGCGCTCGATCGCCGAGCTCGAGGAGACGATGGTCCAGCGCGCGAACACCATCGTGAAGGAGGCGGTGTCGCGAGGCACGGGCAACTTCGTGGAGGAGATCGCCGCCGAGCTCCCGCTGCAGGCCATCGCCGACCTGATCGGCGTACCGCAGGAGGACCGGCACAAGCTCTTCGAGTGGTCCAACCAGATGCTCGCCGGCGAGGACCCCGACTACGCGGGCAACAACGAGGTCGCCGCGGCCGAGATCCTCGGCTACGCGATGATGCTGGCCGCCGACCGGCAGGCCAACCCGCGCGACGACCTCATCACCAAGCTGATCCAGGCCCACAAGGGCGAGCGCGGCCTCAACGACGACGAGTTCGGGTACTTCGTCATCCTGCTGGCGGTCGCCGGCAACGAGACCACCCGCAACGCGATCTCACACGGCATGAACGCCTTCCTCGACAACCCCGAGCAGTGGGAGATCTGGAAGCGCGACCGCCCGGCGACGATGGTCGACGAGGTCGTCCGGTGGGGCACGCCGGTGACGGTCTTCCAGCGCACCGCCCTCCGCGACGTCGAGGTCAGCGGCCACACCTTCAAGAAGGGCGAGCGGGCCGCGCTCTTCTACGCCAGCGCCAACTTCGACGACGAGGTCTTCGAGGACCCGTTCACCTTCGACATCCGGCGCGACCCCAACCCGCAGCTCGGGTTCGGTGGCAACGGCGCTCACTACTGCCTGGGCGCCAACCTGGCCAGGCAGGAGATCCGGGTGATCTTCGACGCCCTGGCCGACCACGCACCCGACATCTCCAAGCTCGCCGAGCCGGTGCGGCTGCGGCACTCCTGGATCAACGGCCTCAAGGCGCTGCAGGTCAGGTACGCGTGATCAGGCGGCCCGCTCGGTCAACACGAGCGGGCCGTCTGCCGTGATCGCGACGGTGTGCTCCATGTGCGCGCCGCGCGAGCCGTCCTTGCTGCGCAGGGTCCAGCCGTCCTGGTCGGTGTAGATCTCGTCGGTCGTGTGGAGGAACCACGGCTCGATCGCGATCACGAGGCCGGGCTTGAGCTTCAGGCCGCGACCCGGGCGGCCGTCGTTGGGCACGTGCGGGTCACCGTGCATGGTCCGCCCGACGCCGTGGCCACCGAACTGGAGGTTCACGCCGAGGCCGGCCGCACGTGCCACGCCGCCGATCGCCGCCGAGATGTCACCGAGGCGGTTGCCGGGCCGGGCCGCCTCGATGCCGGCCTCGAGGGCGCGCCCGGTGACCTCGATCAGCTCGAGGTCCTCGGTGCGCGGCGTGCCGACGACGACGCTGAGCGCGGAGTCCGACACCCAGCCGTCGACGCTCGCGGCGAAGTCGACGCTGAGCAGGTCGCCGTCCTGGAGGACGTAGTCGTGGGGGAGACCGTGCAGCACCGCGTCGTTGACCGACGTGCAGAGCACCTTGCCGAACGGCGAGGCGCCGAACGACGGGTGGTAGTCGATGTAGCAGGACTCCGCGCCGCGCTCCGTGATCATCCGGTGCGCGATCTCGTCGAGCTCGAGGAGGTTGACGCCGACGTCGGCGGCCCGGGAGAGCGCGGTGATCACGTCGGCGACGAACCGGCCGGCGGGACGCATCTGCTCGATCTGGGCGGGGGTGCGGAGCTCGATCATGAGACCGGACCCTACGCGGACCTTCTAGGCTCGTCCGAATGGACCTCGTGCTCGGCACCATGTACTTCGGCACCCGCACCGACGAAGCCACGTCCTTCGCCCTGCTCGACCGCTTCGTGCAGGCGGGTGGCCGGGTGCTCGACACCGCCAACTGCTACTCGTTCTGGTCCTCGCCCACCGGCCACGGCGGCCAGAGCGAGGCGGTCCTGGGCCGCTGGCTCGCGGCCAACCCGGGGCTGCGCCCCGAGCTCGTGATCGCGACGAAGGTGGGCGTCGAGCCGACCGACGACGGCGGTCCCGAGGGGCTGTCGGCGCGGGTGATCGAGCGCGAGGCGGGGCGCAGTCGTGAGCGCCTCGGCGTGGACGCGATCGACCTCTACTGGGCGCACCGGGAGGACCGCTCGACCGACCTCGAGGAGACGGTGGCGGCGTTCGGAGCGTTGGTCCGCGACGGCGCCGTACGCCGGCTCGGCGTGTCCAACCACCCGACCTGGCGGGTGGAGCAGGCCCGGTCGATCGCGGCGCGCCTCGGCGTGGAGCCGTACACCGCGCTCCAGCTCACCACGTCGTACGTCGAGCCGCGCCCGGGCGCGCACGTGCCCGGCAAGGACCACCGGTTCGGGTTCGTGACCGACGAGACGGTCGACTACCTCCAGGCGCACCCGGAGATCGACCTCTGGGTCTACAGCCCCCTCGTGCAGGGCAGCTACGACCGCGCCGACCGGCCGTTCCCGGAGGCCTACGACCACCCGGGGACGACGAGCCGACTGGCGGCACTCCACATCCTGGCCCGGGACCGCAGGGTGCCTGCCTCGCAGGTGGTGCTCGCGTGGCTGGTGGCGAAGGGCTGGAAGCCGATCGTCGGGGTGAGCTCGGTCGAGCAGCTCGAGTCCGCCCTCGCCTCCGACCGGATCGGTCTCACGCCCGAGGAGCTCGCCGTCCTCCGCTGAGAGCAGATCCGCCCGCAGGAGATCCGGGAGGACACCGAGCGCGACCTGGTGCTCTCGGCGACCGAGGCGGTGGCGTACGGCGTCGTCGACACGGTGCTCGACAGCCGGAAGAAAGCAGGCGCCCGGGTGGTTGGCCCGGCATGACCGAACTCGTCGACCGCACCATCGCGGCCCTGCGCGCCAACCACGACACGCTCGCCACCCTCGTCCCGGGGGTGCCCGACGCAGCGCTCACAGGCCCGAGCGGCGCGTCCGAGTGGACCGTCGCCCAGGCGCTCTCGCACCTCGGCAGTGGCGCCGAGATCACGATCAAGCCGATCGCCACCGCGGCCGGGCTCCCGGTCGAGGTCGAGGACAACCAGGCCGTGTGGGCCCGCTGGGATGCCTCCAGCCCCGTCGAGCAGGCGGCCGGCTTCATCGAGCACGACACTCGCCTGGTCGAGCTGCTCGAGGGACTCACGGCCGAGCAGCGCGCGGACCTGCGGATCGACATGGGCTTCCTGCCGGAGCCGGTCCCGCTCGTGGTCGCGCTCGGCATGCGGCTCAACGAGGTCGCCGCCCACGCGTGGGACGTGCGCGTCGGGCTCGACCCGCAGGCCGGGCTCGACCCGGACTCCGCCGAGCTCCTGCTCGAGCTGTACGCCGGGCCGCTCGGCTTCCTGCTCGGCTTCGCGGCCAAGCCCGACCAGCTCTCCGAGGAGGCCCGGGTCGCGGTCCCCGGCGGCGGCATCGTGGTCACCGAGGCGGTCTCGGTGGTCACCGACCTGAGCGACCCCACGGCCACGTTCGAGGGTCCGGCCGAGGCGGCTGCCCGGCTGCTCACCGGACGGCTCAAGCCGGAGTTCACCCCCGAGGGCGTCCAGGTCACCGGCAACGTGTCGCTGGACGACCTGCGGAAGGTGTTCCCGGGCTACTAGGCCGCCAGGCAGACCGGCCCGGAGATCTGGCCGATCGAGCGGGTGACCCGCGAGGTCAGGTCGACCAGCCGCAGCCCGAGCGCACCGGCCACGGCGCCGAGCACCTCGGAGCTGGGCTCCTTGCGGCCGCGCTCGATCTCGGAGAGGTACTGCGTGGAGACGCCCGCGGCGCCCGCGACGTCGGCGAGGGTGCGGCCCGCCGTACGGCGCTCCTCGCGCAGCTCGCGCCCGACGGCCTCGCGCCAGAGCGGCTCCGGCCCGGGAGGGGGAGTGCGGTCAGGTGCCGGAAACGCGATGAGCTCGCCCATGGGGCGACCCTAGGACCTGGTCTGCCGGGAAGGCCGAACGTTCACGGAGGGCGAACGCCCGGCGTCACTCGTCGTGGGAACCCGTACCGGCTACGAGGTCGGCTTGTCCGCGCCGACCACCCACATCGCGAAGAACTGCGAGCCGCCGCCGTACGCGTGGCCGAGGGCCTTGCGCGCCCCGTCGATCTGGTGCTCGCCGGCAGCGCCGCGCACCTGGAGCGCGGCCTCGCCGAAGCGCAGCATCCCGGACGCTCCGATCGGGTTCGACGAGAGCACGCCGCCCGAGCAGTTGACGGGGATCTCACCGGTCATCGCGGTGGCGCCCGACTCGCTGAGCTTCCAGCCGGAGCCCTCCTCGGCGAAGCCGAGGCTCTCGAGCCACATCGGCTCGAACCACGAGAACGGCACGTAGATCTCGGCCATGTCGATCTCGTCGATCGGGCTGGTGATGCCGGCCTGTTTCCAGAGGTACGCCGCCGCGTCGCGCGACGCCTGCGGGTTCACCTGGTCGCGCTCGGCCGCCGAGGTCGCCTCGGAGCGCATCACGGTGCCGTGGATCCACGCCGGGTTGGGCGACGCCTTCGCGGTGTCCTCGTCGACGATCACCAGCGCGCACGCGCCGTCGGACGACGGGCAGGTCTCGTCGTAGCGGATCGGGTCCCAGAGCATCTGCGAGGCCAGCACGGACTCGACGGTCGTGTCCTTGTTGTGGAGGTGGGCGTACGGGTTCTTGAGCGCGTTCTGCCGGTCCTTGGCCGCGACGATCGCGCCGACGTGGGTGGGGGCTCCCGAGCGGCGGATGTACGAGCGCACGTGGGGGGCGAAGTAGCCACCCGCGCCGGCGTGCACCGGCATGTTGAACGGCAGCGGCACCGAGAGCGCCCACATGGCGTTCGACTCCGACTGCTTCTCGTAGGCCACCGTCAGCACCCGCTTGTGCACCCCGGACGACACCAGCGACGACGCGACGATCGCGGTCGAGCCACCCACCGATCCCGCCGTGTGCACGCGGAGCAGCGGCTTGCCGACGGCGCCGAGCGCCTCGGCGAGGTAGAGCTCCGGCATCATCACGCCCTCGAAGAGGTCGGGCGCCTTGCCGACCACGATGGCGTCGATGTCGTCGAGGGTGAGGTTCGCGTCGGCGAGGGCGCGGTCCATGGCCTCGCGGCACAGGCCGGCCATCGAGAGGTCCTCACGCTTGGCACGGTGGTGGGTCTGGCCGACACCGACCACGGCTGCAGGCAGCTTGCCCATCAGGACTGCGCTCCTTCGGTAGTGGAACCCATGACGCACAGGAGGTTCTGCTGGAGTGCGGGGCCGCTGGTCGCGTGACCGAGCACCTTGTCGGCGCTGCCGTCCCACACCCGCTTCGCGGCCTCGCCGAGGCGGATCAGGCCGCCGGTGAACATCGGGTTGCCGGCCAGCGGCCCACCCGACGGGTTGAGCGCGACGTCGTCCGCGAGCCCGAGCTCGGTGCGCAGCACCAGCTCCTGGTGGCTGAACGGCGCGTGCAGCTCGGCCACCTCGACGCCGGTGAGGTCGACCTGCGACGCCGCGGCGGCCGTCGACGGCGAGCGGGTGAGGTCGCGGTTGCCCATGCTGATCGGGTCGACGTTGTGCGCGAAGCCGGAGATCCACGCGGGTCGGTCGGCCACCGAGCGGGCCCGGTCGCCGGCCGCCAGCACGATCGCGGCGGCACCGTCGGTGACCGGCGCGCAGTCGTGCTTGCGCAGCGGGTCGGCGTACATCGGACGAGCCAGCAGCTCGTCGACCGAGGAGCCGCCCTTGCGGATGGCGTACTCGTTCTTCTCGGCGTCGGTCAGCGACCGGTCGACGACCTCGGCCATCGCCCGCTCGTCCCAGACGCCGGCGTCGATGCCGGCCCGGGCCTGCAGGCCGGCCAGCGACACGGTGTCGGGCCACAGCGGCGTCATCGAGTACGGGTCGAGCTGCAGCGCGAGGGTGCGCCGGAGCACGCCCGCCGAGCTCTTGCCGAAGCCGTAGACCAGCGCGGTGTCGACCTCGCCGGTCTGGATCTTGAGCCAGGCCTCGTAGAGCGCCCACGCGGCGTCCATCTCGACGTGCGACTCGTTGACCGGCGGGATCACACCGATCGCGTCCACGGCCGACACGAACGAGAACGACCGGCCGGCGAGGTAGTCCGAGGACCCCGAGCACCAGAACCCGATGTCGTGCCGGTTCCACCCGGTCTGCTCGTAGCACTCGGCGAAGAGCGGGACGAGCAGCTCCACACACGTGGGCGACCCGTCGAACTCCTCCATCTGTCGCTGGGCGAACCCCACGACCGCAACGTCTCTCATGTCGTACATCTCCTTGCGACAACCGGGGTCCTCGCGGCGCTTGCGAGCGCAGCGAGCAACGTCGTGGGGTGGTTCATAGGTGGTGCCGGTAGGTGTCGTAGTCCGCGTCCGGGTCGCCGGTCGGCTCGAAGTGGTCGATGTTCTCCAGGGAGTAGGTCCACTCCTCGCGCGGCTTCCACACCGCCTTGACCCGCATGCCCATCCGGACCTCGTCGGCCGGGACGCCCAGGATCAGGTGCAGCACGGCGATGTCGGCGCCGTCGAGCAGGACGTACGCCGAGACGTACGGCGGGACGATCTTCTGGCCCAGGAACGGCACGTTCACGATGCAGAACGTCGTGATGGTGCCGGTCTGCGACACCTCCACCTCCTCCGCGGTCGGCGTCCCGTCGGCCGGGCAGGCGCTGCGTGGTGGGACGTAGACCTTCTGGCAGGTGGGGCAGCGCTGGCCGAGGATGCGGCCCTCGTTGAGCCCCCGGTAGAACGCGGACTCCTCGGGCGACGCGGCATACAGGTAGTCCAGCGAGACCGGCGTGACGACGCGGGTCACCAGGTGGTCCTCGAGGAGGCCCCCGCCGGCGGGCCGCGCGTCGGCCTCGTCGCCGATCGGTTCGAAGCAGGCGATGTCGGTGATGGCGCCGACCCGCTCGGGGGCCCAGCGCACCTGCACGCGCATCCCCGTGCTGATCTCGTCGGGGGAGGCCACGTCGACCGCGTGGAAGAACGGCCGGGTCGCCCCGTCCAGCGTCACGAGGGCGAAGGCGAACGGCCGGTCGAACGGCTGGCCCTTGACCGGCTCGGGCACCCACGTCCAGGACGTGACGGTGCCGACCGGCGAGACCTCGACGAAGCCGGTGGTCGCCTCGTGGGTGACCGGGTCGTACTCCAGCGGAGGTACGACGACCTCGCCGTCGGAGGTCCGGCCGGCGACGACGACGCCGTCGCGCAGTCCGGTGAGGAACCGGCCGATGACCGGACCGGTCGAGCGGGTGTAGTCGAAGGCTACGGTGACCGGTGCTGACAGAGTGCGTGGCATGGTCCGAAAGTAGAACACGTTCTAGGATCGGGCAAGCACCCCGTCCGAGATGAGCCCGCATCCGGGCCGAGAAGGAGACGCGATGAAGCTGGGACTGCAGCTGGGCTACTGGGGCGCACAGCCCCCGGCCGGGGTCGGCGAGCTCGTCGCGGCCGCGGAGGAGTCGGGCTTCGACGCGATCTTCACCGCGGAGGCGTGGGGGAGCGACGCGTTCACCCCGCTCGCCTGGTGGGGCCGCGAGACCTCGCGGCTGCGCCTCGGCACCTCGATCGTGCAGATGTCCGGGCGCACCCCGACGTCGATCGCCATGCACGCGCTGACCCTCGACCACCTCAGCGGCGGCCGGGTCGTGCTGGGCATGGGCGTGAGCGGCCCGCAGGTGGTGGAGGGTTGGTACGGCCAGCCGTTCGAGAAGCCGCTGGCCCGCACCCGCGAGGTCGTCGACATCATCCGCCAGGTGCTGGCCCGCGAGGAGAAGGTGACCAACGACGGTCCCCACTACCCGCTGCCGTACGCCGGCCCCGGGGCGGTCGGCCTCGGCAAGCCGCTCAAGTCGATCGTGCACCCGCTGCGCTCCGACCTCCCGATCTGGCTGGGCGCCGAGGGTCCCAAGAACGTCGCCCAGACCGCCGAGATCGCCGACGGCTGGATCCCGATCTTCTACACGCCGAAGTCGGCCGGGATGTACCAGCCGTGGCTCGACGAGGGCTTCGCGCGGCCCGGCGCCCGGCGCACCCGCGCCGACTTCGAGATCGCCGCGACCTGCCACCTCCAGGTGGTGGCCGACGCGGCGGAGAAGCAGCTCGTGGTCGACGCGATCAAGCCCTCGATCTCGCTCTACATGGGCGGGATGGGCGCCAAGGAGGCGAACTTCCACAACCAGGTCTTCGTACGGATGGGCTACGAGGACCTCGCCGCCGAGGTGCAGGAGCTCTACCTGAACGGCGAGAAGGACCGGGCCACCGCGCTGGTCCCCGACGAGCTGGTCGACGACATGCACATCATCGGCACCGCCGGTGAGGTCAAGGAGCGGGTGGCCCAGTGGGAGGAGACCGGCGTGACCACGCTGCTGCTGAGCCTGCGCTCGCCGGACGAGGTCCGGACGATCGCCGAGCTGCTTGCGTGACGACTGAGACCCCGACGTACGGCGTCCTGGGGGTGGGCTCGATCGCGGCCGCCGTGGTGGTCGGCCTCTGCGAGGGGGTCGAGCAGCCCCCGGACGTGGTGCTCTCGCCCCGCAACGCCGGCCGGGCCGCCGACCTGGCCGCTCGCTTCGACACGGTCACCGTCGCCGCCGACAACCAGGCCGTCGTCGACGGCGCCGACGTCGTCCTGGTCGCCGTGCTGCCCCAGCAGGTCGCGGCGGTGCTGGGCGACCTCGAGTTCGCGGACCGGCACGCGGTGGTGAGCGTCGTCGCCGGCGTCTCCCTCGACGACCTGCGCCGCTGGGTCGCCCCCGCGACCCGGGTCGCCCGGTCCGTGCCGCTGCCCGCGGTCGCCCGGCGCGAGGGGGTCACGCCGGTCTTCCCGCCGCTGCCCGAGGCGGTCACGCTGTTCGACGGGCTGGGGGGCGCGATCGCGGTCGAGGACGCCGCCGCGTACGAGGCGCTCACGGTGTCGTCGGCGACGGTCGCGGCCCACTACGCCTTCCTCGGCGCGATCGCCGACTGGCTGGTCGGCCACGGGATCTCCGAGGCGCAGGCGCGCCGGTACGTGGCTGCGACCTACGTCGGGGCGGCGGAGTCGCTGCGTGCGGATCCGGTGGACTTCGACGCCCTGATCGCCGAGGTGGCGACGCCGGGCGGCCTCAACGAGCGCTTCGCGCGGCGCCTGCGCGAGGCCGGCGCCCTCGACGCCGTCGGCGCCGGGATGGACGAGGTCCTGGCCCGCCTCCTGGAGTGAGACATGGTGCCGGCCGTTGCCCGGAACTGGAACACGTTCTACCCTCGGCGCATGACGGACGCTCAGCACCCAGACGACATGCGCACCGGGTCCCACAACGGCCACCTGATGGTCGCCGCGCTCAAGCGGCACCAACACAAGCCGGTGATGCACCTCGGTGACACCACGATCACCGGCAGGCAGGCAGCGGATCGGATGAGCCAGTACGTCCAGGCCTACGAGGCGCTCGGGGCCGGCACGGGTACGGCGGGTGCGCTGCTCGCGCTGAACCGCCCCGAGGTGCTGTTCATCCTCGGCTCGGGGCAGACCCAGGGCTTCCGGCGCAGCTCCCTGCACCCGCTCGGGTCGCTCGACGACCACGCCTACGTCGTCAACGACGCCGAGATCACCCACCTCACGATCGACCCGGTGCCGATGTTCGTGGAGCGCGCCCTGGGCCTCCTCGAGAAGTGCCCGAAGCTGGAGAAGGTGCTCACCATCGGTCCGGTGCCCGAGGAGCTCGCCCACGCCGGCCACGACCTCGTGGCCGCCGCGGCGTCGTACGACCCGCAGCCGCTCACGGCCAAGACCCTGGACCCCGAGCACGTGGTCTCGATCACCTACACCGGCGGCACGACCGGCAAGCCCAAGGGCGTCATCGGACTGTCGCGGCAGATGAACATGATGACGCAGGTGCAGATGGCCGAGTGGGAGTGGCCCGAGTCGCCGAAGTTCCTGATGTGCACCCCGCTCTCGCACGCGGGCGCGGCCTTCTTCGTCCCGACCGTGCTCAAGGGCGGCTGCCTCTACGTGCTCGCGAAGTTCGACCCGGCCGAGGTGCTCCGGACCATCGAGGAGCAGAAGATCACGGCGACGATGCTGGTGCCCTCGATGCTCTACGCGCTGATGGACCACCCGGACAGCAGGACCCGCGACCTGTCGTCGCTCGAGACCGTCTACTACGGCGCGTCGGCGATCAACCCCGTCCGTCTCCGGGAGGCGATCGACCGGTTCGGCCCGATCTTCGCGCAGTACTACGGACAGTCCGAGGCGCCGATGGTGATCAGCTACCTCGCCAAGGGCGACCACGACGAGAAGCGGCTGTCGTCCTGCGGCCGGCCGTCCGCCTTCCTACGCACCGCGCTCCTCGACGAGGACGGCGAGCAGGTGCCGGTGGGGGAGCCGGGCGAGATCTGCGTCGCCGGTCCACTCCTGGCCGGCGGCTACTGGAACCTGCCCGACGAGACCGCCGAGACCTTCCGCGACGGCTGGATGCACACGGGCGACGTCGCGCGCGAGGACGAGGACGGCTTCTGGTTCATCGTCGACCGCACCAAGGACATGATCGTCACCGGCGGCTTCAACGTGTTCCCGCGCGAGGTCGAGGACGTCGTCGCCGAGCACCCGATGGTGGCCCAGGTCGGCGTGATCGGCACGCCGCACGAGAAGTTCGGCGAAGCGGTCACCGCCATCGTCGTGCTCCGCTCGGACGCGCCGACCGACGAGGAGTCGATCGCGCGGATGACCGCCGAGATCCAGGAGGCGGTCAAGGAGCGCAAGGGCTCCGTGCAGTCGCCCAAGCAGGTCATCGTGGCCGACTCGCTCCCGCTCACCGGGCTCGGGAAGCCGGACAAGAAGGCGCTCCGGGCGCAGTACTGGACGGGGGACCGTGCGGTCGGCTGACCGTGCGACCCGATCACGTCACCGCAGCAGGTCGCGGTCCACCCGTTCGGCGTCCACGACGTCCCGCTCCTCCGCCAGGAGCGACGGATCGTCGTCCCGCGCCGGCTGCTCCGAGCGGCGGCGGGCGACGTAGGAGCGGACGGCGGTGTCGAGGGCGAGGCCGCCCCAGAGCAGGAGGACGGCCACGATGCCGTCCAGCCACCAGTGGTTGCCGGTCGCGGAGACGACCAGGAACGTGATGATCAGGTGCAGCAGGAAGATCCAGCGCCAGCGACTGGTGCTGCAGGCGACGATGCCGAGCGAGACCACCGCCGCCCACGCGATGTGGATCGACGGCATCGCGGCGAGCTGGTCGGAGACGCCGGTGGCGAGGTCGGAGCCGTAGACCGACGGGCCGTATCGCCCGGCGAGATCCGTGTAGCCGAGGTCGGTCAGGAAGCGCGGCGGAGCCACCCGCAGGAACCGGATCACGAGGCAGCCCGCCGTGGCGAGCGCCAGCCCGTTGCGCCAGTGCGGGTACCTGTCGCGGTGCCGGAAGAACAGCCAGACCAGGAACGCGATCAGCGCCGGCACGTGGAAGGTCGCGTAGTAGTAGGTGGTCGGCTCGGCCAGCCACGAGTGGTCGAGCACGAAGTGCTGCAGCGACAGCTCGGTGGGCAGGTGCATCGCGTGCTCGATCCGGACGATCCGGTAGGCCCGGTCGAGGGCTCCGTCGTCGGAGGCGAGCGGCAGCATCCGAGCCAGCCGCCAGATCGAGTACAACGCCGAGATCAGCGCGAACTCGAGCGCCACGGGCTCGACGTACGCCCCGCCCTTCGGCCGCAGCCACCGCAGCCCGAGCCAGACCAGGATGCTCGCGACAGCCGCGGTCGCGGCTTCATCCCAGGTCGGCCACGGCACCGGGTCATTCTGCCAGTGGCCGGGTCGTCGGCCGGCAGTTTTGCGTCAGCGACCCTGGAAGTGGGGGGAGCGCTTCTCCGCGAAGGCCCGCGGACCCTCCTTGGCGTCGTCGGAGGCGAAGACCGCCATGCCGACCCGCGCGTCGTCCGCCCAGCAGTCCTCCTCGTGCCTGCCCTCGGACTCGCGGACGGTCCTGAGGATCGCCTGCACGGCCAGCGGGCCGTTGGCGCAGATCAGGTCCGCGATCTCGTGCGCCTTGGCGAGCGCCTCGCCGTCGGGCACGACGTGCCCGATCAGCCCGATCTCCTTGGCCTCCGGTGCCTTGATGGCCCGACCGGTCAGCAGCAGCTCGAGGGCGACCGTGTAGGGGATCTGGCGGGGGAGTCGGACGGCGGAGCCGCCCATCGGGTAGAGGCTCCACTTCGCCTCGGCGACACCGAACCTCGCCGACTCGCCGGCCACCCGGATGTCGGTGCCCTGGAGGATCTCCGTGCCGCCCGCGATGGCGGGCCCCTCGACCGCGGCGATCAACGGCTTGGTGAGGCGGAAGCCCTTGAGCAGGCCCTTGATGACCGCCGGGTCGAACCCGGACTCGAAGCTCTCGCTCGGCGGCCGCTTGGTCGCGGCCTTCAGATCCATGCCGGCACAGAAGTAGCCGCCCGCGCCGGTGAGGATGCAGACCCGGATCGAGTCGTCGTCGTTGACCCGGTCCCACGCATCCTCCATGATCGACAGCATCTCGCCGGAGAGCGCGTTGCGGGACTCCGGCCGGTTCATCGTGACGATGAGCTTGTGGCCCTCCTGCTCGACGAGGCAGTGCGGGGCTTCCGGGGTCTCGGCCGCGGCATCGGTGCTGGTCATGGCGGGGATGCTAGCCAAGAATGAGAACGTGTTCTAGTCTCGCGTCGTGGCTCACAACATCGCTGACCTCTTCGAACACGCCGTCGACGTCGCGCCTGCGAACCCCGCACTGAAGGTGGGCGACCGGGTCGTCGACTACGCCGAGCTCGAGGCGGACGCCAACCGCCTCGCCCACTATCTCCAGTCGCAGGGGGTGGGGGTCGGTGACCATGTCGCGATCTACGCCAAGAACAGTGTCGAGCACGTCGTCGCGGTCCTCGCGGTCGCCAAGATCCGCGCCGTCTCCATCAACGTGAACTACCGCTACGTCGAGGGCGAGCTCAACTACCTCTTCGACAACGCGGACGTCGTCGCCGTGGTCCACGAGCGCACCTACGCGCCGCTGGTCGCCGCGTGCTGGCCCCGGCACGACAAGCTGACGACCGCGGTCGTCGTCCCGGATGCGCTCGAGCCCGACGACCGGTCCGACGTCTCGTCGTACGGCGGGGTCCTCTGGGAGGACGCCCTGGCCGGGCAGAGCGACGCACGCGACTTCGGCGAGCGCAGCCCCGACGACATCCACATCATCTACACCGGTGGCACCACCGGCTTCCCGAAGGGCGTGATGTGGCGCCACGAGGACTTCTGGCGTGTGCTCGGCGGCGGCATCGACTTCTACACGGGTGCGCTGCTCGAGGAGTTCGACCAGTCCAGGCAGGCCACCGACCCGCGGATGGTCACCTTCCCGCTGAGCCCGCTGATGCACGGCGGCGCCCAGGCGGGCCTGCTGATGCACCTCTTCGCCGGCCACCTCACCGTCCTCGAGCCGAAGTTCGACCCGGTCCGCACCTGGGAGATCATCGAGCGCGAGAAGGTCCAGCTGATCTTCATGACCGGCGACGCCATGGCCCGACCCCTGATCGAGGCCTACGAGGCGCACGGCGGGTACGACTGCCAGAACCTGATCGCGATCTCGAGCAGCGCTGCCATCTTCAGCAAGCCGGTGAAGGAGCGCTGGATGGCGGCGTTCCCGAACTCGATCTTCACCGACTCCGTGGGCGCGACCGAGACCGGCTTCACGGGCATGGGCATGCAGGACAAGGACAACATCTCGACCGACGGCCCGGTGATCGGGCTCGGGCCCGGCAGCGTGGTCATCGACGAGGACAACCGCATCCTCGACCCCGAGACCCACGTCGGCTCCATCGGCCGGCTCGCCCGCGGCGGCTCCGTCCCGGTCGGCTACTACAAGGACCCGGCGAAGTCCGCCGCGACCTTCCTCGTCATCGACGGCGCGCGCTACTCCGTCCCGGGTGACTTCGCCCGCATCGAGGAGGGCGGTCGCGTGACGCTCCTGGGTCGCGGCTCCAACTGCGTCAACACCGGTGGCGAGAAGGTCTACCCCGAGGAGGTCGAGATGGCGATCAAGGGCCACCCGGCCGTCTACGACACGCTGGTCGTCGGTGTCCCCGACGAGAAGTACGGCCAGGCCGTCGCCGCGGTGGTCGAGCTCCGTGAGGGCGAGACGCTGGAGCTCGACGACCTGCGCACGTTCCTGCGCTCCCACCTCTCGGGCTACAAGCTGCCGCGCTCCCTCACGGTCGTCGACCGGATCCCGCGCAACGCCACCGGCAAGGCGCAGTACCCCGCCGCGAAGGAACTGGCCCTGGCCGGCTTCGCCGGCACGGCGGCCACTGTCGACTCGACCTCCGTCTGAAAGGCAGACATGCGTACCCCTCTGTGTGACGAGTTCGGGATCGACTACCCGATCTTCGCGTTCACCCCGTCGGAGCACGTGGCCGCGGCGGTGTCCCGGGCCGGGGGCCTCGGCGTCCTCGGCTGCGTCCGCTTCAACGACACCGAGGAGCTCGAGCGGGTCCTCACCTGGCTCGACGACAACACCGACGGCAAGCCGTACGGCGTCGACATCGTGATGCCGATGAAGATCCCCACCGAAGGGACGTCGCTCGACCTCGGCGCGATGATCCCCGAGGAGCACAAGAAGTTCGTCGACGAGACACTGCTCAAGCTCGGCGTCCCGCCGCTGCCGGAGGGCGAGGGTCGCGAGGGGGTGCTGGGGTGGCTGCACTCGGTCGCCCGCTCGCACCTCGACGTCGCCCTGAAGCACCGCCCGGTCCTGATCGCCAACGCACTCGGCTCGCCGCCGGTCGACGTCATCGAGAAGTGCCACGAGCACGGCATCAAGGTGGCCGCGCTCGCCGGGGCCGCCAAGCACGCGCTGTCCCACGTCGCCAACGGCGTCGACATCATCGTGGCCCAGGGGTACGAGGCCGGCGGCCACACCGGCGAGGTCGCCAGCATGGTGCTGCAGCCCGACATCGTCGACGCCGTCGGGCCCGACGTACCGGTCCTCGGCGCCGGTGGCATCGGCTCCGGGCGGCAGATCGCGGCATCCCTCGCGCTCGGCTCGCAGGGCGCCTGGATGGGCTCCATCTGGCTCGGCACCGAGGAGTACCAGCTGCTGGGTGCCGCCAACTCCGAGGCCTGGACGACCGCCTTCACGCGGGCCACCTCGTCCGACACAGTCCGGACCCGGGTCTACACCGGCAAGCCCGCGCGCCTGCTGAAGACGAAGTGGACCGAGGCCTGGGCCGAGGAGGGCGCCCCGGCGCCGCTGCCGATGCCGCTGCAGAACCTGCTCGTCGCCGAGGCCCACAACCGGATCAGTGCCGCCAACAACCCCGACGTGATCTCCATGCCGGTCGGCCAGATCGTCGGCCGGATGAACGAGGTCCGTCCGGTCGCCGACGTGATGGCCGACCTGGTCTCGGAGTTCGAGGCGACGGTCCGCAGGCTGGACGAGATCCGCGGGTAGCGCCGCCCGGCCGCCTGGACCGAAGTGGAGGTCGAGGGCTCCGGATGGCGGCAGGTTGTCTGGGTCGGGTGCTGATCCCGCACTCTGACGCCGCGAGTCGCGCCCCGCTCCTGCCGATGGCCGTGCGTCCCACGACTTCGGTTCTACACGCCGTCGTCCTGGCCATCGCGCTCCGTGAAGGCGGGCGAGAAGGGCCAGATGGATCAGCTTGACGATCTGCACATCGCGAGCGGCTCGAGCCGACGCCGCCACCGTCGGGGATTTGGTGAGGTCAGGTTCGCGATGGTCGTCGTCGGATTCGCCGGCGACGTGATGCCACAACAGGGGTGGTCGGCCTATATGCGTCGGGTGAAGCTGATCTTGCCGTCGGGGTGCTGGGTGGCGGTGAACGACGGGTCGTGGGCGCGGGTGTGGTGCTTGGGACAGAGGAGTCGGCCGGCTTTCGCGCTGGTGCCGCCGCCTTTCGACCAGGGGTGGTCGTGGTGGGCGTGGCAGAGTCCGGGTGGCCAGTCGCAGCCGGTGGCGGTGCAGCCCTGGTCTCTGATCTGCATCGCGATCCGCATCGGTGTGGTGTGGAAGCGGGTCTTGCGGCCGACGTCCAACACTTCGGAGGGTCCGCCGAGGACGGCGGGGATGATGCCGGCTTCGCAGGCCAGGCGGCGGGCGAGTCCGGGTGAAAGGTGTTCGCCGGTGTCGAGGCGGGCTGCCTGGAGGCGGCCTTCCAACGTCTCGAGGGTCATGGTGACGACGACGGTGGCGTTGAGGCCGCCGGCGTTGGGGAGCTGGTCGACGGGGTAGCGCTGGATGAGCTCGGCGAACGCGCGGCCCATGCGTTCGGGTCCGGGGCGTCGTTCGCCGAGGGGGCCTTGGGTGGCTTGGTGTTTGGGGGCGGCGATCGCGAGCAGTGCCTTGCGCAGCATGGCGCCGGTCAGCGCGTCGAGGGTGAACCGGCCGTGCACCCGGCCGTGGCCGTCCTCGGCCATCGTGAACCGGAGCGACTCCTGGGCCGCGCGTTCTTCGCGTTCGAGGAGTTTCGCTTCGCGTTCGTCGGCCTCCTCGGGGGCGATGACCTCGAACAGCCGCCGCCCGAGGATCCGCAGCGTCTTCGCGTCATGGTGCTTCGCCTCTGCGACCAGGTGCCGTTCAGCCTGTTCGACGAGGCTCTGGTCGAGGTCGGCGGGGAGCTGCTCGACGGCCCGGACGATGACCTGCGCCTGCTCGAGGACCAGGTCGCCGGCGGCCAGAGCGACTCGTACCGGTTCATGACCGGCAGAGAGCGCGGTGGCGAGGTGCATGTCCCGGATCGCGTCGCGCCGGGTCTGGTTGGTGGCGTTGGCCCACCACACCGCGGTCGAGGTAGCACCGGACGCTTCGCCGACCTGGGCTTCGTCGGCGTGTGCGGCGACGCGGAGCTTCAGCTCGGCGACCATGGCTTCGAGCTCGGTGCACGCCACGAGAGTCGATGCGGTTTCGTCGCGGTCCATCGACCAGACACTGGCGTCGGCGAGGTCGGCGACCTGGGCGCGCATCGACACCACGGCACGGGAGATCACGTGTCGTGGTGGGGTGTGCGTGCTGGTCGCCATACCCATCACTCAACCAGGGACCACCGACAGTCAGGCCCTGATTTCCTGTGGATATCGGGGGTCTGGGGTAACGGTCTGGTAACAGTGTTTCGCCCTTGTCCACAGGGGTTTCGAGACAGGACTTC
>NZ_BDJE01000004.1 GCF_002117935.1 Nocardioides sp. PD653-B2 | reverse complement strand
TGATCTGGTCCTCGAGCAGGCCCAGGTCATCGTCCACGCGGTCGAGCAGCTCCCCGCCGACCTCGACACCGCTTTGGTCGAACAGGCCGAACGGCACCTGGTCGCCGAAGCACGCCACCACGACGCGAAGACGCTGCGCATCCTCGGGCGGCGGCTCTTCGAGGTCATCGCCCCCGACCAGGCCGACGAACGCGAAGCGAAGCTCCTCGAACGCGAAGAGGCCGAAGCCGCCGCCTCTCTCCGGTTCACGATGGCCGAGGACGGCCACGGCCGCGTGCACGGCCGGTTCACCCTCGACGCGCTGACCGGCGCGATGCTCAAGAAAGCACTCCTCGCGATCGCCGCCCCCAAACACCAAGCCACCCAAGGCCCGCTCGGCGAACGACGCCCCGGCCCCGAACGCATGGGCCGCGCCTTCGCCGAGCTCATCCAGCGCTACCCCACCGACCAGCTCCCCAACTCCGGTGGCCTCAACGCGACCGTGGTCGTCACCATGACCCTCGAGACCCTGGAAGGCCGCCTCCAGGCAGCCCACCTGGACACCGGTGAGCGCATCTCACCCGGACTCGCCCGACGCCTCGCCTGCGAAGCCGGCATCATCCCCGCCGTCCTCGGCGGACCCTCCGAAGTCCTCGATGTCGGCCGCAAGACCCGCTTCCACACCGCCCCCATGCGCATCGCCATGGCCCTCCGAGACCAGGGCTGCACCACCGTGGGCTGCGACTGGCCACCCGGCCTGTGCCACGCCCATCACGACCACCCCTGGTCGAAGGGCGGAGGCACGAGCGCGAAAACCGGGCGACTGCTCTGCCCCAAGCACCACACCCGAGCCCACGACCCCGGCTTCACCATGACCAAGCTCCCCGGCGGGAAGGTCGCCTTCACCAGGCGGACATAGGCCGGCGACACGGCATCGACGGTTATCCTAGTTTGCTAGCATTCCGCCATGCCTGCCCCGAAACCGAAGGTGCAGTTCAACGTCTACCTGCCACCCGAGCTGGTGCGCGCGGTGAAGCACCGAGCGGTGGACGAGGAGGTCTCGCTGTCGGCTTTGGTCGAGAAGGCGCTGGTCGGCTACCTCTCCGAGGTGGATTGATGACGATTCCGCCGCTGACGGTTCGCCCCGTCGTCCACACCGACCACCTGGCGGCATGGCTCGAGATCTTCGGCACGCTGGGCGCCGTCACGCTGACTGCGGACCCGATGTGGACCGAGCTGCAGCTCGACCGTGGCCGGGTCACCTTGAGCGCTCTGAACCGCGGAGCCGCCGAGGGCGACGTGTCGCTCGGCTTCGAGACGCCTGACCTGGAGGTCTACGCAGCCTCGATCCTGCCGACTGACGGCATGGTGGTCGAGAAGTTCGTCACCGAGGACTACGAGTCGGTACGACTCGTCAGCCGCGACGGCACGGAGTTCCTCATCGACAAGCGAATCGCCGGTCCGCCACTGCCTGACCAAGCGGTGACCTCGATCCGCGCGGTCTGGGTGACTTCGGACGTATCGCGAACGGCTGCCGACCTCGAGTCCCTCGGGCTGCGTCGTCGGCTGACCCAGGTCAACGGACGGACGGTCGACCTGCGCGCAGCGGAGGGAGACGTCCTCGTCCACACCAGCGACGGGGGGCCGAGCGGGGCCGACGTCGCCGTCGACGTGACCGACATCCAGGCAGCCCACAAGGCGCTGATGGGTGCGGACATCGCTCACGACGTCATCGACGAGACCCACGGCCGCACGCTGCAGGTGCCGCTGCCCGGCGGCGGAGACCGGACGTTGTGGATCGCCGAGGAGGACGAGGACCCCGTCGGCGTCATCCGGCACTGATTCAGGCGTCGACCACGGACGGCGTGTGGTGGCCGAACGGCAGGGCGTCCGTGTAGCCGAGGGCCGCGAGCACGCTCGGCAGCATCGCCTTGGCCGTACGGCGGTAGCCCGCGCTCGAGGGATGGAACCGGTCCAGCGCGAACATCTCGTCGGGCTGGGTGATGAAGAACGGGCCGACGACCTCGGCGAGCGAGACGGCGCGGCCGCCCAGCGCGACCGTGGCGTCGCGTTGCGCGGCGGCGAGCTGGCGCGAGGCGCGGGCGCCGAGGGAGCGCAACGGCTGGGGCAGCGGCCGCAGCGCGCCGAGGTCCGGACAGGTCCCGACCACGACCTCGATCCCGGCATCGCGCAGCGCGCCGACCGCCTCCGCGAGGAGTCGTCGTGACTCGGCGGTGCGGACCCGGTGCGTGATGTCGTTGCCGCCGACGACGATGACGGCGACGTGCGGCCGGTAGCCCGCCGACAGGGTCGCGAGCTGGCCGGCCAGGTCGGAGGTCTCCGCGCCCACCACGGCCGCCGTGTGGAGGCGTACGCCGCGCCGGACCCGGCGGGCGAGGCGGCGGGCGAGCTGCCCCCCGAGGGTGTGCTTCGGGTGGTCGGCGCCGAGGCCGGCGGCGATGGAGTCGCCGAGCAGCAGCAGGTCGATCGGGTCGCCGTACTTCTTCTTGTAGGTGCGGTCCGCCTGGAGGGCCTCCTCGCCGAGCGGCTTGCCGATCGCCCGGCGGGCCACACCCGCCTGGGCCCTCAGCACCCACAGTGACGCGACGACGGCGGACGCGGCCCCGGCGACACCGACGGCCGACGACGTCGCCACCCGTCTCCAGCTCATCGCGCCACGGCAACAGGCGCACCCGACCGGCGCGTCACGTCGCGGGAGACATCGGGTGAGCGGACCGGGTACGGAGCACGGCGGTCAGGCGGCGGCCCTGGCCGGGGCGACCCCCCAGGCGGTGCACCTGCTTCTCGTGGGCCAGCCGGCCGACGTACCCGACCGTGATCGCGTGGCCCCCGGTCCAGCGCTGCGCCAGGTCGGGGTCGCGACGGTCGGGGCGGAAGAGGTCGAGCGCGATGCCGCGCCGCCAGAGGTGGAGGTCGGGCACGCCGAGCGCCGTCAGCTGGGCCATCGAGCAGCTCGACGGCACCAGCGTGCGGTCCACCCGGCGGTGCAGGTGGCCCACCCAGCGGTCGAGCACGGCGTCCGCGTGGATGCCGTACTGGTGGGCGAAGCCCTGGATGTCGGTCTGGTAGACGGCGACGGTCGGGATGCCGAGGCGCCGGGCGGCGCGGATCCCGGTCGCGCCCAGGGCGATGGGCGACGCCAGGTGCACGACGTCGGGGCGGAAGTCGGCCAGGCTGCGGCGCACGGCGGCGTCGGGCAGCCCGATCGGGAAGCCGGGGAGACCGACGGAGCGCACCCGGACCACGGGCACCCCGTCGTGCTCGAGCGGACCCGGCCCGGGAGCGATGACGAGGGGCTCGTGCCCGGCGGCGCCGAGCTCGCGGACGATGTGGCGCACCGTGTTGGAGACGCCGTTGACCTGCGGGACGAAGGACTCGGTGACGATCGCAACTCGCATGCCCCCACCGTCCGGGGGCCGGATGAACGCGCGGTGACCCCCTCGTGCGCGTCGTGCGAAGTCCGGACGGCGCTCAGAGAGCGGCGTACTCGCGCGCGACGGCCGCGCCGAGGCGGGCGTTGTGCCGGACCAGCGCGATGTTGGCGGTCAGCGAGGCACCACCGGTGATCTCGACGATCCGGCCCAGGAGGTACGGCGTCGCGTCCTTGCCGTGGATGCCGAGCGAGTCCATGTCGGCGAGCGCCTGGTCGATGATCACGCCGATCTCGTCGGCCGGGATCTCGTCCTCGGCCGGGATCGGGTTGGCGATCACGATCCCGCCGTCGATGCCCAGGTCCCACTTGGCGCGCATCACGCCGGCGACCTCGGCCGCGGTGTCGACCCGCATCGGGGCCGCGTGCCCGCTGGAGCGCGAGTAGAACGACGGGAACTCGTCGCTGCCGAACGCCAACACCGGGACGCCGAGCGTCTCCAGGGTCTCCAACGTGAGGCCGATGTCGAGGATGCTCTTCACCCCGGCGCAGATGACGGCGACGTCCGTCGTCCCGAGCTCCGTCAGGTCGGCCGACACGTCGAAGGTCTGCTGGGCGCCGCGGTGCACGCCGCCGAGCCCGCCGGTGACGAAGGTCCGGATCCCGGCCAGCGCCGCGAGCCGCATGGTCGCGGCGACCGTCGTCGCGCCGTGGGCCCCGCGGGCGACCACGAACGGCAGGTCCCGGACGCTGACCTTGGCGACGTCGCCGTGGCTGGCGAGCAGCTCGAGGTCGTCGGGCGACAGGCCGATCTTCGGGCACCCGTCGAGAACCGCGATGGTGGCGGGCACGGCGCCGTGCTCGCGGATGATGCCCTCGACCTCGACCGCCATCGCGACGTTCTGCGGGTACGGCATGCCGTGGCTGATGATCGTGCTCTCCAGCGCGACCACGGGCGTGCCGTCGGCGAGCGCGGCGGCCACCTCGTCGGTGACGCGGAGCATGTCGGCGGGCAGGGGGCGAGTCACAGGAGGCTCCTGACGAGTCGGTCGGTGAGGTCGGGTCGGACGGTGTGCGGGCTGGCGACGGTCAGCGCCGCGGCGGCGTGGCCGTACGCCGCGGCGGCGGCAGGGTCGGAGCCGGTCAGCAGGGCGTGGCAGAAGGCGGCCAGCATCGCGTCGCCGGCGCCGGTCACGTCGGCGACCTCGGCGGGTACGGCGGACAGCTCGGTCGAGCCGTCGGCGGAGCTGAGCAGCGAGCCGCGGTCGCCCAGCCGCACCCACACCAGCTCGACGCCCCGGTCGTGGAGGGCCTGCGCGGCCCGCTGCACCTGGCGGTCGGTGCGGGTCGGCTGGTCGGTGAGCGCGGCCAGCTCGTCGCGGTTCGGCGTGATCGCGAAGAGCGGGCGGTCGGCGTCGACGAGGTGGGCCAGGGCGCCGGCCTTCGGCACGCTGACCGGCTCGAGTAGCACGCGCGCGCCCGCGGTCGTCGCAAGGTCGAGCGCGAAGCCGAGGGTCGCCGTCGACAGGTTGCCGTCGAGCACGACCAGGCCGGCCGCGGCCACCAGGTCCCGCGCCGCGTTGACCTGCTCGGGCGACAGTTCGTCGGTGGCGGCCATGTCGGCCACGGCGACGACCAGCTCGCCGTCGGCGTCCAGCACCGCGGTGTAGGTGCCGGTGGCCCGCGCCGACCGTCGTACGTGCTCGACGTGTACGCCCGCTCCCGACGTGGCCGCGAGCACCTGGTCGCCCAGGCCGTCGCTGCCGATCGCGGCGACCAGATGGGTGCGGGTGCCGAGCCGGGCGAGGTTCTCCGCGATGTTGCGGCCCACGCCGCCCGCGGCCATCGAGCCGGTGCCGGGGTTGCTGGTGGCGGGCACGGCGGCCCGGGTGCTGCGCGCCTTGACGTCCATGTTGGCGCCGCCCACCACCACGACCGCGGGCTCCTCGCTCAGCACGTAGCCCCGGCCGAGGATCACGCCCTTCTTGCCCAGGTTGGACAGGTGCACGTTGACGGCCGCCCGCGTCGTGCCGAGCGCCTCGGCCAGCGCCTCGGACCCGATCAGCGGGTCGCGACGCAGCAGGGCGACGATCTCGCGCTCGCGGTCGGTCAGGCTCATGCTTGTCAGCATAAGCCTTGCTTACTCCGACAAGGGAGCCGATCCCGGAACCACGAGAGCCGCGATGCCGGTGGTGAGGGGTACGGCGAGCACCAGGCCGATCGCGCTGGCCAGGGTGCGCACGATCTCCTCGCCGATCTCCTCGGTCGTCAGGAGGACCTCGAGCGGCAGGCCGTAGAGCTGCAGGATCAGCAGCACGGCCAGCGCGCTGCCGGCGTACGCGAAGACGATCGTGTAGATGGTCGAGGCGATGTGGTCGCGCCCGATCCGCATCCCGCTCGCGAAGACGCCCGCCCGGCTCATGGTCGGCGCCGCGGCCCGGATCTCCCAGACCGAGGACGACTGCGTGATCGTGACGTCGTTCAGGACGCCCAGCCCGGCGACGATGGTCGCGCAGGCCAGCAGACCCTGGAAGTCGAGGCCGTCGACGTACGTCGAGAGGATCCCGGCCGACTCGTCGGTGATCCCGGTGAGCCGGGTCGCCTGCACCGCCACCAAGCCGACGCCGACGGTGACCAGGGCGCCGACCAGCGTGCCGGCCAACGCCGTGCTGGTGCGCATCGAGAGCCCGTGGGTCAGGTAGAGGACGACGAACATGATCGCCGCGGACCCGCACAGCCCGACCAGCAGGCCGGACTCCCCGGTGAGCAGCGCCGGCAGCATGAACTCCCAGACCACCAGCCCGCTGAAGGCCAGCCCGACCAGCGCGAAGACCCCGCGCCAGCGCGCCACCACGACCACGAGCAGCGCGAAGAGCAGGGCCATCACCAGGAGCGCGGAGCTCCGGACGGTCCCGAAGTAGGCGTACGCCGCGTCGGCGCCGTCCGCCCCCGGCGTCCGCTGGACCTTGATCTCGTCGCCCGGCGCGAGCCCGGAGTCGATGACCTGCGGCGCGACCTGGACCGTGATCTCGTCACCCCTGCCCGCGCCGTCGCCGACCGTCGCGACGACGTGGCCGCAGTCGTCGCCGCCCGCCGTACCGCCGTTCTCGGCGCGCGGGCAGGCCGACTGCACCCGGTCGACGACCGCGTCGGGGAAGGTGACGCCCGGCGCCGCGAACGGCACGGCGTCGACGACGTCGTGCACAGCGCCGCTGCTCGGCCAGAGCGTCAGCACGCCGGCCACCGAGGCCAGTCCCGCCAGCGCCAGCGCCACCAGCAGGACGATGCGCGGGCCCCGCGCGACCTCGAACCCGTCGCGGCGTCGTGCGGCGCGATGCGCATGGCCGGTGCCCATGGGGCCATCCTCTCGGACAGGTCTGGACCGCGACCAGGGGAGCAGACCAACCCGTCGCGTCCGTCGGAGTCGATCAGGGGGCGGGCACGAGCAGGTCGCGGGTGATCTCGTCGATCGCGGAGACCCCCGAGAGCCCCATCGTCAGGTCGAGCTCGGCCAGCATGTGCTCCATGACGGCGCGTACGCCGTCCGCTCCGGCCAGCGCCAGCCCGTAGACCCAGGGCCGCCCGACGAGCACCGCCTGCGCGCCCAGCGCCAGGGCGATGAACGCGTCCGCGCCGCTGCGGACGCCGCTGTCGAACAGCACCGGGATCCGCCCGTCGACCCGGTCGACGATGCCGGGCAGCGCGTCGAGCGAGCCGATCGCGCCGTCGACCTGGCGGCCGCCGTGGTTGGAGACGACGATCCCGTCGACCCCGTGCTCGATCGCGAGGGCGGCGTCGCGCGGGTCCTGGATGCCCTTGAGGTAGATCGGCAGGCTGGTGCGCCGGCGGAGGTAGTCGAGGTCGGCCCAGGTGAGCGTCGAGCGGGAGAAGACGTCGAGGAACGTCTCGACGGCGGCCCGCGGCACCGGTGACCTCAGGTTGTCGAGGAAGCGGCCCGGGTAGTGCCGGGCCATCGACACGAGCGCCCGGACGGCGGCCGGGGTCGGCCGCGGCGTCGGCTCCGTGCTCGGCACGGTCGACCGCGCCTCCGCGAGGCCGCGGAACGCCGGGTCGCTCGTGTACTGCGCGATGCCCTCCGCCCGCGCGAACGGCAGGTAGCCGAGGTCGAGGTCCCGGGTGCGCCAGCCGAGCACGTGGGTGTCGAGCGTGACCACGATGGCGTCGCTGCCGATCGCCTCGGCGCGCGCGACGAACGAGTCGACCACGGCGTCCTCGCGGCTCCAGTAGAGCTGGAAGAGCCGCGGGGTGTCGCCGAGCGCCCGGGCGGTGTCCTCCATCGGCACCGAGCCCTGCGTCGAGATGATCATCGGGATGCCGAGGGCCCGAGCCGCCTCGGCCACGGCGTACTCCGCGTCCCGGTGCGCCATCTCCAGGACCCCGATCGGCGCGAGCAGCAGCGGCGACGGCAGCCGGCGGCCGAGCAGGTCGACCGACTGGTCACGCTCCCCGACGTCGACGAGCATCCGTGGCACGATCCGGTGCCGGCCGAAGGCGTCGAGGTTGGCCTGCACGGTGCGGTGCTGCCCGGCCCCGCCGGCGACGTACGCCCAGGCCTGCGGGCTCATCCGCCGGTGGGCGGCTGCCTCGAGGGCGCTCGGCTCGACGGGGACGACGGGCCGGTGCCCGAAGACGCCGGCCCGGTAGATGCGGCCCTGGATCTCGCGTCCGATGCTCACCACGGGAAACAGTGTGCACGGCCGCCGCGCGGGCGAGCAGAATGACCGGGTGCCGACAACCAGCCAGTGGCTCGCCTTCGTCGTGGCCAGCGCGCTCTTCATCCAGGTCCCCGGGCCGAGCCTGCTGTTCACGATCGGCCGCGCCCTGACCGTCGGGCGCCGCGACGCACTGCTGTCGGTGCTCGGCAACGCTCTCGGCCTCGTCACCCAGGTGCTGGCGATCGCGGTCGGCCTCGGCGCCGTCGTCGCGGCCAGCTCGCACGCGTACGTCGTGCTGAAGGTCGTCGGGGCGGGCTACGTCGTGTGGCTCGGCGTCCAGGCGATCCGGCACCGTGGCGACGCCCGGGTCGCGCTCGGGGCCGTCGGCGGTGCTGCGCCGCCGGTGGTGCGCGCGAGGGTGGGCCGGTCGCTGCGCGTCGGCTTCACCGTCGGCATCACGAACCCGAAGACCCTGGTGTTCTTCGTGGCCTTCCTGCCGCAGTTCGTCAACGAGCCGGCCGGCCACACCGGCGCCCAGCTCGCCGTGCTCGGCCTGGCCTTCGGCGCGATGGCCGTGGCGTCCGACAGCATCTGGGCGCTGGCCGCCGCCCGGGCCCGGGACTGGTTCGCGCGCCGCCCGCAGCGGCTCGACAGCCTCGGGGTCGCCGGCGGCGTGATGATGATCGGGCTCGGCGCCACCATGGCCCTCGCCTCGGAGTGAGCGCCGAGTCGGCCTAGAGCGTGCGGCCCTGGTCGTGGGCGAGGAGGGCGACGCCCAGCGAGAGCCGTGACGTCGGGTCGTCGAGCGGGTGACCGACCAGGTCCTCGAGGCGCCTCAGGGCGGGGTAGAGCGAGGTCCGGTTGCGGTGCGCGACCCGGGCCAGCTCGGCCTTGTTGCCCCCGACGCTGAGGAACTGGCGCAGCAGGTCGACCAGGCCCCCGCCGTTCCGCGCCTCGTGCTCGAGCAGCGCCCCGAGCTCCGCCTCGGCGAAGGCCTGCAGCCGGGCGTCCTGGCGCAGCGACATCAACAACCCGGGCAGCCGGATGTCGGCCTGACGGAAGCAGCCGACCTCGGGTGCGGGCGGCAGCGACGCGGCGACGTCCGACACGACCCGTGCGCTGCGCAGCGACGGCGCCGCGGCCAGCAGCCGGTCGACCACCGGCCCGGCCGCGAGCACCGCCTCCGGCTCCCGGGCCCGCAGCTCGCGGGCGACCCGGTCGAGCATCCCGTCGCCCCCGGCGAGCAGCACGCCGACGTGCTCGCCGTCGAGCACTCCCACCACCCCGAAGGCACCGCCCTCGAGCATCGCCTCGTGGACCTGCTCGCTGAGCCGGCCCATCCGCCGCTGGGCAGCACCGAGGTCGCTCGGCGACTCCCCGCGCAGCCGCGCCGCGAGCCCGACGTACTCCAGCTCGTCGGGTACGCCGAGCGCGCGCAGGCGTGCCGCGGCTCCGGCCTCGGTCCCGATCCGGTCGTCGAGGAGATCGAGCAGGAAGCCGCCGTGCACGCGCAGCTGGATCGCGATGTCGTCGCGCGCGGCCATCCGCGCCAGCTCCAGCGCCTGGGCCGCGCGCTCGAGCACCACCCGGGTCCGCGCGCCGTCCGGCGCGCCCGGCGCGACCAGCCGCCCCCAGGCGCCCCCGTGGATCCCGACCGGCGTGGTCAGCCACCGCTCGGGTCCCCCCACCCCGGTCGCGCGCACCGACGGCGTGAGCCGGGACCGTCGGGTCCAGTCCGTCAGCAGCCGGTCGACCGGTTCGTGGTGGGCGGCCGCGGACAGCACCCGGTGGGCGAGGTCCTCCAGGACGACCGACGTCTCCGCCAGGTCCGCCGCCGCCTCCACCAGGCTCTCGGTCGACGAGCGGGCCAGGCCGAGGTCGGTGAAGACCCGGTGCACCTCCCCCGCGAAGCGGACCTGCTCGAACTGCTCGGCCACGATCGCCCGGTGCACGCTCTCGGTGATCTCCACGAACCGCACCGGGCGGTTCAGCGCGACCACGGGCAGGCCGGCGGCCCGGGCCCGGCGCAGCGCGACCTCCGGCACGGACGGGTACGCCGAGCTCAGCTCGATCACCAGGCCGGCGGCTCCCGCCATCACGAGCTGAGCGACGAAGTCGGCCGCGGCCTCCGGCGACGCCATCCCCAGCCCGGTGGTGAGCACCAGCTCGTCGCCGGCCAGCACCGCCCCGACGTCGCGCACCTCCGAGACGTGCACCCAGCGCAGGTCGGCGTCCAGGGCGGCCTCACCGCTGAGCACCACCGGGTCGCCCGCGGCGATGGCCGGCAGGGCCAGCGCCTGGCGCACCGTCATCGACACCTGCTCACTCTACGCTGATACGAGGCGACAGAGTGTCGCCTCAAGCCTCAAGTCGGCGACGCAACGTCCCTCGCGCGCCGTCGACCGCTCCCTCAGGATGGAGCCATGACCACCACCACTCCGCCGACCATCGGCCACTGGATCAACGGCCAGGCCCACCCCGGGTCGAACGACCGGCGCGGCGACGTCACCAACCCCGCGACCGGCCAGGTCACCGGGCAGGTCGTGCTCGCGGGCGCAGCCGACGTCGACGCGGCGGTCGGCTCCGCCAAGAAGGCCGCCGCCGGCTGGGCCGCCACGTCGGTCAGCGCGCGCACCCAGGTCGTCTTCCGCTTCCGCGAGCTGCTCAACGAGCGCAAGGGCGAGCTGGCCGAGATCATCACCGCCGAGCACGGCAAGGTGCACTCCGACGCCCTCGGCGAGGTCGCCCGCGGCCAGGAGGTCGTCGAGTTCGCCTGTGGCATCCCGCACCTGCTCAAGGGCTCGAACTCACCCCAGGTCTCCACCGGCGTCGACGTGCACAGCCTGCGCCAGCCGCTCGGCGTGGTCGGCATCATCAGCCCGTTCAACTTCCCGGCCATGGTCCCGATGTGGTTCTTCCCGATCGCGATCGCGGCCGGCAACGCGGTCGTCCTCAAGCCCAGCGAGAAGGACCCGTCCGCGGCGATCTGGATGGCGCGCCTGTGGCAGGAGGCCGGCCTGCCCGACGGCGTGTTCACCGTGCTCCAGGGCGACAAGATCGCCGTCGACGGGCTGCTCGACCACCCGGACGTGGCGTCGATCAGCTTCGTCGGCTCGACACCGATCGCGGAGTACGTCTACGAGCGGGCCAGCAGGGCCGGCAAGCGGGTGCAGGCCCTGGGTGGCGCCAAGAACCACATGGTCGTCCTCCCCGACGCCGACCTCGACCTCGCCGCCGACGCGGCCGTCAGCGCGGGCTACGGCTCCGCCGGCGAGCGCTGCATGGCGATCAGCGTCGTGGTGGCCGTCGGCGACACCGGTGACGCGCTCGTCGACAAGATCGCCGAGCGCACCGCCACGCTCCGGATCGGCGAGGGCACGCGGGACGCGGACATGGGTCCGCTGGTGACCCGGGTCCACCGCGACAAGGTGGCGTCGTACGTCGACGCCGGCGAGGCCGAGGGCGCCACCCTGGTCGTGGACGGCCGTCAGGTCGAGGCCGACGGTGCGAGCGACGGCTTCTGGCTCGGCCCCACGCTCTTCGACCACGTGCAGCCGACGATGAGCGTCTACACCGACGAGATCTTCGGCCCGGTGCTCAGCGTCGTGCGCGCGGGCACCTACCAGGAGGCGCTCGACCTGGTGAACGCCAACAGGTACGGCAACGGCGTGGCGATCTTCACCAGCAACGGCGGCGCCGCCCGCGCCTTCGAGCAGGACGTCGAGGTCGGGATGATCGGCGTCAACGTGCCGATCCCGGTGCCGATGGCCTACTACTCCTTCGGCGGCTGGAAGTCGTCGCTCTTCGGCGACACCCACGCCCACGGCGTCGAGGGTGTGCACTTCTTCACCCGCGGCAAGGTCGTCACGACCCGCTGGCCGGACCCGTCCACCGTCGGCGGCCTCGAGCTCGCCTTCCCGAAGAACAGCTGAGGACCCCGAGATGAGCCCCCACAGCACCGCCTACGACCTCGACCGCAAGCACGTCTTCCACTCCTGGTCCGCCCAGGAGGAGATCAGCCCGATGGTGATCTCCGCCGCTCGCGGCTCCTACGTGTGGGACGACGAGGACCGCCGCTACCTCGACTTCTCCTCCCAGCTGGTCTTCACCAACATCGGCCACCAGCACCCGCGGGTGGTCGCGGCGATCAAGGAGCAGGCCGACCGGCTCTGCACGGTCGCGCCGCAGTTCGCCAACGAGCAGCGCTCCGAGGCCGCGCACCTGATCGCCGGCATCGCGCCCGACGGCTTCGAGAAGGTGTTCTTCACCAACGGCGGTGCCGACGCCAACGAGCACGCCGTCCGCATGGCGCGCCTGCACACCGGCCGCCCGAAGGTGATGACGGCGTACCGCAGCTACCACGGCGGCACCCAGACCGCGATCAACCTGACCGGCGACCCGCGCCGCTGGGCCAACGACACCGGCACCGCCGGGGTCGTGCACTTCTTCGGCCCGTTCCTCTACCGCTCGGAGTTCCACGCGACGACGATCGAGGAGGAGTGCGAGCGCGCCCTGGCGCACCTCGCGCGCACGATCGAGGTCGAGGGCCCGCACACGATCGCCGCGATCCTGCTCGAGACGATCCCCGGCACCGCCGGCATCTTCGAGCCGCCGCCGGGCTACCTCGCCGGGGTCCGCGAGCTCTGCGACCGCCACGGCATCGTGCTCGTCCTCGACGAGGTGATGGCCGGCTTCGGTCGCGCGGGCAGCTGGCTGGCGCTCGACCGGTACGGCGTGACGCCGGACCTGATCACCTTCGCCAAGGGCGTGAACTCCGGCTACGTCCCGCTCGGCGGCGTGATCATCAGCGACCCGATCGCCGACACGTTCGCCCACCGGCCCTACCCGGGCGGGCTGACCTACTCCGGTCACCCGCTGGCCACGGCTGCCGCGGTCGCGACCATCCACACCATGCGCGAGGAGGGCATCGTCGAGAACGCCGACCGCCTCGGCCGCGAGGTCTTCGGCCCCGTCCTCGCCGAGATCGCGTCCCGGCACGCCTGCGTCGGCGAGGTCCGCGGCGTCGGCGCCTTCTGGGCGATCGACCTGGTGACCGACCGCGAGACCAAGGCACTGCTGAGCCCGGCCGCGCTCAACGAGGTCGTCGGCGCCTGCAAGTCGGCCGGCCTGCTGCCCTTCGCCAACACCAACCGGATCCACGTGGTGCCGCCGTGCACGATGAGCGACGAGGAGGCGCTGGAGGGTCTCGCGATCCTCGACGACGCGCTCAAGGCCGGCGACGTGCATGCCCGCAGCTAGACCGACCGCCTACGAGCGCCACGCGCCCGCGCCGGCCGCCGTCGACGCGGCGCTCGCGCCCTCGCGGCACGCCGTGTTCTGGCTGGAGGACACCGGCGAGGTCGCGTCGTACCCCGCCCTCGTCGGCAGCACCGGCGCCGACCTGACCGTGGTCGGCGGCGGCTACTGCGGGCTCTGGACGGCGGTCCTCGCGAAGCGCCGCAACCCCGGAGCGCGGGTGGTCCTGCTCGAGGCGAACACCGTCGGCTGGGCGGCGTCCGGTCGCAACGGCGGATTCTGCGAGGCCAGCCTCACCCACGGCGAGGAGAACGGTCGCTCCCGCTGGCCCGAGGAGTACGACGTCCTCGAGCGGCTCGGCGCCGCGAACCTCGACGCGTTCGAGTCCGACGTGCGCGAGCTGGGCATCGAGTGCCAGTTCGAGCGCACCGGCACCCTCTCCGTCGCGGTCGAGCACCACCAGGTGGGGTGGCTGCGCGACTCGCCCCACTTCCTCGACGCCGACGCCGTACGCCGCGAGATCGACAGCCCGCTCTTCCTGGCCGGCGCGTGGAGCCGCGACGACTGCGCGCTCGTGCACCCGGCGCGGCTCGCTCGCGAGCTGGCCCGGGTCGCGACCGGCCTCGGCGTCGAGATCCACGAGCACACCACCGTGACCGGGCTGGCCGCGCCGACCCGCGGGCCGGTCACCGTGCGGACGAACGGCGGGTCGGTCGCGAGCGACCGGGTCGCGCTGGCGACCAACGTCTTCCCGTCGCTGCTGCGGCGGACCCGGCTGATGACGGTGCCGGTCTACGACTACGTGCTGATGACCGAGCCGCTCACCGGCGAGCAGCTGGCGTCCGTCGGCTGGTCGCACCGGCAGGGTCTCGGCGACCTCGCCAACCAGTTCCACTACGCGCGGCTGACCGCCGACCACCGGATCCTGTGGGGCGGGTACGACGCGATCTACCACCGCGGGCGGCGGGTGCGGGCGTCGTACGAGGAGCGGCCGGAGACGTTCCGCCGCCTGGCCGCCCACTTCCTCGCCGCCTTCCCGCAGCTGGCGGGGCTGACCTTCAGCCACCGCTGGGCCGGCGCGATCGACACCTCGACCCAGTTCGCCGCGTTCCACGGCCTGGCCGCGCGCGGCCGGGTGGCGTACGCGGCCGGCTTCACCGGGCTCGGCGTCGGCGCCACCCGCTTCGCGGCCGAGGTGATGCTCGACCGGCTCTCCGGCCTGACCACCGAGCGCACCCGTCTCGACATGGTGCGACGCAAGCCGCCGCCCTTCCCGCCCGAGCCGCTCGCGTCGGCCGGCATCAACCTGACCCGCTGGTCGCTCGACCGGGCCGACCATCGCGCGGGGGAGCGCAACCTCTTCCTCAAGGCCCTGGACGCCGCCGGGCTGGGGTTCGACTCGTGACGCGACTCAGCCCGACCGAGGTGCTCACCGAGACGCTCCAGGTGTAGGTCGCGCGCTGACGGGTACGTCGCGACCATGGCCCGACACAACTCCGACCTCCAGGCGGCCGTGGACGCCACGTCCGTCGCCAAGGACTCGCACGAGACCGAGGACCTCGCCGGCTACCTGCGCGAGCAGCTCGCCGAGCGCGACATCGAGACGACCGACGACGCCTGGGTGCAGCGGATGGTCGAGAAGATCAAGGCCGACCGCAACTTCATGATCGACAGCGAGCCCAGCGACTTCGAGTCCGAGTGACCGCACCCGCCGGGTGAGCCGGAGCTCCCGCTGCCCGGCACCCCGGCATTTGACGCGGCACCGGTTTGTCGACATACGTTGGTCGACCATGAGCACCAGCACCCGCCCCCGTCGACTCCTGGCAGCCGCCGGAACCGCCGCCCTCGCCGCCACTCTCGGCCTCTCGCTCGGCTCCGCGTCCGCACCTGCCCAGGCCGACCACCAGCACGGTGCGGCTCCCGGTCCGATCCACGCCGGGAACACCTACGGCTGGGGCAAGGCGCCCGTCGACTACCGGTTCGTCGGCCCGCTGAAGCACTCGCAGTGGAAGGTCCGGGGTCCCGGCGCGGTGCGCAACCAGCACGGCATGCTGACCCTGAACACCGCGAAGCGCGGCACCGTCAGCGCCACCCAGGTCACCCAGGGGCACTCGGTCGGTCGCTGGGAGGTCCGGCTGCGCTCCCGCCAGTACGGCCACGGCGGCATCAACTACCGGGTGCTCACCGAGCTGGTCCCCGCCGGCAAGCGGCCCCAGTACTGCGGCGCCAAGAACATCGCCCTCGAGGCCTACACGCCGAACCAGACGATGGTCAGCCACTACATCCGCAGCCGGCCCGACGACCGCTACTTCGCCCGCAAGGGCCTGGGCCTGCGCAACGACCAGTGGCACACGTTCGCGGTCGAGGTCACCAAGACCCGCATCTCGTGGTTCGTCGACGCCCACGTGGTCAGCACCGAGCGGCGCGACGACGCGCTGACCGGGGTGCCGTTCGCGGTCCGCTTCACCATGGAGGGTGTCGACGGCAAGCGGATGAACCAGAGCCGCATGCAGATGGACTGGCTGCGCTACTGGACGCTGCGCAAGCCGAACACCAAGTCGACCAAGGCGCCCGAGACCACGCACGGCACCTTCAAGGAGGGCTGCGGCGCCCGCCGCTGACCCACCGCTGATCTAGGGTCGGCGGATGGAGCATCGCAGCAACGCGGCCGAGAGCCGCGGCAAAGAGGACCACCGCACGCTGTTCGAGCGGTTCGTCGAGGCGACGTACGAGCGGGTGAGCCAGGCGCCCTTCTTCTTCGTCTGCCTGGCCATCGTGGTGACCTGGGCGGTCAGCCTGCCGCTGTGGTCGAGCCTGAAGTCCTGGCAGTACGCCATCCACACGGTCTCCAGCGTGCTGTCGCTGCTGTTGCTGGTCCTGCTCGAGAACGCCGGCCGCCGCTCCGAGGAGGCCGCGCAGGAGAAGCTGAACGTGCTCGCGGAGGCGCTCTCGGACCTGATGGAGTCGCAGTCACGCCACGATCCTGAGCTCGCGGGCTCGATCGAGAGGCTGCGCGACGCCGTCGGCCTCGAAGCGCGGCACTGACCGCATCCCGGAGGGCCTTTCGCCCTCGTCCCCTCAACTCCGCGGCGATCGAGCCGATCGGAGAGGCGTCCGAAACGGAATTCGCTGACAAAGGGGACACGGATGTCTACCGAGCGCTCACGCCTGCTCTCTTGGCGCCACCCAGCCGTGGTGGCGACCCGCCTCACCCGCCCGGCCGCCGCTGCCGTCGGGGCGATCTCGCTCACGGCGGCACTGCTCGTCGCCGCGGTGCCGGCGGTGGACGCGGCCGGCCCACCCGGCCAGGCCGACCGGTCCGGCGCACCCCGGCTCGTCGCCCGCGCGGGCGAGCGGATGGTGTCCTACCCGGGCCTGGCCGTCGCCTGGCCGGCACCGCAGGTCTCGGTCAGCTCCGCCCACGCCGTACGCGGGCTCGTGTCGGCCCCCGGCGTGGGTGCGACGGCCACGCTGCAGCGACTGGTCGTCGGTGTCTGGACCGATGTCATCAGCACCCCGGTCGCCCCGTCCGGGTCGTTCATGCTGCCCCTGCCGTCCTTCTACTTCGGGCACTTCTCCTACCGGTTGCGGATCACCGCGGCCGGCGTCGACCCGGTCGAGACCCCGGCGCTGCCGGTGGCCGTCGTCCCCACCTACCGGCCCGCTGGGCGCGACACCAGCTATGCGCTGATCAGCCCGAGCCCGGTCGGCCGGTGGGACCCGTGCACGCCGATCGGCTACCGGGTCAACCTGGCCGAGGCGCGTCAGGGAGCGCTGCGCGACGTCCAGTCCGCGCTCGCCCGGATCGCCGTGGCGACCGGGCTGCAGTTCCGCTACCTCGGCACCACGGACGTCGTCCCGTTCGCCGGCGACGACCCCTTCGACCCGTCGGTCGCCGACCTCGTCGTGGCGTGGACCGACCCGGCGAGCGTGCCGGGGCTGTTCCAGCCGGGCAACTACGCCCTGGGCGGGCCGGAGATGCGGCCCGGGCACGACATCGCGGGCGGGCCCGTGCGCCAGATCTACCAGGGCGGGGTGACCTTCAACTCCGCGTTCAACGCGGCGCTCAAGCCGGGCTCCGGGAAGGGATACACCCGGGTCGCCGCGCTGATGCACGAGCTCGGCCACGCCGTCGGCCTGTTCCACGTGACGGGGGACGGCGCCGAGATCATGTCGCCGTCGCTGGCACGGGACCGGGACCAGTGGGGGGCCGGGGACCTCGCCGGCCTCGAGGCGGTCGGCGCGGTCAACGGCTGCGTCACCGCCGACTCGCCGGCCCGGGGAAATGGGAGCGACGCGCAGGCCCTGCCGACGCGAGACTGATCGCATGACCCAGGACCTGAGCGCCGTCGCCTGGCCGGTGCGCACCGACCGGCTCCAGCTGCGCCCGGCGACGCCTGCCGACGTGGAGGCCACCTGGCAGATCCGACGCCTGCCCGAGGTCGCGGAGTGGCTCGGCCACGACTTCTCCGACCACGACGAGTACGCCGAGCGGTTCCTGGCGCCGGACCGGCTGGCCACCACGCTCGTCATCGAGCTCGGCGGCCGGCCCATCGGCGACCTGATGCTCTTCCTCGAGGACCCGTGGGCCCAGAGCGACGTCGCCGACCGGGCGAAGAACGTGCAGGCGATGCTCGGCTGGGTGCTCGACCCGGCGTACGGCGGTCAGGGCTACGCGACCGAGGCCGTCGCCGAGGTGCTCCGGATCTGCTTCGAGGACCTGGGCCTGCGCCGGGTCCGGGCGCTCTGCTTCGCCGACAACGTGCCGTCGTGGCGACTGATGGAGCGGCTGGGCATGCGCCGCGAGGAGTACGCCGTCCGCGACTCGCTGCACCGGAGCCGGGGCTGGCTGGACGGGATGAGCTACGCCCTGCTCGCCGACGAGTGGCGCGCCGCCCGCTGACGCAGCCAGGAGTGTGCGGGCCCGCACCGTCGCACGGTCGGCCGGGTCCGGCGGCGCAGCGCCGAGAGGCCTTGCGACACGGCGATCCCGACCGCCAGCGAGGCCAGGACCGCCCACACCCGGTGGCCGCTGTCCTCGAGTGGTGGGTACACCTGCCAGTGGGTGAGGTAGATCCACAACGATGCCGAGGCGAGCACGGCGACGCCGGATGCCGCCCACGACGGCAGCCGCAGCGGCCGGCCGTGGAGGAGCAGCAGGAAGCCGGCGAGGAAGACTGCTTCGCGCTGTCGGTCGCCGAAGAACCCTGCGGTGGCCGCGACCCCGATGAGCGCCACGACCAGCCGCTGCCTCGTGCTTCGCGCGGAGGCTGCACAGAGACCGAGGGCCAGGCACCAGGCGACGACGCCGAGCGTGTAGCGCTCGGTCGGCCCGGCCTCCACCCCGGTCCACACGTACCGCACGCCCAGCGCGACCGTGAGCACGACCAGTGCCGCCCGGAAGGGCTGCGCCCGTCGGAGGCGGGTCTCCCCGGGCACGGCGAGCAGGATCGCCAGGCCGAGGTAGCACCAGACCAGGGTCTCGATGAACCAGAACTGCCACTGGTCGTCCCAGGTGTCGCGGCCCAGCAGCCCGTTGAGCAGGACCGCCGTGGTCCAGCGGTACTGCTGCCCGCACGCAGCGAGCGCCACGATGAACAGCGCGGCCGGGACCGCGACCGCGCCGGCGCTGCGCACGAGTCCCAGCACCCGGGCCCGCCGGCCCGGCACCGCGAGCTGGAAGCGGGCGAGGTTGTAGCCGACCACGGCGAGCAGGATGTGCGCGCCGCCCTGGAGCTGGGCGAGGTCGGCGTGGGTGAGCACGACGAGCGTGATCGCGACGGCCCGCAACACGACGGAGACGTCCACCGGAACACCGCGCCGCCGCGCCGCCGGCGAGCCGGCCGTGGCCTGGGCGACCGCCGCCAGCTCGACACCCGACATCGTCGGCCAGGTCGCCGGGAGCGGGCCGAGACGCTCACCCAGTCGGGTCGAGACCTCGACGAAGGACAGTGAGTCGCCGCCGAGCCCGACGAAGCAGTCCTCGACGGTGGCGTCCGGCCGGCCGAGCACCACGGCGTACAGGTCGCGGACCTCGCCGGCGGTGAGCACACCGCTCGCCGCCCGGGTCCGCAGCGCCTCCTCGCGCTGGATGTGGGCCCGCAGCGCCGCGTCGTCGGGCTTGCCCGACGAGGTGACCGGAAGGGTCTCGAGCACGGCCACCCGCACCGCCGCGCCGCGCAGCCCGGTCGCCGCAGAGACCTGCTCGCGGACCCGGTCACGACGTCGGGCGTCGGGCGTGAACGCCCACAGGCAGTCCGGCCGGGCCACCAGTCGGACCGCGGCTCCGCCGTCGGCCACCAGGGACTCGACCCGGTCGAGGTCGACCCGGTGGCCGAGCACCTTCGCCTGCCGGTCGAGCCTGCCGAGCACCTGGAACAGCCCGGCGTCGGTGACCCGGGCGAGGTCCCCGGTGCGCAGCTCGCGCAGCTCGGCCCCGCGAGCGAGGTCGGCTCGCGACTCGGCGTACCCCATCATCACGTTGGGTCCCGAGTAGACGAGCTCGCCCGTGCCCCGAGGAGCGTCGGGGAGGGCGTCGACCCGCAGGGCGCCGCCAGGGACGGCGACGCCGATCGTGTCTGCGTTGCTGAGCGCCAGGTCGGGCGGCAGGTACGCCATCCGCGCGGTCGCCTCCGTCTGGCCGTACATCACGAACAGGTCGACGCCGCGCTCGCGCAACGCACCGGCATAGTCGCGGACCCGGGAGGGCGCCATCCGGCCCCCGGCCTGGGTCAGGTACCGCAGTGACGGCAGCCGCGGGAGCACGCGGGAACCGAAGTCGACCGCGTCGAGCAGCGCATACGTGTGCGGCACCCCGGCCAGCCCGGTCACGGCCGTGCGCTCGGCGAGGTCCCAGAAGCAACGGTCCGCCACCGACAGGTCGGTCAGGACGACCGTGGCGCCGACCAGCAGGTGGCTGTGCAGCACCGACAGGCCGTAGCAGTAGTGCAACGGCAGGGTCGTGATCGCGACGTCGCTCGAGCGGAGGTCGAGGTAGTCGACGATGCTGCGCGCGTTGGCCAGCACGTTGTCCCGCGAGAGCCGGACCAGCTTGGGCGAGCCCGTCGAGCCGGAGGTGGAGAGGAGCAGGGCCAGATCGGGATGCAGGCCGGCCGTGGTGCCCGGCGGGTACTCCTCGACGAGGTGCGCGTGCCGCGTGAGGTCGCCGTCGGCGAGCAGCAGCACGGGGTGCCCGCCGGCCAGTGCTGCCAGGTAGGAGACGACGAAGTCGACCGTGGGTCGGGCCTCCAGCGCGACGAGGTGTCGCTGTCCGAGGCGCTCGCGTTCGCTCTCGACCCGGTCCTGCAGGTCGCCGTACGTGACCACGACCTCGCCGGCGACGAGGGCCGGGTCGGCCGGGGCGCCGCCGAGCAGCCAGTGGCGGGGGCGGGTGACCGGGACGGTGCTCACGACAGGTCCTCGGGGAAGGCCAGCACGTCACCGTCCACGCGGACGCCGATCCGGGCGCCCGGCGCGGGTACGCCGGTCGCCGACACCCGGGCGGTCAGGTCGACCGGACCCGCGCTGCCGAGGACCCTGGCTCGCACGGTGGCGTCGTGACCGAAGAAGGAGACCTCGAGGACCTCCGCGGTCAGGGCGCTCGGGTCGTCCGCGGCGGTCACGGTGACCTGCTCGGGCCGGACCGCGAGGAGCACCCTGCCGTCACCGGCACCCCGGATGGCCACCCGACCCAACGCGCTGGTCGCCGAGCCCGCGAGCGCCTGGGCGGGCACCAGCGCCGCGTGCCCGACGAACGACGCGACCGCAGGGCTGGCCGGGTCGAGGTAGACCGCTGCGGGCGTCGCGACCTGCAGGAACCGGCCGGCGGCCATCACCGCGACCTGGTCGGCGAGCGAGAGCGCCTCGCCCTGGTCGTGGGTGACCAGGACGGCCGTCGCCTCGGTGGCGCGCAGCGCCCGAGCCACCGCCCGGCCGGTCTCCTCACGCAGACCGGCGTCGAGCGACGAGAACGGCTCGTCGAGCAGCACCATGTCCGGCGCCGGGGCCAGCGCCCGCGCGAGCGCCACCCGCTGCTGCTGCCCCCCGGACAGCTCGTGTGGCTGCCGGCCGCCCACGTCGCGGGGCAGCTCGACCAGGTCGAGCATCTCCTGCACCCGCCGGCGTCCGGCCTCGGATCGCCGACCGGAGGACAGTCCGAAGGCGATGTTCGCCGTCACGTCGAGGTGGGGGAAGAGCGCGCCCTCCTGGGGGACGTAGCCGATCCGGCGCCCGCGCGGGGGCACCGGCCGACCCGCTCCCGCCACCACCCGGTCGCCGAGACGGATCGTTCCTGCGTCCGGCTCGAGGAACCCGGCCACCAGCCGCAGCAGTGTCGTCTTGCCGCACCCGGACGCGCCGAGCACCGCGGTGATGCCGGCCGGTACGACGAGGTCGACACCGTCCAGGACGCGGACCTGCCCGAAGGACTTGGTCAACCCGGTGACCCGCAGCGTCGTCATCTCGTCGTCCTGGGATCCGGCGAGATGGCGGCGCGACCGAGCAGCCAGGTGGCCGGTGCCGAGAGCACGATCAGCGCGAGCGCGAAGGGCGCGGCGGCGCCGTACTCGACCGCGGCGGCGCGCGACCAGAACTCGGTGGCGAGCGTCGAGGTGCCGATGGGCGAGAGCAGCAGGGTCGCGGTCAGCTCGGTGCCGACCGCCAAGGAGACCAGCGCCATGCTGGCCGCGAGCCCGGGCAGCAGCAGCGGCAGCGTCACCCGGCGCGCGGCGCCGGCACGCGTGCAGCCGAGCGACGTCGCGACGTCCTCGAGCACGGGTGGGGCGAGCTCGAGGCTGGACCTGACGCCGACCGCGGCGCGCGGCAGGAAGAGGATCACGTAGCCCACCACCAGCACGGGGAGCGTCTGGTAGAGCGCGGGCACCGCGCGGATCGAGATGGTGACCAACGCCAGGGCGACGACGATCCCCGGCAGTGCGTTCGCGGGGTAGACCGCCCGCTCGATGGTCGTCGCGAGCACCCCGCGGTAGCGCACCGCGAGCCACGCCAGCGGCAGCGCCGCCACCGTGGCGAGCAGCCCACCCGCGACCGCGAGGCCGAGCGTCGTGGTGACCGCGGCGGCCAGGTCGCCGTCGGGCAGGGACGAGGAGCTCCCGCGGGCGAGCCAGCGCAGCAGGCTGAGCAGGGGTACGCCGAGCGACAGCGTCGCGAAGGCGAGCAACGCGACGACCCAGGCCGCGGTGCTCCGGCCGAGGTGGTGGCGGGTCGCGGTGCGGGCGACGCCGGAGCCGACCCGGGCCCGGCGCCGGCGCCCGCGGACGGCGAGCTCGAGCCCCAGCAGGACCAGGCAGAACGCCACGAGCACCAGGGCCAGCATCGTGGCGGCCGGCCCGTTGAACCCGACGCGGTACTGGTCGAGGATCCCCGTGGTCAGGGTCGGGTAGTTCAGCAGCTGCAGGGCGCCGTACTCGCCCAGGAGGTGCAGGCCGACCAGCAGGGCACCGCCGAGCACCCCCGGGCTGATCGAGGGCAGCACCACGCGGAAGAACGTGCGCCAGCCGCCCGTGCCGAGGCTCGCGGCGACGTCCTCGACCGAGGCGTCGAGCCGCGACAGCGCGGCCACCGTGGGCAGGTAGACCAGCGGGTAGTAGGAGAGGCTGACGACCAGCACGGCACCCCCGTACGACTGCACCGCGTGGGTGGTCGAGATCCAGGCGTATCCGTTGACGAACGCGGGCACCGCGAGCGGTGCGCAGAGCACGCCGTGCCACACCCTGGCCATCGGCAGGTCGGTGCGCACCACCAGCCAGGCCGAGCCGACGCCCAGCACCACGCTGAGAGCCACCCCGCCGACGAGCAGCCGGGTGGTGTTCCAGAGCAGCTCGGTGAAGCGCGGCCGGGTCAGGATGTCCCAGGCCGCGGCCGGACCGAGCTCCGCGGTCGACACCACGACGAAGCCGAGCGGCAGCAGGCTGGTGCCGGCGACCAGCAGCCCGAGCAGCACCAGCACGACCGGTGGTCGTGCCCGGACCTGCGGCGAGCGGCGTGCGCGGGGCCGCGGTGCGACCGCCGCATCGAGGCTCAGAGGACGAACCCGGCGTCGGCCAGCAGCTCGACGACCTTCTGGCCGTCGAGGTCGCTGACGGCGACGGTGGGCGGCTCGAGCTCGCCGAACGGCTTCACCGGGGGTGCCAGGCTGACCGCCGGGTTCAGCGGGTACTCCAACGCGTAGCTGTCCGCCAACGCCTGCTGGCCCTCGGTGCTGGTCAGGTACGCGACGAACTCCTGCGCCTCCTTCGCGTGCTCGGCGCTCTCCAGGACACCGGCACCGGAGATGCTGAGGAAGGCCCCCGGGTCCTGGTTGCCGAAGAAGTGCAGCTTGCTGCTGTCGCTGTTCTCCCCCGACTCGGCCTGGTCGCGGTCCCAGTAGTAGTGGTACTCGATCCCGGTCGCGACCTCGCCGGAGTCGACGGCCTCGAGGACGACGTTGTTGCCGTCGTACACGGTGCCGTTGTCGGCGAGCCCGGCCAGCCACTTCTCGGTCGCGGCCTCACCCTCGAGATCCAGGACGGCGGCGACGATCGCCTGGAAGTCCGCCCCGGTCGGCGAGAACGACACCTCGCCCTGCCACTCCGGGTCGGCGAGATCGAGGATCGAGGCCGGGAGGTCGTCCTCGCTGATCAGGCTCGGGTTGTAGACCAGCACCGTCGAACGGGCCACGAAGCCGGTCCACAGGCCACTGGCCGGGCGGTACTGCTCCGGGATCGGGGTCGTCGCTGCGGCGTCGAGCGGGGCGAGCAGGCCGGCTCGTTCGACGGCCGACATCGCCGGGGTGTTCTCGGTCAGGAAGACGTCGGCGGGCGAGGCCTCGCCCTCCTGGATCAGCTGCGCCGCGAGCTCCGAGTCGGAGCCGTTGCGCAGCTCCACCTCGATGCCGGTCTTCTCCTCGAACTTCGGCGCGATCTCCTCCAGGAGCTGCTCGTGCTGCGCGTTGTAGATCACGAGCTTCGGCCCGTCATCCTGCGAGCAGGCGGCGCCGCCGCCGAGAGCGACGACCAGGACCATGGACAGGGCTGCGGGCAAGCGCTTCACGGGTGAGGGACTTCCTGGGCATCGGCTGTGGAATGACTTAGGGCAGCCTCACCTTAGCCGCGATCGCGAGATAGTTGAAGACTGGCCCAGCTTTCGTCTGGGCGTGGGCGCAGCCGTGCTCCTCACGTCGCCTGTCCGCACGGCTCCCACGGCAGAGCCGGTTGCGGGCCGGCGGTGGGCCAGAAGACGATCGCGCGACCGCTGTACGAGGCCGCGAAACGCGATCTCGAGACGCGGTCGTTCTCCCCGCCCCACCGTGACGGGTCGGCGAACCGGACGGCGTCGCTGCCGCGAACGGTACCGACGGCGACGACGAGGTGACCTCCCCGACGGCCGTCCATCGGAAGCTGGTGGGTGACCGAGACGATCGAGGGGTAGCCACCGTCCGCGAGGGCGAACAACGGGCCCACGTCGGCGACTTCGGTCGCGCGACCGCTGAGCCCGTGCGCCGCGCCCAGCTCACTCAGACCCACGTGCAGGATTCCCGCGTCGGTGAAGTACTCCTCGCGGATGGCGGCCCGCAGGAGCTCGGTCTGGCTGGGGACGGGGAGCCGGTGATACGCGAGCACGGTTCGCAGCGCGGCGAGCCCGCAACTGCGATCACTCCAGGCCGCCATCTCCTCGCTCGTGAGCGCGGTGTCGTCCTGCGGCTCGCCGCTCAACAGGTGGAAGTGCTGGGGGAACCGCAGCACGGGGCCTCTGCCCACCGTGTTCGTCATGATGCAGCAACCTCCGTGGGGCGCGGTGCGGACACGGCTCTGGAACCATCCGGCTGTGCGGAAGGGCCGCCGTCAGGCAGACGGCTGCCAGGGACGTCCACCCGACGTATCCAAACAGCATTGCCCGAGCGAAGACCACCGGGCTGAGGATCAGGTGGATCAGCTGGGCACGACAGGCCCGTAGCGCGCCTCGTCGGCTCCCGTCAGCAGCGCCCAGTAGCGATCGCCGTACGACCAGTGCCACCACTCGGTGGGGTAGTTCACCAGACCGGCTCCTGACAACGCTGCCGCGAGAACGTTCCGGTAGTGCCGGGCCTCGCTCCCGACCTCGGCATCCGAGTAGCATCGCCCACCCGACTCCTCCGGCGAGGCGTTGACGGGCGTGCCGAGATCGAGCTGCGTGCCCTGCTCGTCGCAGAGCGTCAGATCGATGGCAGCTCCGCTGACATGAGGCGCGACGGCCGGGGGTGAGACGTAGCGGCTCGCCAGCAGGGCGCACTGGTCGTCGGTCAGGTCCGCGTGGTCCCGGGCCAGGACAGCGCGGTACTCCTCGAAGTACCGATGCTGCAGCGAGGCGTCTCGATACCCCTCGACCCAGCAGAGTCGAAGCCCCTCGGGAAGCATCTGCCCTGCGTCGAGAAGACGCTCGTGCACACCCACGCGTACCAACCGGCGCGCCGGGTCGACATCCTCCTTGAGGGGCGACATCGCGAATCTCGCGTCCGCCGAGACCAGCGGCTCCCCACACTCACGGACCGGGACTCCGGCGACCTGCGGGTCTCCCATCAGCACGATCGGCACCCGATCCACCTTAGTCATCTGGCTGGCGGCGAGGACGGAGTCGACGATGTCGCGGTTGCCGCGGGCTCCGGCATCGACCTTCCTGACGGAGCCGCGCGATTCTGTCAGTCGGTTCTGCGGGGATCCCGGGATTCTGTCAGCGCTAGCGCAAACGACTTTGTCATCTCTGCCTAAATTGCGCCCCATCCCGGTTCAACTGAAGTCTTGAAGGCTGCGACGTTTGCCCATCGCAGGGTGCGTTGATCGAAGAAGTCCCCGCAGCGGGCGCTCGATGGCACGCTGTGCCGGTGACGTTGCTTCTCGTCTTCGGCGCCAACGACGGTCTCCTCATCCTGGCCGACGGCCGCACAACAACCACGCCTGCGGGTGACGCAGATCCATATGCCTCATGTGATACCGCACGCAAGACCGCGGTCGCCAAGACGGGAGCGGTCGTGGCGATGGCGGCGGGGAGAGCGTCGTTCAATGAGCAGGTCGTGGCAGACATCTTCAACGTGGCGCTCGCCGGCGAGGTCGCGAAAGTGTCCGCCGCAGGGAGGACCTTGACGGTGTCGGAAGCCGCACACGCCTGCTTCATCACTCTGCAGGCGCGCAACTTGACACACGAGCAGGAAGGGCGCGGCGTCCTTGCCGTCATTGTCGGCTATGACGACGAGACTCAGGGGCCCCAGGTGTGGGAGTTCACCGTCCCGGACACGGGCAACGGCCCTCACTCGAGTCAGCGCTTTCGCGAAGACGGGATGTTGGCCGTCCCTTGTACCGCGGATGCCGCCCACGTCGTCCGAACCGAGTTTGGGTTTGTCTCCCCGGACCGGCTCAACGAGCTACTCGACGAGCACGGCGATGACGACACCTCCCCCGACTTCTACGACCACTACACGCTCACTAACCAGTCTTTGGTGGACGTCAAAGCTGCCGTGGTGGCCGCCATGGCGAGGCTGACGGAGTCCGACGCCCCAGCCTTCGATGTCAGTGGTGTCGGCGGTGTGTGGGTGATGCACGAAGTGGCCGAAGGTCGACCCATCGAAACGACGCGACACAGGTGGGGCCCGATGCGCGTCGGCGGTGGCGGATGCGGAGAACCAAGTTTCAAGTAGGTGAACCTTCCGCCGGACGACCTTCCGTCGCCGGCAAGGTCATGTCAGGTCGGACCCCGGCTCGCGAACCGCCGCGGCGGTCGGCTACCGACATGTCGTCCAAACTCTCACACCAGACGCACGGAGCCTGGTCGGGTTGGTTGGATGGGATTGTGAGCGACACCGAGCCCGACACGCCGACCGTGACGCCGTCACCCGACCAAGCGTGGGCGCTTCCGCCGATGCCGGAGGACGTGATCGACCCGCAGTTGTTCAAGTTGACGATGACGGTGGTCGCTCAGATGGATGCGATGGTCACCGAGTACTTCGCCCGGGAGGGTTACAAGTACACGCCGTACCGGGACAAGAGGCAGGTGAAGGCGTTCGACTCTGGTTGGCCGAACGTGTACTCGAAGGAGAAGGACGAGACCCGCGTCGCGCCCGCGGATTTGTTTGCGCACAAGGCGAGCGTCATCGACCCGTTCCCCTACGACGACATCCCGGGCGTGGCCGCACTGAAGGAATACGTCACCTCAACACCTTCGGTGCTCCAGCGGATGCGTCCCGAGAACGAGGCCGGCACTCTGCCTGACGACCTGGCTGAGTCGTTTATGGACACGAGCATCGTGCTGTTTCCGAACAGCATCTACGACCGTGCGACCGCGTTAGGCCTAGAGATAACGGACCCCGCGGTGGCGGACCTATACGCTCAGCGGGAACGGTCGTGGCTCGCACCCACCCTGGAGTACCAGCTGGTTGTCCCGCTGCTCTTAACTGACTTCGACATCTCCGACGAGGGCCTGCAGGTCGATGACGAGACTCGTATCGAACGGCTCACCGACGACGACCTGCGATGCATCAGCGAAGTAGACCGGTTCACCGTCATGGCGCCACTGGCTGACGCAGCCAAGTGGGCCGTGGTCGTTGACATGGCCGCGATGGAGAACATCGGCGAAGGCCGGACGCTGTTCAGCCGCGATGCTCCCATCGACACCCGTGGCGTCGAGGCGGTGTGCGACGCCATCCGCATCGTCTCCCTCGCACGACCCGGATGGGCTCGGGTATTTCGCCGGCCCCGCAACTGGGCAAGGCACTGGGAAGACAACCTCCCGAACCTGAACCACGTCTTCACCGCACGCCGCTACCCGTCGTACTTCGAGGACGGCGGCTGGCTCAAGGAGCACGCCGGGGTGACCGCCAACGAGGCAGCACAACTTCCGGTGGTTGCAGCGGCGCTGAAAACTTCGAGTGCTCAGGCGAAGCTAGCGTCCCGGCGTTTGTCGACGGCGTTGCTGCGTGACACCCCGGACGATCAGCTCATCGACGCGTGCATCGGCCTGGAGGCGCTCCTAGGACAGAAGGGCGCCGAGATCTCCTACCGCGTCGCGGTTCGCGCCGCCGCACTCCTCGCGACCAAGGCCGAGGAACCCCGTGCCCCCGAACTCACGTTCAAGCTCGCTCGGAAGGTCTACGACCGCCGCTCCGAACTCGTGCACGGCAGCACCAGCGGCAAACACGCCATGGTCCAGCCACAGGAGGGCGGCCATGAGTTCTCCACCCACTCGGTCGCCGTGTGGCTGCTACGCGAAGTTCTCCTCGAGCGGCTGGTCCGGTCCGACTGGTCGGTCGAGGACCTGGACGCGATGGTCTTGCAGGGGTTGGCGCCGGCGAACCCAGCCGACCCGGGAGCCGACACCGAGGAAGCGCAAGCCTCCGCCACCGATGAGACGACCATCGGCGACGCCTAACCGGCTGCCGCCAGTGTCATGGGTTGGGTAATTGAGCCGCCCTTCGGTTTCACCATGCTCGAACCCTATTGTTCCCCGCTGCCATCGGCGACCGCGTCATTCCGGTCCGAAGCCGACGAGACTGTTGCACATGGTGACGATCTCACCGAGTTCGGTCGCCAAGGCTTCGATCTCCTGTGCTGACGGCGCAGGTCGACTCTGCCATGGTTCGTCGGCGCCGTGGCGAAACCTGAGGAGGACCGGAGTCGTCACGGGGCCGTCTTCGGTCTCGACGAACTGGTCCATCGCAAGGTCGTGCACAAGACGGTTGCGGCGGGCGAAGCGTTCCTCGGCGACTGAGTGCAGGTGGGCGAGGTCGGGATGCTGTGAGACGGCTTCTTTGAGCGCTCGGCGTGCGGCACCGGTGGTCTCCATGAGTTTGAACATGTCGGCCTCACGCACGCGTCCGGAGACAAGGATCGAGATCGCGAACTCGGCGCCGGTTGCGGCGAGGACGACCTTGCCGATGGCGCGGAGCTGGTCGTCGTCGAGGACGTGTTCAGCGAAGCCCACGACGCGGAGCGTACGACGATAGGACCCCGCGCGGATGCCAGTCGGGGGGAGACAGCCCTCGGCGAGCTCCAACAGAAGGCGCTCGCTGATCAGCACGCCGAGTCGCCATCGGGTGTCGGCGTAGGGCGCTACCTTCGCCTCGTGGGGGATGCGAGCACACCAAATAAGACACCTCGTCCTCTGGAGGGCTGGTCACCGACTCCGGACGGCATCTGGAACGCTCGCCGGGAAGCGCTGCACGCGGTTCTTGCTGCGCAAGACGCGCTCGTCGGCGGCCTCTACTGTCGTGCCGTCAACGGGCTCGGGGAACGACCCCTGACGCCAGATGCGCTCGTCGTGACCGCTCATGCGATCAGGGAGCTGGTCAATCGACTCCCGAAGGTTCTCGACTTGATCCCTGCGAAGAAGGGCGGGGAACCCAAAGAGTCGGCAGCGCGCGCAACCCTCGCCCGGGAGCTCGCGGCAGCCGGCTACAGCCTCTCGGGCGACCCCCGAGACCTTGATCCGGACTCACACGAGACCCCCGGCACCGGCACCAGCCCCGCTGTGGCGCACCGCGAAGATTCCGCAGGCCCGGTCACCGAACGGACGACCTCTGACCGAGCCGTGCTCGCCGGACTCGAGTCGTCCGTTGTTATCCCGCGGCGGCTGCTCGACGCCATCCGCGAGGTCGCCGCGGCGCACCGAGAAGGCTCGTCCCGAGCGGTCGACCTCCGCGCCGCGGTTGTCCTCGGAAAGGAAAGGTCCGGTGGCGCGGACGCGACGATCACGATGTTCAAGAAAGCGATCGACGAGTTCGAGAACTGCCGCCACCCCGGCGGCGGTGATCTCCCGGCCCACTTCTTCCGGCCGCAAGATCACTATGTCGCGCTATTCGAGGTCATCGAATCGGTCATCGAGAGTCGGGTCGGTCGATTCTTCGACGTCGTCGACGACCTTCGCCTGCTACTTGCACAGGCGAACCAGCAGTTGAACGGCACTTGGGTCACACCCGATGACGTCCTATTGGACCAGGTTCTCCCACGGATCGGAGACCCACAGCACAGACGCGTCTTCTTCAACGACCTGAAGAACCCCAGGTGGGTCGAGGGCCTCGATACCCGTGGTGTCTTCAACGACCCGCCACTCAACGTCGTCACCGACGCCGGACTGATGCCCTACATGCCGTGGCCGCAAGGCGACTACCTGCACGCAATGGTCGCCGAACAGCCGATGGCCGTGGCGATGATCCTTGATCGCGTCGTCACGCGCGACACCGTCTGGAACGTCCGAGAGCTCCTAGTGCGATGCGCTGGTCAAATGCCTGCCGACTCCGCCGTCATCCTCACCCCAAAGATCTGCGACATCCTGGACGACCGTCGGATTGGCCCCCACACGGGCGCCGACGTCCTAGCCGTCCTCGAAGTCCTCGTCCCCGGCAACCACCCGAAGGCAGCAAAGAGACTTCTGCACAAGATGCTCGAGCCGCGACCCGCACCGGACAGCAAGTTCACGTTCAACCGAGTCACCGCTGGAATCGACATCGACTGGTACGCCGAGGCATTGGAACGCGCCGTCATCGCTTACAACGGGAACCGCGACTTCCTCATCTGGCTCACCTGGTGGCTGACGCGACACCAGGAGTACTCGGGTTCATACGGCCCCGACGAACGCGACTTCACCACCCTTCGACGCCCGGCAATCGGCGACCACCCGCACAATCATCGCCACGACGAAGTAGGCGAAGCACTCATCGACACCGTCCGCGACCTGTCCATCTCCCGAATTCGCGACCACGGGCCAGAAGATGTCGCCGACATCCTGCACCGTGCGCCCGCACCAGTTCTCCGGCGGATCGAGCTGTACGCCCTGGCCCAGACAGTGCAAGACCATCCCGATGTAGTCGCCGTCGCGTCCGACCGGCTCGTGGACCCGCAGCTCAATGACGGCTACACCTACCTCCACGAGCTCAAGCAACTCGCCGCCGCAGTGCTGCCACTCGTCGACGAGAACACCTACCGGGCATGGGAACGACCGATCCTCGCCGGCCCAATCCTCACGGACGCAACAAGAGAGCGCATCACATCGAACTACGGCGGGGGCGATGCGGCCGTCGCGGTCGCTGAGTTTTCGGAGCGGTGGCAGTTGAGCCGACTCAACATCATCGACCCCGACTCACTGCGTGAGCCCGCCCGCACCCTTCGAGAGCAACTACTCGAAAAAGAGGAGCGGCGGTACCGACCCGACGATCACACGGCCGTCGGCTCCGAACCCAACTTCGCAGCGATGACGCCGAGCGAAGTCCTCGCGATCCTCTCCAATGACCACGACTTCACCGTCGACGCGTCACAACCCCGTGACACCCTTGCCCGGGCGCTCGAAGTCGAGGTAGCACGACGACCCCGCGAGTACACCGAGGTCGCCGGCGGGGCCCTTGAACTCGACTCCGGGTACGTCCACAGATACATCAGCGGTCTCCGTGACCATCTGAAGGCCATCAGCGAGACCACCAAAGTCGATCCGAAAGGCGAACAGCCCTCGGGAGACAACACCCAGCTGGGTCCCGCCGCGAAAGCAGACATCGACTGGGACGCACTCCTGCACGCGCTCCTCGCAAACCGGACGTGGCGAGATGACGTCCACCAGGACCACGACTTCGGAACGTGGCGCTGGGTACGACAAGAGGTCTGCAACCTGCTCGAGGACGCGACACCGCACCAGCTCCCTGCACATCTGCGGGCCGCCGCTGCCGCCATCACCACCGACATCGTGTCCGACACCGACCCGACACCCGAGACCGAAGAGCGATACGGCAACGGGTGGGATCCGTTCACCTACGCGCTCAACACTGTCCGGCCAACCGCCGTACGCACACTCCTTGCCATCGCTCGTGCCGATACCGCCGACCACCACCCGCCGGCCCCCGACTACAGCAAGACACCCCTGCCAGTGGCGGCCCTTCAGACCGTCACTGCCCTCCTCACACCCGAGCGCGACCACAGCCTCACCATTGCCGCCGCTATCGGCGAACGAGCCGGCTGGTTACTGTCCAGCAGCCGCGACTGGCTGGACCAGCATCAACCACAACTTCTCTCACCCGATCCGTTCGGCGACACGTTCGTCACCACGGCCGTCGCACTGCACAATCCGCACCCAACACTCATCGACTACCTACGCCCAGCGATCGACACAATGCTCCAACGCGCTGCCGCCGGCGAACACCTCACGAACGGCGTGCGCGACGACTCCCCGCTCAAGCTCATCGGGAACCACCTCGTCATCCTCAACGTCTGGGGCCGGCTGGACCTGAACGACCCACTCCTCGCTCAGTTCTTCAACGACGCACCCGTCGAAGAACGCGCCAAAGTTCTCGGCGGACTCGGTTGGCAGTTTTTCCATGCAGGCGCCCTCGACAACGACATCCGTGATCGAGCCGCCATCCTCTGGGACCACCGGCTTTCCGCTGTTCGATCACGCGACGCTGATCCCGCCGAACTGACAGAGTTCGACTGGTGGATCAGATGCGGACACTTTGACCGCACGTGGTGGCTACCTCGGCTCCAAGAACTGGCACGGGACTACCAGTTCGAAGGAAGTCTCCACGTGGGCGACGACCTCGAAGCCACATCCGTTGACGACCCGGATGCGGCTGTCGACGTCCTCGCCGGCCTCCTTCGTCACACTCCCGGCACGGCGCTCCACTACGGGCTGCACAGGGCCGCACCCGTGATTATTGCCCGCGCCCTTGAGCATGGAAGCGAAGCAGCCAGGAAGACCGCAGACGACGTCATGGATCGCATCGCGCGAAACGGCGGAATCAACATTGCAGACGAGGTCGAAGGCGCACGAGAGCAAGAGCGCCTCGCCAACCGCTGCGACACGAACACGGACCCCTGACAGGCCAACCTGCTAATTGCACCGGCCAGCTGGATCGCGGCCTACGGACCTCCGTAAGCGGGGAACAGTCAGCAGGGCTGGCCGGTCGATGTCCTAGCTATTGCGAGCGGGCCCGAGATGTCGGCGGCTGCTGCCACGATGCGATCGTGATGCTGAACCACTGGCTCGTCCTCATCTACACAGCGGGGGCGATCTCTGAACTGACCGGTGTTGGCCTGGTCGTCAAGCAGTTCCGCGACGCACGCGGTCTTTGGCGGTCGCACACGGCGGCAGTCGAGCAGCAGCGGGCTGCAGTTGCGTCCGACCCGCGATGGTCCTTCGACGAGATGTACTCGCGTTACGGCATCCTGCCCGGCGAGATCCAACGGAGCTCCGCCACGATTCGGTCGCTCCTCGAGGTCAACGAGCGCATGCAGATCTGGACCGTCGTGCTGCTCGTCGCCGGAATCGTCCTAGGCACGATCGGCAACATGGTGAGCTTGGCCGGATAGGCGGACCCGTCGGCTGAAGCATTGGAATGCGATAGGAGATCGGTCCATGGAATCTGCCTCATGGGAAGACCGGGTCGAACCCGGCACGAAGGCAGCCGGCGCGCTCCTGTCTGCGATGCACGCAGACCTCGACGACGTTCTCGGCGGCTTCGGCTGGTGGTCCGGATACACGGACCAACGACGTGTTGCCCTGCTGAGCGAGTACCTCATGTCGTCCATATCGGGCGTCTCCCACGCGCTGGCGAGCGCGTCGCTTCAGGCCACGACTCTCGCCGAGAAGCAGTTCGCAGACGCCATGTGGATCCACACCCGGTGCTTGGACGTCGCCCGAACGAACCCCGCTGCGTCGAACGATGACTTTCTCGCTTCCATTCAGCGCGGACCGTCGGAGCGCAGGCGCATGACCGAGATCGAAGCAGCGCGCGAGCACGTGTTCTTCCACCTCGCCCAGACAATGGACCGGCTGGCAGCCTCGATCATCGGAGTGGCCGCCCTTCATGTCGATATCATCCGGGCTGACTGGAACGACATCAGATACGCCCTCAGAAGGATGGACAACGGGGGCAAGCGCCCACTCGACGACCCTGGAACCGACGGTCGGTTAGCCCAAGAGGACCTGCTGAAGGTCATCCGCAGCGCGGTCGTTGTCGGCCCGGTCAATTGGATGGAGTGGATGCTCCGCCAACGTGACACCGCGGCCCATCGCGCACCGAAGACCTCATGGATGCTCTTGGTTAGCGGCGGCGCTCCTGACCCACGGACGGTCTTTCCGTTCTACCGACAACCCGGCTGGTCGGAGGTCGAGGCGATGGCGAGCACTGGCGTGAACGGCGGACCGAACGACCTGTTGATCATGCGCGAACCACAACAGATTGTCGACCACTTCGTCGAGCACGTGACAGGTGTAGTTGAGGCCGCCATGATCGCCATGAAGTCGCTGTGGGACCGGCGGCGGCGCGAACGCACGCTGCTTGTGCAGCCCGGAGTTCAGTGGCCGAATGTCATGGAGCACATCGCGCTTCAGTTCGACGGATTCGACGCCAGCCCGCTACACGTGGTCGGCGAAACCATCTTCACCTCACCGGAGACAAGCACCCGGATGAGCGCAAGCAAGGTCATGGACAGCGATCGGGCCTTTTGGCGGCCCTGACCACCACACGGGGTCGACGGCACTGTGCGAGCACGACCAGCGGTCCTAGATCCCACAGTTGGACAAGTCGATTGACAGCCACCTGGTTGAGAGCCACCGACGCAATGGCCTACTCATCGCTCTCCTCGCCACCTGGCTCGCTGTCGCCGTGCATCGCGACCCAAACCGGTACGACGGCGATGCGCATGATCAGCCACCATGCATACACCGCGTTGGCGCTCCACGCAGCGGCATCAGTTACAAGCCCGTGAGCCAACTCGTTCCTCAGGTTAGGTCCTTCCTGCTCAACCAGCAGGGAACGCAACTCGAGCTGCAGGCCGGGCCCCAAGATCTCCAGGGCCGCGTCCACCACCAGCAGTGCGCCCAGTCCCTTCTCGGTCTCGACTCCCGTCAGCGGATCGACGACGAGCGTGTTCACGCCGGCTCGCATGCGCACCGAGGCCGGGCGCGACCCTCACGACCGAGGACTGCAGGACTTGGTCGGCGAGCTCTCCACACAGTCAGAAACTTTCCGGCGCCTGTGGGCCGACCACAACGTCCGCACGCACGGCGCCGGCACCAAGCGCTTCCACCACCCGGTCGTCGGAGAGCTGACCCTCGCCTACGAGGAGCTCTCCATCACCGCCGAACCGGGACTCGTCCTCATGGTCTACACCGCCGAACCCGGCTCACCCTCCGCCGAGCGCCTCCGACTGCTCGCCTCCTGGGCCGTTCCCGCCGACCTACCCATCAACATCCCCAGTCCGAACAGCTAGAAGGAGCGGGGTCGCACTTACTACGGCGGGCGTGATGTCGTCTCGGGCCAGCAAAGAGCGGGTCTGCGTGCCCTTCCGCGGCGAGGATGAGCTCGCTTGGCGGGCGATGCATGTGCCTGCAAGAGCGACACACACGATCTCCGTCATCCGAGAGTCCCTTGGCTTGTCGTGGCCGCCGCGCCATGGCCGCTGTGATGGCCTGACGGGGTTGCCCAAACGCGTGATGCCAACGACTGGCGGACCGACTAGCAGCACGGCGGCCCATGCGGCAGCGCATTGGGTTTGGCTTGCCCTTCTTGTGACCTGCCGCCATTCAACCGGGTCCGGAAGCCCGGGTTTCTGCATCACTGCAGGTCAGTGGACCGGTGCGGAGCCGCCTGTCGGAATCGAACCGGCGACATGCCTATTAAGAGGTACGGCCGCACGACACGTGTTAGGCAGCAGTTGGCAATCCCGGACTTTCGTAGATTCTTAGCCGACTGCCGTCTCTGTGAGATGACAGAATTCAGGTGCAACTGACGGTTTAACTTGCGTTACTGACAGAGTTGCCCGACTCCGGCATCTATGTCGGGTCACATCAGTGCGCCATGTCGACGAAGCGTGAGTAGTGGCCCTGGAAGGCGACGGTGATGTCGCGGGTCGGCCCGTTGCGGTGCTTGGCGACGATCAGGTCGGCCTCGCCGGGACGGGTCGACTCCTTCTCGTAGACGTCGTCACGGTGCAGCAGGATCACCATGTCGGCGTCCTGCTCGAGCGAGCCCGACTCGCGCAGGTCGCTCATCATCGGGCGCTTGTCGCCGCGCTGCTCGGGGCCACGGTTGAGCTGGGAGAGCGCGATGATCGGGACGCTGAGCTCCTTGGCGAGCAGCTTGATCTGGCGGGAGAACTCCGAGACCTCGAGCTGGCGGGACTCGACCTTCTTGCCCGACGTCATCAGCTGCATGTAGTCGATGACGATCAGCTTGAGGTCGTGGCGCTGCTTGAGCCGGCGGGCCTTGGCCCGGATCTCCATCATCGTCATGTTGGGCGAGTCGTCGATGAACATGGGCGCCGACGACACCTCGCCCATCTTGCGGGCCAGCTTGGCCCAGTCGTCGTCGTTCATGTTGCCGTTGCGGATGTGGTTGAGCGGCACCTTCGCCTCGGCCGACAGCAGCCGCATGGTGATCTCGGAGCGCGTCATCTCGAGGCTGAAGAAGACACTGGTCAGGTTGTTGTGGATCGACGCCGCGCGGCACAGGTCGAGGGCGAGCGTCGAGTTGTGGGTCGGGATCATCGACTCACCCGCGAGGTAGAGGTGGTCGTCGTTGTCGACCTGGACGCAACGCACGGGCACGCTGTCGACCTGGCGCACGGCGGTCACGTAGCGGCGGCCGATCCGTGCGGTCGTGTCCGGGCGCTCCTCCTTGTGCAGCTGATGCTTGCGCTGCAGCCAGAAGACGTCGTCGGTCGTCGAGAAGTTGAGGATGTAGCAGGTCGACGTCTCCTCGGACCGACCCTGGACGCGCCTCGACGTGCGACCGCACTTGTAGCCGAGGCTGACGACGAGCTCGTAGACGTCGTCGGCGAGCTGCTTGCTCGTGACGGCGAACTGGCACGAGCCGACACCCTTGACGACAGTGCCGTCGGTGTCCATCAGACCGGCGAGCAGGGCCCGGCGTTGCGTCTCAGAGGCCCGGAGGTAGTCCTGCGGGATGTGCTTGTTGCCGAGGACCCCGATCTTGCGGAGCAACGCCTGGAACGTGCCGCGATCGGCGTAGCAGCCCGCGCACAGGATGCGCTTGCCCGCGCGCTCGCCACAATCCACGCACACACCGGACGGGACGTTCCACTCGTCGTCGGGCAGCTTGATGCTGTAGAGCATCGCTCCGTGGTGCTCGACGACGAGGTCGCAGACACCCTCGAGCCGCATCGGGATCTCAGGCGTCTCACAGGTGATCCTTGCGCTCGCGCTGTGCCCGTCACCCAGCCACACCCCCAGGGCGTACGCCGGCACGGCGAGCTGCAGATCAGCACCGGTCAGGGGCGCCGCGTTGAGCACTGCGTGGTTGGCCCGGCCCTCAGCCCCGACGCGCACGGTCGCGGCGATCTCCTCGGTCGTGACGACCGACGGGAAGACGTGCTGGTTGACCGTGCGGTTGTAGTGGCGCTCCGCCGCCCACCTCGACTTCCGGGCTGCCCGGGTCTCGGTCAGCCACTGGTGCTGGGCGTCGGCGACGATCCGGGACCCGTCGGAGAACTCGACCTCGTAGCACGGGCGGTCGGCCATCACGTCGGTCGCCGCGACGACCGTCGTCGGGCGCCCCTGGGCGTCGTACAGGCGGTCACCGACGCGGACCTCGCCCATCGTCGTCCAGCCGTCAGGGGTCGGCAGCGGGGTGTCGAGCGCGAGCGCCTTCCCCATGGCGGGGCGCGCCGCCACGATGATCATCTGGCCGGAGTGGAGACCGTTGGTGAGGTCGTCGAGGTCGGCGAAGCCCGTGGGCACCCCGTAGAGGCCGGCCTCGCGGTTGCCGATCGCCTCGATCTCGTCCAGGACGCCGTCCATGATGTCGGAGAGCGGGGCGTAGTCCTCGGCCGAGCGCCGGTCGGTGATCTTGTAGACCTCGGCCTGCGCGGTGTCGACGATGTCGTCGACCTGGCCCTCGCCGGCGTAGCCGATCTGCACGATCTTGGTGCCGGCGTCGACGAGGCGCCGCAGGATCGCCTTCTCGCGGACGATCTCGGCGTAGTAGCCCGCGTTGGCCGCGATCGGCACGTTGGCCGAGAGCGTGTGGAGGTACGACGCCCCGCCGATCCGCTGCAGCTCGCCGCGGCGCTGGAGCTCGGCGGCGACGGTGACCATGTCGACCGGCTCACCGCGCCCGTAGAGGTCGATGATCGCGTCGTGGATCGTCTCGTGGGAGGGCCGGTAGAAGTCGACACCGCGCAGCGCCTCGGAGACGTCGGCGATGGCGTCCTTCGAGATCAGCATCGCCCCGAGCACGGACTGCTCGGCGGCCATGTCCTGCGGCGGGGTGCGGTCGCCCGGCGTGGTGGGTCGTTCGCCCGGCGCGTAGGACGCCGGACCGTCGCCCCAGTCGTCCAGCGGGGGCTCCGGCATGCCTCGCGAGCCCTGGTCGGTGACGCTCACCCGTAGCCCCTCCTGATCCGCATCGGTCGACCCCTGGCCGCTGCTCCGTCGGGCAGCCGCGGCGTGCTGCCGAGGCTAGAGACGACCACCGACACCCCGGGACCGTACGCGGTCCGGCGGGTCCGGCGACACCCCGTCATCCACACCCCCCGGCGTCGCCTGGGGATAACTCGTGTGCTGCCCGTGGACGACACGCGGGCACCTGTGCACAGCCTGGGGAGCGGCCTGTGGAGGACCGGCCCCCGGAACCCCGGAGTACCCTTCTGACCTGCACAAACAGTTGCTCACAACTGTGGAACCAAAACTCCTGGCAAGAAAAAGTCGTTCACCTCCCGTCCACCCGGGCGTCACCGCACGGTTTGTCGACATAGCGCCCCGGAGCAGGTTTCCCCCGCTTCATCCACAGGTGTTGATAACTAGTTACGTAGGGGTCATTTGACGAGCATGTCTCTTACTATGACTAGGCTGTGGTCGTGAGGAACGGATCGGACCGGGAGATCCTCCGGCTCGCGGTCCCGGCGTTCCTCGCCCTGGTCGCCGAACCCCTCTTCCTGCTGGCCGACGCGGCCATCGTCGGCCACCTCGGCACCTCCCAGCTCGCCGGCCTCGGGATCGCCGCGGTCGTGCTGCAGACGGCGGTCGGGCTGTGCGTCTTCCTGGCCTACGGCACGACCGCCAGCGTGGCCCGCCACCTCGGCGCGGGTGACCTGCGCGGGGCCTTGACGCAGGGGGTCGACGGGCTCTGGCTCGCGGTCGCGATCGGCGCGGGCGTGACCGTGCTCGGGGTGCTGCTGACCGGCCCGCTCGTGCACGCGTTCGGCGCCTCCGACGAGGTGACCGGCCCGGCTGCGACCTACCTGCGCATCGCCTTCCTCGGCACGGTCCCGCTGCTGCTCATGCTCGCCGCCACCGGTGTGCTCCGAGGCCTCCAGGACACCCGCACCCCGCTGGTGGTGGCCGTCGGCGGCAACGCGCTCAACGTCGCACTCAACCTGCTGCTCGTCTACCCGGCCGGCCTCGGCATCGCCGGATCCGCCCTCGGCTCGGTGATCGCGCAGGTCGCCAGCGCGGCGGTCTTCGTCGCGGTCGTCGCCCGTGCGGCGAGGCGCCAGGGAGCGTCACTACGGCCCGACGTCCCGGGCATCCGCGCCGCGGGCCGCGCGGGCGTGCCGCTGGTGATCCGGACGCTCACCCTGCGCGCCGCGCTGCTGGTCACGACGTACGCCGTCACGCTCGGCGCCGTGGGCGCGCGCGAGCAGGAGGTCGACCTGGCCACCCACCAGCTCGCGATGACGCTGTGGACCTTCCTGGCCTTCGTGCTCGACGCGATCGCGATCGCCGCCCAGGCCCTCACCGGTCGCTCGCTCGGCGCGGGCGACGTGGACGGCACCCGCGCGACCACCCGCCGGATGGTGCGCTGGGGCGCCGTCAGCGGCGTGGTCACCGGCGTCCTCCTCGCCGCGGCCAGCCCCCTGCTCGGACCGCTCTTCACCGGCGACGCGGAGGTCCAGGACCTCCTGGTCCCGGTGCTGGTCGTGGCCGCGGTCGGGCAGCCGCTGGCAGGCGTCGTGTTCGTGCTCGACGGGGTGCTCATCGGTGCCGGCGACGGCCGCTACCTCGCCCGTGCGGGGCTGGTCACCCTGGTCGCCTACGCACCGGTCGCCGTGGTCCTCGCGCTCGGGTCCGCCGGCCTGGTGGCGATCTGGGTCTCGTTCGCCGCCGTCTTCATGGGCGCCCGGTTCGTGGTGCTGGTCCACCGCGCCCGCGGCGACGCCTGGCTGGTGACCGGCGCCCGTAGGGCGGCGCCGTGAAACCGCTCCAGGCCGTCGCGATGGGTCTGGTGATCGTTGCCCTCAGCGCCCGGGCCGACGGCTACGACCTGGTCGCCGACCCGCTCGGCTGGCTCCTCGTGCTCCGCGGGATGACACAGCTGCCGCGCTCGACGCCCTGGTGGGACACCACGACCTTCCTGGCCGGCCTGGCGCTCCTGGTCTCGGTGCCGCTGTGGTTCCCGGGTGTGGTCGACGCGCTCGCCGGCACCGACGACTCCCTGACCTGGGCGGCCAACCTGCCGCAGATCGCCTTCGTCGCCACGCTGTGCGCCGCGCTCGCCCGGACGGCGACCGAGGCCGGCGACCGGTCGCCGGCGAGCTGGCTGAAGACCGGCAGCACCCTCACCGTCGCGGCCGGCGTGCTCCCGATCGTCGTCTACACGGTCGAGCCCTCCCTGCTGCTCCCGCTCCTCCTGCTGGCGACGGTCGCCCTGGTCCTGGTCATCGTGCTGCTGTTCCGCTACTCGTCCCGGCCGTGGGCGCTGCCCGGGGTGGACCAGACCGCCACCCACGCCGAGGGCGTCGACACGTAGCCCCGGGGGAAGGGTCGCCGTTGAAGGGCCGGGAGCACACGCACGCATCGGAGGGACTCATGCGCCATCTCACGACCCGGCGAGCCACGGGCGGTCTCGCCGCGCTCCTGGTCGGGGCACTCCTGCCGCTCCTGCCCGGGGCCGCACCGGCGCTCGCCGCGGACCCCTGCCTGAGCGAGGCCCAGCCCACCGACCCGCTCCTGGGACTCCCGACCGGACCCGGCTGCGACGACACGGTCCCGCCCACCACGTCGATCCTCACCAGCCGACCCGCGGTGGTCGGCGGCTGGATCCGGACCACGAGCATCGCCATCGACTTCCAGGGCGAGCATCCCGACGCCGACGCCGACCCGATCGCCTACGAGTGCCAGTTCTACGACAGCCCGGCCGCGCCGACCTCGTGGAGCCCCTGCACGAGCCCGGTCAGGTACGACGACCTCGACGAGCGCGGTGCGACGCCGTACACGTTCCGGGTCCGCGCCGTCGACGCCACCGACGACGCCCACGACCTGACGACCGACCCCTTCTTCCCGGCCGACGCCGACCTGCCCGACTACGACCAGACGCCCGCCGAGCTCGTCTTCCGCGCGGACGCGACGACCCCGAGCACGTTCGGCTTCCTGCGCACGACCTACTACGACCAGGACCAGCAGGCCACCCCGATGGTCACGGCGACGAGCGTGCAGGTGACCCTGCAGAGCGACGAGGGCGACGACCAGCAGCCGGCGCGCTACCGCTGCCGGCTCGACGGCCGCGCCGTCGCCTGTGCCGACGGCCTGGCCACGCTGCGGGGACTGAAGCCCGGCCCGCAACGGTTCACCGCCGCCGCGGTCGACCCCGCCGGCAACGTCGACCCGACGCCGTACGTCCAGTCCTTCTTCGTGCCGCGCAACCTCACCGCCGGCGACGTCGTGAGGTCCTCGAAGGCCGACTGGCGTCGGGTCCGCCTCTCGAGCGCGTTCGCCGGCGACTACCTGCAGTCCTCGACGTACGGCGCGACCGCCGCCTTCCCGGTCCGCAACGTCCGGGAGATCCGCCTGCTGGCACCGGCTGGACCCCGGCTCGGCCGGGTGCAGGTGCGGATCGGCCACGCCGCGTGGACCACCGTGAACCTGGCGTCGGCGAAGGCCGAGGCGCTGCACGTCTACCAGCTGCGCGACCAGTTCAGCCCGCTGAGGAGCGGGCTGCTCCAGGTGCGGGTCGCCTCGAGGGGCAAGCTCGTCCGGGTGGACGCGGTCTCCGCGCGCTGAACCCGCGTCCGCCCTCGAACGCGACAGAGGCCGCCCCTCCCGAAGGAGGGACGGCCTCTGCCGTGTGAAACGTTGCCGCTGCGCTCGGGTCAGGCCGGGATGACGTTGAGGGCCACCGTGGCGGACACCTCGTCGTGCAGCTTGACGGACACCTCGTGGGCGCCGAGCGACTTGATCGGGTTGTCGACCACGATCGTGCGCTTGTCGACCTGCTCGCCCGAGGCGTCGGCGAGAGCGCCGGCGATCTCGGAGACGGTGACGGCGCCGAAGAGGCGGCCGCCCGCACCAGAGCGCACCTTGACGGCGACGGACTGGGCCTCGAGCTTGGTCTTGATCTCGACCGCGTGGTCGTGGTCGCGCACCGCGCGCGAGGCACGGGCGCCCTTGATCGACTCGACGGTCTTCTCGGCACCGCGCGACCAGCGCAGCGCCAGGCCGCGCGGGACGAGGTAGTTGCGGCCGTAGCCGTCCTTCACCTCGACGACGTCGCCGGGGGCACCGAGACCGGTGACTTCCTGGGTCAGAATGAGCTTCATGTCGTCAGCTCCCTTCAGCGACCGGTGGACGTGTAGGGCAGCAGTGCGACCTCGCGGGCGTTCTTGACCGCGATCGCGACGTCCCGCTGGTGCTGGACGCAGTTGCCGGTGACCCGACGGGCACGGATCTTGCCCCGGTCGGAGATGAACTTGCGGAGCAGGGTGGTGTCCTTGTAGTCGACACCGGTCGCCTTCTCCTTGCAGAACTGGCAAACCTTCTTCTTGGGCTTGCGAATCACTGCCTTGGCCATTGTGGTGCTTCCTTTCTAGAAGCCCGGCTTGCGCCGGAATGGTTGAGGGATTCGGTTGGGTTGGTGCTGGTGGATCAGAACCTGGCTCGGTCTCGATACGCCCGTCTCGGCTTCGCTGCGCTCAGCCGTGGGCTACTCGACCTGGCACCGGGTCGTCGCCTCGCTTCGCGAGGCGACGGGTGCTCAGAACGGAGGCTCGTCGGAGCCCACGCCGGGTGCGCCCCACGGGTCGTTGCCCGCTGCCGGAGCGGACGAGCCGCCACCGGCGGGAGCGCCGCCACCTTGAGGAGCGGGCGTGGCCCACGGGTCGTCGCCACCGGACGCCGCCGGCCGCGACTGGGCCGCCTGGCCGCCGCCACCGGAGTAGCCGCCGCCACCACCCGAGCGCGAGGCCCGGGTGACCTTGGCGGTCGCGAAGGCGAGCGACGGGCCGACCTCGTCGACCTCGAGCTCCACGACGGTGCGCTTCTCGCCCTCGCGGGTCTCGTACGAGCGCTGCTTCAGGCGCCCCTGCACCACGACACGCATGCCGCGCTGGAGGGACTCGGCGACGTTCTCCGCGGCCTGACGCCACACCGAGCAGGTGAGGAACAGCGCGTCGCCGTCCTTCCACTCGTTGGTCTGGCGGTCGAAGGTGCGCGGCGTCGACGCGATCCGGAAGTTCGCCACGGCCGCACCCGAGGGGGTGAAGCGCAGCTCCGGGTCGTCGACGAGGTTGCCGACCACCGTGATGACGGTCTCGCCTGCCATGCGGTTCTCCCTAAGCGTTGGTTCTGATCAGAGTCGTCCGACCACGTCCACCCATCGTTGCCGCTGGCACCGACACAGGGAAGTGGCCGTCCACAGGCGGTGCCTGCGGACGCGACGGTCAGTGAGCGTCGGGACGCATGACCTTCGTCCGGAGGACGGACTCGTTGAGGGTGAGCTGGCGGTCGAACTCCTTGACCGTGGCCGGCTCGGCGTTGATCGAGATGACGGCGTAGATGCCTTCGGCGTTCTTCTTGACCTCGTAGGCCAGGCGACGACGGCCCCACACCTCGACGGACTCGACGCTGCCACCATCCTTGCGGATGACGTTCAGGTACTTGTCGAGCGACGGCTCGATGGTGCGCTCTTCAAGACTGGGCTCGAGGATGACCATCACTTCATAAGCACGCACAGCGGTCTCCACCTCCTCTGGACTAAGGCGACCACGGTCTTTCCGTGGCAGGAGGGCGATGCGTCCCACTCGGCCGCGAGGCCGGATGGGTGCTCCCGGGGGCCAGCCCCATCGGTGGGGTGGACGCAGAGAACGCCCAAGGCTAACAGCGGGCGGCGGTGGCCAGAAATCACGGAGCGCGGGTGCGTACGCCGCCCCCGGGCCGACCGCCGGTGACGCTGTCGGCGTGGGTGCCTAGGGTGGCCGCATGGACATCGGTGCCCACGTCGACCAGGCCGACCCCGTTGCCGAGGCGCAGGCCCGCCAGGCGCCCCACGTGCAGTTCTTCCTCGGCGACCCGCAGGGCTACCAGGGCCCCGAGTTCCGCTACGCCGGTGGCGCCGAGGGCCTCAAGGCCGACGCCGACGCCGCGGGGATCGGGCTCTACGTGCACGCGCCGTACATCGTGAACGTCGCGACGACCAACAACCGGATCCGGATCCCCAGCCGCAAGCTGCTCCAGCAGCACGTCGACGCGGCCGCCTCGATCGGGGCCCAGGGGCTCATCGTGCACGGCGGCCACGTGAACAAGGACGACGACCCGGAGAAGGGCTTCGACAACTGGCGCAAGGCGATCGACGCGACCGACCTCAAGCTGCCGCTGCTGATCGAGAACACCGCCGGCGGCGACAACGCGATGACCCGCTACCTCGAGCGGATCGGCCGCGTCTGGGACGCGATCGCTGCGACCGAGCAGGCCGATCTCGTCGGCTTCTGCCTCGACACCTGCCACGCCCACGCCGGCGGCAACAGCCTGGAGACCGTGGTCGCCGACGTCCTCGCGATCACCGGGCGCATCGACCTCGTGCACTGCAACGACAGCCGCGACGCCTTCGACTCCGGCGCCGACCGGCACGCCAACCTCGGCGCGGGCAAGGTCGACCCCGAACTGCTGGCCGCGGTCGTGCGCGACGCAGGCGCCCCGGTCGTGCTCGAGACGCCGGGCGGTGCCGACGAGCACGTCGCCGACGCCGCCTGGCTCCGGGACCGGATCTAGCCTCACAGAGACCGCACAGACGAGCCACACGGTCCCGCCAAGGCGCCGCCCCACCGTGGGGCCATGACCGCTCCCGTCCTGGATCCTGCCCGTACGACGCCCGCGCCCGAGCCGCCCGAGCAGCACCGCGACCGGTACCGCCCGGCCCTTGCCGGGCTGCTGGTCGCGACGGGTGTCCTCTACCTGTGGGGCCTCGGCGAGTCCGGGTGGGCGAACAGCTTCTACTCCGCCGCCGCCCAGGCGGGCTCGGAGTCGTGGAAGGCGCTCTTCTTCGGCTCCTCCGACGCCGCGAACTCGATCACCGTCGACAAGACCCCGCTGGCGCTGTGGCCGATGGCGCTGTCGGTGAAGGTGTTCGGCCTGTCCTCCTGGTCGATCCTCGTGCCGCAGGCGATCGAGGGCGTCCTCGCGGTGTGGCTGCTGACCGCCACCGTCCGGCGGACGACGGGCGCGGCGTGGGCGGGCCTGCTCGCCGGGGCGGTGCTCGCGCTGACGCCCGTGGCGGTGCTGATGTTCCGCTTCGACAACCCCGACGCGATGCTCGTGCTGCTCATGGTCGGGGCGGCGTACGCCGTGCTGCGGGCGGTCGAGGACGGGGTCAGGCACCCCGTGCGTTGGATGGCGCTCGCCGGCGCGCTGGTCGGGCTGGGCTTCCTGACCAAGATGCTGCAGGTCTTCCTGGTGCTGCCGGCGTTCGGGCTCGTCTACCTCGTCGCCGGACACCCGCGGGTGCGCACGCGGATCGGCCACCTCCTCGTCGCCGTCGGCACGATGACCGCGGCCGCGGGCTGGTGGATCGCGGTCGTGTCGCTGTGGCCGGCCGCGAGCCGGCCCTACATCGGCGGCTCGCAGGGCAACTCGATCCTCGAGCTGACCCTGGGCTACAACGGGTTCGGCCGGCTGAACGGGGACGAGACCGGGTCCGTCGGCGGCGGCATCGGCGGCGGCATCGGAGGCGGCGGCAGGTGGGGCGAGACCGGCGTCGGCCGGCTCGTCAGCAGCGAGGTCGGTGGGCAGGTCGCGTGGCTGCTGCCCGCCGCCGTGGTGCTGCTCGCCGCCGGGCTCTGGTTCACCGCGCGCCGGCCGCGCACCGACGGCGTCCGCGCGGCCCTGATCCTGTGGGGCGGCTGGCTGCTGGTCACCGGGCTGACCTTCAGCTTCATGGCCGGCATCTTCCACGCCTACTACACGGTCGCGCTGGCGCCGGCCCTCGCGGCGCTCGTCGGGATCGGCGCCCACCAGGTGTGGCAGCAGCGGCGCAGCTGGGAGGCCGGCCCGATCGCGGCCGTCGCGGTCGTCCTCACGGCCGTCACGGCGTTCCTCCTGCTGGGCCGCAGCGCCGACTTCCTGCCGTGGCTGCGGTGGTCGGTCCTCGCCGGTGGCCTCCTGGCCGCGGCCGCCCTGACCGGCCTGCGCCGGCTGCCGCGCCGGCTCGCCCTGGCGGCGGCCGTGCTCGCGCTGGCCGCCTCGCTGGCCGGGCCGGCGGCGTACGCCGTCCAGACCGCCGGCACCGCCCACACCGGCTCCATCCCGTCGGCGGGCCCCCCGGTGACCGGTGGTCAGGGTGGTCCCGGCGGCCGGGGCGGCTTCGGAGGCCCTCCGGGTGCGGCCGGCCAGGCACCCCCGGGCCTGACCCGGGGCCAGCTGCCCCAGGGCGGCCCGGGCGGTGCCGGAGCGGGCGGCCCGGGCGGTGCCGGGGGCCTGCTCGACGCCAGCGAGCCGTCGGCGGAGCTGACCGAGCTGCTCCAGGACGACGCCGACTCCTACACCTGGGTCGCGGCCGCGGTGGGCTCGAACTCGGCATCCGGCTACCAGCTCGCGACCGAGGAGCCGGTGATGGCGATCGGCGGGTTCAACGGCTCCGACCCGAGCCCGACGCTCGCCGAGTTCCAGCACTACGTCGAGGACGGCCGGATCCACTACTTCATCGGTGGCAGCGGCCTCGGCCGGTCGATGGGCGGCAGCAGCGCCAGCAGCGAGATCGCGGCGTGGGTGGAGGCCACCTACACCGCGACCACGGTCGACGGCGTCACCCTCTACGACCTGACGAGCGCCTCGTGAGCGCCGCCCAGCCGTGGGGGTCGCCGGACGCGGCGTCCGAGACCGCCCTGGCCACCCTCGAGATCGTGATCCCGGTCTTCAACGAGGAGCGGGACCTGGCCGCGTCGGTGGTGCGGGTCCGCGACCACCTCGCGAGCCTGCCGTGGTCGTTCCTGATCACCATCGCCGACAACGCGAGCACGGACGGCACGGCGGTGGTCGCCCGACGACTCGACCACGCCGACGACGTGCGCGTCGTCCACCTGGCCGAGAAGGGCCGCGGCCGGGCGCTCAAGAAGGTGTGGAGCGGGTCCGAGGCCGACGTCCTCGTCTACATGGACGTCGACCTGTCGACCGACCTCAACGCCCTGCTCCCGCTGGTCGCTCCCCTGATCAGCGGCCACTCCGACCTCGCGATCGGCACCCGGCTGCGACCCGGCTCCCGGGTCGCGCGGGGACCGAAGCGAGAGCTGATCTCGCGGGGCTACAACCTGCTGCTCAAGGGCACGCTGCGGGCACGCTTCTCCGACGCCCAGTGCGGCTTCAAGGCGATCCGGGCCGACGTCGCGCGCGCGGTGCTGCCCCTGGTCGAGGACAACGCGTGGTTCTTCGACACCGAGCTGCTGGTGCTCGCCGAGCGGGCCGGCCTGCGGATCCACGAGGTGCCGGTCGACTGGGTCGACGACCCGGACAGCCGGGTCGACATCCTGCGGACCGCTGCCGACGACGTCCGCGGCATCGCGCGCCTGGCCCGGGGTCTGGTCAGCGGCCGGCTGCCGGTCGGTGACGTGGCCGAGCGCCTGGGCCGGGCCTCGGCCGACGCCGGAGGTGGCCGGCTCGGGATGCAGCTGGTGATGTTCGGGCTGGTCGGCCTCGCCTCGACCGTGACGTACGCCGTGCTCTTCCTGCTGCTGCGCGGGCCGTTCCCGGCCTTCACGGCGAACCTGCTCGCGCTGCTCCTGTCGACCGTCGCCAACACCGCGGCCAACCGACGGCTGACCTTCGGCGTGACCGGCGCCGCGGGTGCCGTCGGCCACCAGCTCCGCGGCCTACTCGTGTTCCTGGTCGGCCTCGGCGTCACCAGCGCCTCGCTCGGGGCGCTCCACGCCGCGGGGTGGACCCACCGCGGCGCGGAGGTCGTCGTGCTCACCGTCGCGAACCTCGTCGTCACCGTGCTGCGGTTCGTCGCGATGCGGAGCTGGGTGTTCGTACGCCGGGGGGTCGGCCGACCAGTGCGGTGAGGGTCGCGGAGCTCCGGACCCCCTCCGATAGCCTCGGACGGTGCTGAGCGTCCGCAAGATCTCCGAAGGCGACCACCTGGAGTTCATCCGCGGTCGCCGTTCCGCGAGCTTCCTCCAGACCCCGGCCTGGGGCCACGTGAAGTCGGAGTGGAGGCGTGAGTCGCTCGGCTGGCACCGCGGCGACGAGCTCGTCGGCGTCGGCCTGGTGCTCTACCGCCAGCTGCCGAAGGTGAAGCGCTACCTCGCCTACCTGCCCGAGGGCCCGGTCCTCGACTGGGACGACGAGGACCTCGCCGCCTGGCTCACCCCGATGGCGGCGCACCTCAAGGAGCAGGGGGCGTTCGGCGTCCGGATGGGCCCGCCCCTGGTCACCCGGCGCTGGGACGCCGCCACCGTCAAGGAGGGCATCGCCGACGACAGCGTCCGCCGCCTGGGCGACCTCGCGCCGACCGAACGCGACCACACCGGCGCCCGCGTCGTCTCCCAGCTGCACGAGCTGGGCTGGCGCCCGCAGGCCGCCGAGGGCGGCTTCGCCGCCGGCCAGCCGCAGTACGTCTTCCAGGTCCCGCTCGCGGGCCGCACCGAGGCCGACGTGCTCGCCGGGATGAACCAGCTCTGGCGGCGCAACATCAAGAAGGCCGCCAAGGAGGGCGTCGTCGTCACGGCGTCGGCCTCGACCGACGAGGCGCTCGCCGCGCTCCCCGCCTTCCACGACCTCTACGTCCACACCGCCGAGCGCGACCACTTCACCCCGCGGCCGCTCGCCTACTTCCGCACCATGGTCGAGTCCCTCGGCGCCGAGGAGCCCGACCGGATCCGCCTCTACGCCGCCCGGCACGACGACACGCTGGTCGCGGCCACGATCGCGATCCGGGTCGGCGCCCACGCGTGGTACTCCTACGGCGCCTCCTCGACCGAGAAGCGCGAGGTCCGCGGCTCGAACGCCGTCCAGTGGGAGATGATCCGCGACGCGATCGCGGCCGGCGCCGACGTCTACGACCTGCGCGGCATCACCGACACGCTCGCCGGCGACGACCCGCACCTCGGCCTGATCCAGTTCAAGGTCGGCACCGGCGGCGAGGCCGTGGAGTACGTCGGGGAGTGGGACCTCCCGCTCAACCGGGCGCTCTACAAGGCGTTCGACGTCTACATGGGGCGTCGGTCATGAGCCTCACCCTCACCGTCGACGGCGACCGCTGGCGCGCCCACCTGCGCGCGGTCGCCGGCGCCGAGCCCGGCCTGGTCCCGGTCGCCAAGGGCAACGGCTACGGCTTCACGCTCGGCCGGCTGGCCCGCAAGGCCGCCTGGCTGGGGGTGGACACCCTCGCGGTCGGGACGTACGACGAGCTGCCCGAGGTCGCCAGCCGCTTCGACGGCAGCCTGCTCGTGCTGACGCCGTGGCGGCCCTTCGGCGCCGCTCTCGAGGTCGATCCGGCGCTGGCGTCCCGGGTGATCCACACCGTGAGCCGCGTCGAGGACCTCGACGACCTCCTGGGTCGCCAGCCGGACGCCCGCTTCGTGCTCGAGCGCCTGACGAGCATGCTGCGCCACGGCCTGACCGCCCGCGAGCTCTGGGCGGCGGCGCGCGCCGTCGGCGACCACCCGCGGGCGCGGGTCGAGGGTGTCGCCCTCCACCTGCCCCTGGCGCACGGCGCCCACCTCTCCGAGGTGCAGCGGCTGATGAACGACGTGGTCGCCGCCGAGCTCGCGCTCGACACGATCTGGGTCAGCCACCTGAGCGCCGCCGAGCTGGCGACCCTGCGCGCGGCGTACCCCGACTTCACGTTCCGCCCGCGCATCGGCACCGACCTCTGGCTCGGCGACCGCGGCGCGCTGCGGGTCACCGCGACGGTGCTCGACGTGCACGCGGTCGAGCGCGGCGACGCCTTCGGCTACCGGCACCGCACCGCGCCGAAGGCCGGGCACATCCTCGTCGTCAGCGGCGGCACCGCCCACGGCATCGGCCTCGAGGCACCCACCGGCGATGCGAGCCTGAGGTCCCGCGCGGCCACGCTCGCCCGGGGTGGACTCGACGCGGCCGGCTTCGTGCGGTCGCCGTTCTCGATCGACGGCAAGCAGCGCCTCTTCGCCGAGCCGCCCCACATGCAGGCATCGATGCTCTTCCTGCCGCACAGCGCCCACGTGCCCGCGGTCGGCGACCAGGTGGACGTCCGGGTGCGCTACACCGCCACGGCCTTCGACCGCGTCGTCATCGACTAGCGCAGACGCGTCAGCGGAGGCGCTGATGGTGGTCGAGCGGGACCGGTGTCTCGAGACCTGCCGGAGGCAAGGCCCCGCACGGGGTCGTGGCGCGGCAGCAGGAGGTCGCGCACCACGACCGCCACCAGGTAGAGCTCGGCCGCGATCCGGACCAGGATCGCCGCCCAGTAGAAGCCGGCGTCGCCGCCGGACGCCGGGGCGAGGAAGCCGCCGAGGTACCACCACACCGCGGCGAAGTAGAAGACCTCGCCGGCCTGCCAGATCAGCAGGTCGCGCCAGCGTGGGCGGGCCAGCACCGCGAGCGGCAGCAGCCACAGCACGTACTGCGGTGAGTAGACCTTGTTGACGACCAGGAAGCCCGCGACGATGAGGAACCCGAGCTGGGCCAGGCGTGGCGTCGCCGGTGACCGCAGGCCGAGCAGCAGGACGCCGATGCACCACACCCCGAAGAAGAGCCACGAGCCGACGTTGATCGTGTGCGGGTCGAAGGCGAACGGGTCGCTCGTCTTGTCCAGAGCCTGCTGGACGACCAGCCAGATCGAGCCGAGGTCGGCGCCTCGGTCGGAGTTGAACGTCCAGAACACCTTCCACTCGCTCGGCCCGGAGACGTAGGCGGGCAGGTTCGCGACGATCCAGGCGCCCACCGCACCGGCCGTCGCGAGCGCGAACGTCCGGGCTCGGCGCTGACGCAGACAGATCACCAGCAGCCCGCCGAGGAGGAAGAGCGGGTAGAGCTTGGTCGCCGTGCCCAGCCCGATCAGGACACCGGTCAGCACCGGCCGGCCGCGCGCCCACGCCCACAGCGCCCCGGCCACGAAGGCGACCGCGAGCAGGTCCCAGTTGACCAGCCCCGTGAGCAGGAGTGCCGGCGAGAGCGCGAACGCGGCCGCGTCCCAGGGGCGCCGCGGGTTCACCCCGGCCAGCAGCCAGGCGGACAGCAGGGCGAGGACCGCGAAGCCGATCGCGTTGACGACCACGAAGATCCGCATCTCGCGGTGCACCTCGGGCAGCCCCGCCACCTGGCCGGTCGGCAGGCCGTAGCGGCTGTCGAGGTCCGGTGAGCCGTTGAGCCAGTGGGTCACCAGGGCCGTGCCGAACGCCCAGTAGGAGATGCCGACGGGGTACTCCATCACGTCGTAGCGGGCCCGGACCTGGGCGTCGTCGCTGTAGGGCCAGCTGAGCTCGACGAACCCGCGCCCCGTGTAGAGGTACGGCAGGTCCGAGTAGCACATGTGCGTGTAGCGGGCGTCGCCGTCCTGCCAGGTGTCCTGGTAGCAGTTGTTCTTCTGCACCATGCCGAGCGCCATCACCAGCGCGGTCAGGGCGAGCACGACGCGCACCGGAGTCCAGAAGGGATGCCGTCCGGCCCGGGTGCCGGCCGGTCCCCCGATGCTCTCGCTGAGGGCGGTGACGACAGGGTCGTCGGCGGTGGGGTCGACCCAGTCGCCTCGTCCGCCCGGCCGGTCCGCCATCAGCGGCCCATCAGCGGCGTCGGGCTCCGCTGCGCACGCGTCCCCGGGTCCCGCGCGGGCTGCCGCCCTGGCTCGGGGGCGTGCTCGGGGTGGCGGACGAGGTGGGCGAGGGCGAGCCGGACGGCGACTCGCAGCCGAGCACGCCACAGCTGTCGGTGGGCGACTCGGTGGGCGCCTCGGTCGTCGGGGTCTCGGTGGGCGCCTCGGTCGTGGGCGTCTCCGTCACGGTCGGGGTCCTGGTCGGCTTCGGCGTGCTCGTCGGGGACGGCGGCGGCGTGTACGGGTCGTGACCCTCCTGCGGCGCCTGACCCGAGACGTTCGCGGGCTCCGGGAACGGGACCACGTCGGTGTCGACCAGGTCGCGGCTCATCACCGCGGCCCAGGTGCGGGTCGGGTACTCCGCGCCGAAGTACGACGGCAGCCAGCCGTCCAGCTGGTCGTCGCCGTCGCCGCGCACGTACATCACCGCGGTCGCGAGCTGCGGCGTGTAGCCGACGAACCAGGACGACGACACCTCGTCGTCGTCGTTGGTCGCGGTGCCGGTCTTGCCGGCCGCCGGCCGGCCGATCGCCTGGGCGTTGGCGCCGGTGCCGTCCAGCACCACCTGCTGCAGGGCGTACGACGTGTCGGCGGCGATGTCCTCACCGGTCGCGGGCTCGCCCGCCTCGGTGGTGACGTCCACGCCGTCGGGGAAGTCGTCGAACGCCTGGGTCGTGTTCTGCTTGTAGGAGTAGAGGACCTTGCCGTCCTTGTCCTCGACCCGGTCGATGACGTGGACGTCGGCGCGCTCGCCGCCGTTCGCGATGGTCGCGTAGGCGTTGGCCATGTTGATCGGGCTGATCCGAGCCTTGCCCAGGGTGACCAGGGCATCCGCCTCGAGGTCGATGCTCTTGTCCGGGATGCCGGGGTACTTGTTGGTCGGGTCCCCGGGTGGGATGCCGGCCTTGTTGGCGGTCTCGACGATCTTGGCGGGGCCGTCGGGGATCGAGTTCGACATGTCGACGAACGCCGTGTTGATCGACTGCTCGGTCGCGTAGGTCAGGCTGACCCGGTCGCCGTAGTCGTTGCCGTCCCCGGGCCCCTCGTTGACGACGTCGAGGCCGTCGGGGAACTCGTACGGCGAGTTGCCCTGGAACGTGTCCTCGAGCGAGTAGCCGTTCTGCAGGGCCGTGGCCACCGTCAGCGGCTTGAGCGTCGAGCCGACCATGCCACCGGCGACCGCCCAGTTGATCTGCGAGTCGAGGTAGTCCTGGCCGGCGTAGAAGCCCCGCAGCGCGCCGGTGCCGGGCTCGACGCTGGCGATGCCGATGTGCAGCTGCTTGTCCTTGAAGCCCTCGGGCCGCTGCTCGAGCGCGCCGTCCTCGGCCGCGGCCATCGCCTTCTTGGTGAAGGTCGTGGTGATCCGCAGGCCCGCACCGTCGAGCTCCTCGTCGGTGAAGGGCTGGCCCGTCTCCTTGTTGATGGTGCCGAGCAGCTCCTTGCGGACCAGGGTGAGCATGTGGCCGCGCTGGCCGCCGTACTTGCTCTGGGCCTTGATCTCGGGGAACTTCGGGAGGTGCTTCGCGGCCTTGTCGGCCTCCTCCTGCGTGATGTTGTCGGCCGACGCCATCCCCTCGAGGACGTAGGCGTAGCGCTCCTTGAGCGCCTGCCTCGAGTCGCGCCCGTTGGCCGGGTCGAAGTGGGAGGGGTTGTTCAGCACGCTCGCCAGGACCGCGGACTGCTTGAGCGTCAGGTCCTTCGCGTCCTCGTCGAAGAAGGCCTCCGCCGCGGCCTGCACGCCGTAGGCGCCCCGCCCGAAGTAGATCGTGTTGAGGTAGCCCTCGAGGATCTCCTTCTTGCTCTTGGTGCGCTGGATCTTCAGCGACAGGACGGCTTCCTTGATCTTGCGCTGGTAGGAGCGCTCCTGGCTGAGGTAGAGGATCTTGACGTACTGCTGCGTGATCGTCGACGCGCCCTGGGTGGAGTTGCCCGACGCGTTGCTGAAGGCGGCGCGGATGATGCCCTTGGGGTCGATGCCCTGGTCACTCCAGAACGTGCGGTTCTCGGCGGCGACCACGGCGTCCTGGAGGCTCTGCGGCATCTCGTCGAGACCGATCGAGACCCGGTTCTGGGTCGCGAAGCTGCCGACCTCGGCCTTGCCGTCGGAGTAGTAGACGAACGACGTCTGCGCCTCGAAGTCCTTGTTCGGGTCCGGGATGTCCGTCATCCGGTAGAGCACGACGAAGCCGGCGGTCAGGACGAGCACACCGACCAGGCCGACGATCGCGAGCCACTTCACCACGCGCAGGACCTTCTGCTTGCGGGTCCGCGGACGCGACGGCTGCTTCTTGCCGGGCGACTTGCTTGCGGGGCCGGCGGCCCTGCGCTTACCACTCACGTCGAAGGCTCCGCGGGTCGGGGTCGAGATCCTCGTCAGGGTACGGGGAGGGCCCACCCCCGCCCAAGACGGCACCCGGAGCGGGCCGGTGAACCGGGCCCGACCACGCGGGAGCGGGTGAGCGACGTCTCCATGACCACCTCGTACCGGTCCTCGATTCGCAACGAGTGGATATATCGCTACGATAGGTCCATGGCACGTCGCGCAGAGACCATCGAGCTCGCAGTCCTCGGACTGCTGCACGAGGGACCCATGCACGGCTACGAGCTCCGCAAGAGGCTGAACCTCATGCTCGGATGGGGTCGCGTCCTCTCCTACGGATCGCTCTATCCCACGCTGAAGAAGATGCTGCGCGGTGCGCTGATCGAGGAGACCGCCACCACGGTCACCCCGGTCACCCGGCGCCCGCGCATCGTCTACCAGCTCACGGAGGCCGGGCAACGCGAGTTCGAGCGCCTGATGATGGAGGTCGGCCCCACGGCGTGGGAGGACGACAACTTCGACATCCGGTTCGCGTTCTTCAGCCGCACCGACATGGAGATCCGGCTGCGCGTCCTCGAGGGACGTCGCACCCGCCTCCAGGAGCGCCTCGAGCGGGTGCAGAGCCAGCTGTCGATGACCCAGAAGGAGGTCGACAGGTACGCCGTGGAGCTCCAGCGCCACGGTGTCGAGTCGGTCGAGCGCGAGGTCCGGTGGCTCTCGGACCTGATCAACGCCGAGCGCAGCGGAGAGCACGGCACCACCAGCATCGGCCAGCAGGCCACCTCGACCCCGGCAGATCCGGCCGCGGTCCAGCCCCCCGAGGTCAGCGGCCAGAAGTAACGGCTCGCCTCACACGCAGTCAGACAGAAGTCAGACAAGGAAGGAATCCCGATGGGTTCGGTTCGAGTAGCAATCGTGGGAGTGGGCAACTGCGCCACCTCCCTGATCCAGGGTGTGGAGTACTACAAGGACGCCGACCCCGAGGGCACCGTCCCGGGTCTCATGCACGTCATGTTCGGCGACTACCACGTCCGCGACGTCGAGTTCGTGGCGGCGTTCGACGTGGATGCCAAGAAGGTCGGCTTCGACCTGTCCGAGGCGACGCAGGCGTCCGAGAACAACACGATCAAGTTCGCCGACGTGCCGCCCCTGGGCGTCACCGTGCAGCGCGGCCACACGCTCGACGGTCTCGGCAAGTACTACCGCGAGACGATCGAGGAGGCCGACGGCGAGGGCGTCGACGTCGTCCAGATCCTCAAGGACACCCAGGCCGACGTGCTGGTGTCCTACCTGCCGGTGGGCTCCGAGCTGGCCGACAAGTTCTACGCGCAGTGCGCGATCGACGCGAACGTCGCCTTCGTCAACGCGCTCCCCGTCTTCATCGCCTCCGACCCGGTCTGGGCCAAGAAGTTCGAGGACGCCGGCGTCCCGATCATCGGCGACGACATCAAGTCCCAGGTCGGCGCGACCATCACGCACCGCGTGATGGCGAAGCTGTTCGAGGACCGCGGCGTGGTGCTGGACCGCACCTACCAGCTCAACGTCGGCGGCAACATGGACTTCAAGAACATGCTCGAGCGCGACCGCCTCGAGTCGAAGAAGATCTCGAAGACGCAGGCCGTCACGTCGAACATCGGTCACGACCTCGGCGCCCGCAACGTGCACATCGGCCCGTCCGACTACGTGCAGTGGCTCGACGACCGCAAGTGGGCCTACGTCCGCCTCGAGGGTCGCGCCTTCGGTGACGTCCCGCTCAACCTCGAGTACAAGCTCGAGGTCTGGGACTCCCCGAACTCCGCCGGCATCATCATCGACGCGATCCGCGCCGCGAAGATCGCCAAGGACCGCGGCATCGGTGGCCCGATCATCTCGGCGTCGTCGTACCTCATGAAGTCCCCGCCGGTGCAGCTGCCGGACGACGAGGGCCGCCGCCGCGTCGAGGCCTTCATCAAGGGCGAAGAGTAGGCCTGAGGAACGAGGGCCTGCTCGTCTCGCCCGACAGCTCGACACCAGTGGCTGCCAGGACCGACGTCCTGGCAGCCACTGCTGCGTTCACTGGCTGTACTGCGCCCAGATCATCGCGAAGTGGCGGTCGTAGGCCGCGAGCGCCGACGCGAACGGGACCTGCACGGTGACCTCGTCGTTGAACCGCGAGACGTCCGACCAGTTCTCCGAACCCGTCCACACCCCCTTGAACGGCTCGCCGGCCCACGTCCCGGACAGCGACATCCACTTCTCGTGGGAGAAGAGCTCCCACCCGGTCTCGTCGAAGCCCGTGAGGGGATCGTCGTCGAGATCGAGGGCGGACCTCCGGATGGCGACGCCCGACCTGTGCAGGACGGCGTGCACCCGGCGCCCGGCCCCGCTGACCAACACCTGGACCCGGCAGCCGGCCCGCGACAGCACCGCGACCTTGCGGGCCAGCATCAGGCCGCGCGCACCCACCCAGCCGTACATCATGATGCGGATCGTGGTGTGGCCCGCGTCGCCGTACCCCGCCGGGGCCCGACAGCCGACCTTGCCGAGACGCTGGAAGATGTGGTCCCGGCGCCCGTTGGCATGCGGGTCCGATCCGAACTCGACGGCGTACGGGCCGGCCTGGACCGCCACGTAGGGGTTCTTGCGCCACCGGTCCTGCGCCATCTGGGCGAAGTCCGTGCTGAAGTCGTCGAACATCTTCTGGTTGCCGACCACCGTGTAGAGGTCGTTCCAGTGCACGTTCGCGGCGAAGCTCATCAGGTTGTTCGAGCCGAACATCACGACCGGCTTCCCGTTGCCGGTCGCGGAGAACAGGTAGAACTTGGCGTGCTGGTTCGATCGCTCGCTACCCAGCCGGCAGGCGCCCTGGCACACCTTGAAGAAGCTCGGCACCGGGTAGGGCTCCCGCTTCGGACCGAACTTCCTCGGGTGGCACCGGTCCTTCCACCTCGGCCTGGTGTCGCGACCGAGGTAGCGGATCATCCGCTTGGCCTCGGCGCCGATCGCGTTGTCGTTGAGCACCAGCTGCACCGACACGTGCCGCCGGCACGCACGGATCAGGGCGTCGCCGATGTCGCGCCGGTTGTAGGAGTAGACCGCGATCCTGATCACGCCGTTGCGCGGCACGCTGTCGATCGTGTTCCGCACCTTGGTCATGTTGACGTTGCGCGCCTCGTAGTCCCCCCGAGGGTTGTTCCACGTCGGTCCGGGGCGCGGCGTGAACGACGTGGCTGCGCTCACCGGGCCCGTCGACAGGCACCCGAGAAGAACCGCCAGGACGACACCGCCAGCAACCCGCCTGAACAACCGATCCCCCCCTGCCTGCACGGTCATGACCCCTGGATCGTAGGCGGGCGCCGGCCGCGGCGCGGGGGAAAACGCCGGTCTGGACCGATTGGCCGACGCGGTCTGTCCGATGAAACAGGTGGGTACGGCTCGTAACCAGTCCGACCGAGCCGTCGTTGGGTGAGCACCGCGTCGCCACCCGCGACCCCTTCCGAGATTGCGTCCGCCCATGAGCCAGCACGCCCCGTCGTCTCGACGCCGTCGCACCACAGCGGTCACCACCGCACTGGTCGCCGGCCTCGCCACCGCCACCCTCGCCCTGCCCGCCACCACGGCATCCGCGGCCTCCACCGCACCGACCCGCGCCGTCGCCCCCCGGGTCGCCACCTCGGCCCCGGCCGTCAGCACCGTCAGCGTCGGCGGGCTCCAGGTGGAGAACAGCTTCGTCTCGTCGGTCGGCTGGGTGAAGCCCGGGGACACCTACCCGTCGCGCATCATCGTCAGCAACACCACCGACCTCCCGGTGGCCGGCGCGAGCGTCGTGGTCACCGCACCCGAGGGCTCCACCATCACCGGCGCCGGCTCGGGCGCGACCATCTCCGGCGGCGGCACGACCGTCACCTGGGCGGTTCCGGCCGTCGGCGCCAAGCAGACCAAGACCCTGGTCCTCGAGAGCGTGGCCGACACGACGGCCCAGAACCCCGAGATCGTCTGGCGCGACATCTCGACCTCGGCCGCGATCACCGTCGGCTCCGCCACCAAGACCGCGACCAGCCACGGCCCCAAGGTGATCCCGCCGTCGGACGTCTACGACACCGCGCGGTACGGCGACCGGCCGTTCCCGGTCGTGCCGGTCCAGTACCGCGACCGCGCCTACCAGGCCGGCCACAACGGTGACTCGCTCGAGTCGGTCATCAACGACCCGGCCAAGCCGGGCTCGACGTACAACCTCTACCAGGAGATGTCGCTCGGCCAGCTCTTCCCCGAGGGCACCGTCCCGTCGGCGGGCATCGCCACCAAGGACTTCACCTACGCCCCGGGCTTCGACTTCAGCCAGATCGAGCCGGGCCAGAGCTGCGCCGGCCTGACCGAGACCGCCGGCGTCCCGGCGCCCGGCACCGTCGGCGGCCCCGCCTACACCGACCGGATCACGGACGGTGTCTACAACCTGCCGGGCAACACCGGCTACTACGGCTCGGACGCCAACGGCTCCGCGATCATCGGCTCGCTGGCCGGCGTCGGTGCGCTGCAGAACATCGACTCCGGCTGCGGCCCGGCCGGCAAGATGGTCTACGACGCCGCCGCCATCGCGGACCCGGAGATCGACTACTCCGACTACGACACCGACAAGGACGGCGTGGTCGACTTCTTCATGGCCGTCTTCGCCGGCTGCGGCGGCAACGGCTCCTCGCAGCTGTCCGTCGCCGGGTGCGACTACACCGACCTGCCCTACGACAACGTCTGGCCGCACTCCTCGTCGCTCGAGTACTACTACTCCGACCCGGTCACCGGGCTGCCCGGTTTCACCACCGACGACCAGCTCAAGGACCTCGAGGGCCGGCCGCTCTGGTACACCGACGACAGCTACCGCGACATGACGACCACCGACAAGGGCGACGCCCTCAAGGTGTTCGTCCGCGTCGGCCCCTACAACGTCAACCCCGAGACCGCGATCGACAAGGCCTCGGTCATCTCCCACGAGTACGGCCACTCGCTGGGCCTTCCCGACTTCTACTCGACCGGCAGCCGGGAGACGTACGGCGACTGGAACCTGATGGCGACCGACAAGTCCCAGAACATGGACGCCTTCTCGCGCCAGGAGCTCGGCTGGGTGGTCCCGCAGGTGCTCCAGCCCGGACAGACCACGACGGTCTCCGGCATCACCGACTCCAAGCAGGACACCGGCACCATCACCTGGCAGCGCCCGGACGGCACGCCGTACACGCTGACCAACGGACCGGACGGCACCGTGCACAACTCGGAGATGTTCGTGGCCAAGCTCCCCGGCCGCCAGCTCCTCGACCCGGCGAAGTTCGACACCGGTGACAAGGCCAGCAAGACCCATGCGTGGTGGTCCGGGTCGGGCAACGACTTCGGCTGCTCGCCGAACGGTGGCCACAACCTCGACCTGTCGATCCCGCAGCTGGCGAGCCTGCCGGCCGGGAGCACGGTCAACTTGTCGTTCAAGTCCAACTGGGACATCGAGTGGGACTACGACTACGGCTACGTGCTGACGACGACCGACGGCGGCAAGACCTACACGTCGCACGCCTCGGAGAACGGCTACACGACGTCGAACACCGATCCGCTCGCCGGCAACCCGAACCAGAACACCTGCCAGGCGACCTACGACAACGGCCTCACCGGCACCAGCGGCTCCTACCAGGCCGGCACCGAGGCGTCCGACCGCAAGCTGGGCAACACGCCCGACGCGGTCTTCCTCGAGGACAGCTACGACATCAGCGACCTCGCCGGCAAGGCGAACGGCGCGCTGCGGTTCAGCTACGCCACCGACCCGGGCCTGGCCCGGCCGGGCTGGTTCATCGACGACGTCGAGGTCACCGCCACGACGCCGTCCGGTGAGAAGGTGCTGCTGCAGACGGACTTCGAGTCCGACGGCGGTCCCGACGACGCCCGCATCTTCAACGGCGGCTGCCGCGAGGACCTGACGACCGCGCAGCAGTGCACCCAGGGCTGGAAGTACCTCCAAGCCGGGGCCGAGTCCGAGCAGGACCACGCCTACTACCTCGAGATGCGCGACCGCTCCGGCTTCGACCTCGACGGTCACGGCCAGATCGACCGCGACCCGATCGGCTGGGCGGCGGGCCTCTACCTCGCCTACACCGACGAGGCGCACGGCTACGGCAACGCCGGCACGGACGACCCGCCGGCACAGTCCCCGCTCGACTCCACGCCGGAGCCGGGCTCCTCGACGCCGGACCTCAACGACGCCGCCTTCACGGCCGCGTCCGGCAGGTCGTCGTACTCCGACGCGGCGAGCAACCCGCACGTCGACAACTACGCCGACCCGAGCAGCGCCTCGGGCAACTGGGAGTTCGGCTACGGCTGCCTCGGGTTCAACGTGCTGTCGATGTCTGGTGCCGACGAAGGCCCGGCCACGTCCGACGGCGACCTGACCGGCAACGTGAAGTTCACGATGGGCACCGGCTGCGGCCAGTTCGACTACGGCTACACGAAGGTGACCGCCCCGCAGAACACCGCCCCCACCGCACAGGCGAAGGCCCCGGCCACCGCCACCACCGGTGAGAGCGTCACGTTCAGCGGCGCCGGCAGCACCGACGCGGAGACACCGAACGACCTCGACTACAGCTGGGACTTCGGCAACGGCGGCTCGACCAAGGACGCCGCGGGCCCGACGGCGCACCACGCCTTCAACCAGCCGGGGACCTACGACGTCACGCTGCTCGTCACCGACCCCTCCGGTGCCACGGACACCGACGCCGTCCAGGTGACGGTGGCCGGCAAGCCGACCGGCCCGGGTCACCAGGCGAAGACCGTCCCGTGTGGGGCGTCGAAGGTGAAGAAGACCGGCAGCTGGCGCAACGTGAAGTCGAAGCAGGCTCCCCGCGGCAGCTACTGCGACAACCTGGGCAAGGGCACCGGCAAGGACACGATGACGTTCTCCTTCCGCGGGCCGAGGCTCGACGTGATGTTCGGCAAGGGCGCGAAGGGCGGCGCCGCCGCGCTGATCGTCGACGGGCACAAGGTCGGCATGCTGAAGTTCCACGGCAAGGGCAAGCGCCCGTCGATCACCTTCCACCGCAAGCTCTCCGGCCTCGGTGCCGGCAAGCACACGGTGACGGTGGCGGTCACGAAGGGCCGGGCGTTCCTCGAGAGCTTCCGCGCCTGACTTGTCGGCCCAAACCCGCACGACACGCCGGTGCCACTCGGCGTGTCGTGCGGGTTTCACCGGTCGACCGGTGAAACCCGCACCGTAGGACCGCCGCCGACGCGCCGCCTGAGCGGACCGCTACTGCCGGCGCGCGTCCCACCAGGCGAGCAGCGCGGCCTTCGCGGCCTCGGGCTCGAGCGGCCCCCCGTCGAGCCGGAGCTCCAGGAGGAACCGGTAGGCCATCCCGACCTCCCGGCCCGGACCGATGCCGAGGATCTCCATGATCTGGTTGCCGTCGAGGTCGGGCCGGATCGACGCCAGCTCCTCCTCCTCCGACAGGACCGCGATCCGCTCCTCGAGCTCGTCGTAGGTGCGGCGGAGCCGGTCGGCCTTGCGCCGGTTGCGCGTCGTGCAGTCGGCGCGGGTCAGCACGTGCAGGCGCTCGATCTGGTCGCCGGCGTCGCGCACGTAGCGTCGTACGGCGGAGTCGGTCCACTCCCCCGACCCGTAGCCGTGGAACCGCAGGTGCAGCTCCACCAGGAGGCCGACCGCGTCGATGTCGTCGTTGGAGAAGCGCAGCGCCTTCATCCGCTTGCGGGTCATCTTGGCGCCGACGACGTCGTGGTGGTGGAAGGTCACCGTGCCGTCGTCGACGAAGCGCCGGGTGCGCGGCTTGCCGACGTCGTGCATCAGCGCCGCGAAGCGGGCCACGAAGTCCGGGCCGCCGCCGGGCAACCGCGGCTCGAGGTCGATGGCCTGCTCGAGCACGGTGAGCGTGTGCTCGTAGACGTCCTTGTGCCGGTGGTGCTCGTCGCGCTCCAGCGCCAGCGCCGGCAGCTCGGGCAGCACGAGGGCCGCCAGGCCGGTGTCGACGAGGAGCCGCAGGCCGAGGATCGGGTACGGCGCGCAGACCAGCTTCACCAACTCGTCGCGGACCCGTTCGGCCGAGATGATCTCGATCCGCCCCGCCATCGCGGTCATCGCGGCGACCACCGACGGGTCGACCGTGAAGCCGAGCTGGGCGGCGAACCGCGCAGCCCGCATCATCCGCAGCGGGTCGTCGGAGAAGGAGTCCTCGGGCCGGCCCGGCGTCCGGAGCACGCGGTGCGCCAGGTCGACGATGCCGCCGTACGGGTCCTCGACCTCGCGGCCGGGCAGCCGCACCGCCATCGCGTTGACGGTGAAGTCGCGGCGACCCAGGTCACCGGCGAGGTCGTCCCCGAAGTCGACGGACGGGTTGCGCGAGGACGGGTCGTAGGCCTCGGAGCGGTACGTCGTGATCTCGACCTGCCAGTCGCCCTTGCGGCAGCCGATCGTGCCGAACGCGCGGCCCATGTCCCAGATCGCGTCGGCCCAGCCCTGGAGCAGCTTCTCGGTCTGCTCGGGCCGCGCCGACGTCGTGAAGTCGAGGTCGTTGTGGCGGCGGCCGAGCATCGCGTCCCGGACCGGGCCCCCGACCAGGGCCAGCTCGTGGCCGGCCGCGCGGAACCGCTCGCCCAGGTCGTCGATCACCGGCGCGATCCGGTCCAGCTCCTCCGCGACGGCACGCTGGACCTCGACGATCTGGAGGGGAGGCGGCAGGGCGTCGGGCACGGGAGCCGAGTCTAGGTCCTGGGGGCGCGGGGGTCCGATTCGCACAGGTGACCCCGATACAGTCGGCGGGTGCTTCGCCCGGTGTCGCTGTTGCCTGCCCTCGCGGCGGTCGCGACCCTGGCTGCCGTGGTGGTCGCCCCGATGGCGCCGGCGAGCGCCGGCACGGCCCCGAAGGCGCGCGCCGACCAGGCGCCGCTCGCGGTCACCATCGACAGCCTCAGCCCGTCGACGATCCCCCAGAAGGGCCCGATCCGGGTGAGCGGGTCGGTCACCAACAACGACACCGAGGCCTGGACCTCGATCCAGGTCTTCGCGTTCGTCTCTGACACGCCGATGACGACCGCCGACGAGCTCGCCGACGCCGCCCAGACCGACGCCGACGCGGACGTCGGCGAGCGGATCACCGACACGTTCGACACCGTCGACGAGCTCGCCCCCGGGGAGACTCACCCGTACACGCTCCGGGTGCCGCGCTCGGAGATCGGCGTCGACGAGGCGGGCGTCTACTGGTTCGGCGTCCACGCCCTGGGCACCAGCGACGACGGACGGATCTCGGGCGCCGACGGCCGGGCCCGCACCTTCCTCCCGCTCGTGGCGAGGACCCGGAAGTCCGTCGACACCGCCCTGGTCCTCCCCGTCCGCCGCGAGATCCTCCACACCGCCGACGGCAGCCTCGCCAAGGTCCCGACCTGGACCCGGACCCTCTCCCCGGGCGGCCGGATGCGCTCGATGGTCGACTTCGGGGCGGCCGCCGGCTCCCGGCCGATCACCTGGCTGGTCGACCCGGCCGTCCCCGACGCGGTCGCCCGCCTCGTCGCGGGCAACCCGCCCCGGTCGCTGGAGCCGACCGTCTCCGACGACGACACCGACGGCGACACCGGCGACGCGTCGGAGTCGCCCTCTCCCTCGGTCCAGCCCTCCGCGGACGGCGACGACGAGGCCGACGCTCCGAAGGATCCCGAGGTCGCCGCGGCCGCCGAGGCGGGCACCTCCTGGCTGCAGCGCCTGCACGAGGCCCTCGAGGGCAGCCAGATCCTCACGCTGCCGTACGGCGACGTCGACGTCGCCGCCGCCGCCGCGTACGACCCCGAGGTCTACCAGCAGGCGCGCAGGCGCTCGAACGGCGACCTGGCGCCCTGGGGTCTCCCGACCTCCCCCGTCGTGTCGTCGCCGAGCGGCTTCATCGACCAGGCCGGCATCGAGGCGACCGAGACCGGCACCCCGGTGCTCGTGACCGACCGGATGTTCGGTCCGCACGCCCCCGCGGTCGCGCGGGCGGACGGACACACCCTGGCGGTCTCCTCGTCGGGCGCCGCCAGCGGCGGCCCGGGCCCGGACAACCCGATGGCCCCGGTCGCCCTACGCCAGCGCATCGTCAGCGAGGCCGCCGTCCGCCTGATGACGCCGGGTCGCAAGCCGCTGATCGTGACGTTCCCGACGACCTGGTCGCCCGACTCGACGACCGGCTTCTTCGAGGGCCTCGACCTCGACTGGCTGCACCTGACGACCCTCACCGACGCGATGCAGCGCGAGGGCAGTGCGGTGTCCTTGGAGGACCTCGACTACCCCGCCCGCCAGGTCGGGCTCGAGCTGGACGCCGCGAACTTCGCCGCCGCCGACAACCTGGTCCGGGCCGGCGACACGCTGCAGAACCTGCTGACCCAGAACGACGAGGTCGGCACCGAGGTGCGCGACGAGGCGTTCTCGGACACGTCGTACTCCAACCGGCTCCGGCCGGGGGCTGCGCGGGCCTCCGCCGACTCCTCGCGCACCTGGATCGACAACCGGCTCCGGTCGGTGCGCATCGACGCCCCCAAGGCCGTCATCCTCTCCGGCGGAAGCGGGCGGTTCGCGGCCACGATCACCAACGGGCTCGATCAGCCCGTCACGGTGAAGATCACCGCGCTGACGGAACCGCCCCTCAAGGTCGCCGTCCCGGCCGAGAGCGTCGACATCGGGGCGGGGCGAGGGACGACCGTGCTCCTCAACGCCTCCTCGTCGGCGCTCGGCATCCGCAACGTGACGCTGGCGCTGACCGACGTCAAGGACGCACCGCTCGGGTCCTCCGACGACCTGCCGATCCGCTCCAACCGGGTCAGCAACGTGATCTGGCTGATCCTCGGCACCGGGGTCGCCCTGCTCTTCGGCGCGATCGTCGTCCGGCTGTTCCGGCGGCTCCGCGCGGCGGCCGGGTCGGCATGACCGCCTTCGACGGCGAGCGCCCCGACGACGAGCGCGAACGCGTCCTCGCCAACAGCGCCGTGATGGCGGCCGGCACGGTCGTGTCGCGGATGAGCGGCTTCGTCCGAGCCGGGCTGCTCGCGGCGGCGCTCGGCGCCTACCTGCACGCCGACATCTTCAACATCGCCAACACGATCCCGAACATGCTCTACATCCTGCTCGCGGGCGGCGTCGTCAACGCCGTGCTGGTGCCGCAGCTGGTGCGGGCGATGCGGCACGACGCGGACGGCGGCGAGGCGTACACCAACCGGATCATCACCCTGGCCGCGCTCTTCCTCGGGGCGGTCACCGCGCTCCTGGTGGTCGCGGCGCCGTGGGTGATGTCGGTCTTCCTGTCGTCCTGCTACCGGGACCCGAGCATGGCGGCCCAGCGCGACTCCGTCATCGCGTTCGCGCGCTTCTGCCTGCCCCAGATCTTCTTCTACGGGATGTTCGTGCTGGTCGGGCAGATCCTCAACTCCCGCGGCCGCTTCGGGCCGATGATGTGGGCCCCGATCGCCAACAACGTCATCTCGATCGCGGTGCTGGTCGTCTACCTGTTCGTCTTCGGCCCCGCCCGGGGTGCCGAGGTGTTCGGCGCCTTCTCCCCGCACCAGGAGCTCCTGCTGGGCCTCGGGTCGACCCTCGGGATCGCGGCGCAGTTCGTGATCCTGGTGCCGTACCTCCGCTCGGCCGGGTTCCGCTACCGGCCGCGATTCGACTTCCGCGGCACCGGCCTCGGGCACACCTTCCGGCTCGGCATGTGGACGGTGCTCTTCGTCATCGTCAACCAGATCGCGTACACGGTCGTCGTCCGGCTGTCGTCCAGTGGCACCGCATCCTGCTCGGGGGGGAGCACCGACGGCACGGGCTACACCGTCTACTCGCAGACGTTCCTGATCATGATGGTCCCGCACTCGATCATCACGGTCTCCCTGGCGACCGCGATCCTTCCTCGACTCGCCGCGCGCGCGGCCGACGACGACCTGCGCGGCGTGGCCCGGTCGCTGAGCGAGACGCTGCGCAGCGCACTCGCGGTGGTCATCCCGTTCGCCCTCGTGCTGCCGCTCGTGTCGACCAACGTCTCCCACGTGATCTGGGGGTACGGCGCGGCCGCGGACAACTTCGCGGCGTTCGCGCCGTCGCTGGCCCTGTTCGGGATCGGGCTGGTCTTCTTCACGATCCACTACCTGATGCTGCGGGGCTTCTACGCGCTCGAGCGCAACCGCACCGTCTTCTGGATCCAGTGCGCCGTCGCGGCCACCAACATCGCCGTCGCCGTCGTCCTCGTCGGCGCGACCGACGCACGGCACACCTCGCCGGCCCTGGTGCTCGCCTACAGCGCGTCCTACCTCGTCGGCTCCGTGGTCTCCTACGCCGTCCTGCGGCGGGTGCTGGGCGGGCTTCGCACACCGACGCTCGTCCGCTTCCTCGTCCGGGTGCTGATCGCGGGCCTGGGCGCGGCCGCGGTCGCGGCGGGCGCGGCGTACCTCGCCCAGCAGATCGACGGCGACCCCGGCCGGCTGGTGGCCGCGGCGACGCTGCTGGTCGTGGGCGCCGTCGACCTGATCGTCTTCGTGCTGCTCGCCCGCGTGCTGCGGGTCCTCGAGGTGAGCGCCGTGGTCGACACGATCACCCGCCGTCTCCCCCTCCCGCGGCGAGGCTGAGTCCGCCCTACGATGGCCCTGGGCCACCAGTCCTGCACGGGAAGCGACGAGGGGAGCTGAGTGCCGAGCTCGATCCGGCCCGGCGACGTACTCGCCGACCGCTACCGCCTGGTCGACCTGCTCACCGAGAGCAAGGGCGGCCGGTTCTGGCGCGCCCACGACCGCGTGCTCGAGCGGCACGTCGCCCTCCACGTCATCGCCGAGGACGACGAGCGTGCCGACGCGCTCCTCGAGGCGGCGCGCCGGTCGGCGACCGTCCACGACCGCCGGCTGCTGCGGGTCCTCGACGCCGACCGGGCGGGGGGCCTCTGCTACGTCGTCAACGAGTGGGGCACCGGCGACTCGCTCGACATCATGCTCGCCACCGAGGGCCCGCTCGGTCCGCGGCGCGCGGCCTGGCTGGTCTCCGAGGTGGCGGCGTCGATCGCGGTCGGCCACGAGGCCGGCGTCGCCCACGGCCGGCTGGTGCCCGAGAACGTCCTGATCGACCACGGCGGCGCGGTGCGGCTGATCGGCTTCGCCGTCGACGCCGCGATGTACGGCCTCCCCCCGGGCCGGGTCTCCACCGACGTCGCCGACCTCGGCGGCCTGCTCTACAGCGCGCTGACCGGCAAGTGGCCGGGCACCTCGAGATCCGACGTCCCGCCCGCCCCGGTCGAGCAGGGCCGGGTGCTGCGTCCCCGGCAGGTGCGCGCCGGCATCCCGCGGCCGCTCGACGCGCTCTGCGACGAGGTCATCAACCCGTACGGCGGGCAGTGGGGCGCCCGGCTCCGCGAGACGCACGACGTGGCGACCGCCGAGGGCATCGCCGACTACCTGTGCGCCTTCGTCGGCGACCCGACCGGGCTGGCCGAGGCCGAGGCGGCAGCCGGCCACCGCGACACCGAGACGATCTCGCTGCCGGCGCTGCCCGACCCTCCGGCCCGCGACGAGGCGCCCGCCGTACCCGAGCCGGAACCGGAACCCACCCCCGAGCCCACGCTCGATCCCCCCGCGTCGACGGAGCTGCCGACCCAGGCGGGCCTGCCGATCTTCGACGACGAGCACGACGACGTCTCCTGGCTCGCGGCCCGCAGCGAGCCGGTGCCGCCCCCGCCGCCGTTCGAGGACCCGCCGGAGCGGCCGCTCTTCGCGCCCGAGCCCAGCCCGGGCGGCACCTCGCGCACCCCGCGTCCCGGCGCGGCGCCCCAGGCCACCGTCGCCCGGGGCGGCGCGGGCTACTGGCCGTGGGACACCGGTCCGGACACCGGCACCGGCACCGGCATGACGCCGACGGTCGACGACGAGGCCGAACCCGTGCCGGGGCGCAGCTGGCTCCGGCTGGCCGGGGCCATCGCGGCCTGCCTGCTCCTGCTCGTCGCCATCGTGGTGGCCTACAACCTCGGGCGCGGCCGCACGCCGCTGGGTGCGCTGCCCGGCGACGACGGCCCGAGACCCAGCGCCACCACGTCGTCCGCCCCGCCTGCGCAGGTGATCACCGGCGTGACGGCGACCGACTTCGACCCGCAGGGCGACCTCGCCGAGAACCCGGAGACGGCCGGGCTGGCTGTCGACGGCGCCCCGGCCACCGCGTGGCGGACCCTCACCTACCTCCAGAACTTCGGCCCCGGGGGTCTCAAGACCGGTGTCGGTCTGGTCCTCGACCTCGGCGAGCCCCGGGACGTGTCCTCCGTGGACCTCTCCTTCGTGGGCACACCGACGGCGTACTCCCTCTACGTCACCGACCAGGCACCGACCGGCGTCAAGGGGCTCACCCCGGTGGCGAGCGGCACCGCCGAGCAGCAACGCGCGCGGGTCACCCTCGACACCGCGGCGAGCGGGCGTTACCTCACCGTGTGGCTCACCTCGCTCCCGGCCGTCGAGGGCGGTTTCCGCGGTGAGGTCGCCGAGGTGACGGTCCGCGGATGAGCGACCCGGACGACGGGCCCGACGCGCTCGTCAGCGACCACGACCTCCTGCGCGCCCACGTGGCCGGCGACCCCGAGGCCTTCGGGACGCTCTTCCACCGGCACCGCGACCGCCTGTGGGCGGTCGCCGTGCGCACCATGGGCAACCGCGAGGACGCCGCCGACGGGCTCCAGGACGGCATGGTCGCGGCCTACCGCCGCGCCGACACCTTCCGCGGGGACGCCGCCGTCACCACCTGGCTGCACCGCGTGGTCGTCAACGCCTGCCTCGACCGGCTCCGCGCGGCCAAGGTACGGCGGACCGAGTCGCTGCCCGACGACCTCGAGGAGTACCGCGACCGCGGCTCCGCCGCCACGGCCGCGCCCGGCACGGAGGACCCCGCCGACCGCTCGGTGCGTGAGGAGCGCCGCCGGGCCGTGCTCGACGCGCTGGCCACCCTGCCGCCCGAGCAGCGTGCCGCCCTGGTCCTCGTCGACATGGAGGGCTACCCGGTCAACGAGGTGGCCGAGATGCTCGAGTGCGCCGTCGGCACCGTGAAGTCGCGCTGCTCGCGCGGCCGGGCCCGGCTCGCGGAGCTGCTCGCGCCGCTGCGCGAGGAGCGCCACGGTGACCCGGGACACGCCACCCCGGGGAACCCGCCAGCGTCCGGATCCGTCGGATCAACGGATGCTCCGCGCGGCCCGCCGGCCGGAGCCTGACGCCCTGACCCCCGCCAACGAGCCTCGCGAGGAGGTGAACCACCCGTGTCCGAGCCCGAGGACCTGACCCCCGACGAGGAGCAGGTACGCCGCCTGCTCGCCGACGCCCGCCACACCGAGCCGCTGCCCGACGACGTCGCCGCCCGGCTCGACGCGGTGCTCGCCGACCTGCGCGACGAGGACCCCTCCGACCCGGTCCCGGTCACCGTCGTCCAGCAGCCGGCCGACCTCGCCGCAGCGCGTCGTCGGCGGCGCAACGTCCGGTCCTGGCTGGTCGCCGCGGCGGCCGTGGTCGTGGTGGGCATCGGCATCAACCAGGTCACCCACCTGGACGTCTCCGCGGACGACAGCGGGAGCAGCGCCGACGCCGGGCCTGCGGCCGCTGGCAACCAGCTGCAGTCCGGGCCCGAGGACGCCCCGGCGTCGTCGGGTGCTACGCAGGACTACAGCAGCATGCCCTCGGGCGCACCGGTCCGCCTCGACCCGGACCGTTTCGGCGCCCAGGTCAGCCGGCTCCGGGACACCGAGTTCGCCCGGGTGACCGGGACCGCCGGCGCGCTGTCCGGCTCCGCCTCTGCCGAGAGCCCCCTCCCCGACGCGCTGAGCGACCGCCACGACGCCTACGAGGACACCTGCCCGACGACGGGCTGGGGCCGCGGCCGGGCCGTGCCGGTCCGATACGACGGCCGGCCCGGCGTCCTGGTCCTCCGACCGGTCCGGGGTGACACCCAGATCGTCGACCTCTTCCTGTGCGGCTCGGACCACACCGAGCGGTCGATCACGCTGCCCGCGCCGTAGCCGCAGCCGCCGGGTGCCCCAGGACCGGGGAAGATTCCTCACCTACGATCGGTTCTACTGATCGCAGGGACCCGCACGCCCGGTCCCCATCACCAGCCTCGAGGAGAGTCGCGCTCCATGTCCGACACCCGCAACGTCATCATCATCGGCTCCGGCCCGTCCGGCTACACGGCCGCCGTGTACGCCGCCCGCGCCAACCTGGCACCGCTCGTCTTCGAGGGGTCGGTGACCGCCGGCGGTGCGCTGATGAACACCACCGAGGTGGAGAACTTCCCCGGCTTCCGCGACGGCATCATGGGCCCGGCCCTGATGGACGAGATGCGTGGCCAGGCCGAGCGCTTCGGCGCCGAGCTGGTCCCCGACGACGTCATCGAGGTCGACCTGACCGGCGACACCAAGGTCGTGAAGACCGCGACCGACACCTTCACCGCGCGCGCCGTGATCCTGGCGACCGGCTCGGGCTACCGCAAGCTCGGCCTGCCCCGCGAGGAGGCCCTGTCGGGTCGCGGCGTCTCGTGGTGCGCGACGTGCGACGGCTTCTTCTTCCGCGACCAGCACATCGCCGTCGTCGGCGGCGGCGACTCCGCGATCGAGGAGGCCACCTTCTTGACCCGCTTCGGGTCCAAGGTCTCCTTGATCGTGCGCCGCGACGAGCTGCGCGCCTCCAAGATCATGCAGGAACGCGCGTTCGCCGACCCGAAGCTCGAGATCATCTGGAACTCCGCGATCGAGGAGATCAACGGCGCCGACCGGCTCGAGTCGGTGACCCTGCGCGACACCGTGACCGGGGACCTCAGCAACCTGCCCGCGACCGGGCTCTTCATCGCGATCGGCCACGACCCGCGCTCCGAGCTGCTCCGGGGCCAGGTCGACCTCGACGCGAACGGCTACGTCATCGCCAGCCACCCGTCCACCGGCACCAACCTGCCGGGTGTCTTCGCGGCCGGAGACCTGGTGGACCACCACTACCGTCAGGCGATCACCGCCGCCGGCACCGGCTGCGCGGCCGCCCTCGACGCCGAGCGCTACCTCGCCGAGCTCGACCACGCGGCCTCCGGCCCGGCCGACGCCCAGGCGCGTTCCGACGCCGAGCTGATGACCGAGACCGTCCAGGCCGCCGGCGCCTGACCGCACTCATGTCGGGGAACATCCGTCCCCGCCGTGGTGTTCTCTGACAACAGGCGTTCGACGCCACCACAGAAGGAAGGAACCACCGTGGGCAACATCTCCGCCGTGACCGACGCCGAGTTCGAGGCGCAGGTCCTCAAGTCCGACAAGCCGGTCCTCGTGGACTTCTGGGCCGAGTGGTGCGGTCCGTGCCGCCAGGTCGCTCCGATCCTCGACGAGATCGCCACCGCGCACGGTGACAAGATCACCTTCTTGAAGATGAACGTCGACGAGAACCCGGTCACCCCCTCGTCGTACCGCGTCACCGGCATCCCGACGATCAACGTCTACCAGGGCGGCGAGGTCGTGAAAACCATCGTCGGTGCCCGCCCGAAGGCGACGCTGCTCAACGAGCTCGCCGACTTCATCGCCTGACCGGGACGCGTAGCGGACCGGTCGATGGTGGTCGAGCGAGCCGCGCGACTGAGGAACGAAGTCGCGTCCGGCGTGTCGAGACCCGTCGACCTATCCGCACAGGTCTAGTTCTGCTCCACCCACGAGGCCCGCGTCGTTCACGACGTCGGGCCTCGTGCTGATTTCCCGGCCGACTTGGGCGCCGGCCGCATCGCCCCGACCAGCCGCTCGATCGCGGCCTCGACCTCGCTCTTCCAGCTGATCGCGGTCCGCAGGTCCATCCGCATCCGCGGCGTCGTCATGTGCGGGCGGTGGGTCTTGAACCCGACGCCGCCGAGGAAGTCCACCGGCACCACGCACCGCCCGCCGCGACCGGTGGTGTCGCCGAACGCCTCGACCGCGGTGATCCCGCCGCGCCGGATCAGGTCGCGGGCCATGCCCTGGACGAGCATCCGGCCGATCCCGCCGCCCCGCAGCGCGGGATCGACGTACGCCATCGTCATCAGCACGGCGTCCGGCGACACCGGGGCGGTCGGGAAGCCGGCGGCGCCGGGCACGAACGCCTCGGGCGCGTAGACGAGGTAGCCGACGACCGCGTCGTCGACGAGCGCCACCCGGCCGCACGACCCCCACTCGCGCAGCACCTCCGAGACCCAGGCGTCCTTCTCGGCGCAGGGGTCCTCGACGCGCTCGCGCCGAACCGGGTCGAGCTCCCAGAAGAGGCAGGAGCGGCAGGGGGCCGTGATCGTGTCCAGGTGGTCCAGCGTGAGCCGGACGATCTTGCGGGACATCTCGCGCCTCCTCCCCTTCCCCTCATCGTAGGTCCGCGCCTGCGAGGATGGTGGGGTGCGAGAGATCCGGCAGAGCAGAAAACTCCGAGGAGTCCGCTACGACGTGCGCGGGCCCATCCTCGTCGAGGCCCAGCGCCTCGAGAGCGAGGGGCACCGCATCCTCAAGCTGAACATCGGCAACACCGCGCCGTTCGGCTTCGAGGCGCCCGAGGCGATCGTGGCCGACATGATCCACCACCTCCCGGAGTCCCAGGGCTACGCCGACTCGCGCGGCATCTACGAGGCCCGCACCGCGGTCATGAACTACTACCAGTCCCGCGGGTTGCGCGACGTGAGCGTCGAGGACGTCTTCATCGGCAACGGCGTCTCCGAGCTGATCTCCATGGTCCTCCAGGCCTTCGTCGACGACGGCAACGAGATCCTGGTGCCGGCCCCCGACTACCCGCTGTGGACGGGCGCCGTCACGCTCGCCGGCGGCACCGCCGTGCACTACCGCTGCGACGAGGACAACGACTGGAACCCCGACCTCGCCGACGTCGAGGCCAAGATCACCGAGAACACCCACGCCCTGGTGATCATCAACCCGAACAACCCGACCGGCGCGGTCTACAGCGAGGACGTCGTCAAGGGCCTGGTCGACATCGCCCGGCGCCACGACCTGGTCGTGATGGCCGACGAGATCTACGAGAAGATCCTGTTCGAGGACGCCGTGCACCACCACGCGGCGGCGTACACCGGCAGCGACGTGCTCTGCCTGACCTTCAGCGGCCTGTCCAAGGCCTACCGGGTCTGCGGCTACCGGACCGGCTGGGTGATGATCTCCGGCCCCCGGGAGATGGCCACGGACTTCATCGAGGGCCTCACCTTGATCTCCAACATGCGCATGTGCGCCAACGTGCCGGCCCAGCACGCCATCCAGACGGCCCTCGGCGGCTACCAGTCCGTCCAGGAGCTGGTCGCCCCCGGCGGCCGCTTCTACGAGCAGAGCATGCTCGCGCACCGGCTCCTCAACGAGATCCCCGGCGTCAGCAACGTGAAGCCGAAGGGCGCCCTCTACTGCTTCCCGCGGCTGGACCCGGAGGTCTACCCGATCGAGAACGACGAGGCGTTCGTGATCGAGCTGCTGCGCGCGAAGAAGCTGCTGGTCACGCACGGCACCGGCTTCAACTGGCCGGCCCACGACCACTTCCGGCTGGTCACCCTCCCGGACGTGACCGTGCTCGAGGAGGCGATCGGGCGGATCGCCGACTTCCTCGCCGTACGCCGCCGCTGACCCACCGCCACGCCGCGCTGCCCAGGAGCCCCCTAGGCTCCGGTCATGCCCGACCTGACCTACCGCGCGATCGTCGCCACCGCCAAGACCGGCTTCAAGGTGCTCGGCCAGCGCTTCGACATGACCGGCACCGACCACGTCCCGCGCTCGGGCGGCGTGCTGCTCGCCTACAACCACATCGGCTACGTCGACTTCGTGTACGGCGGGCTCGCGGCCAACCCGTCGAAGCGGCTGGTGCGGTTCATGGCCAAGCGGGAGCTCTTCGACCACCGGGTGTCGGGACCGCTGATGCGGGCCTGCCGCCACGTCGAGGTCGACCGCGGCGCCGGCACGGCGTCGTACGACACCGCCGTACGGCTTCTCCAGGACGGCGAGGCCGTCGGCATCTTCCCGGAGGCGACGATCTCGCGGGCGATGGAGCTCAAGGAGTTCAAGACCGGTGCGGTCCGGATCGCGGCCGAGGCCGGCGTGCCGCTGGTCCCGGTGATCGTGTGGGGCACCCAGCGGATGATGACCAAGGACCACCCGCGCGACTTCTCGCGCGGCAAGACGATCGCCATCCGGGTGGGCGAGGCGCTGCATCCCACGGGCGCGGACCCGGTCGCCGAGACCGCCGAGCTGCGCGCGGTGATGTCGGCGATGCTCGACGAGACGATCCGGGCCTACCCGCCGGCCGAGCAGCCGCCCGGCTCCTGGTGGCTGCCGGCCTCCCACGGCGGCTCGGCACCCACGCTCGAGCAGGCGGCCGCGCTCGACGCCGAGGAGAAGCAGCTCCGGGCGCAGCGCCGGGCCCAGAGGTCCGCCGATCACGATAAGTCGACATAGCGACTTATCGGTAGATCGCCCTGTCGATCAGTCCGCCAATCGCTAGATCGGTCTGTCGCTGCGGTTCCGCGGGTCCATCACGTCGACGATCCGCTGGAGGTCCTCCATGGTCGCGAACTCGACGGTGATCTTGCCCTTGGCCCGGCCCAGGTCGACCTTCACCCGGGTCTCGAGCCGATCCGAGAGTCGCTCGGCCAGATCCGCAAGCCCGGGCGCGTAGGGCTTGCTCCGGGCCGCTCGCGGTGCCCGCGAGTCCTGGTCGCGCACGGCGACGATCTCCTCGAGGCCGCGCACGCTGATGCCCTCGGCGATCACCCGCTGCGCGAGGCGATCCTGCAGGTCCGCATCCTCGATCGCCAGCAGGGCCCGGGCGTGGCCTGCGGACAGCACGCCCGCCGCGACCCGGCGCTGGACGGCCGGGGTCAGCTTCAGCAGCCGCAGGGTGTTGCTGATCTGCGGCCGGGAGCGCCCGATCCGGCTGGCCAGCTCCTCGTGGGTGCAGCCGAAGTCCTCGAGCATCTGCGAGTACGCCGCCGCCTCCTCCAGCGGGTTGAGCTGCGAGCGGTGCAGGTTCTCCAGCAGCGCGTCGCGCAGCATGTCGACGTCGTCGGTCTCGCGGACGATCGCCGGCACCACCGCCAGGCCGGCCTCCTGGGTCGCCCGCCAGCGGCGCTCGCCCATGACCAGCTCGTACTCCTCCGGGCCGTGCTTGCGCACGACGATCGGCTGGAGCACGCCGATCTCCCGGATCGAGTGCACCAGCTCGGCCATCGCGTCCTCGTCGAAGACCTGGCGCGGCTGGACGCGGTTCGGCTGGATCTGGCCGACCGGGAGCTCCGCGAAGTAGGCGCCGTCGACCGTCTGCAACCCGCCCCGGTCCGGGCCGGGGCCCTGCTCGGCGTGCTGGTCGCCCTCGTCGGCGGGCGGACCCGTGGGGATCAGCGAGCCCAGGCCGCGTCCGAGCCCCCGTCGTTGGGGCGGGCGGTTGGCGGCATTCATGCTCTGGCTCCCTTGGTGGCGATCTCGCGGGCGGCCTCGAGGTAGCACAGCGCGCCCGGCGAGCCGGGATCGTAGGTCATCACGGTCTGGCCGTACGACGGCGCCTCCGAGACCCGCACGGACCGCGGGATCGTGGTCTTGAGGACCTGGTCGCCGAAGTGCTCGCGCACCTCCTCCGCGACGCCGGCCGCGAGCCGGGTGCGGGCGTCGTACATCGTCACCAGGATGGTGGAGACGTCCAGGCCGGGGTTGAGGTGCGCCTTGACCATCTCGACGGTCTCGAGCAGCTGGCCGAGGCCTTCCAGCGCGTAGTACTCCGCCTGGATCGGGATCATCATCTCGTTGCCCGCGACCAGGGCGTTGAGGGTCAGCAGGCCCAGCGACGGCGGGCAGTCGATGAAGACGTAGTCGAGACGCTCGTCGCCGAGATCGGCGGCGGTCCCGACGTGGGGGTGCCCGTGGATCGCCTTGCGCAGCCGGCCCTCGCGGGCGACCACCGAGACCAGCTCGATCTCCGCGCCGGCCAGGTCGATGGTGGCGGGGACCACGAACAGCTGGTCGGCCTCCGGGCTGACGCTCACGACATCGATGATCGGCACCCCGTCGACGAGGGTGTCGTACGTCGACGCCACCCCGCGGCGGTGCTCGACCCCGAGCGCGGTCGAGGCGTTGCCCTGCGGGTCGAGATCGACCACCAGGACCCGCTGCCCGAGCTGGGCCAACGCCGCCGCGACGTTCACGGTCGACGTGGTCTTCCCGACGCCGCCCTTCTGATTGGCGACCACGAAGATCCTCGTGGCGTCCGGCCGAGGCAGCGGCGGGCGTAGCCGTGCGCCGTGGCGGGCCAGCACCGTGTGCTCGGCCGCGCGCGCCAGCGGCGTGGCGTGGTCGTTGTCGAAGACGGGCGCGGCGACCGCGACGTCTCCCGCGGTACGTACCTGGAAGCCGCCCGGCTTGGTAGCGCCGCCGTCCTCGGTTTCACGTGAAACATCGGGTGCCGGGTCTGTGGGCCCGCTCGTTTCACGTGAAACAAAATCCGACCCCGTCTGTGGAGGAATCGGCCCGTCCTGTGGATAACTACGCTCAGCCGACGGCTCGCCACCGGTGGAAAACTCGGTCACGCGCCACGCCTCCGATTCGAATTGCCCCGCCTACGACCCGAGCGTTGGTGAGCTGTGCCGCGGTCCGGCGAGGTCGCAAGGGGCCAAGATACCCGCCCGGGATCCGCCCAGGCCACCCGCAGAGCCAGCGTGGGGGACTCCGTCCGTCCGGCACCCAGCACGTGCACCTCCGGCTCCGCGCACTCCCACCGGGCCAGGTCCGCCCGGGCCGCCTCGATCTCCTCGTCGACCGAGGACCCCTTCATCGCCACGAGGGCTCCGGTGGGGGCCACCAGCGGCATCGACCACCCCAGCAGCCGGCCCAGTGGCGCGAGCGCGCGCGACGTCACCACGTCGAACGTGCGCTGCCCGTGCAGCGCCTCGGCGCGGCCGCGGACCACCTCGACGGAGGTGAGTCCCAGCGCCTCGACGACCTCGTCCAGGAACGTCGTCCGGCGCAGCAGCGGCTCCACCAGGGTGACCGTCAGGTCGGGACGGGCGATGGCCAGCACCAGGCCGGGGAGCCCGGCGCCCGAGCCCAGATCGCAGACCGTGGCGTCGGCCGGCATCAGCTCCGCGAGCAACGCGCAGTTGACCAGGTGCCGCTCCCACAGCCGGGGAGCCTCGCGGGGACCGATCAGACCCCGCACCACGCCATCGGTCGCGAGCAGCTCCGCGTAGCGCTCGGCCAGCGGGAGCCGCTCAGGCGAGAACACCCCCCGGGCCACCTCGGGCACGGAGGGCGTTTCACGTGAAACATCGTCACCCATGGGTCACGCCGGCAGGACCACCACGAAGCGACGCGGCTCGACGCCCTCGGACTCCGAGGACAGGCCGGCCGCTGCCACCGCGTCGTGGACGACCTTGCGCTCGAAGGGCGACATCGGGTCGAGCGACGCGCTCTCCCCGCTCTCTCTCACCTGGGCGACGGTCTTCTCCGCGAGCGCGATGAGCTCCTCGCGCTTCTGGGCGCGGTAGCCCGAGATGTCCAACATCAGCCGCGACCGCTCACCGGTCTCGCGGTAGACCGCCAGGCGAGTCAGCTCCTGGAGGGCATCGAGGACCTCGCCGCGCGCCCCGACCAGCTGGGACAGGTCGGCGCCGACGATGGACACCGCGGCGCGGTCACCTTCGACGTCCATGTCCAGGTCACCATCGAGGTCGGCGATGTCGAGGAGCTCCTCGAGGTAGTCCGCAGCGATGTCGCCCTCCTGCTCCAGCTGCTCCAGGCGCGACGGCCCGCCGGCCTCCTCGGCTGCGTCCGGGTCAGCCGCGTCGGTAGCGTCGGTAGCGTCGGTCGAGTCGTGACCGGCGTCCTGGTCGGTGTCCTGGTCGATCTCCTGCTGGGTCGGCTCGTTCTCGACCTCGGGGCCCACTGCCTCGTCACTCACTGCTGTTCTCCCTCGGGATTCGGATTGCCCGCAGGCCGCGGCCCGCTGGACTTCTTGCGCTGCTCACGGGTCTGCTTCTTCGGCTGCTGGCGCTGGGTCGGCCTGCGGTCGACCTCCGGCTCCGGCTCCGGCTCGGCAGCGACCGGCACGCCGTGCTTGGCGGCCTTGGCCCGGTCCCGCTCGGCCTTCGCGGTCGCGGCCGCGGTGCCAGGAGCGGGGTTGTTGCGGATCACGTAGAACTGCTGGCCCATCGTCCACAGGTTCGACGTGGTCCAGTAGAAGAGGACGCCCACCGGGAACGCGATACCGCCGACGGCGAAGACGACCGGGAGGACGTAGAGGAGCAGCTTCTGCTGCTGCGCGTAGGGACCGGACAGCGCGTCGGCCGGCATGTTCTTGCTCATCAGCTGGCGCTGGGTGGTGAAGGTGGTGGCGGTCATCGCGACCACCAGGAGCGCGGCCAGGATCTGCACCGACAGCTCGCCGTCCGCGCGCAGGAACGTCGCCTTCAGCGGCACGACGCCGAACAGCTCGGCGTTGCCGAAGCTCTCCGCGAGCGCCTTGGTCAAGAAGGCCACCCCGTCGCCCTTGGCGGCGTGGTGGTCGAGGAGCCGGAACAGCGCCAGGAAGATCGGCATCTGGATGATGATCGGCAGGCAGGAGGCGAACGGGTTCGTCCCGCTCTCCTTGTAGAGCTTCATCGTCTCCTGGGCGAGACGCTCGCGGTCGTGGCCGTACTTCTTCTGCAGCTCCTTGACCTTGGGCTGGATGAGCTGCATGTTCCGGCTGGACTTGATCTGCTTGACGAACAGCGGGATCAGCAGCGCCCGCACCGTCAGCGTCAGGCCGATGATCGACAGCACCCAGGTGCCGCCGCCATCGGGGTCCATCCGCAGCACCTCGCTGAAGAGCCAGTGCCAGGCCACGAGCACGCCGGAGATCCCGTAGTACAGCGGCGTCATGATGAAGTGGCCGATAGAGCCGAGGAATTCCACGGGTCAGGCTCCTTGCTGGGGAGAGGGAGTTGAGCCCGCTCGGACGCGGGAAGACGGGGCAGGGTTCATGCGGGGAGGCACCGGGTCGTACCCGCCGGCGGCCCAGGGGTGACAGCGGACCAGCCGGCGCACCGCCAGCCACCCGCCGCGGAGGCTCCCGTGCTGCCGGACCGCATCGAGCGCGTACGCCGAGCACGACGGGTGGTAGCGGCAGACCTGGCCGTAGAGCGGGCTGATGAGCAGCCGGTAGGCGCGCAGGAAGCCGATGAGCAGGTAGCGCACCGGGTCGTACTTCACCTGCTCACCTCCGGGGCCACCCGATCGAGGCAACGCCTGAGGTCGGCCGCGAGTTCCGCGCCGGTCGCGTCAGCTGCCGCCGGCAGCGCGCGGACGACGAGCACAGCAGAGCCCGGGAGCGACGAGACGTGCTCCCGGGCGAGATGGCGGAGTCGACGCTTCACACGGTTGCGAACGACGGCGTTCCCGACGGCCTTGCTCACCACGAACCCGATCCGGGGTGGCCGGTCGGCGGGTGTGGCGCCGTCGGCGGCCAGGTGGACGACGAGGGTGCGACTTCCCGCCCGCCGGCCCACGCGGACCGCCTGGTGGAACGACGATCCGTCGGTGAGGCGGTGAGGGGAGGGCAGCACGAGGCTGACCTGGTCCGGGCCTGGGTCGGCCGTCAGACGGCCAGGCTCTTGCGACCCTTGCGGCGACGGGAGGACAGGATCGACCGGCCGGCGCGGGTGCGCATGCGCAGGCGGAACCCGTGCACCTTGTGACGGCGGCGGTTGTTCGGCTGGTACGTACGCTTGCTCACGACATTCTCTCCATGGTGGGTCAGGGCAGCCACGCCGGGCCGGGACGGCAGTGCAGAGAAGCCTTTCGGCTGGCACCGCCCACCCACGACGTGACCCAACGGGTCGGCTGCTCTTCGTGGACATGCGGCACCGGTCGACACCGGGTGACCGAACAACGGTACGCGCTCGCGTTCCACAGGGTCAAACCGGCATCGAGGCTCCCCGCGACAGCCTGTGGATGACGGGTTGCCGCGGGCGTCCACCGCTTGTTACGTTCCCGGGGACCGAGGTTCCCCGCCGCCCTCGTCGCCACCTGGATCTGCTTCCCGTGTGACGCCCGCCACATTTCCGATTTTGGGCCTGTGACCTGCGGAAACAGAGATTCGGAACGACGCGGGGCGCGTCTCGGAAGGGCTCTCTCCACAAGAAGGGAGTCGGGTTCACAACCTGTGGACAAAGCTGTGGACTCACGGCGACAACCCACGAGCAGGACGATCAGGAAAGCGGGAACCCGTGGAGCACAACACCTCGGACCTCAGTGTCGCGTGGCGCGGCGTCGTCGACGACCTGCAGCCCAACCAGCGGGCCTGGCTGCGCGCCAGCGAGCCGGTGACCCTCCACGAGAGCACGGCCATCGTCGCCGTCCCCAACGACTTCACCCGCAACCAGCTCGAGGGCCGGCTGCGCGCCCAGCTGGAGGACGCCCTCACGGTGCGCTTCGGGCGCGAGATCAGGATCGCCGTCACCGTGAACCCGCAGCTCGAGGACGTCGCGATCGCCGACGCGCCGCACGAACCGCTCGAGCAGGTGGCCCGTCCTGAAAGCGACTTGTCGACAAACCGACAGATTGACACTCCGGCTCCGCTGCCACCGCCCCCCGCCGAGCCGCTCGACGCGGGCCCCCGCCCGGTCACCTCGCTGGAGACTCGCCTCAACCCGAAGTACACCTTCGAGACGTTCGTCATCGGCTCCTCGAACCGCTTTCCCCACGCCGCCGCGGTGGCCGTGGCCGAGGCGCCGGGCAAGGCCTACAACCCGCTCCTGGTCTACGGCGACTCGGGGCTCGGCAAGACCCACCTCCTCCACGCCATCGGCCACTACGTGCGCTCCCTCTACACGGGCGCCAAGGTGCGCTACGTGTCGAGCGAGGAGTTCACGAACGAGTTCATCAACGCGATCCGTGACGACCGGCAGGACCGGTTCAAGCGGCGCTACCGCGACGTCGACGTGCTGCTGATCGACGACATCCAGTTCCTCGAGGGCAAGACCCAGACGCAGGAAGAGTTCTTCCACACGTTCAACACCCTCCACAACGCCAACAAGCAGATCGTGCTCACCTCCGACCGGGCGCCGAAGCGGCTCGAGGCGCTCGAGGACCGGCTCCGCAACCGGTTCGAGTGGGGCCTCATCACCGACGTGCAGCCGCCCGACCTCGAGACCCGGATCGCGATCCTGCGCAAGAAGGCTGCGATGGACCGGCTCACCGCTCCCCCGGACGTGCTCGAGTTCATCGCCTCCAAGATCCAGACCAACATCCGTGAGCTCGAGGGTGCCCTGATCCGGGTCACGGCGTTCGCGAACCTCAACCGCCAGGAGGTCGACATGACCCTGGCCGAGATCGTGCTCAAGGACCTGATCCCCGAGGGCGGCGAACCGGAGATCACCGCCGCGCTGATCATCGCCCAGACCGCGGCGTACTTCGGGCTCTCCATCGAGGAGCTGACCGGCCCGAGCCGCGGCCGGCACCTGGTCATGGCGCGCCAGATCGCCATGTACCTGTGTCGCGAGCTCACCGACCTCTCGCTGCCGAAGATCGGCGCCCAGTTCGGCAACCGCGACCACACCACGGTCATGTACGCCGACCGCAAGATCAACCAGCTGCTCGCCGAGCGCCGGGCCGTGTTCAACCAGGTCAGCGAGCTCACCAACCGCGTCAAGCTGCAGGCCCGCCAGTCCTGACCTTGTCGTTCGTCCGTGCGCCGTCGCCAGCCTGTGGACGAGGTGTGGGTCGAAATGACATCCACGGCCATCGCCTGTGGACGCGCGACGCCGCCACCACGAGACCCGGGTCGCCGTGCACACCCACCCCCGAGCGGGGCCCGCTGGTTCCACAGCCCCTGTGCACGAGGAATCGCCGCGCTGACCTGCACGGATCCGAGTTGTCCACAGTTTCCACCGTTGCTATGACTACGACGTACCTCCAGACAGATCGATCATCCGTGAACATCCATCTGGGCCCCTGCCTGGGGACAACCCCTCGATCCGGGACTCCTGTCGTCCTCCGGGCCGGTGCGGAAACCACACCGAACCTCCCGCTGCGGGTGCCTGCATGGCAGGATTCGCATCCCAGCACCCACCCCTGTCCGTCCGACCCGAAGGAACCACTGTGAAGTTCCGCGTCGAACGCGACGTGCTCGCCGATGCCGTCGCCTGGGCTGCCCGCAGCCTCCCGGTCCGCCCGAGCGTGCCCGTCCTGGCCGGACTCCTCATCGATGCGAGCGACGAGGGGCTGGTGCTGTCCACGTTCGACTACGAGACCTCGGCGCGCGCGACGCTCACCGCACAGGTCAGCGACGAGGGCCGCGCCCTGGTCAGCGGCCGGCTGCTCGCCGACATCTGCCGCAGCCTCCCGAACAAGCCCGTCGAGATGGTCCTCGACGGCTCGCGCGTCTCGCTGACGTGTGGCTCGGCCCGCTTCAGCCTCCAGACCATGCCGGTCGAGGACTACCCGTCGCTGCCCGACATGCCCGCGGCGACCGGCACCGTCGCGAGCGACGTCTTCGCGCACGCCGTCGCCCAGGCCGTCACGGCGGCGGGTCGCGACGACATGCTCCCGGTGCTGACCGGCGTCCGGATCGAGATCGACGGTTCGACCATCTCGCTGCTCGCCACCGACCGCTTCCGGCTCTCGCACCGCGAGCTCGACTGGAGCCCCCGCAGCCCCGACGAGTCCGCGGCCGCCCTGGTGCCGGCCCGGGTGCTCGGGGACACCGCCAAGTCCCTGACCGCCGGCGGCGAGGTGACCATCGCCCTCGCGACCACCGGATCGGGCGAGGGCATCATCGGCTTCGAGGGCCAGGCCCCCGGGGGCACCCGTCGTACGACCACCCGGTTGCTCGACGGCGAGTTCCCCAAGGTCCGCAGCCTCTTCCCGGCCGAGCACCAGACCACCGCCCTGGTCGACAAGGCGGCGCTGATCGAGTCGGTCAAGCGCGTGGCGCTGGTCGCCGAGCGCAACACCGCGGTGCAGCTCGCGTTCAGCGACGGCGTGCTGACCCTCGACGCCGGGTCCGGCGACGAGGCGCAGGCATCGGAGTCGATCGAGGCCACCGTCACCGGCGAGGACATCACCACGGGGTTCAACCCCCAGTTCCTGCTCGACGGACTGTCGGCGATCGACCAGCCCGTGGTCGAGCTGGCCTTCACCCAGGCCTCCAAGCCCGTCGTGCTCAGCGGCTCGGTCGCGGACGGCGAGCGGGACACGTCGTTCCGCTACCTGCTGATGCCGCGCCGCCTGCTCTCCTGACCCACGCAGCACGGGCCTAGGCTGAGGACGACCGCACCACAGCACGGGAGGAACTCGATGGACATCGGACTGGTCGGGCTCGGCAAGATGGGTGGCAACATGCGCACCCGTCTGCGCGACGCCGGGCACACCGTGGTCGGCTACGACCGCAACCCCGACGTCGCCGACGTCGACAGCCTCGCCGCGATGGTCGAGCAGCTGCCCTCCCCCAAGGTGGTCTGGGTGATGGTGCCCGCCGGCGACCCGACCCGCGAGACCGTGCACGCGCTCGGCGAGCTGCTCGGCGAGGGCGACCTCGTCGTCGACGGCGGCAACTCCAAGTGGACCGACGACCAGGTCAACGCCGAGATGCTCGGGAAGTCGGGCATCGGGTTCGTCGACTGCGGTGTCTCGGGTGGCGTGTGGGGCCTGAAGAACGGCTACGCGCTGATGTGCGGTGGCACCGACGAGGACGTCGCCAAGGTGCAGCCGGCGCTCGACGCGCTCAAGCCCGAGGAGGGCGGCTTCGTCCACGCCGGCAAGAAGCCCGGCGCCGGCCACTTCGCCAAGATGGTCCACAACGGCATCGAGTACGCCATGATGCAGAGCTACGCCGAGGGCTGGGAGCTGCTCGAGAAGGTCGACCTCGTCGAGAACGTCACCGAGGTCTTCGACTCCTGGCGCTCCGGCACCGTGATCCGCTCGTGGCTGCTCGACCTGCTGGTCGCGGCCGTCGAGGAGGACCCGCACCTCGACAAGATCGCCGGCTACGCCGAGGACTCCGGCGAGGGCCGGTGGACCGTCGAGGCCGCGATCGACAACGCCGTCCCCATGAACGTCATCGCCGCCTCGCTCTTCGCGCGCTTCGCCTCGCGCCAGGACGACAGCCCTGCGATGAAGGCGATCGCCGCGATGCGCAACCAGTTCGGCGGACACGCCGTGCACACCGAGCCGCCCGTCGGCGGCGACGCGAACCCCGGGTAGACCCCGACCCTGCCGTGTACGTCGCCCACCTGTCCCTCCACGACTTCCGCTCGTACGCCTCCGCGGAGGTCGAGCTCGAGCCGGGCGTCACCGCGTTCATCGGCCGCAACGGACAGGGCAAGACCAACCTGGTCGAGGCGATCGACTACCTGTCGCGGCTCGCGTCGCACCGGGTCGCCAGCGACGCGCCGCTGGTCAGGGCCGGTGCGCAGCAGGCGGTCGTGCGTGCCGCCGTGGTCCGCGACGGGCGGACGGCGGTCCTCGAGGTCGAGCTCAACCCGGGCAAGTCGAACCGGGCCCGGGTGAACCGGTCGCCGCTCCCCCGCCCCCGCGACCTGGTCGGCCTGGTGCGGACCGTCGTCTTCTCCCCCGAGGACCTGACCCTGGTGAAGGGCGACCCGTCGGACCGGCGACGCTTCCTCGACGACCTGCTCGTGCTCCGGGCGCCCCGCATCGCGAGCGTCCGCGCCGACTACGACCGGGTCCTTCGGCAGCGCAACTCGCTCCTGAAGACCGCCGGAGCCGCGCGCCGCGGCAGCTCGTCGCAGGAGTCCGCGCTCTCGACCCTCGGGGTCTGGGACGCGCACCTCGCCCGCACCGGCGCGGAGCTGCTCGCCGAGCGGCTCGCGCTCGTCGAGGCGCTGCGGCCCTACGTCGGCAAGGCCTACGAGACCGTGGCGCGCGGCGCCACCCGCGACGACGCGGAGATCGACTACCGGCCGTCCTTCGAGCTCGGCGGTCTCACCGACCGCGCCGGTCTCACCGACGCCCTGCTCGCCGAGGTCGAGCGACGCCGCAACGACGAGCTCGACCGCGGCATCTCGCTGGTGGGTCCGCACCGCGACGAGCTGGCGCTGTCGTTGGGGCACGGGCCCGGTGACAACCGGTTGCCGGTGAAGGGCTACGCGTCGCACGGGGAGTCCTGGTCGTTCGCGCTCGCGCTGCGGCTGGCGTCCTACGACCTGCTGCGGGCCGACGGCGACGACCCGATCTTGATCCTCGACGACGTCTTCGCCGAGCTCGACACCGAGCGGCGGGCCCAGCTCGCCGACCTGGTCGCCGGTGCCGAGCAGGTCCTGGTGACGGCCGCGGTCGCGGCGGACGTGCCGGCGGCGTTGGCCGGGGCTCGCTTCGCGGTCGGCAACGGCGAGGTCGTCCGTGAGCTCTGACGAGAAGCCCGAGAAGCCGGAGGTCGCGGGGCCGCCGGAGCAGCCGGATCGCCGCGACGACGGGCTCGACCTGGCCAAGGCGCTGACCCGGGCGACGGCCAAGTCGACCCCGGCGGCGAGGTCGCGGCAGCGGAAGAAGGACCAGCGCCCGGCGCGCGGCCGGGTCACCGGGTCACACCCCGACGACCGTGACCCCCAGCTCCTCGACAGCACGCTGGGCCGCCTCGTCGACGACCACGGCTGGGGGCTCGACCTGCGGATGCACGGCGTCTTCGGCCGCTGGGCCGAGCTGGTCGGCGCCGAGGTCGCCCAGCACTGCACGCCGGAGACGTTCGCCGACGGGCGCCTGGTCGTGCGCACCGACTCGACCGCGTGGGCGACCCAGCTGCGGCTGCTCGCGCCGACCGTGGTCCGCCGACTCAACGAGGAGCTCGGGCACGGCACGGTGGCGCTGATCGAGGTCCTCGGCCCGCACGGACCGACGTGGAAGAAGGGCCCCCGCTCGGCCCGCGACGGTCGCGGACCGCGGGACACCTACGGCTGAGGCGGGTGCGGCGTCGAGAGCCGCACAGAGACGATCTCGCGGACCCGCCGACGTACCGGGACCTGTCCGCACCCCCGTTCGGCGCTCCCGTCGCCGCTCACGAGCCCCTCAGACACCATTTTCCACGCCGGTCGTCCCCAGCGCGGGGGTCGTGACGTGGAATGCGGCCTTCTGACGGGTACCATGGAGATCGGGCCGCCGGCGCTGTGCTGCGGCCCGCTCCATGTCAGCAGGCATGTCAGCGCTCCCCGGCCGGTGGCCGGGAGGCCCGTCGTGAAGAGGTGTGTGTGTCGGACGAGACCCCGATCGAGACTCCGGACAACGAAGTGGTCCCCGCGGCCCCCGCGGAGCCGACCGACCTCCGCCCCAACGGCGTCGACTACGACGCGTCCGCGATCCAGGTCCTCGAGGGCCTCGAGGCGGTCCGCAAGCGTCCCGGCATGTACATCGGCTCCACCGGCGAACGCGGCCTGCACCACCTGATCTGGGAGATCGTCGACAACGCGGTCGACGAGTCGCTGGCCGGCTACGCCGACCGGATCGTCGTCACGCTCACCGCCGACGGCGCCGTCCGGGTCGAGGACAACGGTCGCGGCATCCCGACCGACACCGCGCCCGGCCAGGAGATGCCCGCGGTGACGATGGCGCTCACCATGCTCCACGCCGGCGGCAAGTTCGGAGGCGGCGGCTACAAGGTCTCCGGCGGTCTGCACGGCGTGGGCGTCTCGGTCGTCAACGCGCTCTCCTCCCACCTCATCGTCGACGTCAAGAACCGCGGCCACCTGTGGCGCCAGTCGTTCACGCACGGCGTGCCCGACGGCGACCTCGAGCAGGTCCGCCCGATGGAGCCCGGCGAGCAGACCGGCACGACGGTCACCTACTGGGCGTCGCCCGACACGTTCGAGACCACGACGTACTCCCTCGAGACGATCACCGCACGCCTGCGTGAGATGGCCTTCCTCAACAAGGGCCTGCAGATCGTGCTGCGCGACGAGCGGCCCGCGGCGAGCGAGGTCGTGGAAGCGCTCCAGGACGACACCGTCAGCAACGACGTCGACCAGCGCGGAGCCGACGCGGTGCGCGCCGCCGAGGGCGGCGGGCTCGAGCAGGTCTTCAAGTACGACCGCGGCCTGGTCGACTACGTCGAGTACCTCAACCGCAGCAAGCTCAAGGCCAACCCGACCGTCATCTCCTTCGAGGCCGAGACGCCCGACAGCGTCGAGAACCACATGAGCCTCGAGGTCGCGATGCAGTGGAACACCTCGTTCGCCGAGTCGGTCCACACGTTCGCCAACACCATCAACACCCACGAGGGCGGCACCCACGAGGAGGGCTTCCGTGCGGCGCTGACCGGCTTGGTCAACACGTGGGGCTTCGAGTGGGGCCTGATGAAGAAGCCCGAGGACCGCGTCTCGGGTGACGACATCCGCGAGGGCCTCACCGCGATCATCTCGATCAAGATGGGCGAGCCCCAGTTCGAGGGCCAGACCAAGACCAAGCTCGGCAACACCGAGGCGAAGGGCTTCGTCCAGCGCCTGATGAACGACCAGCTCGGCGCCTGGCTGGAGCAGAACCCGGCCGAGGGCAAGGAGATCGTCCGCAAGGCACAGGCCGCGCAGCAGGCGCGGATCGCCGCGCGCAAGGCGCGCGACCTGGCCCGCGGCCGCAAGGGCCTGCTCGGTGGCGGCGGCCTGCCCGGCAAGCTGTCCGACTGCCAGTCGACGAACCCGGCCGAGTGCGAGGTCTTCATCGTCGAGGGCGACTCCGCCGGCGGCTCCGCGCGCCAGGGCCGCGACCCGCGGGTCCAGGCGATCCTGCCCATCCGCGGCAAGATCCTCAACGTCGAGAAGGCCCGCATCGACAAGGTGCTGGCCAACACCGAGGTCCAGGCGATCATCTCGGCGCTCGGCACCGGCATCCAGGAGGAGTTCAACCTGGAGAAGCTGCGCTACCACAAGGTCGTGCTGATGGCCGACGCCGACGTCGACGGCCACCACATCAACACCCTGCTGCTGACGCTGCTGTTCCGCTTCATGAAGCCGTTGATCGAGCACGGCTACGTCTACATGGCCCAGCCGCCGCTCTACCGGATCCGCTGGAACAAGCCGGCCGAGCACGAGTTCGTCTACTCCGACGTGGAGCGCGACACCCTGATGCGCGACGGCCTGGAGCAGGGCAAGAAGCTGCCCAAGGAGAACCCGGTCCAGCGCTACAAGGGTCTCGGCGAGATGAACGCCGAGGAGCTGTGGGACACCACGATGAACCCCGACGCCCGGCTGATGCTCCAGGTGACGCTGGACGACGCGGCCCAGGCCGACGAGATCTTCTCGACCCTGATGGGCGAGGACGTCGAGCAGCGCCGGTCCTTCATCCAGCGCAACGCCAAGGACGTCCGATTCCTCGATATCTAGGGCTCTAGCACTTTTCCTAGATTCGAGTAGATCCGATGAGAGAGAACAAGACACGTGACTGAGACCCCCACCGACGGCGGCACCACTCCTCCTCCCGGGCCGGGCGGCCGGATCGAGCCGGTCGAGCTGAAGACCTCGATGCAGCGCGCCTACATCGACTACGCGATGGCGGTCATCGTCGGCCGCGCGCTGCCCGACGTACGCGACGGTCTGAAGCCCGTGCACCGTCGGGTGCTCTACGCGATGTACGACGGCGGCTACCGCCCCGACCGCGGCTTCTCGAAGTGCTCGCGCGTCGTGGGTGACGTCATGGGTCAGTACCACCCGCACGGCGACACCGCGATCTACGACACCCTGGTCCGCCTCGCGCAGCCGTGGGTGATGCGCGCGCCGCTGGTCCAGGGCCAAGGGAACTTCGGATCGCCGGGCAACGACTCGGCGGCCGCGATGCGGTACACCGAGTGCCGGATGGCGCCGCTCGCGCTCGAGATGGTCCGCGACATCACCGAGGACACCGTCGACTTCCAGCCCAACTACGACGGCCGGTCCTCCGAGCCGACGGTGCTGCCGGCGCGCTACCCGAACCTCCTCGTCAACGGATCGGCCGGCATCGCGGTCGGCATGGCGACCAACATCCCCCCGCACAACCTGCGCGAGGTGGCGGCCGGCGCCCAGTGGGCGCTCGAGCACCCCGACGCCAGCCGCGAGGAGCTGCAGGACGCCCTCATCGAGCGGATCAAGGGCCCCGACTTCCCGAACGGCGCGCTGATCGTCGGCCGCGAGGGCATCGAGCAGGCCTACCGCACCGGTCGCGGCTCGGTCACCCAGCGCGCGATCATCGAGATCGACGAGGACAGCCGCGGCCGCACCTGCCTGTCGATCACCGAGCTGCCCTACATGGTCAACCCCGACAACCTCGCGCTGAAGATCGCCGAGCTCGCCGACTCCGGCAAGGTGCAGGGCATCTCCGACGTCCGCGACGACTCCTCGGGTCGCACCGGCCAGCGGCTGGTGGTCGTGCTCCGCCGCGACGCCGTCGCCCGGGTGGTGCTCAACAACCTGCTCAAGCACACCGAGCTGCAGACCAACTTCAGCGCGAACATGCTGGCCCTGGTCGACGGCGTGCCGCGCACGCTGACGATCGACCAGTTCATCAGCAACTGGGTGTCCCACCAGATCGAGGTCATCCAGCGCCGGACCCGCTTCCGGCTCGCCGAGGCCGAGCGCCGCGCCCACGTCCTGCGGGGCCTGGTCAAGGCGCTCGACCAGCTCGACGAGGTCATCGCGCTGATCCGGCGCTCGCCCGAGGTCGACGACGCCCGCGAGGGCCTGATCGCGCTGCTCGAGATCGACGAGATCCAGGCCAACGCGATCCTCGACATGCAGCTGCGCCGGCTGGCCGCCCTCGAGCGCCAGAAGATCATCGACCAGCTGGCCGAGATCGAGCTCGAGATCGCCGACCTCGAGGACATCCTCGCCAACGAGGTGCGCCAGCGTCAGATCATCGGTGAGGAGCTCGCCGCGATCGTCGAGAAGTACGGCGACGACCGGCGTACCCAGATCATCGCGGCCGACGGCGACCTGTCGATGGAGGACCTGATCCCCGACGAGGACCTCGTCGTCTCCATCACCCGCGGCGGCTACGCGAAGCGCACCCGCGCCGACCAGTACCGGACCCAGAAGCGCGGCGGCAAGGGCGTGCGCGGCGCGAGCCTGCGGGGCGACGACGTCGTCGAGCACTTCATCTCGACGACCAACCACCACTGGCTGCTGTTCTTCACCACCGCCGGCCGCGTCTACCGGACCAAGGCCTACAACCTGCCCGAGGCGTCGCGCGACGCGAAGGGCGGCCACGTCGCCGGGCTGCTCAGCTTCCAGCCCGACGAGAACATCGCCCAGGTGCTGGCGATCCGTGACTACGAGCAGGCGCCGTACCTCGTGCTCGCCACCCGCAACGGGCTGGTGAAGAAGACCCGGCTCGGCGACTACAACAGCCCGCGCCAGGCCGGCGTCATCGCGATCAACTTCCGCGAGGACGACGACGTGCTGATCGGCGCCGAGCTGGTCAACGCCGAGGACGACATCCTGCTCGTCTCCCGCAAGGGCCAGGCGATCCGCTTCCGCGCGGACGACGGCCAGCTGCGGCCGATGGGCCGGGCGACGTCGGGCGTCACCGGCATGAAGTTCCGCGGCGACGACTCCGTGCTGTCGATGTCGGTCATCCGCGCCGCGCAGGTCGCGGCCGAGGCGGCCGCCGGGCTGAGCGAGGTCAACGAGGACACCGCCGACGTCGAGGTCTCGGCCGAGGCCGCTGCCGAGGTCAAGCCGCAGTACGTCTTCACGATCACCGACGGCGGTTTCGCCAAGCGCTCCCGGATCAGCGAGTACCGGCTCACCAACCGTGGTGGTCTCGGCGTCCGCGCGATGGCGCTGGCCAACGAGGACCGCGGCGGCCTGGTCGGCGCGTTCATCGTGGAGGAGGGCGACGAGGTCCTCTCGATCACCCAGAACGGCCAGGTCGTGCGCAGCCCGATCAACGACCAGTTCCGCGCCACCGGGCGCTCGACCATGGGCGTCAAGTTCGTGACCCCGAAGGCCGGCGACGCCGTAGCGGTCGTGGCCAGGTCGGTCGAGGCGCGTGACGAGGAGGACGAGGTCGACGAGACCGCCCCCGAGGGCGGCGCCGAGACGGTCTCCGAGGTCGGGGAGTCGTCCGATGAGGGTACGGATGCAACAATCGAGGACGCGGCCGACTCTCAGGCTGTGACCACCGACGCCGAGCCCGACACCGACGGGGAGAGTGAGGGCGGATGACCGACCGCCAGGACACCGCCGTACGTGCGCCCCTGGGTGAGCGGATCTCGGCGAAGCTGAACAAGGCCGCCGACGAGCACAAGGCGAACGCCCAGCCCGAGTCGCCGCGTGCCGCCAAGCAGGCCGTCGGCGGGCGTCGCCCTCCGCGCCGGGCCCGTCTGCGGCTCACCCGGATCGACCCGTGGTCGGTCATGAAGACGTCGTTCCTGCTGGCGATCGCCTTCGGCGTCGTGACGGTCGTGTCGGTCTTCATCATCTGGTCGGTGCTGTCCGCCGCCGGTGTGTGGGACTCCATCAACAACACGGTCCAAGACGTCGTCGGCGGTGAGGACGCCGGCAGCTGGGACGTCGAGAAGTACGTCGGGATCTCCCGCGTCATGGGCTTCACCATGCTGGTGGCCGTCGTCGACGTCATCTTGATCACCGCGATCGCGACGCTCGGCGCGTTCCTCTACAACATGTCGGCAGCCCTGCTCGGCGGCGTGGAACTCACCCTGGCGGAGGACGAGCGCTGACCCGGATCCCCGGAGTGCCCCGGCGTTTTGTCGGGCCGTTCCGGGGTGGGGTAATGTCTCCCCTCGGTCGCCCTCGGGCGGCCTTCTGGCACTGGTCGGTCTCCCGGCTCAGTTCCGGGCCTATAGCTCAGACGGTTAGAGCGCTTCCCTGATAAGGAAGAGGTCAGAGGTTCAAGTCCTCTTAGGCCCACCATCCCGGCACGTCACCCCGTCATCTGGGAGCCACCATGAAGAAGATCCTCCTCGTCCTGATCGCCGTCGGCGGCGCCGTCTTCGCGAAGAAGAAGATCGACGAAGGCAAGAAGGAGCAGGCGCTCTGGGCCGAGGCCACGGACACCGTGGACCGCGCCTGACGCAGCGCCACCGGGGGCCTTGGCGCAATTGGTAGCGCACCTGCTTTGCAAGCAGGGTGGGCCAGCTAACTGAACAAGGGGACTTAGCTCAGCTGGTAGAGCGCTGCCTTTGCAAGGCAGATGTCAGGGGTTCGAGTCCCCTAGTCTCCACGTTTTCCCAGTTCAGGGGCCATCTCCGCAGCGCGGAGATGGCCCCTGACGTCGTTTCACGGGTGGAGCGAGAACGGCCTTGCCCGACGGGCTCCGACGGCCAGCCGTCAGGCGGTCAATGAGCCCCTGGTGCCAGAGTGGTGCCAGATCAGACAGCGAACTGGCGAGCGAGGTGCTTCGAGAGGCCGCGCTGGCCGTGTCCGTGGCCGCGAAAGGTCGTGTACCGATCGACGGCGCATCATGGGAATCCGTCGGACGGTGACATACCGTCGATGGGAGCCCGACGGGGTCGCCGCACGTGGTCACCGTCAGGAAGACCGAGGAGAAGGGGTCCGACGTCGCGCTCGCCAGGTGGGACTACTCTCGCCCCTGCAACCGAAGCGCGCGAGCAACGAGTTGAAGCAAACTCAACCGCTGTGGCACAGTCAGATCACCGTCGCGGATATTGCAGCTTGCCAGCTTCCCGACGAGGTCCCCGACGCTCACGGCCCAGTGCGTCGCCCTACGAAGTGGGCCCGAAATTCCGAAGATCCCGCCGAAGCGGGGCCTTCTAACCAGTAGCCGAAGCATCTGGGGGTGTATCACCACAGTAGCGCGCGCGTGTCCATTTGGGCACATCCCAGCTCAGGGTTTCGCCCGGCGCGCGAAGGCCCGCACGGCGTACGCGCCGTCAACCTCCGGCGAGCGACCCATTGGGATCGTGGCGCGGCGGTCGTGGCGCCTCGCCACGCACGACCGCTGTCGCACCTGCCGGATAGCGGCATATCCAGATCAACGCGGTGAGTCAATTTCGGAATGAGGCGGGTGCCATCTGGCTGTCGACTGGCTAGTCCCGGGTCTCGCCAATGGTCGGGGGTGAACGTGAATCGGTGCGCTGAGCGAGCGTGGAAAGACGCGCTTGGCCGCGAAGTGTCGGCGCTGGTCCCTAACCTGCGTGTAGGGACCAGTCCGAGATGAGGGTCGATGGGGCGAAGCGGACCGAAGAAGTTCACCGAAAGCCAGCACAAGGGTCATGCCGGCATCGGTCTGATCCACATGCTCATTTCCGAGATGGGGCACGAGTGGCATGACCGCGTCGTGGATGTCGGTATCGACGGCAGCATCGAACTGCGTGACCCTTCGACCGGCCTGATGTCCAACCAGCACGTGATGGTGCAGTCGAAGGCCTCGGACGACAAGTTCTCGGGCGAGACAGACGACGGATTCTGGTATCTGTGCGATGAGGAGGACATCGAGTATTGGATGAAGTCACAGGACACCCCAGTCATCCTCATCTGCTCCCACCCCAAGGACCGGAAGGCATGGTGGGCCCATGTCCAGCCGTGGTTCGAGGTGCCGGCCAACAGGGCGTCGCGTCGCATCGACTTCAACAAGGCGACCCAGGCCTTCGAGGGCGACTTCACCGGCAAGCTGTTCGCTATCGCAGATCCCCACGGTGTGGCGCACACGCCGGCGGCGGAGAAGAAGCACGAGCGGCTTGTCTCGAACCTCTTGCCGGTCGCGGTGCCTGACGTCGTGTACGTCGCAAAGACCAAGCACAGAGGACTGAAGTCGGTATATGACTCGCAGCGAGACTCCGGGCTGGTCTACAGATCAGACTTCGTCCTGACGAAGGGTCGCATCTACATGTGGTCACCGGCCGAGGGCACATCGCTCCAGGACGTCGTCACCGGCCCGGTTACGGCTATGGCATTCGGTGAGCTCGCTGGTGGCGATGCGGACGAGCAGCGCCTGGCGGTCTGGCTGCTGAACGCAGCACTGAAGGACGATCTACAGGACGACCTTCGCTGGAACAACGACCGGAAGTTCCTGCACTTCAGGGCGACTGACGACCTGACCGAGCGGCGCATTACGTCGATGTCAGGCAAGCAGCGACTCGTCTTCAAGGGTTACTACCAGCGGGTCGACGACCCGACACGACCACAGTTCTACCGGCACGCGGCCCTCCGGACGTACTTCTTGCAAGTCGACGACGAGTGGTTCTGCGAGCTCGTTCCGGACTACTACTTCACCGATGACGGCTACGTGGAGTTCAAGTTCGCAGACAAGAACTTGGCCAAGATGAAGCGCATCGAGAAGAACCAGGCACGCCTGAGCGAAACGCTGATGTGGGTCAGTCTCTTGATCGGGGAGACGACACCAGACCTCTTCTACGAACCGCCTCCCCGGATCCTGGACTTCGGGGCGCCCATCCGATTCGACCTCAACCGCGGCATCACCGACAAGCATTGGCTCGCCCCCGACGCCGACACAGGCGTCGAGCCCACGGACGAGGTCTCTCCATTCACGGTGGCCGAAGACGACGACCTGCTCGACGCCCTCGACGAGCTCGAGGAGGCCGGGCGGTGAGGGCCACATTCATCGAGGAGCCACTGCTCGAGTTCGCCGGCGGCGGACGGCACATCGATCCGCGACACGGCATCTGGGACTACGGGCCCGCAGACATCAAAGACCCCACGCCACGTATCGTCAGGGCAGCCATCATCGGACCCCAAGAATCAATCGACGGACTGCAGGCCTGGCTCGATCGCTGCCGGCTCGGAATCGGCGCCATGACCGACACCCACCTCACCCGTCTGTACGTCCCGTTCCCCGGCTTCGACGTCACCCACGGGTTCCGATCCATCATCAACTTCACCCCGCGACTCACCCGAGCCATCCCCAAGCGGCAACTCGATGCCCTGAACGGACTGCACCCCAAGAAGGCGGTCGCGGCCGCGGTCGACATCTACGACACTGAACTTGCCGCGCTTCACGACGAGCCGTCCTGCGACGTCGTCATCGTGTGCCGTCCCGACAACCTGAACGACGCCGCAATGTCGAAGGCACCGAAGAGCCCAGACGTGCTCGAGGTCGACGGATCATCCAAGGATGGCCGCGACGTCTTCGTCGCGGACTTCCACGCACTACTCAAGGCACGGTCACTGCGGTACAAGCAGCCCATCCAGATCGTCCGCCGCAACACCTGGGACGCGACCTTCAAGGACCCGCACACCGGACGTGCCGGCGCGAACCAGGACGAGGCAACCAGAGCATGGAACCTCCACACGGCCTTGTACTACAAGAACGGCGGCGTTCCCTGGCGCCTACCACGCGAAGCCTCCGACCTAGCGTCGTGCTACATCGGCATCGCCTTCCACAAGACCGCGGACACAAACCTGCACACCTCTGTCGCCCAGATCTACAACCAGCGCGGCGACGGCGTCATCGTGCGCGGCGGCCCGGCCACCGTGTCCAAGGAAGACCGGCAACCGCACCTGTCCGAGGACGACGCGCGCGACCTGCTCGAAACAGCACTCCAGCGCTACCGCACCGAGCACCGAACCGCCCCCGCCCGGGTCGTCCTACACAAAGCCAGCAACTACACCGCCGCCGAGACGGCCGGGTTCAACCAGGCTGCGAACACCGAACGCCTCGATGTCCTGGAACTGTTGTGGCTCACGAGCTCCGACCAACTCCGCCTGTACCGAAAGGGTCAGCAGCCACCGCTGCGCGGCACCTTCGTCAGCATTGGCGAGAAACGCCACCTGCTCTACACAACCGGCGCCGTACCGTTCTACAAGACCTACCCCGGGCACTATGTACCTCAGCCACTCGGGATCAGAACCGTCCAAGCGGAGTCAAGCCCGGAGACCCTGGCGGCCGAAACCCTCGCACTCACGAAGATGAACTGGAACCAGACCCGGCTTGACGGTCGGATCCCCATCACGCTTCGCACCGCGCGCACCGTCGGCATCATCCTCAGGCACCACGAATCCGACGCGCCGGTGTCGGGACGCTATGCCCACTACATGTAATTCAAGAGGTTTGAGACGTGCTGGGATCGGGCGTAGGAGGCCGGGACCCTCGGCGACTCAACCCCGCCGGCGTTCGCGAGTGGTCACAGTGACCGCTCCGATTCCGTAGCGCCGTCCGGACGCGTCCGGAGCCCGACCGGGTTCTACAGGTTCGTGCCGAGTCGATCAGCCAACTGCCGAGCAAAGCTCGAATAGCCCCGTCGGGTGTCGTATCCCTGATGGTCGACGCCGGTACTCGAGACCTGAAGCAGAACGCTGCCGCGGCTGCGGGTCAAGGCGACGTAGAAGCCACGCCGCTCTTCCTGGAGAGCTCGACCCGTCTTCGGCCTGCGGCGCCTGACCGGGCCCGTCCAGGGCGGGATGACCCCTTCGCTCAGCCCGGGAATCACGACGGCCGAGAACGTGCGCCCCTTTGCGCCGTGGAAGGTGGAGATCACGACCCTTCCAGTTCCCGCGGAGTCGGAGGCAAGGTCGGCGAGTGCAACGTGTTCGGAGGTCGTGAGCAGCTCGTTGAGTTCATCGTGCGACCGTGGGTCACCCACGTCCCGGGCAAGCTCCTCGAGGTCCAGCGATTCCACGACCCGACGCAACCAGGCGCGCACCGTGAGGTCTGGCGCCGAGGTATCGCCCAGCAGCGTGGCGTGCAGTTGAGCTACTCGCGCGAGCCGGGGCTGGCTGGGCCTGGGGTTGCCAGCGACCCGGCGCAGCGACTCCAGGCGATCCAGGAGGCGGTTCGCGCCGACCTGGGGCGGCAGGTCCGCGACAGACTGGTCCGACATGCGCACCGCATAGAGCGCGGCTGCCTCGAGCCACCGCCCCAGCTCGGTTGCGGGTCCCGTTGCCAGCCCGCCGTGCTGCACCGGTATCCCCGCGGCGCGGAGCCCTCGCTCGGTCAGGGGCGCCAACGGCTTCCGGTTCCGCACGAGGACGGCCACCTCCTCAGCGGCAAGCCCAGCGTCGAGAAACTGGCGCACCGCAGCAACGACGTTGCGAGCCTGTTCAGCCGGGGTGCCCTCGACCACCCTGAACTCAAGCACGCCTGGATCGGTGCGCCGCGGGTCTGCGCTGTAGCCCCGCGCCTGATCGAGGGTGAGTTCGGCTGCCGCGACCACGGCCGACCCACAGCGATAGTTCGTCACGAGCCGGCGCACCGTGAAGTCATCGCGGTGACACAGCTCTTCGAGATAGACCGGATCGCCGCCGCTGAACCCGAAGATGCTCTGGTCGACGTCTCCGACTGCGGTGATCTCGACCCCCGAGGCCAGGAGCAGCTCGACCAGTCGATGCAGACCGGCACCTAGATCCTGGTATTCGTCGACCATCACGACGGGAAACTTCGCCTGGATGACCTCAGCTATCTCCGGGTGATCCTCTAGGAGCCGCACCGAACTCAGGACGATTCCCTCGAAGTCCCAGATGCCGCGACGTTCGCACAGCCTCTCGTAGTGCTCGACCGCGCGCACGTAGGCCGGCGCTTCGCTGGAGACATCCTCGCCCGCAGCCACTCGTCGTCGCAGCCCGGGGAAGTCTTCTTGCAGATCCCACACGTTGACCCCGATCGCGTCTGCGCACTCCTGCTCGAGGTCTCTGATCTGTGGTCTCGTCATCAGGCGGTCCAGCGGCGGAAGGTTGGTTCCGACCAGCGTTGCGTACGGCAGGACGTGAGCGAGACAGAACGAGTGCATTGTGCCGGCGAACAGGCGCTGCGTAGCTTCCACCCCCAGCTGAGCGAGTCCCTCGCGAAGCTCGGATGCGGCTTGATTGGTGTAGGTGATGGTCGCCAACCCGCGCGGAGCCTGGATCTGGGTCGAGAGGAGGTAGCCGGCCCGGGCCACTACGGTACGGGTCTTGCCGCTTCCTGGCCCCGCCGTGATGACCAGATTGCCCTGTGCGGCCAGCGCCGAACGTTGCTCAGCGTCGAGTTCCTCGATCGCCTCGGCAAGGCGACGCGGCAGGCCACGTGGTCTTCTCACGGAGACGGCCACGTCACGACTCCGTCGGCGGCAGGAGAGCGGTGCCTCGGACAGCTCTGCTCACGCGGTCCAAGGCGCGCAAGTATGCGCGGGCTGGTCCGCTCGACGCGATCAGCTCGGCGTCGACCTCCGTGCTGCCGTCGGTGATGTCACTGTCGACCTGCGGACCCAGACACTCAAGCAGCGCTGCCAGCCACTTCCGCAGATCCACATCCTCGATGTGATGCGCCCAGCGCTGCGCGATGCGTCCCTTGCCGCGAGCCTCCACGCGTGCGAGGACTCGGTCCAGGCGGTGCTGGTGCGTGGCGCGACTTGAGTTCTCTGCGCTCGCCCGATCGGCCAGAGCCTGCGTGGGGGCCGTTATCATGTCTGCTGTTCCCTCGGCGTCGAGGATGAGGCGGATGTCGCGAGCCATGCCCTCCGCTCGGCCCTCGCTCGCGAGCTCGGAGTAGGCCACGGCCAGCTCGTCGCCCAGCAAGGACAGCAGGTCGAGCTCGAGCGTGCTGTCGCCGACGAAGATGTCCTCGGCGGCGCAGGTGTCCTGCAGGGTGCGCCTGAGACTGAGTGCTTCCCTGTTCTCGCCCTCTTGCTCGAGCCGCCTCAGCTCTTCGATGTCGGCTTCGAGTTGCTCGCGGAGGTCATCGTCCTCGACGAGCTGGGCAGCTCGTTGCAGGCCTTGCTCGGATCTCTTAGAGCCACGGAGGGGATCGCCGTCGGTGATGACCACGTGGGGCACCTGGAGGCCGTGGGTTCCGAGCAATTGGACGTAGGGCGCGAAGTCGGTGCCGGCGACGTTGACGACGACGACGCCGTACTCGTCGAGATCGAACCCGGCGGCCCTTGCGATGGCAGGAACGACGTAGGTTTCCGCCGCTCCCTCAACCAGGATGACGAAGCGCGCGAACAGCAGTTCTGCGCGAGTGACGTCGAGATAGCGGCTGATGTCCTGGGACTCTCCGTCAGTCAGCCCCGCGTCGAGGGTGGTGTTTGCGATCGTGCCTGAGGTGCTCGCCCGCAGCAGCAGCAAGGACTCCAGGGGCGCGACAGCGGCGATGTGAGGGCTGTGTGTGGTCAGCAGCATCGCCGGCTCGGTGGCCAGGAGGTGTCGGAACAGGCGGCGCTGGACCGCAACATGCAGATGGGCCTCGGGCTCCTCGACCCCCAGGATTGTCGTCACGAAAGCGCTGGCGGCGCGCCGCACCGCCAGGGCCTCCATGAGCATCCCAAGATAGAGAACATTCGCCGCTCCGAGACTTGTGTCGGCCACGGTCCTGGTACGAGAGGAGTCCACAAATAGGCGCAGACCCCGCAGCAGGGAATCGGGATCCTTGGAGGCGATTCCTACATGGGGGTCGACGGGAAGCTGTGGTCCGACGAGTCGCTTTAGCCTGGCCGCCAGGTCCTTCTGGAGGCGGTCGACCTCTGGTTCGTGAGCCAGTCGGTCGGCGGCGGCATCGATGTCGCCGGCAATCGCCTCTAGCTTGGTCCGGTCGAGGGGCATCTCCTCGAGCAGCGTCCGCAGGGGGCTCCGGTTCCATCGGGCAAGGTCACTCTCGGCGTCGCGAAGGGCTGGCAGGACGCGCAGGCTGATGTAGCGCCGCACCCGTGAACCGTCGGCGTCGTCGTCGGTGCCCTGGGTCAGCTGGAAGTCGTAGTCCAACGGCGTGTACGCGACGCGATCGTCCCCGGGTTCGGGTGGCTCATCGATGTTGAGCGGTGCCCTCGGCGCGAACCGGTACACGAGCCGGGCACGACGCGGCCGCGTCACCTTGGTCAGCGCATCAGACAAGATCGCGAGGGCGTCCGCCTCGTCGTCGAATCCCTCGAAGTCGACCTCGACGACGACTTCGGCGCCGCCCGCCAAGCCATGCCCGAACGGCCCTGTAGCCCCCTCATGGATGTCCTCGGCCCTCAGCTGGCGTGCCGAGTCGGGCAGGTCCGGATCCAGAACGAGCCGGAGCGCGTGCAGCATGTTGCTCTTGCCGATACCGTTCTCGCCCACGATGACTGCCGGCGCGGGAAACGGGGCAATCTCGCACTCAGCGAAGTTGCGAAAGTTCGAGATCCGAAGCCGGCTGATGTGAAGCGCCACGTGAGTTCCCCATCCATCCCCGACCGCTTTGCACACGTCCGCTCGGACTCTAGCCAACTCCGGCGAGGGCGGATGCGTGGTTCGTTGATCAGTTGCGGCCTCTGTCATCGGTGACCGGTGTGGCCCGGGCTGCGTGGTGGTTCCGTCCCGTCGAAGGCCTGAGACAATCAAGCCATGACGTTCCACGCATAGGTCTGGCCGCGTGCTGACGAGCCGGTCTTCGGGCCTGCGCCCGGGCCGGGACCGGGCTGGCAGTGCGTGGGCGAGGTTGCCTCCGAGAGCGCGCCGGACCTCATGAAGGTCGCGCAGCGACGTTTGGGGCAACGGGGCGGCGCCGACCCAGCCAGCGTCACCGGATACATCGAGGGCTTCGCAGACCACCTTCTCAACGCCCAACTGCCGACGAGCGTTGGTCCCCTAGAGAAGCCGGCGCCGTGGTGATCGCGGTGCCGCAGAGTTCTTAGGGAAAAGATGAACCCGTACCACAAAGGAGGCGGGCGGTATGTTGAAAGTACGGGTCGCGGTCGCGGACTTAGCAAGCCGACATTCGGCGTGGTTCACCTCAGACAGGGCGCATCAACTCGTCGAGGTCGGCCCTCCTGACTCGGAGGCCGCGCTTACCACAAACGAACGCCGGTAGGTCTCCGGCGGCGATGAGCCGTCGCACGGTCTTGACCGATGTCGCAATGTAGACCGCGGCCTGCTGTAGGGTCATCCAAGGGCTTTCGTCGGGGTGTGTGAGACCGGTGCGGTTCGCGGTGGTCATGTCACTGACCTCGCTCCAGGAACCGGCGCAGGTCTCCGACGGTCGTGTAGAGTCGGCCGTTTCCGTTGAAGCGATACCAGCGCGGGACACTGCGTCCATCCTGCCGCCATGATCGGACTGTGCGCTGCGGAGTACGGATGAAGGCGCAGAACTCCTCGAAGAGGAGGATGCCGTTGTCGTCCCAATCCTCCGGGACGATGTTCGGTATGATGGTCATGGTCAGAGGTCCCTTCGTGGCTTCGTCCTTCCACGCAGGACAAGCAACCGGCCTCGCGACAGATCGGACATCGCGTGACCGCGCTATTTGGCGCCTGGCCGAGGTCAAGGAGCGCACCCGACGGGCCTACTAGGCCGGCTCCCGCAGCGATGTAGCAACCATGCCGGTGGCGGCTGCGGTGGACGACGCGCGTGGTCCCACCCGAAGTATCTCCGGGATCCCGGCTTCAGCTGCCGTCACTCGGAGTCGGCGGCAGGATTGATCAGGGTGCCAGCGCTGCGCCCGGTGGCGTAGGCAAGCCATCGCATCGTTGCTTCGGTGACGGCTTCTCGGTTGGCCTGCCATACAACGGGCAGGCGGGCACGCGTCCCTCGAGGGCGATCGGCGGTGACTAAGTCGAGGTCCTCGAGGACGGTGAGGTGGCGTGACACCCAGCTTCGTTCGGCGTCGACGAGGTCAGCCAGTTCAGCTGCGGTCATGGCGCGCGCGGCAAGCTGGTGGAGGATCTCGATGCGGGCCTTGTTGCCGAGCGTGTCGATGATCGCGGCCACGTCAGGGGGCATCGAGGCGGGGGACGAGAGGCGCGGCACGGATGCATAGTGCCAGACTTGTCGGCCCCCTTCGTGCTAGTGTGCTTAGCACACAAAGGGCGTTAACCCCCCGTTAGGGCGCCTTTCCCTTGCTGACAACGCGTTCGACAATGACCCTCTCCCGGCGTCCGCGAGGCCGGAGTTTCGGAAAGACACAGGCGCGGCATGGCTCGGAAACACCAAGACCTGTACCCAAGGGGCACTAAGCTTCTCGGGCGGGAGAGTGCGGCCGCCGCCACGCGCCTCACCCCGATGGATGTCAGCACTTCATCGACGCCTAAGGCGCGCAACCGACCGTTTCGACTGAAGCTTCCGATCAGTTCGTCGACGCTGGCTACCGCTTGCCCACGCCCCGGCTCCGGCGCCACCGCGAGTTCGACAGCCCAGCCGCCAAGAGATTCCTCCGGAACTTCTGGCTCTGAGGTGTCCGATCCCGCCCGTGACCAGTTGCTCTCACCAGGTAGCGCGCCAATAGAGGAAGGGGACTTCGACTTGAACCCAATGCACAGGGAGGCGAACACGGGCGCCACCTGTCGACCACGTTCGCTCATGTTGGTGCCCAAGGCTCGTCGACCGGGCACCTCGGGCTCAGGAAGGACCCCCGTGAAACGCACCGTCGTTGCCGCGATCGCCCTCACCCTCGCCGGGACCCTTGCCGGCTGCGCGGGAGACGACGAGCCGAAGACTAAGCCCACCCCGAGCGCTCCGACGAGCAGTGTGCCAACGGCGTCTCCGACACCGACCGCAGACCCTGACGCATGGCGGGCCAGGTTCACTCCGGAGCAGCTCAAGGCGTACGACGCCGCTCTCCAGCGCTTCGAGTCCTACGAATCCCGCTCCGAGCCGATCTACGCGAAGGGGGAGGCGACCAAGGCAGCACAGCAGCTCTTCCGTGACTACTTCCCAAGTCCGGCATGGCGAGTCCGATTCGACGAGCTCAAGACGTACGAGCAGTACGAGGTCAAGATCACCGGCACCCCGAAGGTCTACTGGTCGAGAGCCACGAAGATCAGCGACACGGGCGGCTCAGTGACGATCCGGCAGTGCGTCGACTGGAGAGAAGTAAAGACGACTCAGCACGACAAGCCGACGAAGCCCATCGCCTCGCGGCAGGTTCCTGTGCTCCGTGAGATCAGCCTGAGCAAGCCCGAGGGATACGACTGGCTCATCTACGCACTCATCGACACCCCCGGCGCCGGAGGCAAGAAGGACAAACCATGCGATCCCAACTCCTGACTCGGGCGCTGGGCGGGGCGCTGGCAGCGCTGGTTTCCTCACTGTTGTATGTCCCGGCCGCCACCGCCGGCGACGATGACCCGCCCGCCTGCCCGCCCGGGACTGTACCCACTCAGGCCGGCGCCGGATGGGTCTGCATCCCAGTCTCGATCCCCGGAGATCCGGGCGATCCGGGCGGTGGCGACCCCGGTGACGAGGGCGGCAGCCCTGGCTCTACGGGTTGCCACGACGCGAGTGGGGCCGAGGTGCCGTGCACTGATGGCTATGGCGGAACATGGGACCCGTCGCACCAGTGCTACTCGTTCGCGATCGTCCCCCAGCCGCCAGCCGGTGATCCGATGTGGGAGGGTCACGACCCGAGCGAGGGCAGCGTCTACAGCTGTGACTACACGATGTCGATCCCGGATAACACTTGGTTCGTTCCCGGCGGCGAGGCTCCTCCTGACCCGGGACAGATAGCGGAGTCCATCGTTGAGTCGATGCCGCTGGCGAAGCCAACGGTACACATGGCTCCCCAGCCGCCGTTGATGACCTATGTCGGGTTGGAGACCTGGCTGTGGATGAACGCCGACCAGTGGAGCAACGTGACCGGCAGTGCCACGGTCGGCAACACGACCGTCACGGTGGTCGCCAGGCCGGTTCGAGTCACGTGGGATCTGACTGACGGCACCAAGAAGTGCACCTCCGCCGGGCGGGCTTGGGTGAATGGCATGAGCTCGAGCGAGACCACGGACTGTTCCTACGCCTTCCAGAAGGTGTCGGACTTCCAGCCCGAGGGAGAGTTCCCGGTGACCGCCCAGATCACCTACAAGGCCGACTGGACCTGCTCGGGGGTCTGCATCGACGGCGGCGGCACGCTCGGCGAGGTTCCAGGGTTCGTCAGCGACCCGACCGCGACCCGCGTTGGTGAGCGTCAGTCGGTCGTCATCGACTGAGGAAGGGCAAGAGACCGGTGAGCAACGCGATGGCAAGAGACAGCACTACCAAGGGCCAGCCAGCGCGGAGCCTGCGCGTACCAGTCGAAGGTCTCTTGTCCGGCAGCCGGCGGGCTGCCACTGGCCCGCCCGGTAGGCAGCGCCACCGTTCCTGGGGCCTGGTGACGCTTGCCGCGCTGCTGGTGATTGGAGCCGGGCTCGCGGTCGCGGCGTGGGGCCTGCACGTCGGGCAGCGGGAGTCAGTTCTCGCTGTCGGTGAGCCGATCGCCAAGGGGCATGTAATTGCCCGAGAGGACCTGGTGTCCACCTCAGTCGCGGGGGTGAATGGGGCGATTCCAGTCGCGCAGATCGACACCCTGGTCGGCAAGACCGCGGTGGTCGACCTGGTCGATGGACAGATCCTGACCGCCGGCATGGTCACCGCCTCACCGGTCCCCGGCGCTGGACAGTCCACTGTCGGCCTCGCACTCGACCCGGCCCGCGTGCCCGGTGCTGGTTTGGATCCGGGAGACGTCGTTGACGTGATCGCAGTCCCTGCCACTGACACCGCCCAGAACGACCCGACCGCACTCGATACCCCAGAGGTCCTGGCTAAGGGTGCGGAGGTCTATAGCGTCGAGGGTGCAGCCGCGTCCGGCGGGCAGGTGCTCGTGACGTTGATCGTGGATGCCTCCGATTCGGGGCGGATCTCGGCCTACTCGACCCAGAACCGCATCGCCATCGTGGAGACCGCACCGCCCGGCGCCCAGAAGGCGGGGGAGTGATCCGGTGACGGTGATCGGCCTTTGCTCGATGAAGGGGTCGCCGGGGGTGACGTCGACGGCCCTGGCACTGGCTGCGGTGTGGCCGCGGCCTGTGGTGCTGCTCGAGGCCGACCTGGCCGGTGGTGACCTGGCTTACCGGTGTCGGGCGGCCCCCGGGGGGCCGATCCCGGCGGCCAAGGGCTTGCTGCGACTGGCCGCCGCTGTTCGGGGCGGTGTCCCAGACGGGCACCCTATCCTCGAGGAGGCCGAGCTGCTCGGCTGCGGGGCCAGCCTCGTACCGGGAGTGTCCTCTTCAGCCCAGGCCCGAGGGCTGAGCGGTCTGTGGAGCTCGATCGCTGCCGCGTGCACGGCGGCCGAGGTCGACGTGATCGCCGACCTGGGTCGGCTGGACCGTGCGAGTGCGCATCTCCCGCTAGCGCAGGCGAGCACGTACTTGTTGCCGGTGCTCTCGACCTCGTTGGAGTCGGTTATGCACCTGACCGATGGGCTCCAGGACCTGATGGGTGCCTTGGCGCAGCATGGTGCGGAGAGCGTGATGCCGGTGTTGGTTGGCCCCGATGCCCGCGCGGCACGCGACCGGGCTGATCTCGACGAGCTGCTGGGAAAGGCGGGACTCCCGACCCTGGCCACCCGATCGATGCCCCACGACCCCCGGGCACTGGCTCGGCTCGAGCAGGGCGAGCGAGCCTCTGGTCGGCTGGGCCGCACGCTGCTGCTGAGGGCCGCGAAGGCAATGGCTGGCGAGATGGTCCCGGTCGAGGAAGGTGTGTCGGCATGAGCGAGGTGGACCAGGATCTGGTCAAGCACATCCATCGGCGAACCGGGGAACTCCTACACATCGAGAAGGAGCGGCGCGAGGCGGCCCAGCGGCGAGGGGAAAGGGTGGCGGAGCTGAGCGGCATGGCCGAGCAGCAATTCGCGAGGAAGATCATCGCCGACGTTATCCGTGGACATGCTGAGCAACTACTCGCCCGCGGCAAGCCCACTCTGGGCGACGAAACCGAGTTCGCTCTCGCCGAGGGCGTTCACGCGCGGATGTTCGGCGCCGGGCGGCTCCAGGTGCTGCTCAACGACGAGTCGATCGAGAACATCGACATCAACGGGTGTGACGAGGTGTGGATCACCCGGGCCGGCTCAGCCCATCCCGAGCCGTTCGAGCCGGTCGCCAGCACCGACGAGGAGCTCATCGAGCTCGTCCAGACCCTGGCATCTTACGCGGGGTTGAACTCCCGGCCGTGGGACTCAGCGAACCCTGAGCTTGACCTACAGTTACCTGATGGCTCCCGCCTCTCGGCGGTGATGGGTGTCTCTGTCCGACCATCAATCTCGATCAGACGGCACAGGTTCGAGAAGGTCGCGCTGGCCGACCTGGTCGGCCTGGGCTCGGTCACCGAGGAGGCGGCCGCATTCTTGACAGCCATCGTCAAATCCCGAGCCAACGTGATGATCGCTGGGGCCACCGACGCCGGGAAGACGACGTTGCTGCGGGCCATGGCCGGCGAGATCCCGGCTGAGGAGCGCATCATCACCATCGAGAAGGCCTTGGAGCTCGGGCTGCGCAAGGACATCGACCGCCACCCGAACTGCGTGGAGTTCGAGGCCAAGGTGGCCAACAGCGAGGGGCATGGGGCGGTCCCGATGGCTCGCCTAGTGCAGCGCACACTGCGGCAGAACCCCGACCGCGTCATCGTCGGGGAGGTCCTCGGCCCGGAAGTCATCGACATGCTCAACGCCATGGGCCAAGGCAACGACGGCTCGTTGTCCACGATCCACGCCCGATCGGCCCGTGACGTGTTCAACAGGATCGCCACCTACGCCATCCAATCCGAGGAGCGGCTGCCGCACGAGGCCAGCTATCAGCTGATCGCGGGCGGCCTGGACTTCGTCGTGTTCATCTCCCGCGACCCACACACCGGCGACCGGAGGCTGGACTCCATCCTGGAGGTCAACGGTTTCGAAAAGTCGGTGTTGTCCTCGGAGATTTTCGCCGCGCCCGCAAAGGGCCACTCCGCGGTCTGGACGGGCACCGTCCCAGGTCGCATAGATGAGCTGGCGGCGGCCGGCTGGGTGCAGCCCGGAGCAGGACGCTGGTGATCTGGCCATGTCCCTGACCATGTTCACCGGACTCCTTCTCGGCCTGGCGCTGGGTGGCAGCCTGCTGCTGCTGGTCGCGGCTCTGTGGGGGTGGCGACCGACGCGACGGCTCAGCCGTACTGGGCACGCAGAGATACTGTTCGGGCCGCAGGCACGCCGGCGGCTCGGGATCGCCCTGGCGGTGGGGTTGGTGGTCGCTGTCCTGACCCGCTGGCCCGTTGCTGCGGGTGCGAGCATCGCCGTGATCTACCTGTGGCCCACCATGTTTGGTGGCGCTCGGGACGCCGCCTCGCACATCGAGCGACTCGAAGGGCTCGCGGTGTGGACCGAGTCTCTGCGCGACTCTATCGCCGGGTCGATCGGGCTCGAGGAGGCGATCGGTCACTCGATCCATGCCGCCCCAAGTGTCATCCAGCCGCCCCTCCAGCGCCTGATGAGCCAGATCCGCTCCCGCAACCTCCTTCCCGCCGCACTGGCCGGGTTCGCTGATGAGTTCTCCGACGCGGCGGCCGACAAGGTCGTGGCTGCACTGATCTTGAACTCCAAGCTCCGGGGGCCTGGCCTGGTCGCCACGCTTACGGCGCTTGCCGACTCCGCGCGCGAGGAGATCGACAGCGCGCGGCGCATGGAAGAGAAGCGCAAGGTACTGCGGCGCACGGCCACGATCATTGTCGTCTTCACCGCGTGCCTCGGCGGGACGCTGACACTGTTCTCACGCGAGTACGTCGCGCCCTACAACTCGCCGTTGGGCCAGATGATGCTCGCGATCGTGCTGTGCACGCTGGGAGCCGGACTGATGTGGATCAGGGCAGCGGCGAACATCACCCCACCCGAGCGGTTCCTCGTCGGCGTCGACCAGGTCGATGCCGCGGTCTCGGCGACGGGAGGTACCAGTCGATGAGTCTTGGACTCCTGTTGGGTTGCAGCCTCGGCGCTGCGGTGTGCCTACTGATCTTCGCGCTCGTGCCACCCCGGCCCGCGCTGTCCTCGGTGGTCAGCCGGTGGGAGCGGCAGCGGACCCGGGTCGCCGTTGCCGCGGCCCCTGATGCCGGTGAGGTCAGCACCCAGGCACGGCTCGGCCGATGGATGGCCACCCAACTCGCCCAACGCGGTATCACCCTAAACAAGTTGCGCGCCGACCTGGAGATCACCGACTACACCCTCGAGGCCCACCTGGTGAAGAAGCTGACCTTCGGGCTGCTGGGACTGATCGCCCCGAGCATCGCAACACTCGCCGTGATGGCGGCGGGCATCACTCCACCGCTGACGGTCCCCCTGGCCGCCGGGCTGGTCATGGGAGGGATCTTCTTCTGGGTTCCCGACCTGTCAGTTACCCAGGCCGCTGAGCGGCGCCGCACCGAGTTCCGTCGCGCCCTGGCCACCTATCTCGACCTGGTCTCGATGAGCCTGGCGGGCGGCCGAGGTATCCCCGAGGCCCTCCCCACGGCCGCCCGGATCGGGCAGGGCTGGGCCTTCGAGCTGATCCGCTCCACCATCGAGCGGGCCCGTCTGGTCGGCGAGACCCCGTGGGCAGCGCTCGCCGATCTGGGCGAGCGGACCGGGATGCAGGAGCTCGTCGACCTCGGCGGCGCGTTGAACCTGGTCGCTGACGACGGCGCCAAGGTCAGGCAGTCGCTTACCGCTCGCGCCGCCACGTCGCGGCGCCGTCAGCTGGCCGAAGCCGAGGGAAGAGCAGAGAAGGCCAACCAGACCATGGAGTTCGGACAGATCGTGCTGTTCCTCGGCTTCTTGATCTTCCTTGGCTTCCCCGGCGTGGTCGCAGTCATGGGGTTCTGAGCGATGAACGGCACGTGTCACATCACCAGCCCGACGCCAACCGCGCCAACCGGCAGTCGCCCCGAGCGCGGGGCCGCCGGACGTCTCGGGAGGGCCTAGCCGAGCGCAGATCACCTGAAAGGCCAACGGAAAGGAACATTCGATGAACACCGAAGTACGGATGCTCACCACCTTGATCATCGTCGCGCGGATGCGACTTGCGCAGCTCAAGAAGGACGAGCGCGGCGCCGTCGAACTGACCACGATCGTCATCATCACGGGCCTGATCGCCGTCGCCGCCATCGCGATCATCGCGATCATCGTCGCCAAGCTCACCAGCAAAGCCAACAACATCCCCACTGAGTAGTTCCCGCTCAGGCAGGAGTGGTTGTCATGGCACGACACAGCAGACGCGACGAGCGCGGCGCTGCCTCGCTGGTTCAGCTCGTCATCGTCATGCCGACCCTGATGCTGATGAGCCTGCTGGTGGTGCAGTTCGGCCTCGCCTTCCATGCCCGTCAGGTGGCCGAGCAGGCCGCCCAGGAGGGCGTCGCGTCAGCGCGCCGGTTCGACGGAACCGCCGAGGAGGGCCGTGCTCAGGCTCTCGACCTGCTTTCCGCGATCGGGCCCTCCACCCTCAAGGACCGCAACGTCACCGTGCAACGCGGAGCCACCAGCGCCTCGGCGACTGTGACCGGCACCGTCATCTCGGTCGTGCCATGGGTCCACCTCAGTGTCTCGGAGACAGCTGAAGGGCCCGTGGAACGCTACGTTCCACCCTCCCGTGAGTTCACGAGTTCTGAAGGGTCTGGCGATGGGAACTGACGCCTTCAGCCTCGCATACGGCGCGGTTCCGACCCTGAGTTCGCGAACTCAGGTGGTAGGTCAACTACAGGCTGAGCTGCTTCTGGATGGCTTGGCGGGTCACGCCAAGCTCGCGGGCGATGTCTGCCTGGGAGAAGCCGGCGTCGATGAGTCCGCTGATGATGTCGCGCCGTTCGCGGTGGAACTGGCGCGCCAGTTTCCAATGCTCAAGGGCTTGGGCGGCCACTTCCTGAAGGTGTCGGAAGGTCTCTCGATGGTCTTCGACGCTGGGTTTCTTGGACATGTCTTCACATTGACAAGCTGGGTTGTCGCGGTCAACCCAGGTTGTCGCGGGGCTCGCCTGCCGCGGGAGGACGAGGCGGGCGGCCGGCAGCGTCGTGGGGACTCCGGGGATTCACGAATACGAGTAGCGCCTCGAGATGGCTGCTCCGTCTCCAGGAATTCCGAAAGAATCTCAAGGGCGGGAGGGGTTGCCGCATGCCCCCGATGAGCAGGGACGACGGCCGGAGCGGCGATCCCGGGCTCACACGAACTCACGGCATTAGGGACACCCTCCCGAGGCGACGCCATGACTGAAGCCATGACTGAAGCCATGACTGGCGCTATGACCATGGTGCGGGCAACGCTTCGTCGAGGACGAGATCGGCGCCGGAGCCACGGTGAGCGGGGCACAGCCGTCCTGAGTATCACCCTGATCACACCACTGATACTCGCCTTCGTGCTGTTCGTGGTCGGGCTCGGGCGGATGGCACATGCTCGACAACAGGTGGAGGCCGTCGCCGCCGACGCCGCCCGTGCAGCTTCGCTCCAGCGGAACACCAGCCAGTCAGCCAGCGCTGCGCAGACCGCCGCACGCGCCTCGCTCGGCTCTGCCGGCGTCTCCTGCCAGGACCTCGACGTCGATGTGGACGTGAGCAGCTACCACCCCGGCGGACGGATCACCGTGACCGTCTCCTGCACGACCAAGCTCGACGACGTCGCCCTCGCCGGGTTCCCCGGACACAAGACCTTCACCGCCCGCTCGGTCGTGCCTATCGAGACCTGGCGCAGCGAGTAGAGCGAGTTCACCAATGCTGAACCGACCACCGAAGTCGAGGAGGACGCGATGACGTTGCTGACCCGGCTGCGACTGCGGGCCACCGCCTGGATCGCGGGCCACCGCAAAGGCGCCCGGGACGAGCGCGGCGACGCCGTCATCGCCTACGCCATCATCTTCTCCCTCGTGTTCTTCGCAACCGCCGGCCTGGTGATCGACGGCGGGTACGCACTGGGTGCCAAGCGTGAGGCGATGAACGACGCCGAGCAGGCGGCCCGGGTCGGCGCCGATGCCCTCAACACCGGTGCGCTACGTGACGGGCAGACCGTGGTCGACTCCGGCCGAGCCGTGACCGCGGCGCAGGCCTATCTGAACTCGGTCGGCGCCAACGGCACCGTCAGCGTCCACGGCGGACAGGTCACCGTCACCGTCACTGGACATCAGGACACCACGCTGCTCAAGGTGGTCATGATCAACGCGATTCCGATTAAGGCAACGGCAACCGCCCTGTCGATCGACCAGGACGACTGATGAGAGACGGCCGATAAGAGACGACTGATGAGAGCGGACACGCCTGTGCGGAGGAGCGGATAAGAATGATGCGGCTGTTGAAGGCCCTGGTGGCTGCGCTCGCACTGGCGGCGTTGGTGGTCGGGCCGCCTTGGGCTCTGCTGGGCTACATCGGTAACCCGTGGCCAGCAGAGGGTGTCTCGCTCTCGGCGCCGATCACCGACGGCGCGATCATCGGGCTACTGGCTGTCGTCGTGTGGGTGCTCTGGGCGCAGCTGATCGTGTGCGTCGTGGTCGAGGCGATCGCAGCCCTCACCGATGACAGGATCACGTTGAAAGTCCCATTCACCCTGGGCGTCCAGCAGGATCTGGCCAGGCAGCTCGTCACGGCCGTCGTGGTCGCCTTCGTAGCCACGCCGGTCTGGGCAGGCCCCGCGGTACTGGCCCCTGGACAGACCCCCGGCCCGGAGCCCGCGCCGACGGCACCGACGACTTCCCTGCAGGTCGTCTCTGCGCACCATCGCGCCGGGGACCAGACAGATCAGCGCCTCGCCCGGGCTCCGGTTGCCCAGGCGGGACCCCACACCGGGACCCACACGGTCTCCGGGAGACAGCAGGGGCTTACCACCACAGTGACGGTGATGCGGCTGGACTCGTTGTGGTCGATCGCCGAGCGTCACCTTGGCGAGGGGGACAGGTGGCCAGAGATCGCCACGCTCAACGAAGGCCGCATCATGAACGACGGCACTGTGTTCCACGCAGCGAACCCGATCCGCCCCGGCTGGGTGCTGCTGATCCCCACTCTTGGCGGCAGCGCCCGACATGCCGAGGCGGTCATCGAGCGCGAGGAGATCGTGGTGAAGGGCGACACCCTCTCCGAGATCGCGCTCGAGGAGCTCGGGGACGCACAGGCCTACCCCGAGCTATTCGAGGCGAGCAAGGACATCGTTCAGCCCGGCGGGGTGCACCTGACCGACCCCGACCGGATCTTTCCCGGGTGGACGATCAAGATCCCCGGCCAACCCGCGCCCGCTGAGAACGAGACTCCGCCCCAGGTCAACAACCCCAAGCCGCCGCCGGAGGTCAGGACCCACCAGATTCCCCAGGGACCGGCTCATGACCAGGACGCCCCACAAGAGGTCGCACCGCACGAGGTCGCACCGCCAAACGCTGTGGACACGCCAGCTGCGGACCAACAGCCCGATGCCGCCCATGCCGCCAACCAGGACAGCGATGAGGGCGGCGTCAGTGCGCTGCACGCATTGCTGGCCACTGCCGCGTGCCTGTCGGTAGGCGCGTTGGGCCTGGTCGCTGCCAACCGGCGCCGCCAGTTCCGGCACCGCCGCATCGGGCGCACGATCGCCTCGATCCCCGAGAAGCTCGTGGATGTCGAGCAGACGATCATCGAGAGCGGGAGACAGGGTCAAGACGATGTCGTGTTCTTGGATCGGGCCCTGCGGCATGTGGGCGCCTCCTGCAAGGTCTCGCCATGCCCGCTGCCGCAATTAGGCGCGGCGGTGCTGGGTGCCGAGGACCTGACGCTGCTGTTCACTCACCCGGCCACCGGACAGGTGCCGGAAGGATGGTCGGCGACCGAGGACTCCCGCGCCTGGGTGCTCCCGCGGGAGACCTTCCTCGAACAGGATCTGGAAGCCCAGCCCGCACCATATCCGGCGCTGGTGAGCATCGGGCTGGACGAGGGCGGTCGTACCTGGCTGCTGGATCTGGAGACCCTGGGCATGTGCGGCATCGGGGGTGAGCCACAGCAGGTGGCTGACCTGGTGCGGTTCATGGTCGCCGAGCTGGCGGTCAACGCGTGGTCGGAGGGAAGCGAGGTGCTGCTGGCCGACCGGTTCGGTGCCGAGAGCCTCGGCCTCAACCCCGCCCGACTCCGCCAGGTCCAGCGCAGGGAGGCACTGACGCGCGCGGCGGTGCTGGCCGGAGAGATGGATGCGGTCGAGCAGAACCTAGGGGTTGAGGTGTTGGCTCGCCGCCGCGACGGGGTGGTGTTGGACTCCACGAACCCAGTGGTGGTCGTGGTCTCGTCGCCGCCGGGGGGCGAGTTCCTGGCCGACATCGCGCAGCGCGACCGGTCCCGGGTGGTGATCTTGTACGGCGACTCGGGAGGGAACTCGGGTGCAGGGGAGTCGGGTATGGGGGAGGAGGTCCCGGCGGTCGAGCTGGCTCCCGATGGGATGGCGTTCTTGCCGATGTGGGGCATCAGCGTGAAGGCCTTCAGCCTGCCGGCCACGCAGGCCCAGGTCATGGCGGAGCTGCTGGCCTCGACTCGCAGCCTCAAGGACGAGCCGGTGCCGGCCACGCGGTCCGATGACGGCCCGCTGGGCAAGTACGCCAAGGCTGACGGTTCGCTGCGCGAGGAGTACACCGGGCCCCGGCGCCGAGAGGGGGGTGATCCTTCCTCGATGCTGCCGGAGGCCGACGAGCTCTACCTGGCCACCGCGGCAACCACGGCCGAGGACTTGGCCGCGGTTGCGCCGAGCGTTCCCGAGGAGGTCCGCGCGGAGTTGGCCGACCTCGACCCGACCCTGGACCAGGATCTCGCCGACTGGCTGGACCACACCTCACCACGGCCGAAGGTGCATCTGTTGGGGCCCGTCGAGGTGACCGCACTGCACGGGGGCGACCCGGCCGCGATCGACAACGCCAAGGGAACGGTCTCCTTCATCGCCTACCTGGCCTGGCTGGAGAAGGGCGTCACCGGGGAGCGGGCCGCCGCGGAGTGTGGGTGGACGTCGGTCAAGACGGTTCAGAACCGCGGCACCAACGCACGCTTCCTGCTGGGTAAGCAGCCCGATGGCAGCGATTGGCTGCCGGACGCGGCGATGAGCTCTGGCGCGCAGCGGGGCACCAGCCCAACCTATGAGTTGCTGAAAGGTCCCGGTGGGGTGCTCAACAGCGCTGACCTGTTCGTGCGGTTGCGGCACCGTGCCCAGCGGCGCGGCGACGCCGGTTGTCAGGAGGACCTGGTCAGGGCGCTCTCGCTGGTCACCGGCGCTCCGTTCGAGGGCGCGACCGAGCACCGGTTCAAGTGGCTGACGAAGACGGGCCGCCCCGACGACATCTTGGCCGGGGCGATCCACGAGGTGGCCCATACCTTGGCGACGCGGGCCGTCGCCGAGGGCCGCATCGACCTGGTCCGGCTGGCCTGCGAGACGGCCCGGAGGGCGAACCCGAACGCAGACATCTCGTGGCTGGATCAGGCCGCGGCGACCGAGGCTGAGGCGGGTCGAGACGCCGCCAGCGAGCTCGTTCGTGAGCACGTCGTGGACCGCTACGACGAGGATCTGCCCGCGCGCTCGGAGACGGTCATCGAACAGCGTGAGTGGTGGGCCACCGGGTAGTCATCCGGCTCTACCACACCTACCGGCGGCCGCGTCTTTCCCAATGGTGAGACGCGGCCGCCACGTCACTTTGGGGTCTTCAGCCCCGGGTCTTCCAACATTCCTTGGACCGTTTTCGCCTATCCACCCGCGAGGCGCCAGAACCAACGCTGACCTGCGGGTTTGTCGTTCTGGTGAGCGTTCTGGTGAGCGGCCTGTGAGGGCCTTGGGTCGTTGGTGGCCGCAGTGGTGAGCGAGGTGGTGGGGGGTGGGTCCTGCAGTGGGCGCGTCCAGTTCGCCCACCGCCCCGGAGGATCGCCATGTCGGCCAGGACTCCCATCTCGACAGACCCCGACAACGACACGTTGTGGACCCCGCGGGGGGCCTGCGCCGATCGCCAGCGTGGTCGTCGCCGGCGCTCTCCAAGCCCCTTCGCCTCCTCGGTCCTCAGCAGCTTGACGGCGTCGGGGAGGTGGGCGCGGTGGCAGAGCATCGACCCGCGCCTGGAGGGGTTCGCCAGCCTCGAGGACGTGCACGATGCGTGGCGGCGTCGCGAGGCACGCTGCTATCTGGTCGTGGCGGGGCTGACTGCGCTGGGTTCGCGCCGCGGTGGCGATGACGACGACGCTGCCCTCGCTGTGACGGCGTTGCTCGACCCGGGTGCGCAGCGAGTGGCAACGAGCCTGCGAGACGTGTGCGAGGTCGACGATGTGCGTGCCGCGGTGTGGGAGGCAGTCAAGGCCGCCGAGCCCCAGCTGGGACCGTGTGCTGCCCGGTACCTTCTGCAACGCGCCCGACAGCAGCTCAGCCGACCGGGCGGCGGGATGGTGGCCCGGGTACCAGCGACGTCGCTGGAGCAGTGGCTCGGCGGTACGGGAGTCGACGGCCAGCGGCGTGGTGATTGGGGGGAGCCGCTGGCCGACCGTGACGCTGTGATCGCGTCGCCCCCGGTCGAGGACCCGGTCACCGACCTGGTCGACTTGCTGACCTGGGCGAGGGACGTCGGTGAGATCGACGCTGACGGCATTGACCTGCTCGTCGAGCTCTTGGCCGCCGAGAACGGCGGGCTGCCGCGTGAGGAGGCCCAGCGGATCGCCGGCGAACGCCGCGGTGTGGCGATGCGGACCGTCCGGCGGCGACGCGACTCCACTGTGGCCCGGTTGCGGGCCGCGATCCCGAGGTACTTGGCTGCGACCGCGTAGCCGATCGCGATCGAGTCGGTTTCGCAAGAACCTCGCCGCTCCCTGTCCGTTCCGGGCGGGAAGCAGTTGCTTGTCCCAGACATGAGCGAGCAGCCACACACCGTAGGCGCTGTCACCGAGCCGACTCCCGACGTCGTTGCGCGGCTGTTGGACATGGTGGCCGAGAACAGCGTCGAAGTCGCACTGACGGACATCGAGCGGATGATCGCGCGCCTGCGAACAGACGCCGAGGTAGCCGCCGAGGCGCGCGACATGCTGCGCACGATTCCCGCGGCAGTGCTGCGCGAAGCTCTTCGACTCCGGGCCGCTGCCCGGACCGAGGCCGCCCGATGACCACCACCACGGCTGCCGGAACCACGGCGACCGGAACCACGCCTCGGTACTCCACCCGCGAACTCCAGGCCGCGGCCGCCGCACTGGCCGCAGGCCGGTTCGCCACCACCCTGGCACCCGAGCGCCCCACGGGGGTGACCCGCGACGTGGCCGTCCCGCCACCCGATTCCTCCGCCACGGTTCCTCGTGTCTCGACCGGCGCTCTGGCGAACGGCGGTGCCCCCGGGGCGGATGCTGCCGCGTTGGGCACGTGGATGGTGCCGGGTCCGCTTGTGCGGGTGCGCGCGGCAAATGCCGGAGCCGGGGCCTCCACGATCACGCTCGCCCTGGCAGACGCTGCTGACGCGGCCGGTGCCCGCATCCGCGTGCTGGACGCGGCCGCCCCTGGCTGGTCGGGTCTGCTCGGGGCCACAGCCACCGAGTTGGGCGCAACCGACGGGTGGCGCCGAGGGCGTCGAGGCGCCGGTGTCGTGATCGACCGCGTCGAGGAGCCCATCGCAGTGCCCTCGGAGGTGCCCGCCCCGCGACCGCTCGACGGGATCGACCTGACGGTTCTCGACGCGGGCTGGTCGACGCGTGAGCTCGCCGCCGCCCACCCTCAGGCATGGATCGCATCGAGTCCGGTGCGGGCCGAAGTCCTGGTGACCCGACCGGGCGGGCTGGCGCTGAGCCAGGCCGAGGCGGCGCTGTCCGACCTCGAAGAGCTGGAGGACCTCGTGGTCGTCGACCGGGTTGTGGTGGTGGTGGTTGGCGCCTCCCGTTGGAGGGACCGCGACTTCACGATGGCCGGCCGGCACCTGCGCACTCTGCGAGACAAGGACGCCGTCCTATTCGCACCCCTGCTGTCCGCCAAGGCCCTGCCGGGCCTGGGCCCGGACCCGCTGCCCAAGCAGCTCACGACTCCAGCCCATCGCCTGCTGGAGCGGGTTACCACCATCACCGGACCGCTCACGGCAATCCGGACCTGAGAAGGAAAGAAGGAGAAACAATGTTGGTTGAAGCCATCTCCGAGGTCGCCACCCAGCTCGTGGTCGCGGGAAGCATCAAGGCCGAGGGCGTGGGCAACGTGTGCGCCCAAGCACCCACCGGGGTCAAGCCGTACGTCAACGACATCCTGGGCTGGGTCAAGTACGGCGTCATCGCCATCATCATCGGCGCCGGCTTCGCCTCGTCGGGAGCCCTGATCGTGGGCAAGTTCGGTCAGATGGGTCGGGCCGCGCAGATCGGTGCCTCCGGCTTGTTCTGGACCGTGATCGGCGCGGTCGCGTTCGTGACGATCTACGCGATTCTCAACGGCATCGTCGGGGATGGCTGCTGACATGTTCGACTGGACCCGACACGTCTACCAGACCCGACTGGTCGACCCTGACACCAAGTGGACCCGCCGACGCCTGCAGATCCTGCTGGCGGTCGTGGTGGGCGTCGCGTTCGCCCTTGTGGCGGGTGGCGTGTGGTCGATGGTCGGCCTGCTCACCGGGTCGCGGTCCGCTGAGGATGCTGGGTCCGGTTCACAGCAATCGGCACAGGACCGGCTGGCCGACCGGCAGCTGCCTGTGGCCCCGTTGGAGGCCGCACAGCCCGGCAGTCTGTCGTCTGGCCAGACCGGAACCCTCCAGATCCCGCCGCCGGTGGAGGTGGGAGATGTCGGGGTAGCGACCGGGTTCCCACGCACACCGGAAGGCGCGTTGGCGCAGCTTGCAGCGATCGACTCCACGGCGTTGTCATCGGCGTCGGTGCGCGTGGCTCAGGATGTCATCGCGGCCTGGGCGGTCCCGGGCGGTCCCACTACCGAGAGCTGGTCCGGGGTGCAGGCGGTGGCAGCGCTCCTGGAGTCGGCCGGGATGGCCTCGGAGGCACAGAACGCGATAACGATCAGCGTCGAGCCGAAGATGGGTTTCATCAAGGGCACCGTGGGCGATGACTTCGTGGTCCCGTGCATCGACTTCATCATCACGGCGACCACCCTCTCCTCTGGCACGGCGGGCCAGCCTGCGCAGGTCGCTGCCGCCGACTGTCAGCGCATGGTCTGGCAGCACGGCGCCACCGGGGGACGGTGGGTGATCGGGCCGGGAGAGGAGCCAGCGCCGGCTCCGTCGCTGTGGCCGGGCTCCCAGGCGTCCTTCGATGCCGGCTACCAATGGCTGGAGGTGCCCCAAACATGAGCACAAACATCATGAGCACAAGCCTGAGCGCAGACATGAGCGCAGACATGAGCACAGGCATGGGCGCAGCCGTGAACACGAAGGCCGTCGCCCGAATCGTCCCGATGATCGACCTCAACCCGCTGCGCTGGCTCGGCGACAAGGCCAAGGAGACGCTCGCCGACGGGTTCACGTCGATGATGATGGCGATCTGGTCCGGTGCCATGTGGCTGCTCAAGACCGCTTTCAGCCTCATCGACTCCTTCACCCCCAGCGTCGATGACCCCGACCTGGTCAAGCTGTACTCGGTTACCTTGTGGATCGCGCTGGTGATCGCGCTGGTGGTCGGGTTCGGCCAGATCGGCCTAGCGGTTCTTCGACAAGACGGTCGCGGGTTCGGCAACCTGGCCGCCGGGATCGTGCAGTACGGCGTGGTCTTGTCCTGTTGGGTCGGCGTCAGCGCCGGACTGATCACCGCGGCCTCCGGGCTGACCAAGAGCATCTTGAATACGCTGCTCGGGGTCGACAGCTTCTCCGGCTACGCCGCCGGAGACGGGTTCGTCGACACCGTCTCGGGGACGACACAGGCAGCCGTGCTGGGTATCTGTGGACTGTTCATCCTGATCCCCGCCGCCTTCGGGCACATGGTGATCATGATGGTGCGCTCGGCCGCGCTGCTGATCTTGGTGGCGACGATGCCGATCGCGGCCGCTGGGGCACTCTCCGAAGGCACGAAGTCGTGGATGTGGAAGTCGATCCGCTGGTTCCTGGCCTGCGTGCTGATGCAGCCACTCCTCGCGCTGGTGGTCGGGATGGGAACCCAGTTCGCGTGGGCCGGGATGCCAGACAACAAGGCGGGCGAAGGGGCACTGGGTTCGACGACGAGCAACATCGGCGTCTCGGTGGTCGGGTCGATCATCATGCTGGTGGCCTGCTTCATGCCGCTGGTGCTGTTCCGGATGCTGGCCTTCGTCGACCCGGGCACCGCCTCGGGTGTCTCGCTTCGTTCCACGATGGACGCCAACGGGAACCTCGCAGGCCTGCTGAATGGCAAGAGCGCAGCAGGGAAGGCTGCCGGGTCTGGTGCGGCGGGCGAGACCGCGACCGATGGGCGTACGACCTCGGAGAACGGAGCCGAGGCCCAGACCGCGAACCGGTTCCAGTCCTCGGGAGTCAAGGGGCTCGGCGGCACTCTCAGTGGTGGGGCTGGTGGCAGGGTCGGCGGGGCCATCAGCGGAGCGATGGAGAAGACCGGGAGGGTCGCTCAGCTGGGTGCGGCGATGAGCGTCGACGTGCTCGGCCAGTCCGGGATCGGCAACCAGGGCTACTACCCGGTCGAACACACACCCAAGCAGAGACGACATGGCCAGCAGGGGCAGCACGGCCAGGAGGGGCAGCAGCTGCGGCCGTTCAACGACACAAACGGCGACGGTGTCGCCAACGACATTCCCCCCGAGGCAATCGAAGCAGCTGAGTTGGCATGAGCGTGTACGGAGCATCAGCAACCCGAGACCGGCAGGCATGGCTGTTCGGGCTCACCGGCCCCCAGTTCTTCATGGTGCTGGCGGCCGGGTTCCCCACCTGGATGGCGATCGCCATCGGGCAGTGGGTCGCCCTGCTCGTCCTGCTCCCGCTGTGGATGATGGTCGGGCTTCTCGTCTGCCTGCCGATCCGTGGCCACTCGGCAGTCCAGTGGGTCGGCGTGCTGGTCCGGCACCTGGCCGGCGCAGCGTTCGGGTGGTCGCGGTTCCAGTCCAAGGCTGCCGCCGGTGACCTCGACTTGGGCGACGACGAGAACGTGGAGGACGCCGGTGAGGCGGACGACGCAGATCTGCCCGGGGTTCTGGTCGGAGTCCAGATCCACGACGGGCCACCGATGACCGGGCAGACCGCGCGGCCGGCGATCATTCAAGACCACGCCAACCGCACCTGGGCCGCGACAGCACGAGTCATCCATCCCGGCATCGGGATGAGCGACGACGCCGACCGATTCCGGATGGGTGCAGGGCTAACGGAGATGATGGAGGCCGCGACCGCAGGCAACCAGATCGACCTGATCGCTGTGCAGGTACGCACCATTCCCGACGACGGCACCGAGCGCGCGGAGTGGGTGCGTCACAACGCCCGGCCCGACGAGCCCGAGGTGTCAGCCCGGGTCAACGCCCAGCTCGAGGCGTTGACCGCTGGTGCGGCGGTGCGCCGTGAAGCGTTCGTCACCGTAGTGGTCCGCGAGGACGTCATCAACAAGGACGCCAAGCGCGCCGGTCGCGGGGTGATCGGCCGGGCCCGCATCCTGTACTCGCTGCTGGGCGAGATTGAGGCCCGGTTGACCGGGACGATCGGCTGCACGCGGGTGAACTGGCTGGATAGTGCTGAGCTGGCCGTGGCGATCCGCACCGGCTTCGAGCCGGGCGATGCGCCGGCACTCGCCGACGCGACGATCCACCATCGCGACGACCCCTCCATCGCGGCCGGCATGCCGGTCGCAGCCGCTGGCCCGACCAACGCCTCGACCGCGTTGCGGTCCTACCGGCACGGTGAGTGGGAGTCGGTGTCCTCCACGATCCTGCTGCCCCGCAAGGGCGCCCGGATGGGGGCACTGGCCCGGGTGCTGGTGCCCTCGCAACCCGGGGAGCGGCGGGCGTTGACGGTGTTCTACCGGCCGGTCTCCCAGCAGGCGGCCGACCGTGGCACAGGCCGCGCGCAGATGTCGGCGATGATGGCCGGGACTCTGCGGGAGAAGGCCGGCAAGGTCGAGCGCGCCAAGGACCGCCAATCGGTCGACACGCTGGCCGAGCGTGATCACAAGCTTGAGATGGGCCGGTCCTTGGTAAAGGTCTCCTCCGCGGTCTCGATCACCGTGCCCTCGGGATGGAACGTGCAGGACTTCGGCCGCCGGCTCGACGCCTCGATCCGAATCAGCGGGTTCACCCCGCTCCCACTCGACGGGGCGCATGACGCTGCGTTCGCCGTCGCCGCGATCCCGCTGGGGGTCGGCCTGCCGAAGCGGCGTCGCTAACCCGACAAGGCACACCGTCCCCCGGCCCCCGCTGGCCAAACAGCCCGGCCGTCAGATGTCCGATCTGAGGGCCGGGCCGTTGCTTGTCCCAGATATGACGAACGGCATGAAGCGCGCCATCGGACGGGGCATTGAACGCGGGATGGAGCGACCCGACGACACGGCGGGGTTGTGGTGAAACCCAACACCAAGAGGGCTGCCACCAGGATGGCCACCCAGACCCGCCGCCGCAGCGGCAACGCCCGACCGGGGTCGCGGACGATCGACGATCTGCTGGCTGACTTCGGGACCACGATGCCGCGCAAGTTCGCGCCCCCGTCGGCGCCGCCGGCGGACAAGCTGTTCCCGAACTCGGTCAAGGCCCACGGTGTAAGGCGTCCGGGGCACGGGTGGGCGCCGACGATCCCGCCGCTGGCCGGCTACCAGATGACCTCGGAGGAGACCCCGGTCATGTGGCCCCTGATCTCCGGCGACGGGCTCCCGCCCTGGGGGGCGGAGATGGGCTACGACGTGCTGTCGGGTGGGAAGTTCTACTGCGACCCGATGAATTGGGTGCTCGACGACTCGATCCCGGTCACCAATCCCAACATCTTTATCTTCGGCAAGCCGGGCCGTGGCAAGTCGGCGACCGTCAAGGCGTTCATGCTGCGGATGATCCGGTACGGCTACCGATCCCTGGTGCTCGGCGATGTCAAGGACGAGTACGAGGACCTCTCGAAGTTCCTCGGCGTCGACCCTTTCCGGATCGGCCCCGGTCTGCCGGGACGGATCAACCCGCTAGACCTCGGCGCCCTCGGGGTGGACTGGGAGAAGCAGACCGCCGAAGAGCAGGAGAAGCGGGCCTCGATCATCTTCAATCGCTGGCTCATGCTGATCCGGGGTCTGGTCGGCTCCCAAGGGGTGACGTTCACCCCGACAGAGGAGACCGTGATCAACGAGGTCCTTCAGGACCTGACGGGTTGGGCAGTCGGCGCATCGCGTCTCAGTCCGGTCACGATCCCGCAGGTATGGGCAGCGCTCCACTCGCCCACCAAGGAACTGGTTAGCAACAACCGCTACGAAGACCCCCAGGCCTTCTACAACGGGACCCGGCCGCTCCGCGACGCCCTTGGAGCCCTCTGCAAGGGCTCGCTTCAGGGCATGTTCGACGCCGAGTCCACCTTCCAGCCGGACTGGCGAGCACCGATCCAGACGTTGTCGCTGCGCTCGCTGCACGCGACGGGCAACAAGGTGGCGGTCGGCATCGCCTTGATGTGTCTCAACTCGTGGGGCCAGGGGATCCGCGAAGCCGCCGCGGCTGGTGACCGTCGGATCGTGCTGCGTGATGAGGCGTGGCTCCAGACCCGTCTCTCGCTCGAGGCGGTCGAGGCACTCGACGCCAACCTGCGGCTGTCCCGCACCGAGGGCGACATCCAGATCGTCACTTACCACAAGCCGTCGGACCCGCTGTCGGCCGGCGACCAGGGCAGCCAGGCGGCCCAGATCGCCAAGGACCTGCTCAGCCTCTCCGACGTCCGCATCCTGATGGGCCAAGACGAGTCGGTCGCCGACGAGCTCGGCCGCTTGATGGGGCTCTCACAAATGCAACAAGGCGTCATCACCAACTGGGCGATGCAGGAGAAGGGCCGTGCCCTATGGATGGTCGGCGACCAGCGGTACAAGGTGCAGACGCTGCTCACCCCGCTTGAACGTCGGCTGACGTACACCAACGACGCGATCGACGCGAACCTATGAATGTTCGTCGCATTTCTGACGGTTCGTCAGCGAGAGTGAACATCCTTGGCGGGCCCCGGCGGGGTGCGGGGTCGTGAAGAAGTCGTTCCTGTTGGGTCTGCCCTTGGTGTTGATCTGTCCGCTGATCCTGCTTGTGCTGGGCATGGGCAGCGCGAACATAGAGGCCGTCCGGGCGGCTTGTGCCACGGCGGTGAGCCAAGGCACTGGTGGGTCGTTCGGGATCGGCACGCTCAACTGGCGCGGCGCGTCGCACTACTCGAGTAACCCCCACCCCGGGGAGCGGCCCTACGCCGAGCGGGTGCCGAACATGGTCGCCAAGATCGGTGCGTCGGGGGCCTCGATCATCGGGTTTCAGGAGTTCGAGCCGCAGCAGGCGAAGGCGTTCCTGGAGGCCACTGACGGCGCGTGGGCGATTGTGAAGGGGAAGAACGGCAGCGGCGAGCCGGCGACGGCGAACGCGATCGCCTATCAGCCGGGCGTCTGGGCGGTTGTGGAGGTGCGGTACGTGTCGATCCGCTACGGCAGGCCCATGATCAAGATCCCACTGGTGCGGTTCACTTCCACGTCGGGTGGGGGGACGGGTCTGGGGTCTATCTGGGTGCTCAACACCCACAACCCCGCCGGTGCCGTCGGCGGCACTAAGGCGATGCGCGCTGCCGCGGTGCGCGCCGAGGCCACAGCCCTTCAGCACCTGCAGACCTCCGAACCGGGCATGCCGCTGTTCCTGACCGGTGACATGAACGACAAGACCAGGTTCAAGCGCCTGTTCTTGTCGCTGGCCTCGGGCTGGTCGCCGGCCAACCCCACTGATCAGCAGATCGACTGGATCATGGGCAGCCCCGCCGCCATCTTCTCCGGCACGGTCGTGGACCAGAGCACCAACGACGGGGCACACGACTACACCGACCACCCGTTCGTCCACACCACCGCACAACTGGCCACCGGCACCACCGACGGCGAACCCGGCACCGCTGGCGCGGCCGAGCAGGGGCGGTCTGGCAGCGGGACTGTGCTCGGCCAGATGCCGACGGAGATCGCAGCGTCGCCTGGTGGACCTGTCACCGGCAGCATCACCATCGCCAGCGCGAACTTCAAGTGGGCAGCCGAGAAGGGCCTGCACGCGATCAACGGCGCTGCGCACCCCGATTTCATCACTCTCAATGAGATCTGGACGTACCCCACCGCGAAGCTCTCGGGCATCCTGCCCGGATACGGCGCCTACAAGGACCCGGCCAAGACGGGCGACGGCAACACCAGCCAGTCGATCAACAACGCCATCATGTGGCGCACCGAAGCCTGGACGATGCTCGACGGCGGCCGCGTGAAGATCGTCGACAAGGACCAGACGGTCTTCAACGGCAAGAACGTCCAGTGGGACCGCTATGCGACCTGGGGATCATTCCAGCGGAACACCGACGGCGCCGTGGTCTCGGTGATCGCCACCCACCAGATGACCAACGCCTACCGAGTCCGCCGACAGTGGGGCAACCCGCCGATGACCCGGCCCGAACAGTACGGCCTCGGCATGGACTACCTGATCGACCTGACCAACGTCCTGGCCCCCTACGGGCCGGTCCTGCTCGGCGGCGACATGAACTCCCACCCCGATGACGGACCCAACGCCGCCGCGCCCCGGATGGAGGCAGCGGGGTTCAACTGGACCAAGGACTCCGGCGTCATCTACCAGTTCTACAAGGCCCCAGTGGCCGCGCAGCGGACGTGGGAGCTGAGCACGTCTGCCGTGGGTTCTGACCACCCCGCCTTGCTGACCACGCTGGCGATGAACGACGCCGGCCCCGGCTCCAGCACCCCGACCGGGCAAGAGTCCTCCGGATGCCCGCCGTGCCCGGACTTCGGAAACCTCGGCACGGTCCTGCTCCAAAACGTCTCCACACCCGGGAACACGAACGCTGCTCAGACGGCGGCGGCGGTCGCTTACCAGGCAGGGTTCCGTGGCGAGGACCTGGTGACCGCGGTGGCGATCGCCGGGGTGGAGTCGACCTGGAACCCCCAGGCCACCAACGGAAGCCACTTCGGCCTGTGGCAGATCTCCGCCCAGCACAAGGGCAAGGTCGCCGGGGGGAACACGCGCGAGGACATCTTCGACCCGCTCCTCAACGCCCGGTACGCCTTCGCCCTCTACTCCGCGCGCCCGGGATCAGGCGAGGCGAAGTTCGCCGACTGGATCCCGTTCGAGAAGACCGACTACCACCAGTTCCTCGACCAAGCCCGGCAGGCCGTCGCCGCCACGGCAGGCGGCGCGAGCAGCAGCAACACCGCCTGCACTGCGTCGCCGATCCAGGTCGCCGGCGAACTCTCCGCCGCGCTGTCGGCCCGCGTCGACGTCATGCTCAAGACCCCGAACGGGCTGTGTCAACTGTCGTGGACCAGCGCAGCTCCATGCACCTACAAGAACCAATGCCCCAAGGTCGTCGACGCCGTCTACGGAGGCCCCGGTGTCGGCCGTGGCTACGGCAACGGTGAAGACGTGGCTCAAGGCATCATCAACGCCGGGCTGGCCCAGGCCCACGGCACCGGGCTCGACCCGCTCCCGCCGGCGGGTGCGGTGATCTCCTACAACCGCGGCGACGGCCGCGGGCACGTGGCGATCTACGTCGGGAACGGCAAGATCTTCGGCAACGACTACGGATGCGCCGCGAACGGGGTCTACGGCTGCGTGGGGTTCGCCGATGTCCACGCCCCGGCCGGGTCGGTGACCTGGGCGCTGCCCAAGCAGGCCTTTGACCTCGGCGGGATGCCCGCCGCGGCCGCGTAGCCAAGCCTCGGCCCGCAACCGCCCCGAGCCGACAGTTGCTTGCTCGATGGTGTCCGATCGGAGTCCGTGCCGGTTGCTTGTCCCGGGCATGGACGTACGCATCGGCATCACACCGGACGGGCGCAGCGCCGGGTTCAACACCTACAGTGACCTGCCGCTTCTCCTGGTCGGCGACGCCGGGCGCGGCAAGACGACGATCGCACGCTACCTGACCCGATGGTGGCTGGCCGACATCACACGGCATGCGCACGTGTACGCCCCTGTCACCATCGAGTGGGCAGACCTGCGCTGCGAGCGCCTCCCGGTCGAAGACGTGGTCGACCTGGTCGACCCGGTCGGCCGGGACGGTCGGCCGGAAGACTGCCTGATCGTGGTCGACGGCATCGACACCCTCTGCGAGAACCAGCTCGCGCTCGCCGCACCGGGCGCTCCCCACGTGATCTGGACCTCCCACGGCGACCTCAGCCTGACGACGCGACTCCGCGCCGCCGGCGCGCTCAGGTGCCTGGGCCTGGTCCGTCGCGAGCATGCCGACGCGGCCGAAGCTGCGGTTCTGGAAGGACAGGGCCGTCTGGACTGGCCGATCGGCACGATCGCCGTCATTCCCGATCAGCGGGGCCTAATGGACTTCCCGCGCCACCGGTGGCAGGCATCCGTCCCCACCAACAGCACCTACACCTGTTGGCGGGCGGTGGCGCGGTGAGCATGGAGCGGTCCCGGCGCGCCCGATTCACCAACATGGCCCCCTCGACGGGGGAGTTCACCGTGGCCGTCCTCGTGGCCGGGGTCTTCTTCGTCCTGATCACCCCGCTGGTCGTCCAAGGCATCGCCGGCTGGGCGACATCGGGAAACCTCGCCTGGCCCGACGGTCGGCTGCTGGAGGCTTACGGCGGGCTGCTGCGCGGGCACTTCGGGGCGGGCCTCCCGCATCGCGCCGCCAACGAACTGCCCGCAGATGCAGTGATGTGGGCATTGACCCTCATCGGGGAGGTTGTGGTGCTGGCTGCCGCGGTCGTCGTCGGGATGTGGATGCGCGAGATGACCGGGTCCGGCTCCCGGCACGGTCTGGCCACCGCGGCGCATGCCGCCGAGGCGCTCGGGATCGTGCCGCTGCGCCGACGCGCCGATCAGATCCGGCCGGACCTCTACGCGACCCGGGCGTTGCGTCGAGAGCAACTAGTTCCCGGAAGAAGGGGAAGGAACCCAAGGGTGGCTCTGAAGAGCATGGCTCCGGAGCACGTGAGGCCCCACGAGGTGGGCTGGCGGCTCGGCCGCGCCGGACGAAGCGGCCCGGACCTGTGGGTGCCGTTCGACCGGACGACCTGCGTCATCGGACCCCAGGGGTCGGGCAAGACGCTGGATCTGCTGGTGCCCGCGCTCCTGGACGCTCCCGGCGGTGCACTGGTGACCCTGACCAAGCCCGAGGACCTGTTCCTCACCCGCGAAGCCCGGCAGCAAGGCACCGGGGGCGGCCTAAGGCCGGTCGCGGTCCTGGACCCGTTCAATCTCGCCCCTGGCACCCCCGAACTGGTGTGGGATCCGATCGCGGGGTGTGAGGAATCGATGCTGGCCGAGCGGCGGGCGAAAGCGTTCGCTGCCGGCACCATCAAGGGCGCCACCGCCCAGTCCTCCGATCAGGCGGCCCGGTTCTACGCCGGGGAGTGCGCCAAGGTGCTGCAGGCCTACTTCCACGCGGCAGCGATCGCCAGGATCGGGTTGGAGGAGGTGCTGATGTGGGTCTCCAGCCCGCGCGAATACCCCCAGGCCGAGGAGATCTTGCGCACCCACCCCGCTGCGGAGCCGCTGTGGGACGGCCTGCTGCGCGGCGCGCTGTACGGCGACGAGCGCACGGCCGGGAACACCATCACCACCGTCCAACAGTCGATGGCGCTGTTCTTCCAGCGCTCCATCCGGGAGCGTTGCGTGCCCTCAGCGACCCGGCCGGCCACCGACATCGAAGCGCTGATCAAGGCCGGAGGAACCATCTACCTGCTCGGCAGAGACGACCCGTACGCGAGCGCGTCGCCGCTGATGACCGCGGTCACCGAGCAGATCCTGGACTCCGCCAAGCGACTGGGGGAGACCTCACCCCACGGGCGGTTGTGCCCTCCGTTCCTGGCGTGCTTGGACGAGCTGCCCTCCACGGCGCCCATCCCAACCTTGTCAACCCGGATGGCCAACGAGCGCGCCTTGGGACTCTCGTTCATTCTGGCCGCGCAGACCTGGCGCCAGTTCGTCGTCGGCTACGGCGAGGATGAGGCCCGCACCATCTACGGGCTGTCGAACAACCTGATCGTCTTCGGTGGCGGCAAGGACATCCGCTTCTACCAAGAGCTCTCGGACCTGATCGGCTCGACCAGCCACACCGAGATGCGCTACTCGGCCCGTGGCCACGAACTCTTCGGGCTGATGGACCGGTCCTGGGACCAGCGCCGGGTGCCGATCCTCGAACCGGCCGAACTGCGCCGCATCGAGCAGCGCAAGGCCCTGGTCCTGTCCGAGACCTACGACCCGATCGTCGCGACCCTGCACCGCTGCATCGACGGCAGGCGCGGCAAGGAGCTACTGGCCGCACAGAACCACTCCCGCGGCATGGCCCGAGGCCAGGTGACCGACCCCGAGCCCACCAGCCCAGGCGCAGCCGCGCCCCTGACCCCGGTCGAGACCGTGGCACGGACCCGGCAGCGCCTCGGGATGCCGAAGTGGGCCAGAGGAAAGTAGAGGGGAGGAGCCCGCATGACGACACCGACAACTCTGACGACACCGGGCTTCACAGGCCACCCCTCGGAGGTGGTCGCCCGCCGCCCTGGAAGTGCCACGCCGACCGGGAACGGGATGATGCCGCCGGCGGGGCTGATGGTGCGTCCCTTCCCCGAACCCGGTCCGACCATCCGCACCGCGATGGAGCAGCTGCAGCAGGCCACGATCGAGCCACCGGGAGACGAGGAGGAGCTGCGCGAACTCGCGCAGATGCCACGCCCCTGGGACCCGGGAACCTGTAGCGGGAAGATGCGCGCGGAACTGTGGGCGTGGCTGGACCTGGTCGCGATGTGGGTCAACGAGCAGCACCTATGGAACGTGACCCGGCCCGGGATCCCCGAGTGCTGGCCCGCGCACCCCCATCTGGTGCACGACCTGGCGGTCCTGGCGTGCAGCCGCTATTACACCAGCTTCGCCGTCTCCCCGGCCGCTCTGGAGGACTGGCACCGCTACGGCCTCCCCGGGTTCCTCGAGCGGCTGCGCGACCGGCTCGGCGACGGGTGCCAGCCGAGCAAGCACCAACCTCGGCCGCGGCGCGAGCGCGACGAGAGCCACGCCTCCACGCGCGCGCGCCGTGACCGCCAGCAGCGTTACCGCGACGACGCCGACCAGGCCGGCGAGCTCGCCACGGTCGTCGATGCGCCCGGCGATACCAGACGCGACCCTGACGACCTTCACGAGAGGTGGTAGCAGCGATGACCACAGCAGACAGCAGCAGTCGGCGACTCCGGCTCGTCGCCGAGCAGCACGCCCGCGACTTGGAACCGGCCACACCGGGCGCAGACGAGTTGAGCGTCCAGCAGGCCGCGGCATTCGCGGCTCTGGTCGCGGGTGCGAACCAGTCGGTTCTCGAGCGCACGCTGGAGGAGATGAATACCGCCCAGCTTCGAGAGCTCGCGATCGCGCTCGCCACCCAGGTCAATGCCGCCGAAAGCGCGACCGGCGAGGTGGCCGACGTCGGCCCGGACGGCGTGTGTGCGCTCGCGGTCGCCACTGCTGCCCAGGCTTTCGGCACCACCCGTGCTGCAGTTCTCAGCGCTGACCGCCACCGGGCGGTGACCGACGCGCGCGCAGTCGCGATGACCGCGGCTCGTCGTGGCGGCCTGACCCTGCCCGCGATCGCGTCGTACTTCGGCAAGGACCACACCAGCGTCATGTACGCGCAGAACAAGGTCGCCAACAACCCGCGACTCAACGCCGTGTGCACCCCCATCGTCAACCAGCTTGAGCAGCACTACGCGAACCCCACAGGTGTTCTCCGGGAGGAAGATCTCCTCGGCCGGTCGAGCGGACACAGCACGATCCTGCAGCTGGCCGCCCTCGACCAGGCCCGCAACGACACCCTTCACCGGCGTGACGAAGACACGCAACGGCCAGCCGTCGCGACCGCACCCACCAGGGGAGGAGGGTGAAGGGCGGAATGCTTAGCCGGGACAAGCAGCAACTGCTGGCCACGCTGGGCGCCGGCATGGCAGCCGACGCGCTCCTCGACCGGCTCCGTGAGCGCGCCACCATGGAAGGCGGACGTTCGGCGCCCCAAGACGGCTGCTGGGTCTCCTACAACCGCAATGCGGTCTGGCTCGAAGACCACACCGGCTTCTCCGAGGCGATGCAGGCGGCAGGCAACGACAAGGATGCCTGACGACGGATCAGGCCGAAGATCGTATTGAAGGTGACTTGGGCCGGAGCCGCAGCGTACGGCGCGAGCCTGCCACAGGCATTGCGCACCGAGATGGAGACGTTGCGTCGCATCGAGCGCGACGAGAACCGCAACTGGAGCGAGTTCAGCGGTGCGCGCGGAGGCTGGCCATGGCGCCGACGCTTCGACTCAGACGAAGAACATCAGGTTGCCCAAGCCGAGTGGGACGAGACCTACGACAAGCATCTCGTCGCATTGCGTGAGGTATGGGAGCACCAGAGAGTCGCGATCGCTCGGGCGCTCCCGCTCACCGTCAGCGACGAGCCCGTCGATCTGCTCGAGCTCCTCGACCAGCAACCAGCGGGACCTGACGTGCCGAGCCAGGCCTCGGCCAGATCCGCAGGCATGCAGGCGAACGCACTCCGCGCCACGGCCGCCGCGCCGACACCGACGGTGGAACCGGCAGAAGGACTCTTCGCACTCTCGATTACCGATCCGAGGATCGGCCGTTGGAGTCCCCGACCATGACCGCGCTGACAGTGTCGGCGCCGACCTCTGCGTTGGCTCCACTAGTCGTCGGCCGTCTCTCAGATCGTGGTTGGTGGTGGTAGCACCCGTACCGTCGGCGCGACCGTGGGGTCCTGGGATGCTGTGGTGGGGTCGGTCCTGAAGATCGGGTCGAGCGTGGACGCGACGTGGGCCATCTGCTCATCGAGGTCCCCCTCGCTGATGCCTTCCATGCCCTCCTTGCGTCGCCAGGCTGCCCACTTCGCCTGACCGACGGCCCCGTAGCCCTCGATCGCATCTGCGATGGGTTGGAGGTCCACGCCACGGTGGCGGGCGACGGCTTCGGCGGAGCGCCGCAGTTCGTGGGGATCCAGTTCCTGGGTGTTGGTCAGTCGCACGATGTCGACGTAGTCGCGCCAGCGGGTGCTGGTGATGCCTCGTTCGAGGATCGTGACGCCCTTCTCGGCGATGATCGTCTCGGGGGCGTACCCCCACATTTCGATGTCAGCTCCCATCACTCGCGGGACGCGCACGCGTCGCGGCGACGGGACAATGGGGTCACCGGTAGAGATGTCCCAGGAGATCTGACAGGTCTGGGTGCCGAGCCTGGCCTTCACCCGGACGCGCAGGCCCGGGTAGTCGTCGTGCTCGCGGATCTCCTGCACGCTCAGGGAGGCAAGGTCGAAGAGTAGGCCGTCGTCGGCGTCGACCTCGGACAGGTCGCGCACGACCTGCGCGAGGTGCTCTGCTGACACATCGGCACTGACCGCCTCGGCGTCGACGTCCTTGGTGGGTCGACGAACGTCGTACGCGGCGAGCAGGATGCCTCCTTTCAGCACGAAGTCGTTGGCGTGGTCGGTTCGCGTGAGCCGGTCCATGAAGGATTCGAGTGCATGCCGCGTCAGGAGTTCGGAGGTGGGTGCGGGTCGCCCTTGTGTGTCGGCGATGGAGCGGGCCTGCCGTTGGATCTGGCCGAAGACCTCGTCGCCGTCTCTCACGACAGCAGTTCCAGCGCGTGCAGAATCGGACGCTTGGCCCGGGGCAGCCTTGATGCGATCGCCATGAGTTCGGCGGGCTTTCCGCCTTGCCGCAGCCACTCGCGAAGAGCGTCGCGGCCGATCTCGTAGCCCAGGTCCCCACGCAGCCGGAAGGCGTCCGCGATGCAGCGCGCCGGCGAGTAGATGCCGATGGTGAGCTCGGTGCCGGGGATCGTGGTCTCGGTGCGTCCGAGCTCGAAGGTCTCGGCTGCGAAGTGATGCCAGGCGATGGCCGAGGTGGTGGCAGGTGCCCGGGTTCCTCTCGGGATGGCGATGTCCAAGGCGGCGGGGATGGTGTCGGTGAGGTCGTAGTGAGCCAGCGCGGAGGTCAAGCAGATGGTTGCCTCCGGTCGTCGAGCGGCGGCCTCGATCCAATCGAAGTCGGCAGGCGGGGCGTCGGCAGGCCGGTAGATCCCTCGGGCGATACGGTCGAACTCGCCCGCCCGGATGGCGCGGTACAGCGCACTGCGGGACATGCCGAGGTCTCCGGCGTGTTTGGCATGCAGGGTCTCCATCGCTCCCCCTTGGTTCAGTTCGTACACACGTAATCATAGCTGTAAACGATTTGTTCCGCGCGCACTACGGCGTACGACCAAGCTAGGACAGGACCTGGAGAGCCCCAGCGAACGCTCAGATCGCTTCCACGAACTTCACAACACCTCGAAGTCGAGCCTGACCGCTCAGATCTGGGCAGAGCTTTCCTCAGAGGGATCCTTGAGCCAAGCCGGTGTTACCGCGACGGACTGGCCGGCTCTGGCCCCGCAGGTGGTGCAGGGTGGTCGGGTCGGGTAGTGGCGGTGCCGGCGGCGAGCCGTTGCTCGGCTTCGCGCGGCCGGGACTGGGAGGCTGTCCTTGCGGCCTGCTTGCGGGCGTCGTCGTTGATCTCGTCGATGCGGGTCTGGGCGTAGGCCAGCCGGTTGCGTTCGCGGTCCATGCTCTCCGTGACGGTTTGGTGCTCGAGGATGCCGGGAGCGAGGTGCAGCTTGGCGCGGAGACGCTCGCAGCCGGGGAGCCAGTGCTCAGAACCGCGTACGGCGAGGAGCTGGGCGGTCTGGTTGATGAGCTTCTGGCGGACGTCGGTGTCGGTCCAGTGACCGGCGGTTCGGAGTAGGTTGTCGATCATCGCGTCGCCGAGGGGAGATCGGTGTTCGATCGCCGCCGCAATGGCGGTGGAGCCTCCGGTCTCGAACAGGTTGGCCGGGTCTAGGCCGTCGGGCAGATCGAGATAGGTGGGGTCGAGGTCGGCGGCGGTGAGGTGCCAGAACGCCTTCTGCGCTGACTTCCATCCGGCCGGGTCGGAGTCGGTGGCCACGGCGATGCGGTCGCGACCGCTGACGAGGCTGATGTGGGCGCGGAGCAGCTTGATCTGGTCGACGGTGAGCGCGGTTCCCATGGGGGCGATGCCGGCGGCGGCGCCGTTGCTGCCCAGGGTGATGGCCAGGGCGTCCATGGGGCCTTCGACGATGACCGGTAGCGCGCCCCTGGTGAGGAGCTCGTGAGCTTCGGCGTACCCGAACAGGGCCTCGCCCTTGGAGAACACCGGGGTGGTGCGGGTGTTGAGGTACTTCGGTCCGGCCCAGTTCCGCTCTTGGTCGTCGTCGGTCTTGGTGGGGTTGCGGCGGCCGATGAAGCCGAGGATCGCCTCGCCGGTGGGGTCGTGGGGATCGCGGATCGGCATGATGAGTCGGTCACGGAAGAAGTCTCGGTAGTAGGTAGTGCCGTTGTCGCGTTCGCGCAGGGAGACGAGTCCGGCCTGTTCGACCTCATCGAGGGCGGCGCCCTGCTCGGTGAGGTGTCGCATCAGGCTGCTGCCGCTGCCCGGGGCGTACCCGACTGTGTAGTTCGGCTGGTCGGCCAGGTCGGTCCCGAGGCGTTCGCGTAGGTACGCCGGTGCCCAGGACCGCGGGTAGCAGGACTCGAAGAAGGTGAGTGCGAGCCGGTTGAGTTCGCGGATCCGCGCGGCAGGGACTTCGTTCGGCTCGGGGAAGGCGTGCTCTACGCAGGCGTCGTCTGGCTGCTCCCAGGGCGGCAGCGGTGTGTAAGGGTCGACATAGCTGGTGGCGGGGTGCTCGTACGCGGCGTCGCCGGGGCCGGTGAAGGGCGGGTCCCATCCTGGTGGCTCCTCGGCTGGGTCGTACCCGATGTCGGACCCGGTGTCGAGCTGATCGCGGTAGAGCTCGGCCATGAACTCGGCGGCGTCCTCCGGCGGTAGCAGGTCGGGGTCGTCGTAGAGCGGTGGCTCTTCGTCGCTGTGCAGGGAGGCTTCGGATGGTTGATCGGTGAGCATGGCGATGCGCAGCACGAGTGCGTCGGCGACCTCGATGCCGCTCAAGGACCCGTCCTTCGGAATCCCGTCGAGTGCGCTGGCGAGGATCTGAGTCGGGCTACACCCGTGGTGTTCGCAGGCTTCGTCGACGGCCGCGACGAGCGCGGGCCATGCCGGTGCCCTGTGGAGGTAGTCGGCTCTGGTGGCCCCGACGAGTTCGGTCAGTGCGGTCCGCCAGGCAGGCTGGAGCAGGTCGGCGGAGCGTTCGTCCGCGGCGAGCGCGGCCGGTCCCAGGTGGGGAACTAGCCGCCACCACAGCGCCGCAGCCTGTTGTTCGTCGGGAAGTGGCCGCGCAGTCAGTGGCCGCGCCGCCGCGGCAGTGTCAGTGTTGGTTTCGGGGCTGGTCTGGCCGCCGGGGAGGCTGCTGGGCAGTGAGGGATCGGTGGCGAGTGCCTGCTGGATGTAGTCGGCCACCGGCAGTCCGGCGCGCTCGAGGCGAGCGAGCCGCTGGCACAGTGGGGTGATCCACGAGTCGGTGCGGACAGTCTCGGGCAGCACCTGGTACCAGGTGCGCCGGGCGAAGGGGTAGCTCGGACGTGCAGTGCGGACGGCCCGGTTGAGCTTGCGCTGATGGAGGCCGGGCGCGCCGATGGCGCGCTCCCCCGTGGGTCGCAGGTCGTTCACGTCGGTCTTGGCGACGGCCCGCCAAACCGCGATGTCTGCGCGCAGTTCCGTGTCCTCCTCCTCGAGGAGTGGCTGGGCCCAGGCCGGTGCGGTTGCGCCGGTCCATCCGCGCGCTTCGTGACGGACCGCATCAATGTGTTCACGCACGAGCCGGTGGTAGGCGGCCGCGAACGGACCCCAGTCGTGAGCTTGGGCCAGCCGGGCCGGGATGCCGGGCAGCCACGGCAACGGCCCTTCGGCAGCAGTTGGGGAAGTCGCCGGAGGCGTGCTCGTGTCGTACAGAATTGCCGGGGTGAGTCCGGTAACCCCTGTGGTGAACCCTGTGGCGAGGAGGTCGTCGATGCGGGTGTCGAGGACGGCGGCGGGGTCGCGTGTGTCGGCCAGGGACCCGATGCTGACGGCGGCGCTGAGCAGCTTCAGGGGGCTGTGGTCGTTGAGTGCGAGGAGTGCGAGGTGGGAGCGCAGGGTGGGCCAGGCGTGGGCCTCGGTGAGCCCGGTGAAGAGTGCTTCGGCGTGGGTGTCGATCTTGTTCATGCCAACCGGGCCGATGAGGTGCTCGGCGCCGGCGGTGACGGCGTCGTGGTACCGGGCGGCCATGTCGCCCAGCCGTTGGTGTGGGTCTCCTAGTTCGCGCATCGTGGTGGTGGCGGATACGGGCGACCCGTCGCGCCGGAGCATCTCGACGATGCGGTCGAGCGCGGTCGGGGGGATGAGGGCCTCGGGTCGTATCAGGTTGTGGGGGTCTCCGTCGGAGGCGACGTTGAGATAGAGGTGGTTGGCGAACTTGCCGCGCGAGAGTGCGACGTAGAGCAGGTTGCGGTCCTCCCCGCCGGTGAGGACGACATGACTAGTGCCGGTGGTGATGCCCTGGGCGCCGTGCACGGTGGTGGCGTAGCCGAGTTGGACTGTCTTGGAGACGTAGTCGGCGGGCAGGGTGATGGTTTTGCCGAGTTTGTCGTGCCTGACCTTGAGCGATCCGTCGGTGTTGACCTTGGCCACGTGCCAGCGGTCGCCGTTCTTCACCCAGTCGGTGTGCGTGATGGGTAGCCGGCGCTCGTTCTGGCGGGTGATGATCCTGTCGCCTGCGGAAACCTGGGTGCGGTCGGCCAGCGTCAGGACGCGGCCGATCTGTTCTTCGCCCCCGTTCGCATGGAGGGCGTCGAGGCGGTCGTTGCGGGCGCGGTTGTTGAGCTCGGCGACGAGGTCGCGGGTGGGTGCGATTAGGATCGAGTCGATGCCGGCGGCGTGGTCAGCTGCCCAGGCGGCGTAGGCCTGGTCGGCGCAGGTGCCGAGGTCGCCGATATGGATGCGACCGCGGTCGGCGTAGAACGCGACCGCCGATGGGTCGCCCTCGCGCAGTGCCAGGGTCGCGGCGGCTTCGGCATGATTGAGACTGCCGTCGGGGTTGCGGAATCGGTGTACCTCGCTGAGAGTGACGGCGCCGATCTGGTGGGCGATGTCGCGCAGGACTCCGCCGGCTGCCACTGAGGCGAGTTGCCGGTCGTCACCGACGAGCCTCACCTGTCCGCCGCGCGCGGTGATGTAGTCGATCGCGACGGCGAGATCGGTGGTGGCGGCCATGCCGGCCTCGTCGATCAGGACGAGGGTCTTGTGGTCGATCTTCTTCATCCATTCGGTGGGACCGACGTACTTGGCGTGGAAGACGAGCTTGGCCAGCGTGTCGGCGCGGACCTTCTTCCGACCCGGACGCCACGGCCGGTTCAGCGGCCCCCTGACGTTCGCTGCAGCGTTGGCGCGAGTGCTGTCGGGTGTCTCGAGATTGATGGAAGCGCCGAGTTCTTGGGCGGCGACCGCGGAGGGGGCGAGTCCGATGACGGTGCCGCCGGAGTCCTGCCAGGCGCGGGTGAGGACTTGCATGGCGGTGGTCTTCCCGGTGCCGGCGGGGGCGAGGGCGAGCTGGACGGCTCGTCCACTGGTGGCCATCTCGCGCACCAAGGACTGTTGGGCTGCGTTGAGCTGGAGCCCCGTCGTCGCACTGTTGGCGGCGGCTTCGGCGATCGCGATACCGACCCGGACCTCGCTGATGGTGCGGCCACCGGTGCGGCGGGCGGACGCGACGATGCGTCGTTCGGCGTCGATCACAGCCTGGGAGGTGTACTGGCGGGCGCCGGCGAGGCTGTAGACACTGACGACCATCTCGCCTTGTGGGCCGTGTTCGGTCCGCTGGAGGCGTGCGGGGATCCTCACGACGGGCCCGTCCTGCCTCTCGGTGAGCCCGGCGGTCGTGGTCATGGCGGTGGCCGCGTGGGTGAGCGGGTCGGGGTCACCGAAGGCGATGGAGTGTTTGCTGATCGCGGTGGCGACGACGCGGTCGACGGCGGTGTCGTGGTCGGCCAGCCGGACGCCGTCGGCGCGGACCTGGCGCTGCGCTTCCGCACGCAGGTGCCAGACCTGCCAGGTCGCGCGGTCCTCGGCGACCCGGTTGACGACGCGCTGCGCAGTCTCGGCAACCCACTTGTCGGTGACATCTTGGGCGGCGGGCAGGTGGCCGAGGCAGCCGGTGACCATCTCCCGGACGGCCTGCTCGCTGCCGATGATCGCGCAAGCCTCGGTCATCCAGCCGGCGCGTTGGTCGGCTTCGGCGCGAGGTTCGTGCTTTGCCTGCCGGGTCTGCTCCCACGCCTGCTCTTTGAGGGTGACAGCCTCGCCTTCGGTCGGCGGGCGTCCGTGCTCGGCCTGGAAGGCAGCCGCGAGTTCGCGGCGACGGGCCTCGATCATCGTGTCGCGCTTGGACCATGTCGTGGCCAGCCGCTCGTCGAGCCCGACGATCTCGCGCACGGGTCGCTTCTCGACGCCCTTCTTCACACCCGCGTGGCGGTTCTCGAAACGCACCCCTAGCCGGGTGATCAGCTCGGCTTCCAGGCGCGTGTTGTACATCTCCGAGAGCGTGACGTTGGCCTTGAACAGCACCCGTCCGTCGACCGCCAGCCAGCGGTCGGTCGCGTCTTGGACTTTGTTGCTGACCGCCACGTGAGTGTGCAGATGAGGGTCGCCCGAGCGGGCATCACGATGGGTGAATATGCCGGCGATCAGCCCCTTGGCCCTGACCTGCTGGATGCCGCTGCGGCCACGGCGTGTGAACAGGACCTCCTTCTCCAGCCACGCAAGCGTGGCCTCGACCGCCCCGTGGTGGGCCGCCTCGATCTCCTTGGCGACCTCACGATCGGCGAGTGCCCACAGCGTCGAGACGGACTTCACCGGAGTGAACGTGAGGTCATAGCCGGCCACGGCGGTGGTCTGCTGACGGATGGCCTTGGCCATGAAGGAGCCACGCTCACGGTCGTCGATCGGTGCCCGGTCGTGCTCGCGGACGAAGTGCTCGTTGGCCAACTCGGTGCGAACCCGCGCACGTACCTCGGCTGGCACGGGTGTCTTCCAGTGCTCGCCGTGGGCGAGGTTGTAGGCGATGTATCGCTTGGCGGTCTCCCGAATGAACTCCGGCTGGTTGCCCAAGTAGCGAGCGAACACCCGGCCAAGCTGGGAGGCCTTCTTGGCCTGCTCGACGCTCTTCCCGGCGTCCAGCGCGGCGTTCTCCAGCCGTTCAGCGTCCGGGTGACGGCCCTCGCCGAACAGGTTCCGCATCTGGGTCTCGGTGACCTGCGAGCCCGCGGCGAGGTCGAGCACCGCGAGCCCTGTCCCGAACCAGCGGCCCGGCGACTCGCCCTTCTCGGCGTAGTAGTCAGCCAGTCCAGCGTGGCCGCGGTCGCTCGCATCGTGCACCGCGACCTGTCGGGTCAGGTACGTATACCCATCGCCAGCAGTCAGCTTGTGCACACCCATCACACCGGTGACAAGCAACTGCGTCGACCCGGGTTCGGACACGTGCCCGGCACCCGGGTCCGACAGTGCATGAGGTCCGAGGGTGTTGAGGGTTGGAAAATCTGGGTGAGCTCGTCGCAGTCGGTTGGTCGTCGGAGAGAGACTCGGGGGGTGATCCGAGGTGTCCGATCCGGGTCGGTGGAGGTTGCTTCTTGCTTGTGAGGTGTCGCGGTGGATGTCGCGACGTTCCGGTTCAAGGGAGAGGTGATTCCCAGTGGGGAAGGCGGCACAGGCACAGGCGGGTCGGGATCGGGCGCGCGACGCTCGACTGAAGGCGGCACGGGAGCGTCGGCTGAAGCTGGACCCGGATCAGTTGGCCCGGGAGAAGCGCATCGACGAGGCGTCGGTCGACGTCGAGGTCGCCTGGGAGGAACGTGCCCGGGCCGAGCTGGCCGTCGTGAACGCCGAGGTGGCGGCCGCGGCCGCCACCGAGCGGCTTCTTGCGGAGAAGCTCGCGGTCAAGGACGTCGTGCAGCTGACCGGGTTGGACCAGGCGACGATCCGTCGGCTGCGTCAGCTCGACACCGGTGACGATGCGGGCGCGGGTGAGGAGGACGGCGCGGTCGGCCGCAACACCGCGGCTGCGGGTGCCGCCGCCGAGGTGTCGTGATTTCGCGACCCTGCCGGGTTCCTCACGGCTGCTTCGGAGGCTGCGCCCGGCTGGTCGGCCGGGTATGGAGGCCCGGAGGGCGGCGCGCAGCTCACTAGCGTTCTTCACGATCACCTGGCGCAGCTCACGCGGACGAATGCGGCACTGCGGACGGCGACCGTGGTCTACCTGCGAACCCGCACCACAGGAGCGTCCGGTCAGATGAGTACTCCGTAGTTGGACTCATGCCGAGCTCGCCCTTGGCTGGGGCAGCGGATCCGGCCGGGTTCGGTGCAGCCGATGAGAGAGCGTGATTTCCATGGGGGCGCCCGGTCGTGGGACGTCGACTCAGCGTGCCGCTGTCGCCGCGAGTGGGGGAAGCATTGCGCGTGCGTCGTGGCCGGCGAACCACAGTCCCATGATGAAGGCGGTTGTCGACTCCGCGTAGCGTGCCCGGGTCAGGTTGCCGGCGCGGATCGGGTGACCGCCGGCGTCGGTGACCAGCTGTGATGTTGTGAGAACCGCGGTGTCGTCGTCGCCGCAGACTGGGACGAGCAGGTGCTGCCCGTCGAATTCGCGGGCGGGGGAACTCCAGACCTCGGCGGCGAGCAGGTTGAATGCCTTCACGACGTTGGCCGAGGGGGCTGCCTGTGCAACGGTTTCGGCGACGGCCGGGATCTCCAGTACGAACGAGTCTGGCGGTGCCGCAAACGCCTGGTGGCCGAGCGCGTTTGAGCAGTCGATCAGCACTTTCCCATTGATGGAATCGCCGGCGGCCGCTGTCGCCGCGACCTCTGCTGCTGCAGTTCCTGGCACGGACAGAAGGACGACGTCCGCGTCCGCGAGGCCGTTTTCGATGGCGCCCCCTTCGCCGCCGATCTCGTTGCCAACCCGCTGTCCTTCCGCGGCACGACGCGCACCGACGTAGACCTCATGGCCTGCCGCGACCCATAGCGAGCCCAACGTGTGGGCCATCTTGCCGGCGCCGATGGTTGCGATGCGCATGGTGGATGCTCCCTTGCACGTTGACGATGTCACGATCAACGTACGAGAGTCGTTAGGCACCTTGGCGTGCCTATCGACGGTGATGAGGTAGGTCTGTGACAGCCCAGCCTGTGAACGACGTTGAGTTCGAGGCCTTCGGCAGTTTCACGTCCGATTGCCCCGCTCGTGCCGCGTTCGACCTGTTCGCGTCGCGGTGGCTCTCGGTAATCGTCTGGACCTTGCGGGACGGTCCGATGCGTCCAAAGGAGCTGGAGAAGACGATCGGTGGCATCCGCCACAAGGTGCTCACGGAGAACCTGCGCCGCATGGAGGCCGTTGGATTGGTGGAGCGGCACCGGTATGCCGAAGCGCCGCCCCGTGTGGAGTACGAACTCACCCCCACCGGTCGGGACTTGCTCGTGCCCATTCGGGCCTTGGGGGCATGGGCGTACCGAAACGCCGACGCCATCGGTGCGATGCAGTCCGAAGGCTCCGCTTGAGGGAGAGGACGGCCCCACGACTTCATAGCTTGGTGCCGCAAAGGGGACCTGCCCCGGCCGCGCAGTCGTCAGCGACGTCGGAGCGATACTGGCAACGACAGCTCAAGCGCAGTTTCCAGCCCCACGGTCTTCTAACCCGAGTACTCTCTGCGACCGCACTCGTCGCGCTGGTCAGCCGCGATCCTGGCCGGTCCATTCCGGCTGATTCGTTCTCTTGGCTGCTTGCATCAGCCACGTCGTCCGTCTCGCTGTGAAACGCAGGTAGGTTTGCAACGTCCACGACCCTCAATTGAGGTAGTGAAGTTCAGCCGCAAGAACTCTAGATCTACCTCGAGGGAGGACTCACTCGGTGGTACATCTCGACCTCCATCAGCGCTTCTTGTGGTTGCTGAAGAACACGTTGAACCGGATCACGATCCCGATGGCACGAGCTGGGTTGGGACCGTTTTCGCTGATCCGACATGTCGGGCGCAAGTCTGGGCGCGTCTACGAGACGCCAGTGATACTGGCAAGAGACGTTGACGGCTTCGTCGCCGAGCTCACTTATGGCGACAAGGTCAACTGGTACCGCAACGTCGTTGCCGCCGCTGGGTGCATCGTTGTCTACCGAGGCAAGGAGTATCGGATCAGCCAGATCGAGCCCTGCAGCGCGGAACGTGGGCGGGGAGCCTACCCGGCACCGTTCCGACAGGTGCTGCGACTTCTTGCGCGCGACGAGTTTCGCCTTCTTTGAGTCGATCGTCCAAGTAGCTGAATTGCGGTTTGAGGTTCTCGTCGCGAATCAGCCCACGTCACGATGAGTCGGCCACCGCGATCGGCCGGATGGGTGGGACGGGTGGGTTAGAAGTCGGTCTTGCCGGTGGTGGCTGCCCGCGGCCGAGACGGGGTGGGTGATCTCGTCGTCGCGCGCGCTTCAGGCAGTCCTGGGGGCGTTTAGACAGAGCGGGAGATCGGATGGAAGGAACTCGACTCGATTCCCCAGGTGATGATCTTGCTGGGTCGGATCCGGATCACCTCGTCACCGCCACCGCCGTCGGCGTTGTTGCCGGCGTCGCGGACCGTCTCGGCGTGGCCGCGGACCTCCACGCCGCGCGGGGCGAATTGGGGACCGCCGCCGGTGTCATCGACGACGAACGCCACACGGGAGTCGGACTCGACGTTGCGCCACTTCTGGGTCTTGGAGAGGTTCGAGCCGCCGATGTCGATGGTCTCGGAAGTAGCGCGAAACCCGACGGGGCGAATCTGCGGCCCGGACGAGCCGATGGTGGCCAACCGGCCGAGTTGCTGTGTCGAGAGAAAGCGCTCTTCGGCGTCAGTCCACACTTGGTCTACTCCTGCGCTGGTTGGTCGTCGACCACGAGGTCAACCTTGGTGGGATAGAAGCAGAGGTGTTCGCTGGCCTGTACCGCTTCTGGTAGCGGGTGAGGGAGGCTCCAGGCGGCATCAAGAATGAGGATGTCTTCTACGTGCAACGTCCAGTGCTGCCCGTCGCCCTTGTAGGGACAATGCGACACCGTCTCGCTGATCGAGAGGGCGCCGATGTCAACGTCGACGAAGGGGAGGTAGTACCGAGTCGGGTTGCCTGTTTCGTACAACACCTTCGGTCGGGCCGACGCGGCGACCACGCGACCGCCGGCGCGGACTACGACGCTTCGGGAGGAAGAGCGCACGTCGATGCGGTGGTAGGGGTCGCGGACGTGGCCGTAGACGGGATCGTCTTCTTCGAACCAACGATCCGCGGCCTCGAAGTCCACCGACACGTAGCCGTGAAGGTCGGGGACCGGGGCGGGGTGGACGAACCTGTCGTCGATGAGGTCCGGGCGGGTGACGTCGGGGCCGGGAAGGTACAGGTCGGGGAACCGGTCGGTCTGCCACAACATCACCGCACGCTCGGTGTCGAGGACAGTGACCCCGGCGATGTTGGCGCGCATCCGCCGCGGCCAAGGCTCCCAGTAGCTGATGCGGTCCGGAAGCGGAACGTTGGTCTGACGCCTCCCGGGCTGGAACGGGGCGCGGCCGAGCGGCGAGGTCAGGCTCATCGTGTGCCCTTCGCGGTCTGTAGGGTCTCTGGGAGCGTGAATGTTCTGCGTAGCAGGACGGCGAGATGCGCGGCCAAGCGCTTGCGTGACCAGCGCCGGTCGACGATCAGTGCCTCGATCACGTCGGAGGAGATGAGCGAGTAGAGCATGTCTGCCGCAGTGGCCGGGTTCCACTCGGGAGCCAGCACCTCGTCCCGGTCGAGCCAGTCGGCGAGCCGGCGGGCGTTTCGGAGCTTTTCGCCGGCCACCCGACGTCGGTGCGTGGCGGCGTCCTCGTCGCGTTGGGCGTCACGTTCGATGGCACGGTCAACCGCAAGCAGGCGTGGGTGATACTCGGAGAGATGCACGGCCCATGCGTCCAACGCCGACCTAGCCTCGGGTGCGGACCATACGCGCTCAAGCGACCGGTGGAGCCCTTCGGTCTCGGCCAAGTGGTCGAACAGCGCGGAGATCAGCGCGGTGCGGGAGCCGAAGTGCAGGTAGGCGGTCCGGCGGGTGACGCCAGCCCGGTCGGCTACCGCCGACATGGTCAGCGCCGGTGCTCCCTCGCGCTCGAGCACTTCCCGCGCAGCCGAGAGCAGTGCCCCACGGGTCCGGCGACTTCGGGCGTTCGTCGGGGTGCTGATCGCTGGCGAGGTCATGCAATAACTCTACGCCGCGACTACTTAACGGAAGTAGTCGGTACGGCTACTTTGTGAGGCGCTCCGGTTCAAGAGTGCATTCACGGCGGGTCGGAATGTGGACGCTTCGTAGTGGAAGTGGGAGTCGAGTACCTCGGCGAGCGCATCGAGTGCCGAGATGGGGTTATCTCGACCACCTCGAGGGACTCGGATACGTCGTCCGCACCCGCGACAAGGGCGATCGTCGTCGACAACCTGGTGACACTGAGCGAGCGCGGCCGCGATCTCGCTTCCGACTTGGGTGATGCGAGCCCACGAGGATCTCACCGCAGACTCGACGAGCTACTTCCCGGCGTGCTCTCCAGCATCTTGCCGCCGATCGGCCATATGCCTGCACGACGACCAGTGCCGCGGACTTGCCCTGCGCGAAGACTTCCGGATTGGCTCCGCGGGCCTACCGCCGCCCGGTGAGCGTGCCGCTCGATGGCGCCCGCAAACGTTTGTGGTCTGGTTCCACGGGAGGCGCCGCACCTCTTGCCTGTTTGTCACAGTGCGTATAGTTCTAAGTATCCACACTGGATACTTACGAGTTGAACTTCGCGGTCGGATCAGACCTTGCGGAGGAACGGAAGGAGACTCAGATGGTCAACATCGCAGTCATCTACTACTCCTCGACTGGCAACGTGCACGCGTTGGCCCAGGCGGTGGCCGAGGGCGCCGGTGCTGCCGGCGCCGACGTGAGGTTGCGTCGTGTGGCGGAACTGGCTCCGCCGGAGGCGATTGACTCCAACCCGGCATGGCGCGCTCACGCCGACGCCACCGCCGACGTTCCCGAGGCGACGCTCGAAGATCTGGCGTGGGCCGATGCCTACGCGTTCGGAACGCCGACGCGCTACGGGAACGTCAGTGGTCAGCTCAAGCAGTTCCTGGACACCACGGCTTCCTTGTGGGCGTCCGGTGAGCTCGCCGACAAGGCGGTCACCGGTTTCACTAGCGCGATCAACACCCACGGTGGCAACGAGTCGACGCTCTTGGCGCTGTACAACACGATGTATCACTGGGGTGCCGTGGTGGTTCCCACCGGTTACACCGATCCCGCATTCTCCGAGGCCGGTGGGAACCCCTACGGGACTGCTCACCCTTCGGGGGCGGGGGCGCCCGGCGAGACTGTGCTCACCGCCGCACGTCAGCAAGGGGACCGGTTGGCGCGCATCGCACGGCGGCTGCGTGGTGAGGTCGACCGTTGATTGCGCAATCTGCGGAACGAGGTGGCATCCGCGAAGGTCCTCGTGGTGGGCACGCGGGCGCCCTCCTCGTGCTGCTCTGCGTGGCGGAGTTCATGCTCACCGTGGACCTGTCGATCGTGAACGTCGCGCTACCTGCGATTGACGCAGACCTAGGGTTCTCTGCGAGTTCCTTGCAGTGGGTGGTGAACGGATACGCGGTGACCTTCGCCGGGTTCTTGCTGCTCGGCGGCCGAGCGGCCGACCTATTCGGCGGACGCCGGGTCTTCCTAGCCGCGCTTGCGCTGTTCACGACTGCCAGTTTGGCCTGTGGGCTCAGTGTCAGCGCGGGAGCCCTGGTCGCGGCGCGGGTGGTGCAGGGGCTCGCGGCCGGAGTCTTGGCTCCTGCCACGCTGAGCATCCTGACCACGACCTATCAGGAGACTGAGCAGCGCAACCGAGCGCTGTCGGTCTGGACCGGTGTCGCGATCGGCGGCGGAGCGGTGGGTGGCCTGCTCGGTGGCATCTTGACCGAGACGTTGTCGTGGCGGGCGATCTTCTTCGTCAACGTGCCCGCCGGTCTCGCACTGCTGGTCGCCGCGACTGGGGTCCTGCCCCGCGGACGCGCCGACAAGCATCACGCTCGCATAGACCTGGCCGGCGCCCTGACCGTGACCGGAGGTCTGAGTGCCTTGGTCTGGGCGCTGGTCCGCTCCGAGGAAGCCGGGTGGACATCCGCCGAGGTATGGGTCGGTTTGGTCGTCGCGGTGGTCTTGCTCTCGACGTTCATAGTCATCGAGACCCGGGCCGCGAAGGCCCCCTTGGTGCCCTTCTCGGTGTTCAGGAACGGGTCACTATCCGCCGGGAACCTGCTCAGCTTCTTGAGCTTCGTTCCCACCATGGCGACCTGGTTCTTCCTCTCTCTCTACCTTCAGGGTCTGCGTGGCTACACCCCCATTCAGGCTGGTCTGGTGTTCTTGCCAGTCTCCCTGGCTGTGATTGCCGGTTCGCAAGTGAGTTTCCGAGCGATCTCTCGCGTCGACGCACGTCTCTTGTTCTTCATCGGTGGGCTCGTAGCCTGCATCGGGCTGGGCGGGCTTGCGTTGCTTTCACCTGATACCAGCTTGACGTGGGTGGTCGTATCTGCCTCGATCGCCATGACTGGCGGCGGCCTCATGTTCGCCCCCATCACGGTGGCAGCGACCGTCGATCTCGGCGCCGAGTCGGGCGGGTTGGCCAGTGGCCTGCTCAATACCAGCCGGCAGATCGGCGGCGCACTCGGACTGGCTCTGCTCGGCACAATCGCCGGGCACAGCGCGAGCCGCGCAGCCAGCGGCGGCGCCGATCGAGCCGAGGCGCTGAGCACCGGTTACGCAACCGCATTCACCCTAGGCGCCTTCGTCTTCGCCCTTACTGCCCTTATCGGTGCGATAGCCCTGCCCGCACGCCTCGACGGCGACGGTGGACGAGCGGCCAACACGGCACGCCCGACCTCATCTGGAGGCGGCAACATCAAAGGTCCCGAAGGCGCACGCCGGTCGAGCGGGACCACATGATCCCCCCAGAGAACGTGCTTCCCCTGGTTGGCGTCATCCTGCTCGGCGCGCTGACGCCAGGACCCGACTTCGTCGTGCTGACCCGACGAGCCTTGGCCTCTGGCCGTCGAGCGGGCTTGATCTGCGCGACCGGGATGGGATCAGGCATCTTCGTCTGGGTGGTAGCAGTCGGGGGTGGGCTGGCGGCGCTCCTAGCGGCCTCGGCGATCGCCTTCACAGTCGTCAAGCTTGCGGGGGCGGCGTACCTGCTCTTCCTGGGAGTTCGAGCGTGGCTGTCATCCCTCGGCCGCGGCGCGGGGACCCTGACGGCGGATAGCGCCAGCGGCGTGCAGGCTGGTGCGCGTTCCTTCCGCGAGGGGGCGTTGTGCAACCTGTTGAATCCGAAGGTCGCTGTCTTCTATCTTGCTCTGCTGCCGCAGTTCGTCGCTGTTGGTGGTGGTCCGCTTCCGACGCTGGAGTTGGCGCTACTAGCCACGACCACGGTGACGTCCTGGTACTTGCTGGTCGCGCTGATCGTTGCATCGGTGCGACGCGTTCTCCAGTCCCCACGCGTGCGCAGAGTCCTCGACGCCACCGTCGGCACCGTCCTGATCGGGCTGGGACTGCGGATCGCCACAACTTAGACCGTACGACGGTATGGCTTGCTGGTTAGTCGGTGCAACTGTCTGCGAGGCTTTGAGTCGAAGGTTGGTCGACATCATCTACCTGTATCCGTTCACAGGTCGGCCGGGCCAAGATCTTCCGGAGGGCTGGGACTCGATACCCGGTGCAAGCTTCGGCCCAGTCCGAGGCCGGCCAGGTCGACCGTTTGCCCATCGCTCGTCGAAAGGCACAGTTCCGGCATCAGCATGCCCGGTAGGTGGTCCGCCGCCCCGTCGTCGATGGGCACGGGAAGCCCCTCCGGAAGAGCAGGATCGGTCACGATGATCTCCAACCTGACAAGGGGCTTGGCACTTCGTCGTTCGGTGCCGCGAGTGAGGCTCGGAATACCTACTCCTGGCACTCTCAGTTCGACTACACCTCGGCCCACCGCGTGTAAAACCCGAACGGGTCCAACCGGCCCGCCGGTCGCCTCCCTGGGCACATTGCCGACAGACCCTGACCGGCGATGAGGGCCGGCGCGGCGCGGGTGTATGGATTGTCGAGCCAGACCCCCGAGCGGCCTCGGAGTGCCACACCGCCTTGGTCTGCAGACGGACCGCGATCCGCGAGTGGCCTCAGAGAGAGCGGCTGGTGCCGCAGCACGCCGGGCCGAGTGACTTGGTCATCGCACTTGCCTCTGGTGGTACCGGGCTCCACCTGCATCTTGGCGACACCGAGCGCTGATATTGCCGATCGAAGGGAGTGAATGACCGCGGTCCGCTCGCCAGACGGGCTGATTGCCGTGCGCGCCGCGATCGGCGTCGCGGCGGCGATGACCGCGCCCGGTTCGATGGCAATGGCGTTCCGGTTGTTCGACGACGACGCGCTCCGGATCCGCACCACCGCCGTGATCTCAACCGTCGGACTCGTCGGGCTCGCGGTCGGTCCGACCGTCGGCGGGCTCATGCTGGCCATCTGGCCCTGGCAGGCACTCCTGGCGGTCAACGTGCCCGTGGCGGTGCTGGCCGGGATCTGCATCCGCTTGGGCATTCCGGCCGACGACACAACCGAGCTGCATAGGGAACCCCTCGATCTGCTCGGTGCACTTCTAGGCACGGCCACGATCACCCTTGTCCTTTGGACGGCCACCCTCGTCGTCGAGGACGGCTGGAGCTCCCCGACCCCCTACGGGACCGGCGTGACGGCAGTCGCCTGCGCGGCCGCATTCGTCCTGCGCGAACGACGAGCGCCCCACCCGATGCTCGACCTCGAGCTGCTGAAACGCCCCCTCGTAACCGCTGGGGTCACCTACCAGGCCGCCATCGGCCTCGCCGTCGCCGGCCTCGCCTACAGCGTCACTCTCCAACTCCAACTCGTATGGGGCTGGCCACCGGCGCTCGCCGCGATCGGGAACCTCCCGCAGGTGGTCACCATGATCGTGGCTGGACCGTTCGTCGAGAAGATCGTCAAGAAGGTCGGCATGAACAAGGCTGGGCCACTCGGTGCAGCAGCCGTCATCACCGGACTGCTCGTCTACGCGCTCCTCGGGCGATACGGCTACCCCTGGATCGCCGCCACCCTGGTTCTTAGCGCCGCAGGCATGCGTCTGGTCATGATTACCGCCGCCGTCAATGTCATGCGTGGCCTCCCACCCGACCAAACTTCCCTGGGCGCATCACTCAACGACACCAGCCAGGAGGTCGCCAGCAGCATTGGACTGGCCGTCGTCGGGACCATCGTCGCCGCCGCTCTTACCGGCACTCTCGCCGACATTGGCCACAGCTCGGCTGATGCCCAGGCGTTCGAGAACGCGGTCACGACCGCAACCCTAGTCCTCACTGCTACCTGCGCCCTTCTGGTTGCCTGGGCCGGGCGCCGCACCCGCCACGCAGCACCGGCAGCACCCCACCGAGACACCCAGAGTCCGTAGCCGGACCAGATGGGGCCACCTCTCAACGGGACGTGTGCGACGGGTCAATCGCCAATGGCTGCTGTGAGAACACCCGCGCCGCGGCAGTGTTCGGTCACCGAGGTACTTGGCTCTTTGCGTGACCGTCGGGTGGACCCCGTAGTGGATGGGGCCGTCGGGTGCCGGACTGTCTGGGTGAGCATTTTCTGCGACACCCGTCGAGCAGTCGTCGTTCGTTGAAGCGGACTGCGCGAGGGGCGCGGTGAAGTGCTCCGAGGATGTAGAGGATCTACTTGTTCGCCATCGGTTCGACGACCGAGCGAGCCGGGCGACCGCGGCCGTAGTCGCGACCCGTTCGGCCTCGGAGTGCCACACCGCCTTGGTCTGCAGACGGACCGCGATCCGCGAGTGGCCTCAGAGAGAGCGGCTGGTGCCGCAGCACGCCGGGCCGAGTGACTTGGTCATCGCACTTGCCTCTGGTGGTACCGGGCTCCACCTGCATCTTGGCGACACCGAGCGCTGATATTGCCGATCGAAGGGAGTGAATGACCGTCCTCGGTGCCGCTCGACCCGGCGATGAGATTGCGAACGCTGGCATAAGGGAGCTCGCGCTACTTGGTGCAAGGAGTTCGACGGCTGCCGTGCGGCTGAACCCGTTGCGACGACGGGGCTCTCGTTCCGGGTGTCTCAGCCGCAGCGTCGTGGGCGCCTGAGGTCGGCATCGAAGGAGTGGCTCAGCAGATGACACGCCCGGCCATCCTCACGCCCGTCTGTCAGGACCGCGTCACACGCTCCTGGAGGCCCGCGGCGAGACCGGCGATCGTGATCAGGTCGATGAGCTCGCCTGCAGTGGCGACGAGTCTCTTGTGCCGGACGGGACCTAGTCGCAGCCGAAGTTGCACGCGCGTGGAGTCACCGTCGATGAGGGTCAGCTTGATTGACCAGCTGATGTTCGTGCGGCCGCGCTTGGATGTGTATCCCAGCACATGGGGCGGTGAGATCTCTGAGACGGTGAAGGTTTCGTGCCGGCCGCCGTAGTCGGGGATGACGTCCCCGGCCGTGAGGTTCAGCCACCGGGAGTCGAGGTGGCGGATTGCACGATGCGAGCGCGGGAGGAAGCGCTCCACACGTTGGGGGAGGTACCAGCCTGCCCGCCGTTTGCCAAGTTGCGTCAGCCAGGGCCAGACGAGCTCGGGGGGCGCAGTGATCGTGAACGCGCGGTCCATGACTGAGTCGGGATGTCGGACGACGTCGTCGCCCGGCATCGGCGCCGCGACCTCGTCCGTGCTGGCCTTGACTCGGGCGAAAACGAGTGCCCGGATGCGAGCTTTCATGGCGTCTCCTCGCGGCGCCCTTCTTAGGGATGACCGGACCCAGTGTGCACATTGTTCGGATTCTTCACACAGTCGTGTCGTATCAGTTGGAGCGAATCTTCTATCGCGGGCTGTCTGCGGACGGCATCGCCAGGTGTTGGGGAGCTGGCGTCGACATCTCGTCGTGCTCTGCAACGCGCTCAACTGCACGGCGCCTGGCCGCGAAGCCGACAAACGCGTGGTGGCCGCTGACGATCGCTAGGCAACCAAACAGGGTCCATGCCAAGAGGATTGCGACGTGTGCCGTTGCGTCGTGTCCGTCAAAGTAGGTCACACTCCTGATGAGATTCGCGGCGGCTCCTGGCGGAAGCCACTGACCAACGGTGTCGGCGAGACCGGGAAGAAGTTGTGGCGCCGTTGCCGAAGCCGAGAACGGGTTGCCGACGAAGACCATGAGAGCTGCGCCCAGCGCGAGACCCGGCGCACCGACCAGCGTGATGAGCCCGGCTGTGGTGCTGCTAATGGCGAGGATCGCGAGTGAAAGCGACATCCACGTTTCGAGTCCGTGGTGGGGTAGGACGCCGAGCCACGTCTGTGCGACGAGGTAGACGGCAAATCCTGAGAGTGCCGCAACGAGGGCAAGGGCCGAGATCAGGCGCCATGCGGGCCCGAACTCGAGGGCCAGCGCGATCGCCGCCGCGATGATGATGCTGCAGATCGTGAGTGGGAGCAGCACAGAAGTCAGGACGGTACCGCGGGGATCGTTGCTGTCGGCGGGCACGACGTCTACCGAGCGCAGGTCCGTGCCGTTCAGCGAGACGGAGCTGTGGGGGCCGGTGGAGATCGAGGTGTGTCCCGCCCCAACCTCAGCCTGGAGCCGCTCGCCCAGATTCTCGAGGAGACTGGCGACCGTCACGCTCGCGGCTGAGGCGGTGTAGACGGTTACTTGGGGTTCGGAGACGTCAACAGCTCCGTAGATGTCACGATCTTTGATCGCCTGAGTGGCAGAACCAGCGTCCCCGTAGATCTTGAGATCGAAGCCGTCGGGATCCTCGGCTTCGAGGGCGCTGACGGCGTGCTCTGTGGCGCCGTTGGCGCCCACGATCCCGACGGGCAGTTGGCGTGGCTCGGTCCTGGCGGCGGGCCAGGCGAAGGCCACGACAGCGAGTCCCACCAAGACGGGCAGCGCTATTGCCATGATCGAAAGCTGTCGCCAAGCAGGTCGTAATGACAGCGTGGAGAGCACGAAATCCCCCTTAACAGAATGACCGTTCCGATTTGCGAAGTACCCGTTCCCAGGCGGCGTCATGCGAACCTCAGCTGACCCTTGGAAGATCTGCGCCGGGTTGGTCAGCCGGGTTGGTCAGCCGTGTTGGTCAGCCGTGTTGGTCAGCCGTGTCGACCTGTCGATCGACCCCGTGCGCTGCTGGCTTGTCGTCCGGACGACGTGGATCACCCGACACGCCGCGGCGCGGTGATCGCGAGGGTGGAGGGTCTCGACGTGCTCGGTACAGCGACCCGCGTGCCCGGGCAGTGCGAGTCTGGTTCGGCAGTGGCGGCACGGTCGAGAACGCATGGCGATGTGACGCTTCTGGGTCGCTGGTTAGCGAGGCGAGTGAGACCGGCGCAGACTTGGGCTGCCAACTCACGACTCGCCATGCAACCACCACGAGCGCAGCGCCGACGATTGCATCCGCTGTCCAGTGATTGGCGGTCCCCAGGACCACAATGGCGGTGGTCATGGGATAGAGCCATGCGAGATGTCTCCACCGTGACGGCGTGTTCGTGACGATCGCGATGGCGACCCATACGGCCCATCCAACGTGCATCGACGGCATCGCTGCTAGTTGATTGGTTGCTTCCCCCAGACCCCGCGGTGCCGATGCGTCGCCTGCCCACCAGCCCGCCCAGGAGGTCCTATCCAAGGTGTCGACATAGGTGGGCAGGTAGCGCGGCGGCGCCAGTGGCAACGTCAGGTAGCAGAGGAGCGCGGATGCCGTCGCGATCCCGAGTGTTGAGCGCATAGGTCGATACACACCCGGTCGACGGCGCCACAACCAGAAGAGGACGGTGGGGGTGACGAGATAGTGAGCTGCCGAGTACCAGTAGGCCGAAGCGACCTCCAGAATCTCACTGCTGGTCACGAACCGATTGAGCTCGTGCTCGATGTCGACATGCCAACTGTGCTCGTGAGCTCTCAGCGCCAGGGCCCGCTGGACCGCGTGGGACCGGTCATCCCCGGCAAGGACCCGTGCCATGGTGTAGCCGAGGTAGAGGACACCGACGCGGATCAGCTCTCGAACGGCGCGAGGCGGTGTCGCTGAGCGGCGTGATAAGTCACATGCCACCGCTCCAGCTCCTTTCGGTTCGGGTCCGCAGCCACCCCGTTTGCAGGGATTGCGCGCGCAGCATCATCGGGGTGTGCTCGAGATTGCCGGCCGTGGCGACCCCGTCGCTGGCGGTCCGCGGACGTTCCCCGGTGTCCTCTGAGCCGTGGGATGCGAGGGGTGCGGACTAGAGGGCCGCTGCAAGCTGACTGGCAGACGGTTGGGACGGTTGGTAGGAGTCGGCCTGCTCCTCCGCGGCGTGGCGGGCGGTTCTCCTCTTGGCGGCAAAGCCGATGAAGGTGTGGTGGCCACTCACAATGGCGAGGCATCCGAACAACGTCCAAGCAAGAAGGATCGCCACGTGCGCCTGTGCGTCGTGGCCGTCGAAGTAGGTGGCGCTGCGGATCAGGTTTGCTCCAGCCCCAGGGGGCAGCCACTGACCCACTCGATCTGCGAAGTCAGGAAGAAGCTCCGGCGCGGAGGTAGCGCCCGCGAACGGATTGCCGATGAACACCATGACGAGGGCGCCGAGCCCGAGTCCCGGCGAGCCGATCAGTGCAATGAGGCCGGCTGTTGTTGCACTCATTGCGAGGATCAACAAGGAAAGCGAGGCCCAAGTCTCGAGCCCATTGCCGGGGAGCGCGCCAAGCCAGGTCTGGGCGACGAGGTAGGCCGCCAGACCGGCGACGGCAGCCACAGTCGTGACCGCCCCAATCATGCGCCATGCCGGTCCAAACTCGAGCGCGAGTGCGATCGCGGCAGCGATGATGACACTGCAGATGGTCAGGGGGAGGAGGGCTGATGTCAGTACAGAGCCTCGCGGATCGCTGCCGTCGGTGGCGACGACGTCGACCGTCTGCGCGGTTGCGGGCGACGCCGCCGCAGAGGTCGATTGTCCCGATGCTTGCGCGAGGTGACTTTGGAGTTCATCGCCAAGACTTGCCAACAGGCTCGAGACGCTCGGGCTCGCTGCCGAAGCTGTGTAGACCGTGACCTGAGGGCCTGAGATGTCGATCGCACCGTAAACCTCGCGGTCCTCAATTGCTTCGCGAGCCGAGCTGGTGGTGCCGTAGATCCTGAGATCAAAGGCCCCCGGCTCGTTCGCTTCGATCGTGCTGACGGCGTGTTCCGTCGCGCCGCTGGCGCCGATCATCCCGATGGGGAGCTGGCGAGGCTCCGTGCGGGCAGCTGGCCATGCGAAGACCAGGACCGCGAGCCCCACGAGCGCGGGCAACGCGATCGCCATCGTCAGCAGTTGGCGCCAGGCAGGCCGTGAAGACAACGTGGTGAGCACCGATACTCCTCAAAGAAAGCGAACGTTTCGTTTACCGTCTCACACCCCGTGGCTGTCTTGCAAGACGAATGTTCGTTTTGCTACTGTTCGCCCCGTGCCCCGCGTGACCGCCGCCTATCGTGACGCCCGCCGGGCGCAACTGCTGGCTGCTGGGCGTGCCTGCTTCGTACGTCACGGTTTCCATGCAACTTCGATGAGCGATCTCTTCGCAGAGGCGGGCGTGTCGGCGGGCTTGTTCTACAGCTACTTCACCAGCAAGGAAGATCTGATCGTCGCGGTGGCCGAGGACAACATGGCCGAGGTGGTCGCTCGCTTTGAGGCCTTGGCTCGTGAGCACCCCACTGGCTCGGCTGGCGACATGCTTGCCGACGCTCTCGGGCTGATCTGGCACCAACATGAGCAGGCTGGCCTCGCGTCAGTCGCAGTGCAAGTGTGGGCCGAGGCCCTTACCAACGATCGTCTTCGCGATCAGCTCGCCGCGCTCTTCAACTCACTCGTCGACAATCTCGAGACTGCCCTTCGCGCTCAGCAACATGGGGAGGTGAGCGCGAAGGGGATCGCTGGCGCCCTAGTGTCCGTGATCCCCGGCTTCCTGCTTCAGCTAGCGATACGCAACCATGACGAGTTGGGCGACATCCCTGACGCGGTGCGCACCTTGGTAGCTGGTCTCGGGTGATCAGCCTGCCGAGAGTTGCGCGGGCTGCCAAGTACTAGGTGGTTCTCACCAGCGAGGTCCCACGGGGCTGGCCGTCGACGAGTCCGGGCGCACTCCGCTTCCGCGGGCTGCCGGCCGAACGAACCCTCCGAGCAAGGTTGATTGAGCGCAGCTGCGTCAGCTGAAGATTGTCGGCTGGCGGCCGAGCTCGAGCCTCGTGCGTCGAATGTGCCCTTCGAGGTATCGCTGGGCGTCGGTCGCGTCGCGGCGCACAACGGCGTCGAGGATCAGCCGATGCTCCGCGTGGACGGCCCACATCCGGTCTCGACCTCTCACCGAGAGCTCGGCGCGGCGGTAGTGCTGGGTGGAGTTCCACAGCCTCGCGATGTTCTGGTTGAGCGGCCCGATGGCGCAGCCGCTGTAGCTGAGCATGTGGAACTCGCGGTCGAGGGCGAAGATCTTCTCCGGGTCGTCATTCTCCTCGATCCGCTGTTGCACGTCTTCGAGACGCTCGTGGTCGGCGCGGTGGAGCTGCGGCAGGCTCTCGACCAGGGCCAGCGGCTCCAGACGTTCGCGCATCCGGTAGATCACATCGACCTCGTGCTGGGTCAGCCGCGGTACTCGCGCACCCTTGTGAGGCTCGTGTTCGGTGAGCCCCTCGGACTCCAAAATCCGCAGCGCCTCGCGTACCGGGAGGCGGCTTGCGCCCAATCGTGCCGCGACGTCCTCCTGGCGGATGCGGTCGCCCGGTTGGAGGGCGCCACCGAGGATGGCCTCGCGCAGGTACGCGGCTACGCGACTGCTGCTCACCTCGGTCATGCGCCAGCGCCCTTCTGTGGATACCTGCCGCCTGGTACCGCATGGAGTCGACCCGTTCGAGGTCAGGGCCGAGGAGGGGAGTCCCGCGGGGAACGCTGCGCGCTCGACGACCGCCACAATCAGATGTGCCATCCGGTGAGCGATCAGTGGCGGCGGGGCGGGAGCACTCGGGTCGTGGTGCCTCCGGGGAAGTGGGCACTGCGACTGGGTAGGGGCGCTGGTGCTCGATCGCGGATCGCCAGGCTCGTGAAGGCAGATCCTTACGCCATGGCGGCGATCTGCATCTCAAAGCCGAGGCGCGCGTGAGTGGCTTCGTCGCAGAGGCTGCCGAACGCGCTTCCGTAGTACAGCAGGGGGCTGATGTCGGGGTCGTAGGCGCACGCGATGACGTCGCCGATCATGATGGTGTGGTCACCGCCGGGGATTGCCTCCGCGGTCTCGCACACGAAGTGGGCCACCGTGTTCGCGAGGACCGGGACGTCGTGGTCAGCCAGCAGCTCGAGTCCGGCAAACTTGTTGACGCCGCGGCTGGCGAACCGTCGTGCCAGGTGCTCCTGGTCACGCGAGAGCACATTGACGGCGAATCGGCCGGTCTCGGTGATCGCGGACTTGGTGGCCAGGGTGTTGCCGATGCAGACGATCAGCTGCAGGGGATCGAGTGAGAGCGACGTGACCGCGCTTGCGGTCATGCCAACGGGCCCGTCGGGGGTGTTTGTGGTGATCACCGTGACGCCTGTACAGAACCGAGCGATCGCGCACCGATAGGTCTGGGTCAGGTCGTCGGTGGCTACGGGAGTGTGCATGGTTCGCCTCCAAGGTGCGTGTGTGAGGTGACTCACAGGTATTGCTGCATTCTGCGACGCGAGTCGTTATGGGGCGCGAAATCGGTTCACGGTCGGCTGTGCACCGGGTCCGGGGGATGCGTTATCACCGTCGGCTTTGGGTGACGATTCGATGGACCTCAGCTGAGGGAGGCACGCCGAGTTCGCGCATCGTGGCGACGTACCGCTGGTAGAGACGAAGTACGGCGTCGTCGCTTCCCGACGCGAACGCCAACGAGATCATGAGTTGCCAAGCTTGTTCGCGGTAGGGGTCGATCCTCAATGCCTCTTCGAGGAGATCCCGGGCTTCGCCATACCGGCAGATTCGGTACGCCGTTCGGGCGGCGTCGATGCGCCCTGAGTTCATGCGTTCTTCGATGTCGCTTCGGCGCGCCTGAATCCACTCGCCGTTGAGGTTGGCGAGGAACGGCCCTCGTGATGCCATGTCCAACGCGCGAGTCACGGTCTGCAGCCTGGTCTCGCCATCCTGTCGAGTCGCTTGCGCCAGCAGGTCGAGGGCCATCTGCCCGGTTCCGGTCATGAGGTCCGGGCCGGCTACCGCATACACGTCGCCGTCTTGTTTCGGAGCGAGGTGTTCTGGCAGGACTTCGCGTAGTCGGTACAACGCTTGCCGCAGGTAACTTCGGCCCGCCGCGTCGTTGCGGCCGGCAAACAGAGTCCCCAACAACTCCTGCCGCGTTGCCGACCGCTCAGGGGTCGCCATGAGGTAGCTGAGCAGTTCGATCGCTTTCGTGAGCCGGGGTTGCGCGGGTTCGCCGTCAACCGTGACGAGGGCGTTCCCGAACTCCTCGATCACGAGCTGCGGCTCACGCGTACTGACCCGTAGCGTCCGCCAGTTGGCCAGGGCGTCAACGAGCTCGTGCCACTCTGAACCGCGTCCCGGCGCGCTGTCTGCCGCACGAACGGCTACGGCCGGCATGTCGGTCAAGGCGGTCATGAGCAGGTGGTGAGACCCCTGCTCGTGTGCGGTCGCCAAGGCGAGCTCGGCCATCGCATCGGAGTCCTCCTCGTGGCCCAATCGCCAGTGAGCCTCCGCCAGGTAGACAGCTGCGGTCGTGAGTTCAAGGCGCCGGTCGCCGCGCTGCATGCTCTCGACTGCGGCGAGTAGTTCGCGATGAGCAGCCTCGTCTCGACCTTGCATGAGGTGAGAGAGTCCGCTCCAGACCTGTCGCCACTCGCGGATGAACGCCCAGTCGTCGACATGGTTGGCTTGGGCCTCCGCCAACGCCCGATCGGCGGCTTCAGGGTCCTTGTCCAGGCGCAGATTGAGTTTCGCTTCGGCCAGGTAGCTGATATTGGCGAACACCAGCGAACGCGTCGGAGTAAGGAGTGCGCGCCCACGCTCAAGCGACGCTCGGGCATCTGCTCCGCGCCCTAGGTCCATCATCAAGTCGACGGCGTCTGAGGCATGTAGCCAGAGCGGTCTCGACGAGTCGCGACGCAATTCGTACATCGCGACGGCCTCTTCAAGCCTCCCGGCGGCACGCAGCCCCGCGACCACCCACGGTCCTCCGATGATCGTGCACCAGGGGTCGAAGAGACCTGGCTCATCGAGTCCGTGGAGGCGACCGCGCATGTAGGCGAGGCGGATGAGCAGTCCATCAATCGGGCCAGATGGGGCGGGAGACATTTCGGGGAACGGTGGTGTCTCACCGCTCGCGAGACTCACCAGCGTGGCCGCGATGTCCTTCGCGCGCCCCTGCGGCATGCTCTCCACGAGCCTTCGGGCCTCCGCGATCCGACCGACGTGCCACAGACACCACGAGGCCAGGACGTAGGCCTCTTCGAAGTCTGGCGTGTCCGGCCCGGGCAACCATTCAAGGCCGTGACGATCCAGGAACTCGACGCCTCGTCCGACGTCATCGAGCGCGAATGCGACACGGAGTACGACGGCGCCGATCTCCGGAGTGGGTGGTCGGCTGGAGGCTCGTAGAGCGTCGAGCCAGCGCGCGGCCGGGTCGAAGTCCATGCGCGCCACGAGTGCGGGTAGCGCGATGGCGGCGTGGTGCCAGGCCCCTTCGATGTCCCCCAGACGGAGTAGCTCATCCACGGCCGCTTCACGCTCACCCTGCGCGAGCAGCAGTTTCGCATGCTGATGGCGCAGGGTGGTGAGGACTTCTTCGTCCTCTCGCTCCAACATTGACACGAGGTACTCACGGAAAATCGGGTGCGGCGTGACCCGGTCGCCATCAGCTGCCCATGACATGGGCAAGTGCCGGGTCCGAAGAGATGCCATGACCTGAGCAGCGTTGCCTTGGCCGAGTGCGCGAGCCCCGTCGACCGTGACCTCGTCCAACAGGCTGGTCCGCATGAGGAAGGACTGTTCGTCTGCAGTGAGCGCATTGAACATGTTCTGGGTCAGGTAGCTTCGAATGGTTTCGGCGTCGGCCGCCGAGTTCGACTCGACGCTCCAACTGTTGAAGACGATTCCAGTGACCCACCCGCCGGTGGCGGCCACCGCCAGTTGGGCGTCGACTCCCTGCTGGCCCAATGCCTCGAGTGCTTCCTTGGCTTCCGGCACTCGGAAGGCGAGGTCTCGTTCCCCGACCTCGCCGGTCCGGGTGATATCACTGGCTTGTCGCTGGTCAAGCGGCACTGCGGCGCGCGAGATCAAGACGAGGTTGACGCCGGAGGGGAGATAGCGCGCCATGGCAGCCAAGACGGTCTGGCAGCCGTCGTCGTCGACCACGCGTTCGACGTTGTCGCAGACCAGGACCAGCTCGCTGCCCTGGAGGCTCTCGGCGAGCAGTCCCGCGGCCTCGCCAATCTGGATGCTGCTCGCCAATGCGTCTGTTGCGACTCCTGATGCCGACGGCACGCCGTTCTCAACGGCTGCTTCGAGATAGACAAGGAGCCGGCCAGCTGCTTGCTCGGTGCCATCGAGGGAGAGCCACGCCACGGGCCTGTGCAGTCCGGAGAGCGCATGCGCCACCGCGGTCGTCTTTCCGGCTCCGGGGCTTGCGCTCACGACGACGACAGGGTGTCGATCGAGCTGGTCGCGGATCTGGGTCGTCACACGCTGGCGCGCAACAGTATGGATGTCGGGTTCAGGGACGACCAGCTTGCGCCGGATGATGCTGCGAACGCCAGCCGCGGATGATTCAGAACTCGTACCGAGCTCAGCGCCGATTCGAGGGCTGACATCCGATGGGCGGACGCTCCCCGAGCGTGTAGACCTCGGCTTGGTCATGCCGCCATCCTCCAGCGGTCCCTCGACCGCCCCGATTGGGACTAGATCCATCGAGTGTAGGACTCAAGTGGCGGCGTTCTGCCTGTCAGTTTCTCTCCGGGTAACACCCTGTTGCCTAGAACAATCCCAGGACCTGTTCGCAGCCTGCGGTTCCTCGCAGAGCCGGGCAACCACGCCCAGGAACATCCAGGAACCGTCCAGGAACAAGGGTCCCGAAGTTCATCGAAGGGGTCGTTATGGGACCAGAGCTGAGGATCATCGAGCGCGCCGAGCCGCGGTCGTCGCGATCAGCTCTCACAGGTGGGGAGAAGGAATGAACGAGGCAGAGCACAAAGCCGCCCTGATCGCCCAGCTGGAGGGCAGCCACCGTGGCGTCGTGGCCGCCATCAGACGTGACGGTCGACCGCAGCTTTCGAACGTGGTCTACGCCTTTGACCCGACAACGAGGCTGGTTCGCTTCTCGACCACTGCAGGGCGAGCCAAGGCGCATAACCTGCGTCGGGATCCGCGCGCCAGCTTCTACGTGTGCGACAACGACTTCTGGAAGTACGTGGTAGCTGACGCCACCTGTGAACTCGTCGGACCGGCTGAGGCTGTCGATGACGAGGTGGTTGACGAGCTCGTTGACATCTACCGTGCGATCGGCGGCGAGCACCCGAATTGGGACGAGTATCGCGAGGAGATGGTCCGAGACCGTCGGCTGGTCGTTCGCCTGAACGTTGATCGGGTTTACGGAAAGTCATGACCTCCATGTCGTCCGTCCCCGCTGCGCCCGAATATTCGCTGAGTTCACTCAACTGGGTGGACTTCGGTTCGGATGCGCCGGCTGATCGTCGATCTCGCGCCACGCGTCCATTGACTGAAGTGCTGAAGGCCGCCGCGGCGTCTGGATTCGGACATGTGGGAGTGGACCTGGAGTCAGTCACCTTCGGCACGACCCCGGAGGCTTTCACCGCCGATCTGGTCTCGGGTCTTGCCGAGGAGTTCCGGATCTGGGAGCTGGAGTGCAGCGACGTCGGGATCCTCATGCTCGGCTCGCCTCGAACGCAGGATGATGCACAACGGCTCGTCGAGCTGGCTGACGCTTTGGGTGGTTCCTTCTGTCTCTCGACGTTCGCGGGCGCGGTCACTGACGAGTCCGTGGCGCAGTTGCGGCGTTGCGCTGCGATGTTCCAGGAGGTGGGGACCCGCATCGCCCTCGAGTTCATCCCCTTCGGCCCTCTTGACAGCTGCGCCACGGCCACGTCGATCTGCGCCGAGGTTGGGTGGGAGCGCTGCGGGCTGCTCTTGGACAGCTACCACGTATGCCACGCGGGCGAGGTGGAGATCCAACTCCGAGGACTCTCGGGAGAACAAGTAGCTTTCGTGCAACTTGCGGATGGCCTCGTCGAAGAGGGCGTCAGCCCCGCCTCGCTTGCCAGACGGCGCCGGCTTCCGGCCGGCTACGGCCAGCTTGACGTGAACGGGTTCGTGCGGCGCGTGAGCTCGTTGGGCTGGTCCGGTCCCATCAGCCCGGAGGTTCTCTCAGACGACTTCCGGGCGACTGCACCTGCCCTCGGCGCCGCTCTGCTCCATGCCAGCGCACGGCTGGCATGGGAGCTGCCAGAGGTCACGGACGATCTGACGATCGGCGCCCCAACCCACCATCGCGATGATCACCGTGCAGTTCACTCACGGCCGTCGTGGGCCAATTAGTTCAACCCGGGTCTCGACCTTCAGGCCCTGCAGCAACCGAAGAACCAGCAACCAACATGAGAGGTGGTCCAGAATGATCCGGACCGGGGAACAGTACTTGGAGTCGCTCCGCGACGGTCGCGTGGTCTATGTCGGCGGTGAGTTGATCGATGACGTCACCACCCATCCGAAGACCCGAGCCTACGCGGCGCGCACGGCCGAGTTCTACGACATGCACCACGATCCTGAGCTTCAGGATCTGATGACCTTCGTCGATGACCAGGGCGAGCGCCGGGCGATGATCTGGTATCGCCAGGTGGACCACGAGGGACTGGTGCGGAAGCGGACCTACCTCGAGGCCATCATCAGGAAGTTCGACGGCGGCAGCACGCCGCGGACTCCGGCCGCCAACAACACCTGCCTGATCACCTACGTCGACGACCCGCAGCCGTGGAGTGACCAGTCCATCGGCACCGGCGGTCGAGACCTGACCGCCGGGATTCGCGAGTTCTACCAGCTGGTCCAAGACAACGACTACAACTGCGTGCCGGCATTCATCGATCCGCAGGTCGACCGCTCGAAGGACCGGACTCAGGTCGACTCGCCGGCTCTGCGCGTCGTCTCCACGAACGACGACGGCATCATTGTTCGCGGCGTCAAGGCCGTGGCGACCGGTGTACCCTTCGCCGACTTCATTCACCTCGGCGTCTTCGTCCGCCCCGGCATGCCCGGGGAAGAGGTCATCTACGGCGCTGTCCCCGTCGCCACGCCAGGGGTGACCGTGATCAGCCGTGAGGCGACGGTCAAGGACGACCCGGTCAACCACCCCCTCGCCTCGCACGGCGACGAACTCGACTGCTCCATCATCTTCGAGGACGTCCTGATCCCGTGGAAGTACGTCTTCCACATCGGCAATCCCGAACACGCCGCGCTGTACCCGCAGCGGGTGTTCGACTGGATCCACTACGAGGCGCTCGTTCGACAGTACGTTCGAGCGGAACTCATGCTGGGCCTGGCCTTGCTCATGACTGCGCACATCGGCACCTACCAGCTTCCGCCGGTACAGGTACGGCTCGCCAAGCTCGTCGAGTTCCACCAGGTGCTCCGGGCGTTTGTCATTGCGTCAGAGATCGAGGGCTTCCACTCGCCGTCCGGGCTTTTCAAGCCCGACCCTCTGCTGTTCAACATGGGCCGTGCCCACTACCTGGAGAACGTCAAGAACATCGTGGGCGAAGTCATCGACCTGGCCGGTCGCGCCTCCCTGCTCTTCCCGTCCGAGGAGCAGTGGAACGAGCCCGCCCTCCATGACTGGCTCGAGCAACTCCACACCGGCGCTACCGGGCGGCCGCACGATCGTGTCCAGATCTCGCGTGCGATCCGTGATCTCTTCCTCACTGACTGGGGTGACCGCCTCAGCACGTTCGAGCAGTTCAACGGATCACCGCTCCTGTCCATCCGGACCCTGACGATGAAGCGGGCCGACATCTCGCCGACGGGTTCGATCGCCGACCTCGCGCGGGAGGTCTGCGGGCTGAGCGCTGAAAGCGACGCGAAGAGCGCTTATGAGTCGCAGGCCGAGTACGCGCGCCGTCTGGACTCCGCCGCAGCGCGTTAGTGGGTGGTCACCGGTCTCGTCTCGGCTCGTCCGGTCGGCTCACGCGCGACTAGCGACAGGCAGTACGCACGCATCCCTTACACAATCATCAGACATCGGTTGGGAGAAACATCGCATGGTCTATCACATTTCCCGTGCAGCGGAGAGGGTCTTTCATGAGGTCAAGGAGTTCCCTGGGCTCAGCGAGGCCGTCATGGTTGGTGAGGAGCACGGCTCGCACCACATGGAGGTTTCGCTGCGGAAGCTGGCCCCTGGTGCGACGATGCCTTGGTATCGGAGCCCGTTCGAGGAGTCGTTCGTTGTCCGAGGGGGCTATGGCACGGTCTCGATCGTCGGCCTCGAGTACGACATCGCCGTCGACGACTACGCGGTCGCGCCGCCGGCGCTGCCGCACACGCTCACCGCGGGGGACGACGGTCTGGAGCTCTTCTGGGTGAAGTCGCCGAGACCGCCGGGCTACGAGGGCGCGCGGAACTTCATCAGCGGCCCCCCGATTATCGGGGAGAAGCTTGGACGTCCGTCGGAGATTGACCCTCGCCACCGGTGGGCCGGCCACTTCGATGACGCCGACATGGCTCCGGTCGGCGACCTGAACATGCCCGGCTATCACGGTCCTTGCATCAAGAACATCTCCATCCGGATGATGGTCGATCAGCTGCTCGGCGCCAACCAGCACACCGTCTTCATGGCGAAGATCGCCAAGGGCATGGGCCTGGGACGCGCGGCGTCGGTGCACTACCACCCGTTCGAGGAGATCTACTTCTACACCCAGGGCGGGATGCACGGCTGGCTCGACGGCAATCACGAACGCATGACGACCGGCGATCTCGTCTGGGTCGGTACGGGTGCCACACACGGGTTCCTCAACGATGAGAACGAAGTCGACGCCCGCTGGATCGAGGTCCAGTCGCCCGTTCCCCCGGTATCCGACGCCTTCTACTTCCCTGACAACTGGCGTGCCTTGCCCGAGCACAACGAGTAGGCCCGCGGGCACGCCCGCCTGGGTGGTGCTTTGGTCCCCGCAGTGGGGGCAAACACCACCCAGGTACTCGGGCGCGGCCCGCGCCGACCCCAGGTGTGTGTCGAGGCAGCCGCAAGAACATCGCGACGAACGAGTAGCTCTGACCTGGAACCGACTGGAGTGATTAGGCACGTGACTGCAAGCATTTCGACGGCCTTCTTTTCCGCATACAACGCCCACGACGCAGCCGCGGCGGCCGCCCTCTATTCGGCCGACGGCACCCACGAAGATGTAGCCGTGGGGCACGTGAATCGGGGTCGACAAGCGATTCAGGAAGGACTGGCACACTTCCTGTCTTGCTTCCCTGACGCGCATTGGGACGTCCTGGGTAGCATCGACGCCGCGTCCGCCAGTGTCGGCTGGTACGTGCTGACTGGAACGCTGCAGGAGGACTTCGGACCGATCGCAGCACGGGGTCAAGCCCTACAGATCCGAGGCGTCCAGGTGATGTGCCATGAAGGCGGCGTCATCCAGAGCACCAGTGACTACTGGGATCTCGCTACATTCCAACGCCAGATGGCCGATTCGGATCGCTAGCCTTCTTCAGCGAGGCGACCTCCGGCGATGGACGTGGCGTCAAGCAGGGGCGTTGCTCAGGATCGATCCTTGGGAGTTTTCCCATGCTCTCGGTCGCCGGGATGAAAGGCGGCTGCCACGCAGCAAGCATTGAACGCGTCCACTCCGACATGACATCAACTCTTCATGAACCTGCATTCTGCAAGAGCGCGGACGTCCCTGCAGGACCGCAGACTTGCCGAGCACGTGGATCGACTTGGTCTCGAGCATCCGCCGATCGACCTGGCCTCGGTCGACTACACCGTGCGTCGACCACGGCTCTTCAACGACCGCTACGGGCACGTGCTCGACTACATGGCCCGGGTCGAACTCGAGGTCGACCGCAACGTCCTGGAGCTGACGACGCTGCTCCCCGAACCGCCCGAGATCGACAGACGCTTCTACGCCGAGGTCTGGCAGCCGCAGGAGATCCGGCACGGTCTGATCCTCGACGCCCTGCAGGTGGAGCTCGGCCGCCCGCCGGCCGAGACCGACCTAAGCTCGGTCGGGGTCAAGGTGAGGATCCTCGGAGCACTCGCGCACCTACCTGCGTTCCAGGACGTCTGCCGGATGCTCTACTACCTGACCGGCATGGCGACCGAGCGCTCGGCGGTGCTCGCCTACAACCTGCTCCACCGGGGTGTCCTCGACCTGGGCGAGCGGGCGATCGCGCGGACCGTGATCGCCCCGATCCGGCGGCAGGAGCCGGGCCACTACGCCTTCTACCAGTTCTCCGCCCGAGCCCTGTGGGACCAGCTCGCCGGCTGGCAGCGGTGGATGGTGCGCCGGATGAGGACGATGTCTTTCGCCCCCGTCGGCGCCAACAACCCCGCCCAAGCGGCCGACTTCGGCGACGTGATGCGCGCACTCAGCATCGGCGCCGAGCCGGACGACTTCGCCACTCAGATCTCCCGGGTCGAGGCCGAGTTGCTCTGGGCGCACCGCCGCGGGCTCCGGGTGCCGGCGTACGTCGCGCGTGCGCTTCGCGAGGCGGTCGAGAGCGCTGAAGCGCGCTGGGCGGCGCGCCCGCCCGACGACTAGTTGTCCTCTGTGGCCACGCACAGGCGCGCGCGCATGCGAAAACCTGCTGGCAAAGGCGGCCTGCGGAGCGCCGCTCGAGGCATCGCGAAGGCGGTGGGTATTGGCCAAGCTTCACCGAAAGAACATGACAAGCCACCGAGTGACTTGATCGGGTTGACGATCAAGACGCCAGTCGCCGGGCGTTGACATCCACGCCTTCGCCGGGTGTTTCCATGAGGCCTTCGCGCGCTGCTCGCCGGGCACAAACAATCCTCCGCGCCTCGCTACACGCAAGGACGCTCCTATTGGCCGGCGACAACTCGTCGTTCCGGTCACGCTCGGGACACGTTCACATATGAATTGAAGTCGTGCTCGCTCTTCCGTCGAATCGCGCAATCAGAAGGGGTTCTCGCGGGTTTCTGAAGGATCGAGACCCACCACATGCCATATGCCCTTTGAGGATTGTGAACTGTCGTTTCGATATAGGTGTGGCGTCGTTGAATCGAAACTTACGGAGTCGCCCGGATGGAGAACGAAAGTGTCGAACCCGACCTGTGCGGTCAACTCTCCCTCGAGCAGGTAACCGTACTCGTGACCACTGTGCCTCATCAGGCCCCCATTTCCCGACGAGCTGCTACCTGGGGGATAGGTGACCAGCAACGCGGCGACCAGCGGATCGCCGTCTGGGGTGAGCCGCTCCCAGCGCACACCGCTGGCCATGTCCAAGACGGCTCGTTCTTCGGCCCTTAGGACGGTGTGCTTTACCTGGCCACTGTTCGGCTCTCCATTGGGAGCCGAGCCGCCGAGCAGTTCGTCGAGCGAGATCGACAGTGCGGAAACAAGCCCGTAGAGCGTGGCGACCGAGGGTTCGCTTCGACCATTCTCGATCTGGGAGAGCATGCTAGGTGAAATTCCCACCCTTCGGCTGAGCTCGCGAACGCTCAGGCCAGCGCCGGTGCGCGCGCTGCGGAGTTGCGACCGAGCACTTTCTTCCACTTCGGGTGCCTTCCTCACTCTGATCCGTCGCGGTGCTGAGCCTACCGTGGGCCCGCGCCTGGAGCTTGAGCGTCAAGCCTCAGCTCAGACATCTAGTAACTTGAAAAGGGTCCCATCGGAGAGCAGTGCCGGCGGCCCCTGGGGCGAACATCGCGTGCGTGTGGTCTCAGTACCTCAGCGGCCCTGGGCGCTCGCCCCCGGCGGCGACCGGTTGCGCGCGACCTCTCATCGTGCTGACGCCTGAGCGTCGATGCCATGCCGAGGACCACCTGGCTGACCCGCGAGTCCTCCTCGCCGGCCGTAGGGCAGCCAACGGGTCCCCCGAGGACATGAAGGGAAGGGCGATGTCCACAACGCTGCCAGGCTGGTTGAGGCCCTCCTTCACTTGGTCTCCGGTACTTGGTCGTCTCCGACAGAGACTCGGTTTGAGAGTCGGTGCTGGGTGTCCGGCCCGCCGCTTGCAGCCGGCATGATGATCTGGTCGATCACCCGGGCGATCGTATGGGGATCCGGGACGTCGCCCGTCACGAACATGCGGTGCAGAACGATCCCCGCTAGGGCGGATTCGAAGAGATCGAGGTCGACGGCGGCGTGGACCTCGCCGCGCTCTTGGGCGCGTTCCCAAAGCTGCCGAGAGGTGGCGACCTTGGGGCCAACGAAGTCGCGACGGAACGCCTCGGCGAAGTCAGGGTCACGGGCGAGGGCAGTGAGCACCCCCGCGAACGTAGACACCGTCGTGGTGTCAGCGAGGCCCCCGACGCCGCAGGACAGGGCTTGCAGGTCATCGCGGAGCGCGCCAGTGTCGGGCAAGTCGGCGGCGTGCCTCATGTGTTCCACCGCATCGATGACCAAGCCTTCTTTACTGCTCCAGCGCCTGTAGAGCGTGGCCTTGGACGCCTTCGCCTTCGTGGCGACGGCATCCATGGTTAGCCGGTCGTAGCCGGACTCGGCGAGCACCTCGAGGGTGGCGTCGCGGATCTCTTGCTCGCGGTCGCCTTCGACGTGGCGGCGTTCAGTGCTGCGGCTCATCGGGCCAGTCCTAGTGCGGATCGCTTACACATCCGTCCGTGGTTCTGCAGTGTGAAGGACTGCTGGACGTCCTGATGAAACTAGCACAACTCTCGCAGGAATAACGGCCTCACTCGGCATAATCGTATAGTGGCACTGAACATCGACTGGGATGGAGTGACTCGAATGCTCATTGGGGTACCGCGAGAGACGAAGCCTCGAGAGACCCGTGTGGCAGCGACTCCCGCTACGGTCCGGCAGTTGATCGGCCTGGGCTACGACGTCGTCGTCGAGGACGGTGCGGGCGAGCTTGCAGGTTTCTCCGATGAGGCATTCGTGGATGCTGGGGCCGACGTTGCCTCCAGCGCGAAGGTCTTGATGGCAGACGTCATCCTCCGCGTGAACGGTCCGACGGTTGACGAGATCCCGCTGTTGGCCGACGGCACCACACTCATCGCCCTCATGGCGCCCGCGCAGAATCCCGACCTCGTCGAAGCGCTGGCGGCTAGGCCACTAACGGCCCTGGCGATGGACGCAGTGCCACGGATCTCGCGTGCGCAGTCGCTCGACGTACTCTCCTCGATGGCCAACATCGCCGGCTATCGAGCCGTAATTGAGGCGGCTCACGAGTTTGGCAGGTTCTTCACCGGCCAAGTCACGGCGGCCGGGAAGGTTCCGCCAGCGAAGGTGCTCGTTGCTGGGGTCGGTGTCGCCGGTCTGGCCGCGATCGGTGCTGCCTCGTCGCTCGGAGCGATCGTGCGAGCTACCGACCCTCGCCCCGAGGTTGCCGACCAAGTCAAGTCGCTTGGCGGGGAGTACCTCGCGGTTGATGTCGAGGTCGAACACTCCGGCACGGGCTATGCGTCATCGACTTCGCAAGACTACGACCGTCGAGCGGCGGAGATCTATTCAGAGCAGGCGCGCGACGTCGACATCATCATCACCACTGCTCTGATTCCCGGGCGGCCGGCCCCCAAGCTAGTCACGGCGGCGGACATCGCGGAGATGAAGGCCGGCTCAGTGGTGATTGATATGGCCACAGCGCAGGGCGGCAACGTTGAGGGCTCAGTGCGCGACCAGAAGATCGTGACGTCGAACGGTGTAACGATCATCGGGTACACGGATCTTCCTGGCCGACTTCCCACTCAAGCCTCGCAGATGTATGGCACCAACCTGGTCAACCTGATGAAGCTTCTGACGCCAAAGAAGGACGGCACACTCGTCCTGGATCTCGATGACGTGGTGCAGCGAAGCATGACGGTCGTCAAGGATGGAGAAAGGCTGTGGCCACCCCCGCCTGTCCAGGTTTCGGCCTCGCCGGTGACGCGCCCCCAGACCGTGGCTCCCGGCCAAGGGAAGCGAAAGCGAGACAAGCGCTCGTCGGCACGGCGCCGGTTTGGCCTCGTCGGAGTCGGACTCGCACTGTTCCTCGTTCTGGTCGCGACCGCCCCTGAACCGATCCCGCAGCACTTCACGGTTCTCACGTTGGCAACCGTCGTTGGCTTCTACGTCATCGGAAACGTTCACCATGCACTGCACACGCCGCTCATGTCGGTGACGAACGCGATCTCCGGAATCATCGTCGTCGGCTCATTCCTACAGCTCGCGATCGACGATCCGACCATCCGGGCGTTGGCGTTCGCGGCGACCCTGCTTGCCTCCATCAACATCTTCGGTGGGTTCGCGGTGACCCGCCGGATGCTGCGGATGTTCCAGCGCGAGTCCGTGAAGGGTTGACACGATGAGTACCTCCTCCATCGCTACCGCGGCGTACCTGATTGCCGCCGTCCTCTTCATCCTGGCGCTAGCTGGCCTCTCCCGGCATGAGACCGCGCGCCGAGGGGCGTTCTTCGCCATCATCGGCATGGGAATCGCTCTGCTCGCAACGTTCGGGCTCTTCCTCGACGCGGCCACGGGCGAGAACCCCACCGGCGGAGGGGAGGGCAGCATCGCCCTGCTGCTCATCGCAGTGGCGATCGGCGCCTCGCTCGGCTTGTGGCGCGCCCGAATCGTCGAAATGACGGGCATGCCCCAACTGATCGCGCTTCTCCACTCATTCGTGGGACTCGCTGCCGTGCTCGTGGGCTGGAACGGCTACCTTGAGGTCGAGCGAGGCATCGGACACGCCACCTTTGGCGAGGGAGACAGCCTCCTACGGATCCACCACGCGGAAGTCTGCATCGGCGTCTTCATCGGCGCTGTGACGTTCACCGGCTCGGTCGTCGCGTTCCTCAAACTGTCAGCCAGGATCCGCTCTGCCCCGCTCATGATCCCGGGAAAGAACGTCCTCAATCTCGCTGCGCTCGTCGCGTTTTCCGCCCTGACGGCCTGGTTCGTCGTCGACCCCCAGATGTGGCTGCTCGCGGCTGTCACGGCACTGGCGCTCCTGCTGGGCTGGCACCTGGTCGCCAGCATCGGCGGAGGCGATATGCCAGTCGTGGTGTCGATGCTGAACAGCTACTCCGGGTGGGCCGCTGCTGCTTCAGGCTTCCTGCTGAACAACGACCTCTTGATCATCACGGGCGCACTGGTCGGGTCCTCCGGCGCCTACTTGTCCTACATCATGTGTAAAGCCATGAATCGGTCGTTTCTCTCCGTCATAGCAGGCGGGTTCGGAATCGTAGCTACCTCCGGTACCGCGGCCGAACACGGGGACTACCACGAGATCGATGCCAATGGCGTCGCCGACCTGATTCAGGGCGCGTCGACGGTCGTTATCACTCCGGGTTACGGCATGGCCGTCGCCCGCGCACAGTATCCGATCGCTGAGCTCACCCGACGCCTCCGCGACCAAGGAGTCAACGTTCGATTCGGGATCCATCCCGTTGCCGGGCGCCTGCCGGGGCACATGAATGTCCTGCTCGCCGAGGCAAAGGTGCCGTACGACATCGTCCTCGAGATGGACGAGATCAACGACGAACTTGCCGACACGGACGTGGTATTGGTCCTCGGGGCAAACGACACCGTCAACCCAGCGGCAGCCGAGGATCCCGGGTCTCCCATCGCCGGCATGCCCGTCCTTCGAGTCTGGGATGCAAAGCGTGTGATCGTGTTCAAGCGGTCTATGGCGCCTGGCTACGCCGGCGTTGACAATCCGCTCTTCTACCGGGACAACGCCTCAATGCTTTTCGGTGACGCAAAGGATGCAGTTGAGAATATCCTGTCGGCCATCCAGGTCGATTCAAAGGTGGCGGGGTGAATGCAGCCCGCTTGGTCTAGTCCTCAACCGTGCTATATGAAAAGCGATGCCCGCTGTGGAGGGGTACAACAAGGGGCTGGAGATTCGGGCGACAATCCGATGAAGGCGATCTTTCGAGTTGGCGTAACAGATGAAGACAGTCGCGAAAGCGACGTCTCGATGTCGCGCGAGGCAGGCTGGTACGTCACTGCGGCCCAACGCATGTACTCCCGTGACCAAGAGGTGCAACGGCCGCTGACGCCACCGCACTTGAAGCGGTTGGGCGTCTCGATCACCGCGTGCGGACTGCCAACGCATACGTGGACGACCTTCTGGCTCGAGGACCCGACAGGGACCTCGGGGTTGTGTGGCGAGTGCGTGAACACCGTGCGCTCTATCACCGAGCGCGAGCGTTCCGAGGCCGCGGCCGAGGCCGAGCGCCGTGAGCAGGCAGCTCGGCGCGCCGCCCAGCGCTTCGCCGAAGCCCGACGGAAGCAGGCGCTAGCTCGTCGCGGTTCGCGACCAGCACCGATGGACGCGACAGGCATGGTGCTCCCGCCTAGGTCTGTTCGAAGCGGACGCCGTCGAGCCTGAGCAAGGGATGCACCCGCGTCAGCCGTTGGTTCAAGTTGCCAGCGTCTGCTGCCCTTGAAGCCAGTGCGAGACGTAAGGCGCTCCAACCGAGGCCACGACCTCCGGAGCTCTGCGCCATGTGGCGGCTACCTAGGTTGCGAACGAACCGACGCGCCGCTTCCGTTAAGGAGTCCGTTAACGCTCCTTGCCAGTGCCATCCACGACTCGCAGGGTGAGGCTCGAACTATGCGTGTGCGATCGCTGGTTGACCCCGGCTTGGACCGTGAATGGAGCTTGGACGATGACGCTAAGCATTCGACTTGACGAACGAACCGCCCTCATCACCGGTGGCGGTAGCGGCCTGGGACTGGCGATCGCCGAGGTGCTGCATGCACAAGGAGCCGCAGTCGCCATTCTGGGGCGGACCGAAGGCAAGCTGAAAGCCGCCGCCGACCAGATCGGATCCGACTCCGACCGTGTCCTGACACTGACCGCCGACGTCACCGACGATGCCGCCGTTGCCGAGGCGCTGACGAAGGCGGACGAGTGGCGAGGTGGCCTGGACATCCTGGTGAACAGCGCGGCTCCACTCCTGGTCAACAGCGCCCTGAGTGAGGTGGACGAACGCGTGATGACCGACGCCTTCGACGGCAAGGCCGCCGGTTACCTCCGCGTGTCTCGGGCAGCACTGCCCTACCTGCGCGAGAGCAACAACGGTCGCATCATCAACATCGCTGGCATGGCGGCGCACGTGCTGGTCCCGGGCATCGGGGTCGCGGCAGCCGTCAACGCAGCCGTCGTAGCTCTCACCAGCTACTTCGCCGCCGAGGCAGCCGAGCACGGCGTGCTAGTGAACGGCATCTCCCCAGGCATGACGCTGACACAGGTATGGAAAGACCGCCACGCGGCGATGGCCGAACAGAACAACAGCACACCGGACTCAGTGCGCGACGGCATGGTCGAGCGCCTCGGGATCCGACTGGGTCGCTGGGCACAGCCCGAGGAGATCGCCGCCGCTGCGCTGTTCCTGGCATCCGATCTATCGTCGTACGTGACCGGACAGGTCCTCCAGATCGACGGCGGGCTGGGAAAGTCAGTCATCTAGTGTGACGGCGTTGGATCCGCGTCAGCTCGAATGCTTCGTGGCCGTCGCAGAAGAACTCAACCTCAGCCGGGCCGCTGCGCGGCTCCACATCGCACAACCACCGCTCACACGGCGCATACGGCGACTTGAAGACGACATCGGCACAGAGTTGTTCCGGCGCACCGCTGGCGGTATGCAGTTGACCGAGTCAGGCGCCATCCTGCTTGAGCGCGCCTATCGCATGATCGCGCTCTCTGAACGCGCCATTGAACGTGTGCGTCAAGGAAGCACCGGCGAACTCGGCACGCTGGACATTGGCTACTACGACTCAGCCATCCTCGACGCCATTCCCGCGCTGCTGCGGCCGTTCTCGGCTCAGCACCCACACGTCCAGATCCGACTGGAACGCACATTCAAACGAGAACAGGTCGACTACCTACGCGACAAGATCCTCCACCTCGCCTTCGGCCGTCACTTCTCGGACGAGTCCGGGATCAGCACGCGAGTAGTCGCCGAAGAGCGACTGTTGCTGGCGGTCAACGACCACGACACCGAAAGGTGGCCGGGTCCGGTTCAGATCGAACAGCTCCGCGGAAGCCCCCTCATCGTCTTTCCCCCAGGGCGGCCCGAGTTCGCCGACGAGGTCGTCCACATGTGCTTGCGAGCAGGTTTCTCCCCCACAGTCGCCATCGAGGCTCACGATGTCGTATCCGCCATGGCATATGTCGCCATAGGGCGGGGGCCGCAGTGGTGCCCGAGTCTGCAACGAAGACCAGAACCGCAGACGTCGACTTCCTGGCCATCGAGGATGCCCCGACGACCCCGCTCTTGTGCGCCTTCCTCAGCTCCGACCGCAGCCCTGCCACGGACTTGTTCCTGTCGTTCCTCAACGAGGAACGCACGCGGTCGGACATGCCGACCGGACGGCCATACCCGCAATGATCGGCCGCGCCGGCTGAACCTGCGGTTCCGGTATGGCATGGGGCCGGAACAAGTATTGGACGCCGTGTCCGGCGCTGCCCCACATTGAAGGTGCAGACCCGCAAAGATCTCCACCGGGGTTCCGGTCCCCGGGCAAGGCCGGGGCAGGCAGTCCGATCAACCTTCCTTGAGGGGCCCGCAACCGAATCGCTCCTCAACACAACAGGCGGTGACCACCATGACGCAGCCCGGCTTCGCCGGTGGATGTGGCTCGCTCGCCCAACTGACCGCATTGTCGTGCCTCCAAGCCATCCACCGCAGGGCCAGCGACGTCGACGTGCTGATGAAGCCTTCCAGTTCGCCATCACCATCACGTGCGCTCCTACGTTCGGGCTCGCCCGCACCCGTGAGCTCCGCGCGTCCGCGGTCCAAGCCGCCTACCTCGTCGTCCCGTACGTCGCTGCCTCCAACCGCGATACGGCAGGGCCCCGAAGGCGCCGACGATCACCCACAAGAGAAGGCCGAGGGCCGCTGATGAATCTCGAAGAAAAGATCCAGACCTACTCTGGGAACGTCGCGCACATGCTGCGCAACGCGCCACAGGGCCCATACATCTTCCCGATGCAGTCGGAGTACTCGAATTGGCGGGACGAACAGCTGGCGTGGAAAGAGACCGCCGTACTGTATGACCAGTCGCTGCACATGACGGATATCCACTTCAAAGGCCCCGACGCGCTTCGCCTGATGTCGGATATCGGTGTCAACGGATTCACGACTTTCGGACGCAATAGAGCCAAGCAGCTCGTCACATGCAACCACGACGGCTACTTCATCGGCGACGCTATCCTCTTCGGCTTCGAGGACGAGGCATTCAGCTTGGTCGGCCGCCCGGTGGCGCCGAACTGGGCAGCCTTTCAGGCCGAGACACGCGACTACAAGGTCGACGTGACCCGCGATGAGCGCTCCGTGGCGAACCAAGGCCGCCGGCTGTCCTTTCGATTCCAGCTGAATGGCCCGGCTACCCACAAGATCGTGGAGAAGGCCGTGGGTGGTCCGCTGCCGTCGATCAAGTTCTTCGCAATGGGCGAGATCGAGATTGCCAACGTCCCCGTGCGCGCCCTGAACCACACGATGGCCGGCGTTCCAGGCCAGGAGTTCACCGGCCTCGAGCTGGTCGGACCGTCCGAGGGCGCAGAGCAGGTTCGAGAAGCGCTCATCAAGGCCGGCGAGGAGTTCGGACTCCGCCTCGGCGGCGCGCGCTCGTACCCATCGACCGCCATCGAATCGGGCTGGATCGCTGCCCCGGTACCGGCGATCTACACCGGAGAGTCGATGAAGGCTTTCCGCGAGTGGCTTCCGGGCAATGGGTTCGAGGCGAACGCCTCGATCGGAGGCAGCTTCTACTCTGACAACATCGAGGATTACTACGTCACGCCCTGGGACCTCGGTTACGGACACGTGATCCGGTTCGACCACGACTTCATCGGCCGCGAGGCACTCGAGCGGATGGTCGACGAGCCACACCGCCGCAAGGTCTTCCTGCGTTGGAATGACCGCGACGTGGCCGACCTGATCGCCGACAGCCTCTTCGGCGCCGGACCTCGCACGAAGTACCTGGAGATGCCGGTGTCGAACTACGGCACGAACTCCTATGACGAGGTCCTCGTCGACGGACGCCTGATCGGCTTCTCCGCCAGCTCGGGCTACACGGTCAACGTCGGAGGTTGGTCGTCGCACGCCATGGTTTCCGAAGATGAGGTGATCGACGGCCGCGAGGTCACGGTGCTTGTCGGCGAGCGGGACGGCGGGTCGGCGAAGCCCACAGTCGAGCGGCATGTCCAGCGCACGATCCGGGCGACCCTCCGCACAAGGCCCCTGGTGTGAGGCAGGCAAAGGGGTCGAGGTGAACGAGAAGCCAGCAGGTGAGGCCATCCCGACCAACCCGACCATCCCAGATGTAGCGATAGGCCCGTCTGTGCCGGCGTCCGGCTATCTGGTCGAGGAGATCACCGGAGGCGTCTACTGGATCACAGACGGCGGCTACCAGTGCGCGTTCGTGGTGTGCGCTGACGGCGTTGTCGCCATCGACGCCCCGCCGTGTCTGGGCGGCCTGGTGACATCCGCCATCCGGGACGTTACGGCGAAACCGATCACACACGTCATCTACTCGCACTTCCACGGCGACCACATCGGAGCAGTCGACCAGTTCCCCGACGACGCGGTCCGGATCGCGCAGCAGCAGACTCACGAGAAGCTTGCCGAGTTCGCCGATCCGGCTCGACGTCCTCCCGACATCACATTCGAGGACTCAATGCGCCTCGAGGTCGGCGGACAGGTTCTCGAGATGCACTACCGCGGCGACAACCACGCTGCCGGGAACAGCTTCATCTTTCTGCCCCAGCGGAAGGTGCTGATGCTGGTGGACGTGATCTATCCAGGCTGGGTGCCCTTCACGAACATCGCGCAATCCAAGAACATCCCCGGATTCATGGCCCACCACGACTACGCCCTCGAGTTCGACTTCGAGACCATGATCACCGGTCACCTAACGCGACTCGGCACACGTGAGGACGTGCTCGTCCAGCGGGAGTACATGCACGACATCCGTGAAGCCGCACAGCATGCTCTGGAGATCACCGCGGAGAAGCGTGATCTCGCTCGCAACCAGGTCGGAACCGAACACATCTACCTCTACTTCAGGACGATCTACGAGGCCGCGGCCGCCGAGGCTGCGAAGCCGGTGATCGAGAAGTGGGTCGGCCGGCTCGGCGGAGTGGAAATGCTCGGCGTGAACCACACGCTCACGATGTACCACAGCCTGCGCCTGGACGAGAACGCCCAGCCCCCGGTCGTGTTCTTCCCGCCCGCCGATTCCTGTAACCACAACACCTGAGGAGCTCGTCGTGCCCATTTCGGGACTCACTCGCCTCGATCACGTCGGCATCACAGTCCCAGACCTAGAGCAGGCTCGAGACTTCTTCGGGAACGTCCTCGGGTTCGAGTATCTGTATCGTCTCGGCCCCTTACGCGGCGAAGGCAGCTGGATGCGCGATCATCTCAACGTGCCGGACTCAGCGATCGCTCCCCGCATCTACTTCTTTCGGGTCGGCGAGCAGGCAATCCTGGAGGTTTTCGAGTACGAGGCGCCCGACCAGCGTCGCCACGTTCCCCTCAACAGCGATGTCGGTGGCCACCACATCGCCTTCTACGTCGACGACATCGACACGGCCGCGGCCGAGCTCCGAGCACAGGGAGTGAACGTCCTCGCTGGACCGACGGCGAGCAAGGGACCGCACGAGGGCCAGCGATGGCTGTACTTCGTCTCGCCATGGGGGCTCAACTGTGAACTGGTGTCGTCCCCGAAAGGCAAGGCTTACTTCCGAGACCCCGACGCATTCGAATAGTCGATGAGGGATTAGACGTGGGCTAGACGGGGTTGGAGCCAGACTCTTCCGCCTGGGTCCCAGGATCCGGGCGTGACGCTGAGTCGATCGCGGATCACCTCGATGGTGATCGAGAGTCCGACCCGTCCACGACGTCGCCCAGTGCGGCGTCTTCCACAGTCGTGGCTCTCGAGCGCCCGATCCGCTACCGGCCGAGGGGCGAGGCGACCTTGAACGCCTCCCAAAGGCCCCAACCGCTCGTCCCCACCATGATCCCGCCCTGAACCATCGGCCCCGGGGCACGGGCGGCCGACACCTGACCCACCGCCACTCGGTCTGTCACCCCGCCACCCCAGCCGCCAACCCCGGCACCGAGCACGGCGACGAAAACCGCGACGGAGTCCGGCGCGCCAAGCTCGACAGGGCCGGCACCGTGACCCCGTGTATCGCCGACCTCCTGCGCCACATCGGCATCGGTATCGGCATCTCCAGAACGTACGCCGGCACCGAGGTCATCCTCGTCCAGGACCTCGACGTCGGCGTCATCCAAGTCGCCACCGGTGAACTCCTCCGCGAACTCACCGTGGACCCCTGCAAGGGACTCCCAGCCCACTGGCCGACCACCAGGCCCGTCCCCGAAATGGACAAGCCCGGACCTACATTCCGTAGGTCCGGGCCGATCCCATGTTCTGAGATGTCGCAGGGTAGCTCCGCCTGCACTTGACCCGCCGCCGACGACAAATCGCAGGTGCCGAGAGGACTCGTGGGAGGTCGCTCTTACCTGTGCGGGCCGCGGCCGATCTCGGTGTTCAGGTGCGACTGGGGATCCCGCTCGGTGGGAAGCGGACCGGACACTGAGAAGTAGCGTTGTCCCGCGACCAGCAGTTCCTCGGCAGGGAACTTGGTGATGACCTCGCATCCGTCCGCCGTCACGACGAGCTCTTCCTCGATGCGCGCGGCGCCCCATCCATCGCTACTGGGCCAGTAGGTCTCGAGCGCGAACACCATCCCCTCCTCGAGCACCTCCGGGTGCTCAAGAGAGACCAGCCGGGAGAACACTGGCTTCTCCCAGATCGACAGACCAACGCCGTGGCCATACTGAAGCGCGAAGGCTGCCTCCTCGTCGGAGAACCCGAACTCCTGCGCCGTGGGCCATACCGAGACGATGTCCGCTGTCGTGGCACCTGGCCGGACGAGGCTGATCGCGTGATCCATGTACTCCCGGCACCGGACGTAGGCGTCGCGCTGCCCGGTTGAGGCGCTTCCGACAGCGAAGGTCCGGTAGTAGCAGGTGCGATAGCCGTTGAAACTGTGGAGGATGTCGAAGAACGCCGGGTCACCCGGTCGAACGATTCGATCCGAGTAGACGTGTGGGTGCGGTGCACACCGTTCGCCGGAGATCGCGTTGACGCCCTCGACGAACTCAGATCCAAGGTCGTACAGAGTCTTGGCCACCAGGCCGACACACTCGTTCTCTCGGACGCCCGGGCGCAGGAACTCGTAGAGCCTGTCGTAGGCAGCATCAACCATGGAGCACGCATGGGTGAGCAGCGTGATCTCATCCTTGGTCTTGATGCGTCGGGCCTCCAAGAAGAGCTGTTGCCCGTCGACTACCTCGATACCCGCCTGCTGGAGCGCGAAGAGCACCGGGAGTTCGATGACGTCGACCCCCAGCGGCTCCCCCATCAGGCCGTACTGCTCGAGCTCGTGCTTGATCTTGGCTGCAACCGAGGCTCCCATCTCTGCATCGGGGTGAATCGCCCCGCGCAAGGTGGAGATGCCGGCTCGAGCTCCGCTTGGGTTGCGCGGATCAGCACCGTGATGTGGACCATGCGGATCGGCGTCGGGTGCGGCGTGGGAGTAGTCGAGCCACGGGTTGTACAGCTGGTGGTGCTTCGCTGCTGAGCCAAAGTCCCAGACGATCGGCTCGCCTCCCCGGACCAGGAGAGAGAATCGGATCATCTTGTCGATGGCCCACGTGCCGATGTGCGTGGACGTCATGTAGCGAATGTTGGTGAAGTCGAAGGCGAGGATCGCACCGAGTTCCGACTTCTCGAGCTCCGCCCGGAGCCTGGCGAGACGTTGGTCCCGTAGACGGGTCATGTCGACTCGGGTCTCCCAGTCCACGGCGTTCGGTCCGTAGGTAGCGATAGCCATGGGTGGATCCTCTCGAGGCGACAGTGGTATGTGTAGTATTACTGAACGCCCTACGGGGTCGTCAAGTTTCTTCGAGCAGCAGTACTGAACAGGATGCCTTGGAGGGGTCATGACTGAGCACAAGGGGTTGCCAGGCCTGCGAGGTGGCGACCACGTCGGAATCACCGTGCCTGACCTCGAGGAGGCGACGCGATTCTTCGTGGACGTCCTTGGCGCTGAGCGGTTCTATGACCTCGGTCCGATTGCCTCTGATGATGACTGGATGACAACTCACCTGGGCGTCGCATCGACCGCCAGGGTGGAGCGTCTCCGGTTCCTTCGACTCGGCGCCGGCCTCAACATCGAGCTCTTCGAGTACACGGCGCCGGAGCAGCGGCGCGAGCCGCCCCTCAACAGCGATGTTGGAGGCCATCATCTTGCGCTCTACGTCGACGACTTCCAGGCAGCACTCGAGTACTTGCGCGATGCAGGCGTAGACGTCATGGGCGAGCCCACGTATCGCACGAGCGGACCCAGCGCGGGCCAAACCTGGATCTACTTCCGCACACCCTGGGGTCTGCAGATGGAACTTGTCAGCTATCCCGACGGCAAGGCCTACGAGAAGGACTACGACTCTCGGCTCTGGGATCCACGCGACCCGCAGTTAGGTTGACGAGCGCCAGGCGATGCCCTGGGGCCGCCGTCAAGACGTTGGTGTCAAGACGTTGGTTAGGTGAAGCTCGACACGAAAGCGTCCGCACACTCGTCGAGCGCTTCGGGCAACGACATTGCCGATGCGCGGTAGAACAACGGGCGACCGATGAGGGCCGCCTGGCCCCCATTCGTGGCCAGCCGCGCGTACTCGACGACCCGGGCGCGCAGATTCTCAGGCGTCATCACCTCGTCCACGATGTTCAGCTCAAACGCGCGTTGCGCGGTGAACGGTACGCCAGTCAGGCAATTGGTGATCATCGCTTTGGGTGGGACACGGCGAAGGCCAGGCACCTTGGCTAGTGCCGGCCATGTGCCCAAGCTCGCTTCGATCGTGCCGAGGCGGACCCCTTCGGCTGCGACGACGATGTCGGCGCTGCAGACCAGCGCGAATCCTCCTGCAAGCGCATCGCCGTTCACGGCGGCCAGGATGGGCTTGCTGGCTGAGGCGAAGTGGGTAAACAGCTCGACGGCGGCACGTGCAAAGTCGGGCACGGTCCCGGACTTCACGAGCTCTGGGATGTTCACTCCGCTACAGAAGGTGTCGCCAGCGCCCGTCAGAGCTACCGCACGGACGGTCTCGTCGCCGTCCAGCGATCTCAACGTGTCTACGAGCCGCTGGGTCATCGGAAAGTCCAAGAGGTTCCGCGGAGGGGCATCGAGTACCACCCACGCGAGATCCTCCTCGACTTCGATGCGAATCGAGTTGTCGAGTGTCATCGTTCCTCCATCCAGTCGATCCTCGAAGAGACAGCCCGAACCGTGGGCACCGCCCTGCACCGGCTAGACGAGCGCATGGCCGAATCGGAACACGTTGTCGGGATCGGTCGTAGTCTTGATTCTCAGAAGCCTGTCGCGATCAGTAGGAAGCCATGCGGCTCTGACGTCCTCGGGCCGGGTCGCCGCACCCAGGAAGTTCACAAGCGTCGTGGGTGCCGTCCATGGCTTCAGTGCTCTCAGGGCCGCCTCTCCCGATTCCTGGATCGCCTCCTGCGCTCCCGGGGGACAGATGCCGATCATGAACAGCGAGTAGGGGGCGTCTCGTCCGGCGACGGCGTTCGGGAACTCGGGTTGGTCGGCCAGCGCTCCACCGAGCTGTCGAAGCTCCAGCTTCAGCAGCCGGCAGTCCGACTCCGGACCCGCAGTCTCCAACAGCGCGTCGACAGCATCCTCGCCGAAATCGGTGAGTTGCGCGCTTCTCTCCCACACCGGCAGGGGTGTTGTCGGATCCTGGTGGATCACATCGGCGTCAGCAAACCCCATGACTCCTCGCCGCTCGAGCACGATCTCTCCGGTCGTCATCATGGGCCGCAGAAGCGCTTCCCCATGCTCGGCCTTGCCGTTGAAGGTGTAGCGCAGGTGGACGAGGCGTTTGCCTCGCAGCGGACCGGGCAGCGTCTCAAGATCCGGGAGCCTGAGGAGGGCGACCGAGGAGCTGGAGTTCGTCGGCAATGACGGCGCCCACGTCGCATAGGTTCGCAGAACTGAAGGTGTGGACTCCGCCGTGAAGTAGACCGTCGCGCCGAAGAGAGTCGTCACCGGCACTAGGCCGAGTTCCATTTCGGTCACGACCCCGAAGTTTCCCTTGCCTCCGCGGACCGCCCAGTAGAGGTCTGGATCGGCGTCCGCGTCGACCACACGGATCTCACCGTCGGCAGTCACGATTGTGAAGCGCACTATCCGGTCGGCCGCGAAGCCGAACTCTCGAGACAGCAGGCCCACACCGCCGCCAAGAGCATAGCCAGCGGCGCCGACCAAAGAGCTTGAGCCAGAGAGAGGCGCCAATCCGTTCCGTTGCGCGGTGTCGATAACCTTCCGCCAGCGCACGCCAGCGCCCACCCGGATGGTCTGAGTCTCCGCGAGGAGTTCGACGCTATCCATGCGTCGCGTCGATATCACGACCGCGGCGTCAGCAGGCTTGTACAGGCCATGTCCTGTCGCCTGTACCGCCACCGGCAGGCCCTGTCCGGTCGCCCATCGAATCGCCGAGCAGACGTCGTCCTCGCCGACGGCGCCGATGACGGCGGCGGGGTGCTGGACAATCGCGGTGTTGAAGGCAGCGATCTCCTCTGCCGCCGCCGGGTCAGCAGGACCGAATACCGGTCCCTGAGTTTGCCCCTCCAGACCGCGAAGCGTGCTGATGTTGGACATGGCCACCTCCGACGGACGAACGTTTCGCTGGTGTTGACAACTGGTAGTGCGCGCTAGTCGACCGAGCTCAGAAATCCGACGTCGACTCGATCGGCCGTCGTCGGCACCGCGGTGCGGAACTGCCGACCACCAGGGCCGACGACGATGGCCCCCGTCTGGCCATCCACGACACCCAGATAGGTCCCCGCGGGGGGCATGGCGAGTCCGTTTGGCACCTCGAATACACCATCGACCAGGCGGGTCGCAGTGTGCTCGAGGGGGTGGCCCATCAGGCGCGCGGCCGCATCGACATCTCCATGTGAGATGAGACTGCGGATCCTTGACGACGACACCACCGCGCCGTCGACGGTCGTCAGATCAGCCACGACGGTCGGCAGCCCACCGACGGTTCGCAAGGTCTCGGGGTTACCCGCGGCATGGGCCCCGAACCGGAAGTTCCGCCCGACGGAAACAGCCTCGGGCTTCAGAACGCCGAGGACGGCATCGGCCACGAAGTCTTCGGCGGCCTGTCCGGCCCAGGTGTGATCGAAGGGGATGAGGACGACCTCCTCGACCCCAATCGCGCCCAAAGCAGCCACCCGCTCCTCCAGACTCATCAAGAGCTCGGGCACGGCCGCTGGAGCCAGGACCGCAAGAGGGTGCCGATCGAAGGTCAAGACGGTGCTACATCCCTCGATTACCGCGCGGTGGCCTAGATGCACGCCGTCGAAGAAGCCGATGGCAACGCGTGATCGGGCATGCCGTGCGTTGGCATCCGTGATGAAGGTGACGGCCGGCCTCATCTTTGCGCTGCCCTGGACATCACACCTGGCTCCGAGCATTCGCGCCGATCTCCTTGGCCGAGGTTTGGTGCTGCCGAAAGATACCGGTCGCGTCGTTAGATGCCCGTTAACCAACATGGGAGCCGGTTAGAACCGCCGTTAGCACGTCTTGCTCTTTGGCAGGCAACCGAGTCGGGTAAGCGGAGCGGCTACCCGCCGCTGATGGCGCTGCCGAGAGCCACTCGCGCGTATCTCGCACGGCTTGGTGACCTCGGCGCTATCTGGGACCGCCAACGGACCGCAAACAAGGACGGAGCATCAAGTATGACAACCGACACGAAGCTGAATGGGCGCACTGCCCTTGTCTCCGGCGGCAGCAAGGGCCTCGGCTTTGCCGTGGCCGAGGCTCTCGCTCGTCACGGCGCCGACGTAGCGATCCTGGCCCGCGACGAAGCCGGTCTGAAGAATGCGGAGTCTCAGCTCGCTTCTGTCGGCGAGGGAAGCGTGCTGACCGTGAGCGCGGACGTCACCGACGACAACGCTGTCGCCGAGGCCCTTCGCCAGGTCACGGACTGGCGAGGCAGGCTCGACATCGTTGTCAACGCTGCCCATCGTGGCCTTCAGAGCGCTCCCCTCAGCGACACCGATCCCGCCGTCATCGACGATGTCCTGGAGGGAAAGCTGGTCGGCTACGCGCGCATGATCAAGGCCGCTCTCCCGCTGATCGAGACCGGTGGAACCGGGCGGATCATCAACATCGCTGGCGTCACCGCCACCTCGCTCGTCCCGGGAACCGGTACCGCGGCCATCGCGAACGCCGGCGTCATCGCACTCACCTCCTACTTCGCAGCCGAGGCGGCCCCGAAGGGCATCCTCGTCAATGGCATCTCCCCGGGCATGACTCTGACCCAGGGCTGGCTGGACCGTCACGAGGGCATGGCCAAGGCTCAGGGCAAGACCGCCGACGAGGTCCGGGCGGGCATGGTGGCTGGCCTCGGCATCGGGCTTGGCCGATGGGCAAAGCCCGAGGAGGTCGCGTCAGCCGCGGTGTTCCTCGCCAGCGACATGGCCAGCTACGTCAGTGGACAGGTCCTGCGCGTCGACGGCGGCCTGGGGAAGAACGTCTTCTGATGGCTGCGACTTCGCCGACAAGAGAAGGAAGAGGATGCGGCCATGAGTGATGTCGGTTACGTAGGCCTTGGCAGGATGGGCGCCTCCATGGCGCGCAGGCTGCTCGAGCAGGGCCACAGTGTCACGGTGTGGAACCGGAGCGATGAGCCGGCAGTCGAGCTCAGCAATCTTGGTGCGACCCGCGTAGGTTCCGTTGCTGAAGTCTTCCAGGCTGGCGGACCTGTCTTCTCGATGCTCGCCGATGACGCCGCCGTTGACAACGCGTTCGACGACGAAACGCTGGCAGCCGCGGGTGCGGGCGCCATCCACGTGAACATGGCGACCATCTCCCTGGGCGCCGCGGCTCGTCAAGCCGAGCGCCACGCCGCCGCCGGGGTCAGGTATGTGGCCTCACCGGTGATGGGCCGACCCGAGTTCGCCGCGGCGGGCAAGCTCAACCTCCTCGTGGCCGGCGAATCCGACACAATCGATGCGCTTGGTCCGTTCCTGGAGGTACTGGGCGCGCGGACGTGGCGGTTCGGCGAGGAGCCGGCCCAGGCGAACCTCGTGAAGATCGCGATGAACTACCTGATCATCCACGCCCTCGTCGCCATGTCAGAGGGAATCTCGCTCGCCGAGCGCCACGGGATCGAGGCGCAGAAGTTGGTGGAGTTGTTCTCGGAGACGGTCCTTCCCGGGCCGGTCTACAGCGGGTACGGATCTGCAATCGCCGGCAAGAAGTACCTGCCGCCGGGATTTGCCACCGTTCTCGGACTCAAGGACCTGGGCTTGGCGGGAGATGCAGCCGCTGCTGTCGATCTCGAGTTCCCCACCTACGACGCAATCTCGAGCGTCTTCAAGACTGCGCTGGACAACGGCTACGGCGACCACGACTGGGCGTCGATCGCTGAAGTCGTTCGCAGCCAACCGTGACCCCCGACTATAAGGAGAAGAACCGTGGCGCTTGTAGGATTCCCGTCCCGGGACGACATCGATCCAAGCGACCTCCCGGCGCTTGAGGCAGGCGAAAAGGCCTTCGGGCAGACCCTTCACACCTGGAGCGCAATCCTCAACTGCCCCGGCCTGTTCGGTGTCTATCTGCCGTTCGTTCGGACGGTGAGCGGGCCGGGCTCGGTCGACCAACGAGTCAAGGATCTGACGGCCGTGCGAGTCAGTGTTCTCAACCATTGCCGGTACACCACAAGCCATCGTTGCTTCGCTGCCAAGAACGGCGGCGTCACCGACGAGGAGCTCGTCGCTGTCGCCGACGGAGACTTCTCCGGGTTCACCGAGGTCGAGCGCGTTGGCCTCGAGCTTGCTGAGGCCATGACGATCGACCTTCCGCAGACCCCCCGGTCGGTCAGCGAACAGGGCGTGAACGAGGAGTTGCTGGCGAGGGCGCGAGCATCGTTTGATGATCGGCAGCTGACCGAACTCCTCATGGCCATTTCGCTTTGGAACGCACTGACTCGGTTCCACCGGGTGCTGGAGTTCGACTTCGACCTTCCCGCTCCGCCAGACGAAGTGCTCCGCTCCATCTGAGATAGATCGATGGGTCATGGTGGCGACCTCTCCGAGGTCTGACTGCGAGCGCCGTCGCGCAGGCATCCTGTCCGGCCGACCCTCGCCGTTCGACTGGTGCGGATGGTGAGTAGTCAGTTCAGCGGAGTGGTCGTGGCCATGACGTCCCGGATGATCGCTGGCAGGAGTCGGATTCCCCCAGTTCTACCGCATACTGCTCGTCGCAGGGTCACGGCGTTGATCTTGGAGCACCTTTCGTCACATTCGATCGTTGCCATCGATGCCATGGCGGGCACAGGCAAGTCGACTGCCGCCGCACACGCGATCCTTGGGTCCGGCCGACAGATCGCATGGCTCACGGCACATCCATCCGACAACGACCCTTGGTGCCTGTTGTCGTACCTTGAAGCGTCCCTCGCCACCACGGTGCCCGCTCTCGCGGGCACCGTGAGCAGGGCCCGGGCCGACGGACTCGACTCCCGAGAAGTCGGCGGCCTACTCGCCGAGGCAATCGCAGACCATCGGATCGTCGCCGTCCTCGATGATCTCGATCGCGTGACCGACCCCGGGGCTTTGAGCGTCCTGGGTGCTTTCGTTCGCTTTCTGCCGACCGACGCTCGAGCGATCCTGATCAGCCGACGACACGCCGTCACTGACTTGAACGAGCGACTTCGACTGACGGACGTCGCGGAGATTGGCGCCTCGGCGTTGGCGTTCACAACCGGGGAGGCCTCAGAGGTCATCCACGAGCTCGCTGGAAGGGCAGCGTCCAACGAGGCGGCGGCGATCGTGCAAGCTACCGGGGGCTGGGTGGCCGCAGTGCTACTCGAAGTCGGCTTACAAGTCCCATACGCGGCAGCTGGCCCGGGCCACGGCTCACTGCTCCACCGCTACATCGAGTCCGAGATCATGAGCGAGCTTGCGGCCCCAGAGCGAGACCTACTCATCTCTACATCCTTGCTGGCCGATGTCACCATCAAGTCGGCGTCCGCCCTCTGCCCCGAGGAAGCATCCGACTGGTTCTTGTCGTTGCGCCGGCGGCATCTGCCGGTGACGTGGTCCCCAGATGGGATGACGATGACGGCAGCACCGAGATTCAGGGACTTCCTCCTCGACGCGCTTCGCTTCGACCCGAAGGACCGGGTTGTCCGTGAACGGTTCGCGAATCATCTACTCAAGGAGGGCAGGCGGGAGGAAGCGGTCCAGGCATTTGTCTCGTCCCGCTCCTTGGAGAGTGCCGCGCGGAGCGTTCTGGAGGGGATCGGCGGAGTTATCCACGATCTGAACTTCGATCTCGCTGACCGTTGGATCGACCTGCTACACGCCGTCAACGAGCCCAGTTCGAGCCTCGCCGTAGCCGAGTTCATGGTGACCATGGCGCGCGAGCAATATGCTGCGGCAGCCGAGCTGGCCGATGGCCTCGGTCTCCTCGAACAGAACCACTCGCGAGACGCGACCCTGGCAGACAGCGCCACGCTCATTGGCATGGTTGCCTGGGCCTACTGGCAGACGGGTCGCATCGACGACGCCGACCGCCTTCTCGACGCACAGACGCCAAGCCGGCTCACCGACATCGCCAAAGCATTGGTCGGCCTCAGCCGACCCGACGCGCGTCACCTCCCCGAGATCCTCCTTGCGGGCTCCAGTCCCATTGAAGGAATGCTCATGCGCGTCCACTACTACCGCGGATGTCTGCGTCAGCTGATGACCGCAACCCCGGCTTCACGTTGGGGTCAGGCGATGGGCGCCTCGGTTCGCGCCGGAGCGCTGCGAGCGACAGGACAAACCCAACAGGCTCTGGAGCTCTACGAAGCGATCCAGGTTGAGGAGCCGGGCATGGTCTGGCTTCGGGTCATCGTGGGCGCGGAAATCATGCTCGACCTGAATCGCCCCGATGAAGCGTGGCAGTTCTTGCTCGATGGTCGGAAAGAGATCGCAGGGCGCGGCTCACAGCCCTACGCGCTCCTCAGCCAGGTGCTTGAGGCAAAGATGCACCTGCGCCTCGACCGAAACCCCACCGTGGCGTTGCAGACAGTCTCGTTGCTCGAAGAGCAAGGACAGCCCTATCAGTTCGTCCGCGAGCTCGCCGGAGTCTGGAGAGGACTAGCGCTGCTGCTTGACGGGCGCGCCGACGAGGCCCGGACGACCCTGAGATCGACAGTTCAGTCCATGTTGCGAGGAGACCGATACCTCGAGCTCCCGACTGCGGCCACCTATCTGTCCGAGGCGGAGTGGCAGTGTGGAAACCCCAACGGCGCAGATCGTGCCCTGAACATCGCCGCCCGTGCCTCCGACCGTCACGGATCCGACCACATGATGATGCAAGCCATCGAGGACTTCCCTGACGTTATCTCCAGACGGCTTGAGACGGAATCGGCCCAGTCGCGCTGGCACGAGGTTGCTCGCTACTACAGCCGACGCCCTGGATCACGCATCGTTGCGCCGAGAACAGCCCGGGTCACGCTGAGGGATCTAGGCAACGCCGACCTCTTCGTCGACGGCGAACGACGACGACCCCGCATCGTCAAGAGTCTCGAATTGCTCGCATTCTTGAACTCACAATCGGTGTCTGGTTCGAGCCGGGAAGGCATCCTAAATGCGCTCTTCGACGGCCGTGCGGATCAGCAAGCACGAACGTATCTTCGGCAGGCCCTCTACCAACTGCGAGACACACTGCCTGACGGACTGGCTCCCGTCAGCCGGGGTCGCGACATCTTCCTTCCGTCACCAGCCGACATCGTGACCGACGCCGGCCAAGTCGAAGCACTCCTCGACCAAGCTGGGCGGCTGCACGGTGAGCCCCAGCTCCGCACACTGCTTGCGGCGCTCGGGTTGGCAGCCAGCGGCCCATACTTCGCGGATTCCTCCTCACCTTGGGCCGAGAGACGCCGAGAAGAGCTCGACGACCGCGTTGCGACGGCCCGTCTGCGGGCAGCCAGCCTGACCTTCGACCTCGGCCGGCTCGCGGAGGCTGAAGAACTCATCGAGGCTGTGCTCGCACAAGACCCGTACCGCGACGAGGGATGGCGTCTTGCGATGTCGCTCGCACACGCCTACGGCGACGCCCATCAACTCAACCAGCGGTTCGCGCAGTATGCGCAAGTCGCAAGGGATCTGGGCGTACCGCCCACCAACGACATGCTGGAGCTCTACGCGAGACTTCGGTCCGGATGACTCAGTGCGCATTCTCGCCGTGGCCGCAACCGCTCACCGCGTGGGTCCGTGGAGGCCCGGCTGGTCCTCGACGATGCACTCGCCCCGCTTCCATGCTCCGTACCGCACCGAGTTGCCAGGTAAGGGGTCGAAGGCAGCACGCTGCCGTCGGGGGCACCGGCTTCATGCCGTGCCCGCAGACTCCTGCCCAAACGCCTCACGCAGCCGCGTACCAATGAAGGCGCGAGCCTGGGCGGCATCCTCGATGAGGCCACCGAGGTAGACGAACGGGTGTACCTGTCCATCGAATCGGCGCAACACAACCGGAACGCCAGCAGACGCCAGCGCCGCCGCGTAATCCTCTCCGTCGTCGCGCAGCGGGTCGAACTCGGCAGTGATGATCGTCGCCGGGGCCAGACCCGACAGACTCGGCGCGGCCAAGGGCGCGATCCGTGGATCGGTCCTATCCACACCCGGGGCATAGATCTCGTAGAAGTACGCCATGTCGTGCGAAGTCATGAAGTATCCCTCGGCGTAGGTGGAGAAGGTCCCGGTGTCCGGCACGTAACCGCGGGTGACCGGGTAGATCAGCACCTGGTGACACAGACCGGACTGGTCGCGCAGCTGTTGGGCCACGACGGCAGCCAGGTTTCCACCCGCACTGCTGCCCGCCACCGCGATGCGCTGCGGATCCACGCCCGCGAATCACTACACATCGTACGCTCATGCTCACTGCGAGACGGAAGCAGTAGTGAATACCGACGGGTGACTCCGCCGTGGGCTGTTGCCAGTGCCGAGGCGCAGCGGCTCCCGGTCGGGTCGCGATGTCTAACCATGGCGACTGCGGCCACGCTGGAGCGGAATGGCCGACTTCTGCTGAATGGGGGCCTGACGACTTTGACCGCCGTGCCTCGTCCGCCCTGTCTATCGGTCTCGGTCGGCGTCTTGGTGCGCAGAAGGCGCTCGTCCGGAGGAGTCGTAGGGTGACTGTCTTGGACGCGCGTCAACTCGAGTGCTTCGTTGCGGTCGCGGAGGAGCTCAATCTGAGACGAGCGGCGGAACGCCTGCATATGTCGCAACCGCCCCTAACGAGGCGAATCAGGCGACTGGAGTCCGATCTGCAAATGGAGCTGTTTCGCCGCACTGCCGGCGGCATGCAACTGACCGAGCCCGGAAAGGTTCTGCTGGAGCGCGCATATCGCATGATCGCCCTCTCTCACAGAGCCGTCGAACGCGCACAACAGGCTAGGTCCGGGGAACTCGGCCGACTGGATATCGCCTACTACGACTCCGCCATCCTCGACGGCGTCACGGCACTTCTGAGGGATTTCACTGCGCAGCATCCCGACGTTAAGATCAGACTTGAGCAGATATTCAAACGGACGCAAATTGACTACATCCGGAACAAGATCCTGCATCTCGCCTTCGGACGCAACTATCCTATGGAGTCGGCGATCGAAACGCGGATCGTCGATCACGAGGAATGCTACTTGACGGTCCCAGTCGGCCAGGCCATGAATTGGCCCGATCAGGTCGATGTGGACTCGCTAGCCAACCAACCTCTCATCCTCTTTCCTCAGGACCGATCCGAGTTCGCTGACCACATCGTCCACATGTGTCTTAGCGCAGGGTTTCCTCCCACCGTTGCCGTCGAGGCGTTCGACGTCGTCTCGGCGTTGGCCTACGTAGCCATCGGGATGGGTGTAGCCGTGGTTCCGCGGTCGGCGACCAAGACACGCTCTGGCGACATTGCGTTCATTCCCCTCATCGGTGCGCCCACTATCGCGCTGTCGTGCGCGTACTTGAGCGAGGGCAGAACGCCCGCGACCGACCTCTTCCTGCAGTTTCTGGACGTGAGGAACTCTGGTTCAGTTTAGTGGGCTCATCGCCTGGCGACGGACTGCGGCAGCTGCCCGCACATCCTCGCTTGCAGACTCGCCATCCGGTCGGCTGCTGCGGGGCGCAGAAGTCGGATCTGCAGGCTTGACTTCCCCGCTTCGACGCGCCGTTTCGTACGGCCTGCGCCGACGTCAACTGCCAGCAGTCCGAGGGCCATCTGCCCGGCTACAGGTGCCGGCATGCGGTACAGACGCCAGGAGTCAAGGAACTACGGTTACGGGCCACCGTGCTGTCTTCACAAGGCGTGCTGCCAACGATCCGACCAGCGGGTTTCCATGCTGACGCGAGGCGCCCACCACGATTGCGTCTACCCGCAACTCGGTCGCCACCGTCATCAGTTGTTCGTAAGGATCACCGAACCGACGCTCAAACTGAATCGCGATACCAATCTGAGCGGCGCGGTCATGCACCAGTCGTCCGAGTTCTTCGGCGTATTCATCAGCCTCCGCCGGAAGGGCAATACCGGCGCTCGCCGCCATGGCGGAGGTGAATCGGGAATGCGTGGCGACATACAGGGCCACGAGTCGCGAAGATTGACGACGGGCTAGTCCGGCTGCGTAGGAACCAGCGTTGAGAGAGCTTGGCGAACCGTCCACGCCCACGAGAATCTGGCGTGGGCCGTCACTTCCCAATTCGAACACAGCCTTCAGCATCGCACTTGTGAGCGGCGTAGGTCGGACCAGGCCCACCCGCAGAACCTGGCCCGTGCCGACGGCTCGGTGGTGTCGCGCCGATGAAGCTTCCTCCCATAGCGTTGCGGAGCATGCGCTGCGCCTCCATCCACAATCTCGCATCCCTCTGGGGCAACCGCAGCACCACCATCAGCTAGGTCCTGAGGGCCCGCGGACTGGTCCGGGATGGTGCTCCCGCGAGCCAGCGTTCGCGTCTCTGGTCTGCGGAGCTCGCTGCGACCTTCACCGAAAGGACACCGTCGATGCCTCAGTCGTGGCCGGGAGAGCGGTCGTGCGGCTCGAGCCAGACGGCGGGGTCCGGCCCCTTCGGCACGATCTGCGTCGGGTTAATGTTGCGATGGACGACGTAGTAGTGCGTCTTGATCTGGTCGAAGTCGGTGTTGCCGCCGAAGGCCGGGACCGCGTAGAGGTCGCGCGCGTAGCCCCAGAGGTTCGGCATCTCGGTGAGCTTCTGCCGGTTGCACTTGAAGTGCCCGTGGTAGACCGCGTCGAAGCGGGCGAGCGTGGTCCACAGCCGCACGTCGGCCTCGGTGATGGCGTCGCCCATCAGGTAGCGGCGGGTGGCGAGCCGCTCCTCGAGCCAGTCGAGCGCCACCCAGATCCGGTCGTAGGCCGCGTCGTACGCCTCCTGGGAGCCGGCGAACCCGCAGCGGTAGACGCCGTTGTTGACCTCGGTGTAGATCCGCTGCATGACCTCCTCCATCTCGTCGCGGAGGTCCGCGGGCCACAGGTCGGGTGCGTCGGCGCGGTGGAAGTCCCGCCACTCGAAGAAGAAGTCGTGGGTGATCCACGGGAAGTCGTTGGTGACGACGCGGCCGGTCGACACCTCGACGATCGCCGGCACCGTGATGCCCCGCGGGTAGTCGGGGAAGCGCGCGAGGTAGGCCTCCTGCAGGCGCTCGATGCCGAGCACCGGGTCGACGCCGCCGGGGTCGAGGTCGAAGGTCCAGCTGCGCTCGTCGTGGGTGGGCCCGCACAGACCCAGCGAGATCACGTCCTCCAGCCCGAGCAGCTCGCGCACGATGATCGACCGCGTCGACCACTGGCACGCCTTGGCCGCGACCAGGCGGTAGCGCCCGGTCGCGACCGGCCACAGTTCCCCGTCGACCGGGCCGTGCTCCGGCCGCCGGGCGTCCTTCGTGATCCGGTCGGGGATGTAGGACGCGTCGCGTCTGAACTCTCTTGAGTTCGAGTCGGACATGTCACTCCCTGGGTCGGACCTGCTACCGATGTTCGTTGTCTCGTGTCTCGCCGGACCACTCGACAGACTTGTGCGGCCGAGCCTCGTTCTGTTGCCGGGTGGTGTTGCGGAGAAGGACGGGTTGCGTGAGTGAGAATCAAGAGCGTGGTGTGCACACATCGCGCCATGTCGGTGTAGTCCAGTTCGACCGCGCGGTGCGCACTCGCATCCACTGCTCACGTCTGCCCAACTCGCCATCGCACACACCGGCTCGCCTGGTCGTCAGGGACAACAGCATCTGCGAGTCAGATCGCCCGTCGGGGAAGGTCGTGGAGCCGCCCGCTGCCTCGGGTGTGTTGCTGACTCGTCACACTGTGCTTCCGACCCTGCCGGCCACCTTCGTGTGGGGGCACAGTATGCGGTGGCCGGTTAGGTGAGGAGAAACCGGAGAACGTCCGTAGTTGCGGTTGGGTTAATCGCACTTGGTTGTTGGGCGGGGACGAACAATCGTCGACGCGGGCCGTCCTGTCGGACGTCACGCGGATGACTCGTTCGGTGGGACGAGCGACGAACATCGGCGGCCCTCGCATACATATTCGTGGATGACTCAGACAGGCGGTTTGACCCGGGATGGCCGAGATCGAATTCGGGCTGACCACGTTCGGAAGCATCACCCGTGGAGCTGACGGCCGTGCGCAGCATCATGCGCAAGTCATCCGAGAAGTCGTCGAGGCTGGTGTGCTCGCAGACAGCGTTGGAGTTGACTTCTTCGGGATCGGCGAGCATCACCGCACGGATTTCGCTGTCTCTAGCCCTGAAATGGTGCTTGCTGGCATCGCGTCGCTCACTGAACGGATCCGTCTGGGCTCTGCGGTCACAGTGCTCTCCTCCGATGATCCGGTGCGCGTGTTCGAACGCTTTTCCAGCTTGGACGCGATCTCCAAGGGGCGAGCTGAGATCGTGGCGGGTCGCGGATCCTTCACCGAGTCTTTCCCGCTCTTTGGTTTCGACCTGAGCCAATACGAACTGCTCTTCGAGGAGCGACTGGCGCTGTTGGCAGCCTTGCTTCGGGAGAAGCCCGTCACGTGGCAGGGCAGCACTCGTGCCTCGCTCGTCGACCAGGAGGTCTACCCCGGATCGGAGCGCGGCATGACGGCCTGGGTTGGAGTCGGCGGAACACCTGAGTCAGTCGTTCGGACCGCCCGCTACGGATTCGGGCTTCTCCTGGCCGTGATCGGGGGCCCGGCTGACCGCTTCGCTCCATACCTTGATCTCTTTGAGCGCGCGCAGGATGAATTCGGGATCACGCGTAGGCCGACGGCGGTGCACTCGCCCGGGTTGGTTGCTGGCAGCGATGCGGATGCCCGCCGGACTGTCTACGACGATTGGGCGGCGGCGCGGACCCGCATGGGTCGCGAGCGTGGGTGGCCGGCCCCTACGCCGGCGGACTTCGAACGCGAGGTCGTCGGCGGCGCTCTGTACGTCGGGTCTCCTGAGACGGTGGCGAAGAAGATTGCCGCGACGGTGAAGGCGCTCGGGATCGACCGCTTCAACCTCAAGTTCGACCACGGCGGTCTCGAGCATCCGCACCTACTGCGATCGATCGAGCTTTACGGCTCGGCAGTGATCCCGCTCGTAAAGGACATGCTGGCTGACGGATCGTGACGAGGGGGGCGGTACAGACCTGCAAGTTGTGGTTCCGAGTCCAGGCGATCTCCAAGAGCTCCAGCGCAACGGCGATAGCCGAGAAGCGGCTAGTGAGAAGCCAAGGCCACCCCGACGGCGCGGACAACTTGAGCTCGCGGGACGTCGCTTCGTTCGGCAAGCAGATGGGTCAGCAAGGCGATGATCTGAAGCAACCCCGCGGTTAGTTCTTCGAATCCTCCGTCCAGGTCCTGTCCAGCTTCGGCAGTGAGTGTGGCGAAAAGTTCGGCGTCATCGGTTGATCCTGTGCTGTCGATCAGTGCGGTGTAGACGCGCATCGCCGCGTCAAGGCTTTCTCGAGATGGCAAGGCGCTCTCAATTCATGGTTTGGGTGGTCGGGCGGTATCGAGGCTGACCGAACCCGGATGCGACGAACGGGGGAGCCGACGGGGAGTCGGCATCCGGCGGGTCGTGACTGGTCCGCAGGTAGCGGGTCGTACCGTCCACAATCTGAGCTGCGGACGGCACGACTCGCATCAGCAAGTCTGAACGGATCGCACCACTGTATCTGCGCTGGCGGTTTAGGGCGACGCTCCCTGATGTGGCGCGACCGACTGAGGACCGGCGAGTTGGGCCGTGCGGCAACTGGCCGCTGCCGAGCCGGCCGACTCCTCGTGGGTGGACAGAGGAAGAGGAAGCTACTGTCCCGGCGCGACCTGCACCTCGCCCAGCCGGGGTCGACGAGCGAGAAGACGCCGGGTAAGAGCGATGAGTCGATCGGGCTTGGACAGGGCAACGGCCAGCAACAGGGCAAGTCCGTTGAAGAGATCGGGAATCCATACGGGAGCACCAGCAAGCTGGAGCCCTTTCACGCCCACTGCCAGCACGTAGACAGACACCACCGTGCCCCAGACATTGAAGCGCCCTGCCTTGAACTGAGTTGCGCCGAGAAACACCGCAGAGAAGGCGGGGAGCAGGAAGGAGGGTCCGACGGTCGGGTCACCCGTACCAAGGCGAGCCGCGAGGAGAATTCCAACAATGGCTGAGGTGACCGCGCAAGTCACCAAAGTGATCGTCATGATCAGTCCGGTGCGTACGCCGGCAAGACGCGCGGCCTCTTCTCCGCCGCCCGTCGCGTAGATCCTGCGCCCCAACGGCGTGAACTCGAGCACGTACCAGATCACGAATGCCACTGCCATCATGACCAGGAAGGGGTAGCTGAGCCCGGCCAGGCGTCCGGTGCTGAAGTCCGACAATGCCGTCGGCATGCCCAGGATCTGGGTGCCCCCCGAGATAGCGAAGGCCAGTGCGGCGCCTACCGAGCTGAGGGCCAGGGTCGCAATGAATGAGTCAATACCCACCACGGTGACCAGGAATGAACTCACCAGTCCGATGGCGATCCCCAGTGCGAGCGTGAGGACGATGGTTGTTGGAATCGACGCGCCGTGGTTGACGAGCATCCAGGCAACGAACATGCAGGTGAGACCGATTTCCGCGCCGACGGCAAGGTTGAAGACGCCCGCGGCCGTGGGAACCGTCAGCCCTACTGCGGCCAGCGCGGTCAGCGCCTGCGTGTCCAGGATTGAGCGCCACGTGCCCGTGTCGAGAAATGTCTCCGGCACGACCAGCGAGAAGATTAGGATGAGGCCGATGAGGATATAGACGGCGCTGAGGCGTCGGAATGCCAGTTGTCTCCGAAGCCACGCCAGCCTCCTGGCGTCGTTGGAAGTGGCCGGGTTAGACATACTGCCTCATCTCAGTTGTGAGAACCGTTTGTCCAGGTCGCGGCCCACGATCAGGCGACCGGGGAAGTTCTCGCCCAGCCCGGGCAAAGCGCTCCTCGGGCCAGTTGCCGGGCACCAGGTGGTTGAGCACCAAGGTCTCCACTCCAGCCCTCTTGGCGACCTGGCCGACCTGCTGGGTCGTGGTGTGGGCACCTGTCGGGTGCTCGAGCAGGGCGTCCTGCTGCGGGGTGCGGGGGAACGGGAACAGGCTCTCGGCCCACTCTGCAGCGATGACCTCGTGAACTAGCACGTCAGCACCCTGGGCCATCGTGATCAGGTTGTCGCTGGGCGAAGTGTCGCCAGAGAAGACGACCGAGCCGTCGTCGGTGTCGAACCGGTAGGCGAAGGCCGGGAACATGGCGCCGTGCTGAACGAGGGTAGCCGAAACCCTGACGGTGTCATCCGCGTAGAAGGTGACCGGCTGCATCGTCGGGCTCGGGTTGCCGTTGGGGTCGCTCGTCAGGCTGGTCGGCAGCGGCACGTCGTGACCCGATGAACAGGTTGGTAGGGATCGGCATCCGGGTGTCGAAGACCCGGTCGTTGATGTCGGTGGCGTAGGTGTTGACCAAACTGCTGGATCATGTCTGCGGTGCCAGGTGTCGGGTTTTCCGGGGAGGTCACGGGTGGTGCCGGTGCCGGACCGAACAGCGTTGGGAGCTCACCTCGCGGCCCGGGGCCCCATACCTGTACGGGCTGTGCCACCTTCCCCAATCCGTTGGATGCGATGCCTGCGATCAGGATGTTGGCCAGATCGACTGTGTGATCGGAGTGGAGATGGGTGAGGAACACGCCTTGAAGCGCGTCCAGTGGGCCTGCGGCGAAGTCTTCCCAGTTCCCCAGCCGAGCCTTCCTGATTTGATGCCCTACCCCGTGCCCGGCGTCGATGATGTAGAACCGATCTCCGACCACCAAGGCACTTCCTGTACCGCTGCGATCCGACCGCGGCCACCATGGTGGCCCTCCGCCAGTACCGAGCAGCACGACCCGCGTCCGTGACTTCGCGTGTGATCGGTGGTACCTCGGCGTCTCAGTGGCCGCCTGCGCCTGACCTTCACTGGCAACGAACGGGCTGGCCACGGCTGCCGCAGCGGCAACGAGCAGCACCGAGCGTCTGGGATGGGCGCCGAGTAGGGAATCCTGACCGTGCACTGACGACTTCCTTGGCTTCCTAGATGAGTGGGCTGGTCCGTACCGTCGCCCGCACCGGGAACTCCTTGTGGTCCTCGGTGCTGGCTCGTAACTGTGCGCCCGTGGGATTGCCCCACACGACGGTCACTCCGTACCGTCGATCGCACGGCCGCGCACTACAACCAAGTCCTGGCCGGCAACGAGCTCATCGGCTTCAGCAACTGGACCGGCTACACCGTCAACCACGGCCACTGGATCTCCCTCGGCATGTTCGACACCGGATCGAGTAGGTCGCGACGGGCGTGGTGGGGAACAGCGCGTGGTCCGGGGCCTGGGTGAAGGCCTGCTTGCAGAGCGCGGCGACGTCGTCGTCGTTCCACACGAGCCAGACCTTCTTCTTGTCGGGCCGCTCCTTGATCCGCTCGAGAGCATCCCGGTCGATGAAGTCGTGATCGAAGTTGACGACGTGGCCGTAGCCGAGGTCGTAGGGGGTGACGTAGTAGTCCTCGACGTTGTTGGGACACGAAGCTGGCGCCCGGGGAGATCATCGCCTCGAACCCGAAAGCGGTGCGGCCGCCCGATAGCATCGAACGGACGGCACACTCAAGACTGCCACTCGGGCGCCGATGTTGCGATCGTCGCTCGGATGGGGATCTGGACGTGGGGCTCGACGTGCGGACGGTGGGAGCCGCCGTTGGCCTCACCCCAAAGAATGGTGACCTCCGCGCCGTCGCGCACCTTGTCCTCGTCGATCATCCCCATTGACGTGAACCCGCGGACGTTACGGCTGTAGGCAGTCCAGGTGGAAGCCCCGACGACGGTGTCGTTGACCAGGACCGCGTCGTACTGACAGGTAGAGTAGATGGGGTTCGGCACAGAGAAGAGCTTGGTCGGCGAGTCAGAGAACAGGCTTCGCGCCCATGTCTGCGTGACGTCCTCGCTATTCCAACGCAGCCAGACCTTCCGACGATGTGGCCGGTCTGCGGCGGCCCGCAAGGCCTCAGCTCCGATGAAGTCGCGATCAAGCTTGATCACCTTGCCGTAGCCGACGTCCCACGGGGTGACGTAGTAATCCTCGATGTTGTCGGAAGCGAAGCTCCCACCGAGTGAGATATTGGCTTCGGGGGCAAGGCTCGGGAGGAACTCCCGGTAGGGCTGCATCTGGTCGCTAGAATAGATGGCCGGAAGAGGCAGCGGGAGCCACCCGTCCGGAACGCCCGTGGTCGAGTAGGAAAGGGCGCCACCCTCCTTCAGGCCGAACTCCTCACCCGCGGCGAACAGCGCCGCCTTGACCTCGTCGCGGTATTCGACCGGCCCGTAGATTTCCAGACCTGTGTCCTCCACGCCGGGCAGCTTGGTCATGGCGTGATTAAGCGCCCTCACCGGATGGCCGGATATGGTGAACTCGCCAATGCGGAAGAACTTGATCTCCGGAAGCGTGCCGGCGGAGGCCTTCCGGATGATCTCCAGAGCGTTCGGACCCTGCACCTGGTAGCGAAAGCCCTTCCTGTTGTAGGTCCCGATCCCTTCGTCCCTCGTGACCTCGACGTCATATCCACCCTTCTGCGCCTGATAGCTCACCCAGTTTGGCGCGAACGGCGTGCCCACCACGACGCACTCATCGTCCTCGAGGCCGAACAAGATCGCGTCCGCGATGAGATAACCATCGTGGTTGCAGGCGATGAGCTGCTTGCCGCGGTTCTTCCCGAAGTTCGACAAGTTGTTGGCCGTAACATCCTCGAGCAGACGCAGCAAGTCGGGTCCCTTGAAGTAGACCTCGAGCATGTGAAACGACAGATCATAGAAGAGAGCCGTCTTCTTCCAAGCCACTTGCTCCTCGACCCAGGTCGAGTACTCGGGCTCCAGGACGGGAAACTCGTAGCGCCCGTACCGCGCACTGCGAAGCATGGGGAGCGGCCCCCCGGCCTGCTGAATCTTGTCCTCGAGGGTCGGCAGTGTTGCGTTCACGTCACAACATCCCTTCAAGCTTGGTCTGTTGCCAGTTGGTTCCTGGCCCGAGTCCTCATTGCACTCCGCTCGGCTAGTGGTCCACATCACAGTGTTGTATCGGTCGAGGTGCCGTCCAATACCGATGTCGAACACGCCCGATACCCCAGCCGCGCGCCATCCTGCACCCACGCGCACTCACATAAGCGGCCGTGGCACGGTGACCAACGTCCACCCCTATCTGAGGCAGCCCTGCGCAAAGCCCCCCGCGCCCCCACTCCCCAACGTCGGCGACAGCCGTCAGGCAAGCATGTCCTTTGCCAGCGGGACGACCTGCGAGCCGTAGAGCTCGATGGACTGGAGGGTGTGGCGGGTGCTCGAGTCCGCCGTAGTCGTACTTCAGGTTGAATGGGTCAACCCGCAGACTTCTCACCGTCGTGACGATCTTCTTTGCGACCGTCTCGGGCGACCCGACATAGAGGACGCCATCGCTCACCTCAATGCTGGAAGTCGGCGCGGGTAGGCCGGCGGCCAGCGTCTCTCGCGACCCATCCTGGCGCGCGATTCAGCCCAGTCGTCGTTGACGGTCTCGTCTGCGTCCTCGGCGCCAAGATCCGCGCCTTCATCGACGGCTGGCACGATCGAGCCCACCCGTTCGTGTGGACCAAGACCGCCGAGCGGATCATCGCGAAGGCCAACCGTCCAACTACTTCAAGTCCGCCGGCACTAGGACCCATCCTTGATTTGTGTAGTATCACCATCACCGTTGGCCCGGTTCGTCACCGGGGACAACACCAGCGAACCACCCGTCCAGGAGGCAATCAGTGAGCACCACGTCAACCTACGCCGCAAGACTTCTCGCCGACGGCCGAGTCTCGTGGACTCGAGCGTTGGTCACCCTAGCCACGGCCGTGGCCCTGCTCGTCAGCCTCACGACCCCCGTCGTCTGGTTGCACCAGCCCGCTGTGCCCGAGGCCAACCTTCCGACGATGAACCTTGACTTCGCAGACCTGCATGACTTCTCCAGCATGCCTGGATCGCCCGGCCTCCAGGAGGCCTACTTCTCGTGGCTGGCCTGGCTCTTGGTGGTGGCGACCATTGTCGTCGCGATCGCTTGGAGCCTGACCTTCGGACGGTCGGGGCGCGCGGTGGCCGGTCTTCTGGCCGTCTTGGCTGCGGCTGGTCTCATTGTCACGACCCTCGCTATCAAAGGCGACATGTCGTGGAGTTGGCTGGGCGATCAACTCAAGAACATCCGGATCGGCGGGTACCTGCTGCTCGTCAGCTACGCGGTCCTGTTGGTCTTCGCCTTCGTCGCTCGCGACCGGGCCCAAGTCCCGTCCAAGGAGTGAGACCGCCACGCGAGTCGACACCGCCCTGAGACTTCACGGTGCCAACGGCCTCCCCGTGGGCTGATCATCGTCACCGCACGGCGAAAGTTGCGCTTCTCCAACGACTTCGCAGTGTGGCCGTCGAGCCTTCGGGTTATGGCTTTCGGAGTGTGTAACGCGGGCCGTAGCGTCGCTGAGCGGCCGCAGCCGCCTCTCTATTGCCTGAGCGCGCTGACCATCTGTTGTGGCGACTGGCTTGTCGACGGCGCTCCAAGGCTGGACAGTTCCGGCGCCGAAGCTGTTCAGTTTTCGAGCGCCGCCGACACTGGCTCCCAGCGGCCAGGATTCGTCTGCCGAAGGAGTTGCTCGTCCATGCAGCCCGCGAATCTTGCCCAGTTGATCGAGCAGGTGGGGGGCAATCCCGCCACGCTGCTCCGCCGGGTCAGCTGGTCGAGGGCCTCACCACGCAGCCAGCCATCGTGCTTGCCGGTCCAGGCATGCCCGCCGTAGTAGACGGTCCCGTGTCGCAGCAGCAGCTTGGACAACCGGTGCCGGCGCCCGCATCAGGTCCCCGCGGCAGTCCTCGCGGGGCCTGGACCAGGTCCCGGGCAGCCTCTTGCTCCACGGCAGGGATCGCCACCGCGGTGAGCTCGTCCGCGCAGCAGCCGCGTGAGATGGATCGCGTCCTTGGCGTCGGTCCTGGTGATGACCTTGTCGACCTGGGCGTCGGTCACCGTACGGGGCCGGCCCGGCCGTGGCTCGTCGAGCAGCCCGTCGAGCCGATCAATCAGGAACCGACATCGCCACTTGGCCACCGTCCCCCGCGCGACGTCGAGCTCCTCGGCGACCACGGTGTTGGAGTCCTCACCGTTCCCGGCCGCACACCGCAGCACGATCCGGGCCCGCAACGCCAGCGCCTGAGCGGTCTTCGGGCGACGCGCCCACGCCCTCAGCTGATCGGACTCAGCCTCTTCCAGAACCAGTGGCGCAAACCTCGAGTCCGGCACACCTCAGCGTATCCACTGCACGCGACCTCTTGACGCAGGACGCTAGCGGATGTCGATGCGTTTCACGACGTACTCGGCGATCGCCAGGCTGGAGGTTGCCGCAGGGGAGGGGGCGTTGCGAACCGCGGTGATGTTGTCGCTCTGACTGATTCTGAAGTCGTCGACCAGAGTGCCGTTTCGATCGACTGCCTGTGCCCGTAGGCCGGCGCCGCTGCGGACCACGTCGGTCGCGCCGATGGCGGGGACGTAGCGTTGCGCCCTCCGCATGTACGCCTTCGTCGACAAGGATCCGCGCACCTCGACGACGCCCGTGCGCCAGTGCTGACCAGCCATGCGCCAGAAGCCTGGCCAGGTGAGCGTGCTGCGCACGTCGGCGGCGTCGAAGGCGCTGCGAGGGTAATGCTGTCCGCTGAGTGAGCGCGAGAGAGCCAGCACTGCGTTCGGGCCGACTTCGAGGTCGCCGTTGACGCGGCGGGTGAAGTGGACGCCGAGGAAGGGATAGCGCGGATCGGGGACGGGATAGATCATTCCGCGCACGAGTTCGCGCTTGTTCGGACGTACTGCCATGTATTCCCCTCGGAACGGGACGATACGAGGTTCGTCGCCGTCTCCGGCGAGACGAGCCACGCGATCGGACTCGAGACCGGGGCAGAGCACGAGATGGTCCACGTGCCACGAATCGTTGGTGGTGGTGACCGCGATCCTGCCCCTGCGTGCGATGCCACGCACCTGCGTCGACGTCTGCACGACGCCGCCGGCCTCTTCGATCTCGCAGCCGAGGGTCCTGCATATCGCGGCGTAGTCGGTGATCGCGGTGTGTGGTGAATGGAGCGCCGCGATGCCCGCTGCGTTCGGTTCGATCTCTCTCAGGCCGGCGGCGTCGACCTGGACCAGGCCCGGTACGGCGTTTTGCGTGGCGGTCTTCGTCAGCGCGTCGAAACGGTGGCGTTCGGAGTCGTCGACGGCAACTACGAGCTTGCCGCACTCGTTGTAGGCGATGTCGTGCTCGGCGACGTAGTCCTTGAGGAGTCCGCGGCCACGTGAGCAGAGATCCGCTTTGAGGCTGCCCGGCTTGTAGTAGATGCCCGCGTGGACGACACCGGAGTTGTGTCCGGTCTGGTGAGCGCCGAGGCGGTTCTCCTTCTCGAAGACCACCACCCGGAGGCCCGGATAACGCTGCGTCAACTCGCGGCCCACCGCGAGGCCCACGATCCCGCCGCCGACGACGCCTACGACGCGCTCAGCCACTTGACGGGATCCTGCAGTCAGTGGACGTGGAGGGGACGCCCGGCAAGGAGCATGTGGGCCTCGCCGATCGCCTCGGACTGTGTCGGGTGGGGATGGATGAGTTCGGCCACATCATCTGCGACGGCCTCCCAAGTGACGATGAGTTGAGCCTCGGCGACGAGCTCGCTGACCCGGTCGCCGACCATGTGGATGCCAATGACGGTGCCGTCCTCGGTGGCGACCAGCTTGACAGCGCCGGCTGTGCCCAGGATCGCGCTCCTGCCGTTGCCGGACAGGTCGTAGACCGCAGTGGTGATCGTCTCGCCATGCCTGTCGCGCGCCTGTGCCTCGGTGAGTCCGACCGAAGCGACCTCCGGGGAGCTGTAGGTGACGCGGGGTACGGCCGTGTAGTCGATCGGCGACGGGTCCAGCCCCGCCGAGTGCTCTGCCGCGAGGATTCCCTCGGCGAAGCCAACGTGCGCGAGCTGGAGTGTCGGGAGCAGGTCGCCGACGGCGTACATGTTGGCGACCGAGGTTCGGCAGAACTGGTCGGCCTTGACGCGGCGACGGTCCAGGGCGATTCCGTGCTGTGCGAAGTCGGCTCCGTCGATCACTGCCTCGCGTCCGATCGCTATCAGGACCACGTCGCCTTCGAGGACCGAGCCGTCTTCCAAGCGCAGTTGTACCGCAGATTCCGTCGTGTGGACTTCTGCCATCCGTGACTTCAAGCGCAAGTCGATTCCGCGACGGCGGAACGCGCGTTCGAGGAGTCTTGAGCTGTGCTCGTCCTCGAGGGGGATCAGGTGGCTGAGCGCCTCCACGATCGTGACCTTGGAGCCCAATGAGGTCCACGCGGAGGCGAACTCGCATCCGATCACGCCACCGCCGAGAACGATCGCCGTGTCAGGAATGCTGGCTAGCGTGAGCGCATCCTCGCTGGTGAGGATACGGAGTCCGTCGGGCTCAACGCCGGGCAGCGTGCTGGGACGCGAACCGGTAGCGAGGACGACGTGCTCTCCGGCATAGGACATCCCCCCGGCCGAAACCGACGACGGACCAGTCAGAGTGCCCCGGTCGCGGACGATCCGGATGTTGCGGCTCTCGATGAGCCCTTCGAGGCCCTTCCAGTTCTTCTCGATGACGCCGTCCATGTAGGCGCGCATCGCTGGCACGTTGATGCCACGAAGGTCTGCATCGATGCCGTAGCTCTCGCTGTGTCGGGCCAGGTCCGCCACTTCGGCCGCGTGCAGCATTGCCTTCGTGGGAATGCAGCCTCGGTGGAGGCAGGTCCCGCCTACCTTGTCTTGTTCGATGAGGATGACGGAGCGTCCCAGCTGAGCGGACCGCAGGGCGGTCGCGTAGCCGCCACTGCCGCCACCGAGAACGATTACGTCTGCATCCGAAGTCACGTGGGCTCTTTTCTGCGTCTTCATTGCACAGCCACGGTCATAGCGGGGCTGCGATGTACTTGCTCTCGAGGAACTCGTGCACGCCGGCGAAGCCCCCTTCCCGGCCAAGGCCGCTCTGCTTCATGCCTCCGAATGGGGCGGCGGGGTCCGAGAGCGCCCCTCGGTTGATTGCGACCATGCCGGAGTCCAGGCTGTCTGCCACGGCGAAGGCCCGTTGAAGATCGCCGCCGTAGACGTAGCCGATCAGGCCGAAGGGCGTGTCGTTTGCCAGCTTGATCGCGTCATCGTCCTCGTCGAACTGGACGATGGGTGCGACCGGGCCAAAGATCTCGGTTTGCAGGATCGACGCGTCTGCCGTGACGTCCGTCAAGATGGTCGGGGGGTAGAAGGCGCCAGCCATGTCTGGGACGGTGCCACCGACGAGGGCTTTCGCGCCCTCGTCGATCGCGTTGTCGACGATCTCCGCGACCTTGTCGCGCTCGTTGATCGAGACCAACGCCCCGATCTGGTGCGCTGCGGGACTCAGGCCGGGTCCCATGGACTGGTCGCCCATGCGGACAGCGAGCTGGTTGCTGAACTCCTCGGCGATGGAGCTGTGTACGTAGAACCGGTTGGCGGCGGTGCAGGCCGCGCCGCCGTTGCGCAGCTTCGCGATCATCGCTCCTTCGACCGCGTCGGGGATGTGGGCATCGGAGAGAACAACGAACGGCGCGTTGCCGCCGAGTTCCATCGAGGTCCGCAGGACCTGGTCGGCAGCTTCCTTGAGCAGGATCCTGCCGACCTCGGTTGAGCCGGTGAACGAGACGTTTCTGACCCGGACGTCGTGGAGCATCTCGCGGACACGTGCCGCGGTCGGGGCAGCGGGGACGACATTCACGACTCCCGCGGGCACTCCGGCCGACAAGAGGAGCTCGGCGATGGCCAGCGCTGTCAAGGGTGTCTCGGACGCCGGTTTCAGGATGGTCGTACATCCCGCAGCCAGCGCTGGCGCCCACTTTCGTGTGGCCATGGCGGCAGGAAAGTTCCAGGGCGTGATGAGCAGCGAGACCCCCACAGGCTGATGGGTGACCACGATGCGCTTATCTGCGGCTGGCGCCTGCCGAAAGTCGCCAGAGATGCGTACCGCTTCTTCGGCGAACCACCGGAAGAACTCAGCTGCGTAGGTGACTTCGGCCATCGAGTCGGCGAGCGCCTTGCCGTTCTCGCGCGTGATGAGGCGAGCCAGTGGCTCACGGTAGGCGATCATCAGCTCGTAGGTGCGGCGCAGGACTTCGGAGCGATCACGCGGCGAGGTCTGGGCCCATCCGGTCGCGCTCGCGGCGGCGGCGTCGATCGCGGCTGCGCACTGTGCCTGCCCAGCGACCGCTATCTCCGCGAACACCTCGTTGCTCGCGGGATCGCGTACCGCGAGCTTGTCCTGCGTGAGTGGCCGTTCCGCGCCGATCACCAAACCTGGGTGGGGGGCGGCGACGCCCTGGTCCGTGACCTGCAACTGCTCCTGCATATCGGATGTGAGCCTTTCGACCGGTGCCGGGACGTGTAGTATGACTGAACACAGCCCTACGCTTCAAGCGTGGTTGCCAACAGCAGCGCTACACATCCCACAGCACTCTCGAACAGTCAGACGGCGAAATGCGGCAGCAGAGCCGGTTGGCTGCGATGCGACTAGAAGACGAGGTTCCCGCCATGCCGACCCACAGGAAGCTCAAGCAGTCCGCCCCTTGGGTCGAGATCAGCGCCAGCGAACGCGACTGGCAGCGTGCCGATCCCGCGCTGCTCGGGACCATGTACACCCAACTGGTGCTGATCAGGGTCTTCGAGGAGTTCGTGCTCGACCTTGCCAGCAAGTCCCTGATCCATGGACCTGCGCACTCCAGCATCGGCCAAGAGGGCGGAGCGGTCGGATCGGGTCTAGCGCTGCGTACGACGGACACGGTCAACGGCTCGCACCGAGGCCACCATCAGTTCCTAGCCAAGACCCTCGGCTACGTAGCACCTGAGGGGCTTGATCCGACCGTCGACTTCTCCGGCGAAGTGAAATCTCTGGCGCTCAAGACGCTCGCGGAGATCTGTGGGCTCGATCGTGGTTTCTCGCACGGACGTGGTGGCTCGATGCACCTGCAGTGGAAGGAGGCGGGGGCGATCGGCACCAACGCGATCGTCGGCGGTGGCGTCCCCCTCGCCGCCGGATCTGCCTTTGCTCACCGATTCGCGAACACCGGCGATGTGGCGGTGACCTACTTCGGGGACGGGGCCACGAACATCGGCTCGACCCTGGAGACCCTGAACCTGGCTGCGGCGTGGGACCTCCCACTGTGCTTCTTTGTCGAGAACAACCTGTATGCCGTGTCGACCAACGTCTCCGAAGTCACAGCCGAACCCCGCCTCTCGGCCCGCGGCCCCGGCTTCGGCATCCCCAGTTGGAAGGTAGACGGCATGGATCCGCTCGCGGTCTACCTGGCCATGTCCGAGGCAGCTGACCTGATGCGCTCGGGAGGTGGACCAACCTTCGTCGAGGTCGACGTCTATCGATACTTCCATCAGAACGGACCCTTTCCCGGCAGCGCGTTTCGCTATCGGACAAAGGATGAAGAGGCCGAGTGGCGGGCGCGCGATCCGATCCAGCGCACGGCCAGGTGGCTGGTCGAGCGCGGCCTGTTCTCGCCGGAAGAGCTCGAGGAGACCACGTCTCGAGCGAAGGCGCTCCTCGAGGAAGTCGGCTCCGTTCTCTTGGAACAAGATCCCGACGCCAAGCCGGGCGTTCTGCGCATCCGTCCCGACGAGTGGCCAGATCCGGGCTGGGTTGACGTAGGGGTCCGGGGAGATCTGAGCGAGTTCGGCGACGCAAAGCTCTTGGACCGCGCTGACTTCACGGGGGAGACGCAGGAAGCGAAGTTCATCGATGTCGTCGCCGGAGTCATGGAACGCCGAATGAGCGAGGACGACTCCATCGTGATCATGGGAGAGGACATCCACCGTCTGGGCGGCGGCACGAACGGTGCGACCAAGGGACTCAAGGAACTATTCCCCGACCGAGTGCTGGGCACGCCCATCAGTGAGAACGCGTTCTCAGGCCTCGCCGGCGGCATCGCGCTCGATGGGCGTTTGAAGCCGGTGGTCGAGTTCATGTATGCGGACTTCATGTGGGTCGCCGCAGATCAACTCTTCAACCAGATCGCGAAGGCCCGGCACATGTTCGGAGGCGATGACGACGTGCCCCTGGTGCTGCGAAGCAAGGTTGCCATGGGCACCGGGTACGGCTCCCAACACTCCATGGACCCGGCCGGGGTGTTCGCGACGTCCGCCGGTTGGCGGATCGTGGCCCCTTCGACACCGTTCGACTACGTAGGGCTTATGAACTCCGCCCTGCGCTGCAACGATCCGGTGCTCGTCCTTGAGCACGTCGACCTGTACAGCTCGGAGGGCGAAGCGCCGATCGACGACTTCGACTACTGCCTCCCCGTTGGCAAGGCGGCTGTGCGGCGCGAGGGCAAGGACGTCACGATCATCACCTACCTGGCAATGACACCTCACGTGCTCGATGCGGTGACAGAGACTCAGATCGACGCCGACGTCATCGACCTGCGGTGGCTGGACCGGGCCAGCATCGACTGGGAGACTCTCGAGGCGAGTATCCGGAAGACCAACAACGTCCTCATCGCCGAACAGGGTGCACTCGGCACGTCCTACGGCGGCTGGCTCGCCGACGAGATCCAGCGCCGCTTCTTCGACTGGCTCGACCAACCGGTGCAGCGCGTGACTGGCGGGATCGCGTCGCCCAGCATCTCCAAGGTCCTTGAGCGCGCCGCGATCGCCCGCAGCGACGAGGTGGTCGCGGCCCTGAGGAAGATGGTCGACTGATGGCCACGATCATGCGGATGCCCGAGCTGGCAGCGAACACCCCCGAGGCCACCCTCGTTGCCTGGCTCGTCCAGGAAGGCGCTGAGGTCCAGGCTGGTGATCCCGTCGCCACCGTCGAGACGGCGAAGGCCACGGTCGACGTTGAAGCAGAAGTGTCAGGAACCGTCTTGCGGCTCACCGCCGAGGAAGGCGACGACGTCACTGTGGGTCGACCGATCATCGTGATCGGGAGCAAGGGTGAGACCGTTGACGAATCTCGGCTCAGCGACTCACCCGAACCGCAGGGCGCGTCGCTGCAATCCGCTGGGGCTGTCCACGCGCCAGACGTGGACACGGCGCTCGACACGAAGGCCGACACGAAGGCCGACACGAAGAGCCCTGTCGAACGCACCGATGACGACCTCGCCCCGGACAGCGCTCCGGGCCTCAGCCCCGTCCCATCCGCGACGCGAGAAGCCTCGGACACGGTGGGCGCCCGGATCTTCGCAAGCCCGCTGGCGCGGAAGATGGCTCGCGACGCGGGACTGGAGCTGACCCAGCTGACCGGGACCGGGCCGAACGGGCGCATCCGTCGGCGCGACGTCGAGGCCGCATTGTCTAGCGTGGCGACGTCGAGTGCGGAGTCCGCGCAGGTCGTTGCCGCGGACGGACAGCCAGGACCGTCGGGGGAAGCTGCCGTCGTACGCACTGCTGTGCCGACAGGGTGGACAGATATCCCGAACAGCAAGCTTCGCAAAGCGATCGCGACACGACTCACCGAGAGCAAACAGACGGCGCCGCACTTCTACCTGCGTGGAACGGCGAACGTCGATCCGCTGCTCGAGCTGCGGGCCCGACTCAACACCGAATCAGGTACGCGAGTCTCGGTGAACGACCTGATCGTGAAGGCCGTCGCGAAGGCACACCAGGCTGTTCCCCTGATGAATGTGACCTGGGGCAGCGAAGCGATCCGCCAATACGAGCACGTCGACATTGCCATCGCCGTCGCTACGGAAAGAGGCCTGGTCACTCCGGTCGTCCGCAACGCCGAAACGTTGAGCCTAACCGCCCTCGCAGAGGCTACCCGTGACTTCGCAAGACGCGCCCGAGATGGTGCACTGCGCCCAGATGAACTCGACGGTGGCTCCATCTCAGTATCGAACCTCGGCATGTTCGAGACCGAGGAGTTCGCAGCCATCATCAACCCTCCCCAGGCCGCGATCCTCGCCGTAGGTGCCGCCAAACATAGACCTGTCGTCATCGACGGCGAGCTAGCAATCGCGCGCACTCTCAAGGTCACCCTGTCTGTGGATCACCGCCCCGTCGACGGAGCAACGGCTGCCGAATGGATGCGGGAGTTCCTTGGCCTCCTTGAGAGACCGCTCCGACTTGTCGTGTAGCCCCTTCCGGCCCGGGCACCGTGCACGCGGCCGCACCCACCGCTCGGTCGAGATCGGCTTGGCCTGCCTCGTTCCTTTGGGTGAGCACGACGCTGGACGCCGCGCTCGGACTCAGAATCTCGGAGAGCATCAGCCGACATATCCATCGTGTCGGCCCAACCCCAGCTCAGCCGACAGGGACCGCACCAAGACTCGGCACCCTTGTCGTCACCCTTGTCGGCGCCTCGGTCGGACCGTCGTCGCGACCGTCGACGTAGTCGGTCTCTAGATACGGAGAAACAGCGATGGCAACGCACCCGAGTGTTTCGTACTCGATCACGGTCCGGTTGGAGGTACCCGCGAGCGGGTCGGCGACAAGTCTTTTGACCGCCGCAGTCGAGCAAGCTGGCGGCTTGGTCACCGCCCTCGACGTGACTGCGTCCGGCGATCATCACCTTCAGATCGACGTCACCTGTTCCGCCCGGGACACAGGCCATTCGCGAGACCTCGTCGATGCTCTCCGTTCCGTTGTCGACGTCGATGTGAAGAAGGTTTCGGACCGCACGTTCCTGATGCACCTGGGAGGAACGATCGAGATGACGACCAAGCAGCCCATTCGCAATCGTGACGAGCTGTCGATGATCTACACCCCCGGTGTCGCCCGAGTATGCCTCGCTATCGCCGAGCAGCCAGAAGACGTTCGCCGGCTCACGATCAAGCGCAACACGGTCGCGGTCGTCACCGACGGCTCAGCGGTCCTGGGACTGGGAAATATTGGACCTGCTGCGGCACTACCGGTCATGGAGGGGAAGTCGGCCCTCTTCAAACGCTTCGGCGACATCGACGCGTGGCCGCTGTGTCTGGACACTCAGGACCCGGACGAGATCGTTGCGATTGTGAAGGCAATCTCGCCAGGCTTCGCGGGCATCAATCTCGAAGACATCTCGGCGCCACGCTGCTTCGAGATCGAAGCTCGGTTGCGCGAGCAGCTCGACATACCCGTCTTCCACGATGACCAGCACGGCACAGCAATCGTCGTGTATGCCGCACTCGTCAACGCTTTGCGTGTCGTGGACAAATCGATCGCAGAGGTTCGGATCGTCATGAGCGGAGCAGGCGCAGCTGGTTCAGCGATCCTGCGTCTCATGCTCGCCGCGGGCGCGACGGACGTCGTTGTCGCCGACGGCCATGGGGTCATTCATCGAGACAGACCCGGCCTCCAGCCAGCCAAGCACTGGATTTCGACCGTCACGAACCGAAGTGGCCGCAGTGGAACACTGAGGGAAGCGCTGAAGGGCGCCGACGTCTTCGTTGGTGTGTCCGCGCCCAACATCGTGAGCGGTGCAGACATCGCCACCATGGCCGACGGCGCGATCGTGTTCGCGCTAGCGAATCCCGACCCGGAAGTTGACCCGGCCGAGGCATCCCAGCACGCTGCCGTCGTTGCTACCGGTCGATCCGACTATCCGAACCAGATCAACAACGTGCTCGCCTTCCCCGGCGTGTTCCGCGGCCTCCTGGACGCTGCGGCGCATCGAATCGACGACACCATCCTGCTCGCCGCAGCGCGGGCAATCGCAGCGACGGTCGGCGCCGAGGAACTCAACGCGCAGTACATCATTCCGAGCGTGTTCAACGCCGACGTCCATTCCGCGGTAGCCACCGCCGTGCGATCAGCATGTAGTCGTGAGAGTCGAAGTGAGTTGTCGTGAGCCGACGTGCCCATACAGCTGCGCCACGGCAGATGGTCCGGCTACTCATTCGGGCGGACGAATGGGGCCATACCACCCACCCACCTGACGCCCCCGAAGATCGTCGGTGGCTTGAAGGAGTTCGTCGATCCGACGTCCGGGTGCGGGCGTCGACCGCTCCGTGGGTATCGGAATGAGACCGGTTTCGGTCCCAGTGGTGCATGAGCGTGTGGATCCCGCGTGGCTCCGTTCAGAGGAGGGCCGCACGGATCATGTCTTCGCGAGGTACGAGCTTGGTTCGTTCCCGCCCGCGCTCGCGGCCGAGTGCGATCTCGTGAGCATCGATGCGGGACCAGTTGTCGGCGTTGATGACGGTAACACCGCCGGCGGCGAGGTGGTCGAGGATGGCGTCGGGGTCGAGAACGTCGCGCGGCCGAAGAGCGTCGAGGTCGTCGAGGAGGCTCGCGGTGGTCTCAGCAGCATCGGACTTCGTGTGGCCGATCAGGCCGGCGGGTCCGCGCTTGATCCAACCGGTGACGTAGAGGCCGGGTAGCAACGAACCGTCGATGTCGAGGACTCGACCGCGGTCGTTGAGCAGTACCCCGGCGTGATGGTCGAAGGGCAAGTCGGGGAGGTGGGAGGAGAGGTAGCCCACGGCGCGGTAAACCGCCTGCACGGGAGTGTCGAGGTACTGGCCAGTGCCGCGGACGGTGCCGTCGCCGCGGAGTTCGGTCCGCTGAGTGCGCAGTCCTTCTACCCGATGGTTGCCCAGGACGCGGACCGGGGATTGGCAGAGATGGATGTGGACCCGATGCGGTGCGCCGGTCGGCTCGCTCTCGAGGTATCTCAAGAGCGTGTCGACCACGAGCCGCGTGCCCTTGTTCGAGCTGATAGCGCTCTGGCCGGCTGCGTCGACCTCGAATCCCTCCGGATGGACGATGACGTCGACCGACGGAGAGTGGGAGAGCTCACGCAGCTCCATGGGTGCGAACCTGACCTGGGCGGGACCACGGCGAGCGAAAATGTGGACGTCGGTGGCCAGGTTGGCACGCAGCCCAGCATAGACATTGGCAGGTATCTCGGTGCCGAGTTGCTCCTCGACCGGCTTGACCAGCATGCGCGCCACGTCTAGTGCGACATTGCCCGCACCGATAACGGCGACCTCACGAGCATCGAGTGGCCAGTCGCGAGGGACATCGGGGTGGCCGGTGTACCAGCTGACGAATTCGGCGGCGCCGTGGCTGCCGGGTAGTCGGATGCCTGGGATCGCGAGTTGCCGGTCGGCCATGGCGCCAGTGGCGAAGACGACGGCGTCGTAGTGACGACGTAGGTCGTCGAGCTTGAGGTCGACTCCGTACTGCACATTGCCAAGGAACCGGATGCGGTCCTTGCCGAGGACGCGATCCAGGGCCTTCACGATGTCTTTGATCCGCGGGTGGTCGGGCGCCACCCCGTACCGGACCAGGCCGAACGGAGCGGGGAGCCGTTCGATCAGATCCACCCGCGCTGAGTCGTGCTCGTTCGTCAGAGTGTCGGCGGCGTAGATACCGGCGGGACCGGCGCCGACGATAGCAACACGGTGGTCTCTCACGGCTTTCCTCTTAGGTTAGGCTTACCTAATGATATCGGCCGATCCATCGGACTCAACGCGCTGAGACCCGGTTCACACTGGCCGGAACCGGGACACGGGACGCGCAGAGATCAGGCCGTTGTCGCGTGGAGAGGGCCTGCATGGCTTGATGAGAAGCGTCGCGGAGGAAGGGTCTGGAAAGGAGGGGACGGCGGCCCGCGCCGAACCTCGTCGGCCCAGTACTAGGGCCCATCTTCAATGCGCTCGAACTTCCGTCAGGTCACGACGCAACTGGACCCAGCCCGAGCGACTAGAGTCGCATCGACCTGTCCAACGTGGCGGTCATCGGGGTGGCGTGGACACGCTCCACGTCACCCCTGTTGGTCGCCAGCCTCGCCTGCGCGGGCAGGTCGGCGGTGCCCACCCGGCGCTCGAGTGACGCTGTCTCGAGTAACTCTGTACAGCCACCCTGCGGCGACTCCCCCGCAGCGATCGACACCGTTGAGGTCGAGAGTGATCCGTGGCAGGTGGCCGATGGCATCACGGTGGAAGGTGCCGGAGCCGGCGCCGCATCGGTGAGCAGTGCAAGCCACGGCTGGTCGCGGAGCATCGGACTGGACCTCCGCCGTTCACGTGCCGGAATTGGCTCGTGAGGCATTGATGCAGGCAACTCTCGCGACGCGAAAGAGGCAGAGCATGCGGAGGCGTCGGGTGGCGGTCGCCAGGTCTGGGCGGATGCAGGCGTCCATCGTTCGCCCGATCGACTCATCGCGACGTGTAGCGGCGTCACGGACGGCTAATCAAACGCCACGAACCTTCGGCGCCCGTTGATGAATGTTCGACCCTGGGCCTTGAACCGGCCCCTGCCGCAGGATTCAACGGCGGCCCAGCCAGAGGCTAATCACGTAGGCCTGCAGGGAGATCCCCAACAAATACGTGCCTGTTCCAAGAAGTCCTGTGGCGAGCCATGCCCAATGATCTCCCTGCAGCAGCCAGGCAGAGAAACCGCATATGCCGGTCGCTGAAAGGAGGGTGAGGAAGTTCGCCGTTGCGACAACGAACGGCGAGCTGATCAGGGGGGCATGGAGGTGATCGAGGCCGCCACTGACCCGCATTCCGACGAATCCCACGGCCGTATAGGCCGAGCAGGCCCCCAGAAGCATTGCGACGATCGATACTCCGTCGGGCAAGCCGTGCTTGTGGCCCGTGATCATAGTCGTCCCAAAGATGAGCAGCGTATATCCATGGGGAAAGGCAACTGTTTGGGAGACAATATGCAGCAACGGAGAGAAGTTCGTTTGCGGGCGGGGGCCTACAGACATATCCGGCGGTTTTCCTCCCCAGGGCGAGGTGTGGCGTCGAATTATACGCTGCTGTTCGGGGCCGCGGCGCGGTCTCTTAACGGGAACGGTAACGGGCCGTCGTGCGCTGCGGATTTCGTCGCGCGTCCCTTGTTGAGTGCGAAGATCCCCAGTTCTGGCGGTCGCGCAAGGGTGCCGGTTGACGCGGCGAAAGCGCGGAATCGGCTGGCTGGGTGCGTTGGTTGGTGGCGCTGCCGGCGAAGGTCCCCGTAGCCGGGCGTCGTCGTGTCTGCCGCGTGTGGGCGCTGGGGGGATCACGGTCGTCGTCAATCCCGACCGGCACGGGGATGGCGCTGCGGACGCAGTCCAAAGGGTCGCGCGATCCGGCATTGCATTCTTCATCTCGCCTGCACGGCATCGCGCAGCCCACCGCCGCTCAATATCGGAAGGCCTGGACCGCCCTCTGAAGTTGGCCAGCAAGTTCCGAGAGTTCGGATGTCGCCATGGACCCGTTCGCGCACTGCTCGTCGCCTCGTCTGTGGCCTGTGAAGCATGCGCGACATTCTCGGCGATCGTCGACGCCCCGTGCGCCGCATCGTCGATGTTTCGTCCCATTTCCAACGTGATCGCGGTCTGCTCCTCAACAGCCGCCGCGATCATGGATTGCGAGTCGCTGATCGAGGTGATGATGGTCGCGATTTCACGGATTGCCGCGACCGCGGATTCCGTGTCCGTTCTGGATTGCAGTGAATCGCTCCGTAATGTCGCCGGTCGCCTTACTCGTTTCCTGCGCGAGTCTCGGTAGTGACAGTGAACGCAGAGAGCGCGGCAACCCTTCATGTGTGTAGCGACGGGTCGCCTGATGGCACATCTCGTTCGCTGAGCTGCATCACGCAGCTAACTGGAGACGAACCTAACCGCCTCAGCAATGACGTCGCGTCTCTGCGTCCTTGGCCCTATCCGACTGCCGTGGTCCGGCCGACGCCGATCGGCTCAGTGCGTGGAATGTCGAGGAATCCGTTGACCAAGTCCTGCCCGTGACTGGTGAGTATCGACTCCGGATGGAACTGAAGCCCCTCGACCGGTCGGGTTTGGTGCCGGATGCCCATTACCAAACCTGACGGGCTGCGGGCGCTGACGTTGAGCGGGCAGCCGCGCAGTGATGCGTCGTCGACGGTGAGCGAGTGGTACCGGCCGCCGATCAGTGGTGTCGGGAGCCCGCGGAAGATGCCGGTCTGGTCGTGGTGGATCTCGACCTGCCGTCCGTGCACCGGCGATGGTGCCCGAGCCACCCTTGCACCGTACGCGACGGCGATGGCTTGATGTCCCAGGCAGACCCCGAGCAGTGGCACCCTGTCTGGGAGTCGCCGAACCAATTCGACACTTACCCCTGCCGACTCCGGACGGCCGGGACCAGGTGAGATGACGACCCGGTCGAACCGCCCCTCATGGATCGCGGCCAGCAGGTCATCGACTGCCATGCTGTCGTTCCGCACCACCGTCACGACCGCCCCGGCGACCTGGCAGTAGTGGACGAGGTTGTAGGCGAACGAATCGTAGTTGTCGATCAGAAGCACCGACGTGTTCCGAGCGTCGCGACTGGACCGGTAGTGAGTGGCAAGGCGACTCTGCTCCGAGCCGAGATCGTCGACCGATGACGGCTCCGTGGCACGGCGCGGGCGAGCAGATGGCGCATCCGCTGGTGCATCCGTGTCGAGACCGCCACCGATCGCCGCGACGAGTGGGGCGGCCTTCACCATGCACTCATTGACTTCGCCCTGTGGATCGGACGCAGAGACGATCCCGCCACCCACCCCCAGCCACACGCTTCCTGGCGCGAACTCGAACGTGCGGATGGCGACGTTGAGTTCTAGGCCGGCCGCCCCGGACCAGCCGATGGCTCCGGTATAGGCCTCGCGACCGGTGATCTCGATGTCGTTGATGATCTCCATCGCTTTGACCTTGGGCGCGCCAGTGACCGAGCCCGGGGGAAACGTGGCCCGGACCAGATCCGAGTCAGTGACGTGGGGATCCAGCGTCGCCTCGATCTCCGAGACCAAGTGCCAGACCCCTGTGTGCTGCTGGACCGTCAAGGCGGCGGGGACCGAGACGCTGCCCGGTACGCTGATCCGCGCGAGATCGTTGCGCATCAGGTCGACGATCATGAGGTTCTCCGCACGGTTCTTCGCCGAGGCGAGCAGTTCCTCGGGGTTGGTGCTCAGCGCCGCGGTGCCCTTGATGGGGGCGGCCGAGACGTGGCGTCCGGATCGTCGTAGGAACAGCTCGGGCGACAGGCTGGCCACCGTGCCCCGGTCACCGCGGACGAACGCCGCGTACGCCGGCGCAAGTGCGTCGACGCCGGCGATGAAGGCGTCAAGCGGGTCGCCGGCGAAGTCGGCGTCGAGCCGCAGACACGTGTTGACCTGGAAGATGTCGCCGGCGGCGATGTGCTCCAGGGCCGTGGCGACGGCGTGCGCGTGATCCTCCCACGGAGGGAAAGCCCGAAACGTTCCCGTCTGGAACGGCAACGGTCGGGCGGCAGGCATGGCGAGGACCTCTTGCGTTCGCTCGTAGGCGCGGCCAATGGCGTCCAAGTCTGCTTGTCTGCATCTTGCCTCGAACCACCAGTCGCCGGTGCCGGCATCGAACCGGATCAGGCGGTCGTAGTAGGCCAGGTCCACGGGTGGCCTGGGATGAGACCTGGGTGGCGGGTCGGGAAGCCGCTCGAACAGCGCACCGAGCTGATAGCTCAGCACCCCTATCCATGCCGCCCCGACCTTGGGGCGCCGGGCGTCCGGCCCGGCGAGTTGGTGGCTATCGGAGCCCGTTCCATTCCGTGATGGGGCGGCGAGGGCGGCGATGTTCTCAGACCGCTTGACGGGATCGAAGGCGATGATCGCACCACCGTCGGCCCATGAGCCCAGCAGGGCGACGAGCCTGTCGCGAGACCGGAATGCGCGCAGAACCTCCGATACATCCAACTCGGTCCGCAGCGGCCACGCCAAGGCGACCTCTGTCTCCTCGCACCTAGACATCCGGTCGGTCCTGTTCAAGTCGGCATGCCACTTGAGCCGCGACGACGTTGGCGCGTACGTCGTGGACCCTGACCCACGCGACAAGCGGGGCGAGGATTGCGGTGAGCGCCGCCGTGGCTGCGTCCAGGTCGCGCTGCCTATTCGGCTGCGGCTGGTCGAGGTCGAGCTCCTTGAACAGGGACTTGCGGGAAGCGCCAATGAGGATCGGGTACCCCAGCGTGCCCAGCTCATGGACGGCCGCGAGGATCTCCCAGCTCTGGCCCGATGTCTTCGCGAAGCCGATGCCCGGGTCCACGATGAGCTGGTCGCCTCGCACACCTGCGGCCAGGAGCGCTTCGATCCGTTCGCGGAGCTCGGTGATCACGTCGTGACGTGCGGCGGCGTAGACGGCGCGATGCTGCATGTTGGCGCTATGCCCTCGCCAGTGCATCGCGACGTACGGCGTCCCGAGCTGTCCGACCGTGGTGGCCATTGCGGGGTCGGCCAACCCGCCACTGACGTCGTTGATCATGGAGGCCCCGGCGTCGACCGCTTTGGCGGCGACCCGCGCCCGCATCGTGTCGATGCTGACGGTGACTCCAGCGCCAGCAAGGCCGCGAACCACGGGAAGGACCCGCTCGAGCTCGATGTGCTCCGGGACGCGCAGGGCTCCGGGTCTAGTCGACTCGCCGCCGACGTCGATGGCGGCGGCTCCCTGCTGCCACATCTCGGTTCCGTGGGCGATGGCCGCTGCGTGAGCGAGGTAGCGTCCGCCGTCTGAGAAGGAGTCCGGAGTTACGTTGACGATCCCCATGATCCGACAAGGCGGGACTGCGGGATCGTCTGGTTGTGACCGGACATGACTTCGGTGACGACGGGGGGTCATCGGTTACGGCCCCAGCCTGCGACCCGAATAGCACCTTCGGTCTCACCCGGAGTGGGCTGGGGCACCCGCGGCCGGTTCGAAGCCCCGAGTGCCGTGGCGGGGTCGACCTCGCAGGGATGGGTTTGGTGTTGGCGCGGGCAGGCTTGTGCCGCTCTTCCAGCTCCTCCACGTTCATCGGCGTCTGCGTTCAGCGACGTCGTCGATAGGCGCGCCGGCGTGGCGTCGGCCCAACGCTCTCCAGGATGCAGCGACCGCGCTGGAGGTAGACGCTGGCGCCATTGCCGTGAGAGCCCGTGACGCCAATGGCCGGCCGCACACGACGCGGGTTGCGCAACTTGTGCTCCAGAACTCCGATGCGCTGAATCGTGGGCTTGATCCGTCATACGCCCGGATCGAGGTTGGCAAGAAGGGGCGGGCCGAGCCAACTTCCGGTCGGGATGTTCTTCGCCCTCGCCGATCGCTGGGCGCGGGTCAGGGAAAGACAACAGTACGGTGACCATCGAGAAGCACGCGGTTCTCGGTGTGCCAAGCCACAGCACGGGCCAGCGCCACGCACTCGTTGTCTCTCCCGAGCTTGGTGACCTCGGCAGCGGACATTGAGTGATCCACCCGGGCCACCTCTTGCTCGATGATCGGGCCTTCGTCGAGGTCCGCGGTCACGTAGTGGGCGGTGGCGCCGATCAACTTGACACCCCGCGCGTGAGCTTGGTGGTAGGGGCGGGCGCCCTTGAAGCTAGGCAGCATCGAGTGATGGATGTTGATGGCCCGACCGTCGAGCTCCTTGCAGAGCTCGTCCGACAAGATCTGCATGTAGCGGGCGAGGACGACGAGATCGACACTGAGATCATCAACCAACTCGAGCAGCCGGTGCTCTGCGGCTGGCTTGGTCTCCGATGTGACCGGCACATGATGGAAGGGCACGCCGTAGTTGGCGGCCATAGCCGCTATGTCGGTGTGGTTTGACACAACCGCGACGACGTCGATATCGAGTCGGCCGTCGCTCGTCCGGAACAGCAGGTCGTTGAGACAGTGGCCGAACTTGCTGACCATGATGAGGACACGCGGCTTGGTTGCGGCGTCGACGATCCGCCACGAGACTGCGGAGGTCTTCTCGGCAACCGGAGCGAACGCCTCGCTAAGCGCCGAACTGGCCAACGGACCGCTGGTCGAGCGGAACTGGACACGCATGTAGAACCGATCGGCCTCACGGTCGAGGAACTGCTGGCTCTCCAGGATTGTGCAGTGTTGCTGAAAGAGGAAGGCAGCGACCTCGTAGACGATCCCTGGCCGTTCGGCACAGGTGAGGGTAAGGATGAACTCCGCGGCGAGGCCGTCGGATGTTGCAGCGGCAGTGGGCATAGGGTTCTCCTCGCTGGGGCCCGGTCTTCCGGCTCAGACCAGCGGCTTGGTGTTGACGGTGGCGCGGATGGTCGACTGGACGTGTCGTTCGACGGTCGGCTTTGCTGATCCACCGTTCGGTTCTCCGATAACGATCTCGACCTCGGTGCCGTCGACTGCGCTGGCCTCGTCGACCATGCCAAGCGAACAGAAACCGTTGACGTTGACGGTGTAGCCGGCGTAGCAGGAGAGGCCGACCAGCTTGTCACCGATCAGTACCTTGTCACGTGGTCCCACTGCGTAGTTGGTAACCGGCAGGTCCATGTACTTGGCGTGCTGGCCGTTCGAGTCGCCGAACAAGCTGCTGGCGATGACAGCGGCGGTATCGTCGTTGCTCCAGCGCAGCCAAACCTTGCGGCGGTGCGGCCGGTCCGCGAGCTTCTCGAGCGCCTCACGACCGAGGAAGTCGTGGTCGAACCTGATCGTGCGGCCGTAGCCGAAGTCCCAGGGGGTCGCGTAGTAGTCCTCGATGTCGTCGGAGACAAAGCTCCCCCCGATAGTGGCGTTGGCCTCGAAACCCGCGGCGGCCAGCCACTCGCGATAGGGCTTCATCTGATCGCCGGTGTAGATGGCCGGGACGGGCGAGGGGATCCATCCCGACTCGATAGCCGTCGACAGGTATGCCCGCTGCCCCCCGAGTTTGAGGCCGAAGTCTTTGCCAGCCTCAAACAAGATGGCCAGCACCTCCTCGGCTTTCTCCGAGGGTCCGATCAGCTCGAGGCCTGTCATCTCCAGCCCAGGTGCGCCGGTCATGGTGTGGTTGAGCGCACGGATCGGCGTGCCCGCGATCTCGAACTCGCCCATGTTGAAGAACTTGATGTGTTCCAGCTTGCGCCCGACCGCCTTGTCGATGATCTTCTGGGTGGCCGGTCCGTTGAGCTGGTAGCGAAAGGTGAGACGTCGGCCCGCGTTCTCGACGCTGCGCTCGTCGCGGGTCACTGCGACGTTGTAGTTACCGGTCTCGGCATGGAATGCGACCCAGTTGGGGATGGTCGGGCGTCCGACGAGGCTGAACTCGTCGTCCTCGAACGCGAACAGGATCGCGTCGCCGATCAGGTAGCCGTCATAGTTGACCGCGACGAACTGTTTTGCCTTGTTCCGACCGAAGTGCTGGAACGAGTTGACGCCAAGGTCTGAGAGGAGCCGCAGGGCGTCGGGTCCCTTGAAGTAGACGTCGGTCATGTGGTGCGACTGATCGAAGAGGACTGCGGTCTCCTTCCAGGCCCTCTGCTCGTCAAGCCAGTTCGTCCACTCGCTGCGCATGGGGTAGACAGGTTGCTGTGCAACCCGGTTGTCGTCGGCGGGCCTGGATCAGGGTTGCCGAAGTGAGCTGGCTCACCAGGGTCGATCAGCGTCACCCGGGGGCCGAAGTCGGCACAGGCCCGGCTGATCGTGACGGCGTCAGTGGCCACGTATACGTCGTCTAGCCACTCTTCGTGGTGGGTGTCGGTCGTAATCCCTCGATCAGCAACGAATCCTGCATGGCACTGACCGCCTGGGGGAAAGACGCGTACGGCCCGACGACCTCGGGTCGTAGATCCGGGGGGGTCGCCGTGCCAGCACAGGGTGATCCACAAACCCGACGCCTCCGGGCCGCCGTGCTCGTTAACGTAGTCGGACCAGGTCGCATCGGCGGGCAGCGGATTGCTCATATCCGAGACAAGCAACCACCACACCGCCAGATCGGACACACTCCGCCGACGCTGGGCGCCCGCAGCCGATGCGCACGCCGCGGGCTCCTCGAGCAGATCGCTCGTGCCCCAGATCTGGTTGCGAGTCCTCCCATCGAAGCCTCAGTTGGAAAGCACAACTGTCGAAACGGAGCCGGTCATCAGTTGCTGGCCGGATGAGGCCCCCGTGCCACGGTTGCGGTGCCTCGCCGCAGCAGCCGACGTGCCGCGTCGATGCGCAGACTGTGCTGGAGGACCTCGGAGTTGGCCAGCAACGTGCCAAGACGCCGGTCGAGGTCGGCCAGCCCTGCACGCAGGTCGATGACGGGGACGTCCACGTAGCAGGCGGGGAGCCGCTGCCCGAAGTCGGTGAGCTCAGCGCGGGCCATGCCCAGGAACGGCAAGACCCCGGCGTGACCTTCACGTCCGGTCGCGGCCTCAAGTCCGGCCAGCAGCGAGACCACGTAGACGAAATCCGGCGTCGCATCGTGGGTCTCACCGGTGCGGTCGGTAGCGGTCACAGCCATCACGTGCGGTCCTCTCTCAGAACGGTGTCGGCGGCGGGTTCGACCTCGCCCACCAGTGGAGCAGGCAACAGGCCGGACACGCGCCTCCCGCGCCAGAACATTTGGACAACTCTCGCCGATGACGCCTGTGGACAGCAGCCGGCCCTCCCCCCCGCGACTCACCTGGACCAACTCAGGCTGCTGGCGGACGGTGAGACAGGGTAGGGCTGCGGCCGCGGGCCAGGTGAGGGCGGCGCAATCGCCGGACGACCCGGCGGGCCTGTCGCCAGGGATACCGAGACGGTTCCGGATGCGCGGGACGGGTCGGGCGGGGATCCGTCGGCCCCGGCACTATCCACGTTCTGCGCGACGGGTGCGTCGGGTGTCTTCTCGGTGCTGTCGGCGGCCAGCTCGGCGGCGAGCCGGTCTCGCGTCGCCCGCACCGTGGCGAGCTCGTCGGCGCGAGGGAACGCATCGACCAGCCCTGCTTGGGCCTTCTCCGCCTCGCGGGTGATCTTGGTGGTGTCCATCTCGACGTCCTCGAGCACCCGCTCCAGGCGACGGGGCAGGTTCTCCACCCTCTGGACCAGCCCGAGGCTGGGCTCACGCACGTCGCTGGTCTCCACCAGCAGGTGCACCCTCGGCACCTCGACCAGCGACACCACGTAGCGGGGTTGGCCCAGCCATGAGTCCGCGGCAACTTGCAGGTGCAGGCCCCCGACCTCACCCAGCGGCTGGGGGTCGCGCTGGTAGGGCTCGATGCCGCGCAGCGCCCACTGAAGCATCGGCGCCGCGTCGGGCCGCTTGGTCACGGTGACGCCGTTGATCCTCATCGAGAACGCATCGGCGTCGGTGGCGCAGCGCACCGGCATCGCCGCCAGCAGTTGCTTCCGGTCGAGCGCGAGTCGCTCCAATCGCGGGCCGGCCTCGCGGATGGTCGCCGCCAGGCTGCGCTGCGCGGCCGACCACGCCCGCTCCAGGCGCTCGAGCTTGGTGGCGTTGGTCTCGGCCTTAGCCAGTTCCATGATCCGCGAGTCTCCTGAGGCCAGCGCTTTGACCTCGGCGTAGGAGAGGGCAGAGTCGCCGATGTCCTCGATCTCGCGCACATCGAGCCGGCCGCGCATCAACTGGTTGATGAACTTCGCCTTCCGCTCCACCGTTTGCCACAGATAGGTGTCGAACGAGGATTCGGTGACATACCGGTACACCCGCACCGTCGAGTTGAGGTTGCCTTGGCGCAGGATGCGGCCGTCGCGCTGGGCCAGGTCCGCGGGCCGCCATGGACAGTCCACGTGATGCAACGCCACCGCGCGGCGCTGCACGTTCGTGCCCACGCCCATCTTCTCTGTCGACCCGATCAGCACTGCCACATGCCCGGTGCGGGCCTGCTCGAACAGCCGTGCTTTCGCGCGGTCGTTGCGGGCCTCGTGCATGAACCGCACCTTCCCCGCCGGGACACCGCGCGAGACGAGCTGGGCCTTGAGCTCCTCGTAGGCGTTCCAGCCCGTCCCGGTCGGGGTGCCCAGATCGCAGAACACCAGCTGCAGGGCACCGGGCTCGGGGTCGGCACCGAACTCCAGGTCTGCGTGGTCGTGGTAGATGGCGGCGACCCGTTCGGCGACGGCGTCGACCTTGGAGGGCTCCCGGTCGAGGAACGCGCCCAGGCCGTCGATCTGGTGGTCGACCAGCCGCAGATCCAGCGCGGCGGCGCGGCCGTGGCCGCTGATCTTGAGCATGTTGTCCTCACTCGGGTCGACTGCGCGGCAGGAGACCAGGTCGGCGCGCTTGGCGAGCAGCGCCATGAAGTCGACCAGTTCCTGGCTCGGCGGCACCACCACCGTCTCCGGTGCCCCGCCATCGAGGTTGGGGATGGGTAGGTGCAGGTCTTCGGCGGTCTTCACATCGGCGACCTGGTGCCACAGCCGCAGCAGTTCGGGGACGTTGCTGAACTTCGCGAACCTTGCCTTCATCCGGAACCCCGTCCCCGACGGGGAGAGCTCCAGATCGGTGATCACCGAGCCGAAGGTGGCCGCCCAGGTGTCGAAGTCGCTGATCCCGGCCGCCTCCAGGTCATCGGGCGCCAGGTAGCGCAGCATCGTGTACGCCTCCGCGACACTGTTGGCGATAGGGGTGGCGGTCATGAACGTTGCCACTCGCCGGCCGTGGCGGCCGCGCAGGTAGGACATCTTCAGGTCCAGGTCGGTGGCCCGGTTCGACCCCTCCACCGCGACACCGGGGATGTTCGAGGCCAGCCGCAGGTTCTTGTACCCGTGCGCCTCATCCACGCATAGGTAGTCGATCCCGGTCGCCTCGAAGGTGATCGCCGGATCCCGGGCGACGTCGCGCAGCTTCTTCAACCGCTCCTCGGCCCGCGCCAGCGTGCCCTCGAGTCGCTTCACCGACAGGCCGCGGCCGTCCTTGGACGCTGCCAGCCATATCCGCAACTGGATCAGCTGGTCATCCAGGTAGCGCTCCTCGGTGTCCTTGGAGACCGGGATCTTCTCGAACGCGGAGCGGGACATGATCACCGCATCCCACTCACCCGTCGCGGCCCGCGCCACGAACAGACGCCGCTTGTCCTTGACTAGGTCCTCGGTGCCACAAGTCAGGACCCGGGCCTGGGGGTAAGCCTGCAACCACTCGCGGGAGAACTGCTCGAGCATGTGGTTGGGCACCACCACCGCCGGCTTGCGGACCAGATCCAGGCGCCGTAACTCCATGCACCCGGTGATCGCCGAGAACGTCTTCCCGGCGCCGACCTCGTGGGCTAACAGCACTGACGGCTGGGCCACCATCCGCGCCACCGCGGCATGCTGGTGCGGACGCAACCGCAGACTGCGGGCCATGCCGGGGTAGTGCTTGTCCTCGTCAACGTCGTAGGAGCGCAGCACGATCGCGTTCAGGGCGTCGTTGTAGCGGCGCATCAGCGCCTGGCAGCGCTCCGGGTCCTCCCACAACCAGGTCGCGAACCGCTCCTGGAGTTCCTCGGCCTTCTCCTGGGCTGCGAACGTGGCGGTCTCGTTCGGGATCCGCCGCCCGTCAGACATCTCGTCGGTGACCCGGATCTGCCGCTGCTCCAGGCACGCCTGGACGATGTCGATCGCGCTGACCCGGTCGGTGCCCCACGTGTTCCGGGCGGCCACCGAGTGCCGGTTGCCGCGCACCGACCACACCGGCCCGCCCGGATGCTCCACCTCCACGGTTCGGTCATCGAGCGTCTCGCGCAGAAACTGCTCCACCGTCTCCGCACTCACCCACGGCACCCCGAGCTGGGCGACGATCTCGGTCGGCCCCAGGTCCTCGGGCAGTACATCGACCAGTGCCGCTTGCGCTGCCTGAAGTCGCCGCAGCATCGTCTGCGCCGACTCCTCCCGGACCGCGGTGGAGTCCTCGGCCACCCGATCGAGGACCGTCTCGACCCGGTTCAGGCGGGCACGCACGTTCCCGGACAAGAACTCCGCGCGCGACACCCAGTCCGCGCGCCACCCCGCCTCGGTGTGCTCGACCGTGTCGGCGTCCACGAAGGCGATCGCCTCCAGCTCGGCCGCCGCCTGGGCCTCGTCGACCTCGAGCAGCCGGGCGATCTCGTTAGTCCGCAGCTCGCCGTACGTGTCCAGGCACAGCGACACGGCATCGGCAGGGGATTCCGCATGGGTGCGGACCACCCGCGGCGCGACCACCCGTTCGATGAAGATGTCGGCCTTGCGTGCCGTCCCGGTCGCCGAATCGTAGTGCTCGAGCGCGAACACCGCCGCGGAATGCGGATCGTCGGCGAACCCACCCTGGCGGGGACGAACCTGCGCGACCACCGGCTCACCGGTCTTGGCATCTATCCGGCCGGTGTTTCGGGCCGTGACCCGATTGATCGGCCCGTACCGAGTCATGTAGGCGTCGTACTGGCGGTTCAACCGCGCACGCAGCGTACCCATCTGCTCCTCACGCTCGGCCACATGCGACGGCGTCCCAGCCCCGGGCGCCTCGTCGGGCAGAGGCGTGGTCGACTCTGCCTCCAGCAGCGTCACCACGGTGTCGCGCAGCCCCAGCAGCATCCGCAACTCCATCGCCTGCGACTTCGGCACCGCCAACGACTCGGACACCCCATCGCAGACCTGCTGCCAGCCGCCCTCGGCGTTGGCGCTGATGTGCCCCTCGGCCCGCACCACCCGGTCCGGCAGCACCAGCGGCTGCTCCCCACCCGCTCGACGTAGGGACGCCCCGGAGACCGGGGAGCCCTGTCCAGTCGAGCGCCGGCGCGGGGTCGGAGTCGCAGGCCGTGGCGCGGCCGGCGTGAACAGCGGCCGGACCTTGGCGTAGCTCGACAGCGACCTGGTCAGCTCCCGGTGCAGGTCCCCGGCTACCCGCTCCGCCAACGTCTGCCCCTCGGCGCTCAGTGGCGGGCTCACCGCAACCTCGGGCCCGAACCGGCCCATTCGCGATGTCAGCCGCCCCAGCACCCGAGCGGGCTGCTGCACGAACACCGAGTTCAAGGTGACCTCGGCATCCTCCAGGCCAGGCCCAGCGCGAAACGACGGCAAGGACTCAACTCCACGCCAGTTCGGCACCAGGTCGAAAGGCTCCTCGCCCTCACCACGACGACGAAACACCAGCAGGTCGGTGATCGCGTCGGTGCCCGCCGCCTGCTGGTGAGTCTGGCCCGGAAGCCGCACCGCCGTCACCAGGTCCGCCATCGACGCGAACGCCTCGCGAGCGGCCGGGTTGGTGGCATCCATCGTCCACCGCGAGGTCAGCACCGCGACCACCCCGCCGGGCCGGACCAGATGCAAGCTCTTGTAGATGAAGTAGTTGTGCAGGCTCATCCGGTCCCGGTTGTACCGAGAGTCATGCGGAACCACGTCGCCGAACGGTACGTTCCCGATCACCAGGTCCCGGCTCGCCGCCGGCAGCCGCGTCTCGGCGAACGACTCCTCACGCACCTCCGCGCCCGGATACAACAGCGCCGCCACCCGCGCCGTGGTCGGATCCAGCTCGACCCCGATCACGTCGCGCACATGCTCGGGCGCGAACCCGATGAACGTGCCCGAACCACACCCCGGCTCCAGCACCCGGCCGCCCGCATTGCGGTCGAACCCGGCCTCGCCCAGCGCCGTCCACACCGCCTGCACCAGCGCGGCGTCGGTGTAGTGCGCGTTCAACGTCGTGCGCGCCGCGGCCGCACGCACCCGTCCCTCCAACAGGTCACGGGCACGCTGCGCGTCATCGGAGTGACGGACGGTGTCGTCGAAGACCTCCGGCAGCGACCCCCAACCCGACCAGCGCGCCAACACACCCTGCTCGGCCCCCGAGGGGAGCCTGTTCTCCGCCTCAAGGTCGGCCAGCAACTCCAAGACCGCGACATTGGCCCGCAGCCGCTCCCGCGACGTTGACGGCGCCAACTCCATCTGCGAGGACGGGCGGAACCGCACCTGCTCACCGGCGGGAACCAGGACGTCGAGCGCCTCCGGCTCACTCAAGCCCGCGCTAGCCCCCTCGGCCGGCCTATTAGCCGTGCCAGGGGTGGCGTTCAGCCCTGGGCCAGACCCGGCTTCATGTACTCCCGGAGGATTGCCGACTCCGCGGTCATCTTCGCCTCCGTCAACCGGCCCAGCCGCTCCACGTACCCCTCCGACGGGCTCGACGGGCCCGCGATCTGGTCGGCCAGCGCCTGGACCTCCAACGAGATCTGCTCCCCGAGCTGGTCGAAAAACCCCTCTGGGTCTGCGATCGCTGCCACCTCGGTCGCCCGATGCCTCGCGTAATGCTCCCGCAACCGCGCCCCATAAGTGTTCATCGTCCTTCTCCTCCGTCACGACCTGCCGAGAACCGGAAACAAGGTCCCGGGGGCCGTGGACCCCGCCGACCGAGTCACCTGGCTCCTCACCAAGATCCCACAGCGCCAACTGGTCCGAGTCGTCAACACTCACACGCCGTCGCACCACGCCCGGTACCTCCAACCCATCTGACGAGGACGCCGGCCACAGCACGATTCCGCGGCACGCCACCGCCCTCACCAGACAAAGGCACCCACCCGCTGTCCGGATCGGACGCCCAGCCCGAATAGATGTGGAGAACGCCGTCAGAGCCGCGACGTGGCGTCCGATCCGACGCCGTGGCCGCTGCTTCTCCCAGCCATGACCACCACACGAGGCCCTGCAGCAGACAGGGCAGACCCCACCACGAACCGCGAGCGCGACCCTGCCGGGGACCGGCAGACCTTCGAGCTCTACGGCCACCGGATCAGCCACACCAACAACCCGGAGACCCAGCAGCTCCTCTCGGCCGCACACACCGACCGCGTCAGGCCCCTGTGCCTGTGCCGCCCCAACGGCGTCGCCATGTACGTCGCCAAGATCGGCCCTGACAAGTACGTCATCAAACGCATGCCCGACACCGGTCTCGCACACACGGTCCGCTGCGCCTCCTACCCGCCACCCCAGGCACTCTCCGGGCTCGGGCAGGTCCTCGGATCGGCGATCACCGAGGAATCCGACAGCGGCCTGACCGCCATCAAGCTCGGGTTCCGCATGTCGAAGACCGAACGCCCAACACCGGCCAGCGCCGGTGGCGGGGACGCGGCCGATTCGGTGGCCGCCGACCCCAACCGGCTCACCCTCCGTGCGGTCCTGCACTACCTGTGGCAAGAAGCCGACCTCGCCACCTGGAGCCCCGGCATGGACGGCAAACGCAACTGGCGCATCGTGTCCTGGTACCTGCGCCAGGCCGCCCGCGGAAAGTTCACCAAGGGCAAGCCGCTCGCCGCACGGCTCTACATCCCCGAACCGTTCAGCGTTGAGAAGAAGACCGAGATCGCCGTCCGCCGCCTCACCGCCTGGGCGCCGCTCCAGCAGCACGGGAGCTCGCAGCAGTTCATGATGCTCATCGGCGAGCTGAAAGAGATCGCGGCTGCCCGGTTCGGGCACAAGCTCGTCATCAAACACCTGCCCGACGCACCACTCATGGTCGATGACACGCTCCTGACCCGTCTCAACAAACGATTCGGAGACGAACTCGAACTCTGGCAGGCCAACGACCAGGGCCACCTGATGGTCATCGCCACCTTCTCCGTCGGCCGCGCCGGCCTGACCACCGCCGAAGAGATCTCCCTGGTCATGACCGACCGCAACTGGCTCCCGTACGAGTCATTAGCCGACAAGCTGCTTCTAGACACCGCGCTCGAGGCGCGCCGCAGGTTCACCAAGTCACTGCGCTACAACCTCGCCCCCGACAGGCCCATGGCTTCCCTCGTCTTCACCGACACCGAATCTCCCACCGCCGCGTTCCTCCTCACCAACGACCACGACCGCGACGCCGCCACCCAAATCGCCGCCGACACCGGAACAGACGTCTGGACCTGGGTCATCACCTCCAACATGCCGGTGCTCCCGCCGGCCAAGTCAACGGCTCCGTTCATCTGATAGCGACGGCGTGCGCCAGCACCGGGCCGCGTGCAGGCTCATCGATGAGCTCTGCGCCAGACGCACTCGACGTCGTCGCGCCTGCCGCTGCCGTGCGGATGCGGTGCACCCGCTCCATTGAGCGAGCACTCAAGCGCCACTGGACGAACTGGATCAGCGGATCAGCGAGACCCCGGCTGGACACGACCCGGTCGGCCTCGCGCTCAACGACTGCGCGCCAGCACCGGTCGGCTGCGGGCGCGATGTAGCTAACGGCGACCAGCGCACCGGTCGCGACCCCCAACGTCGGGCTCCCGCCAGGCTGGAAACCTTGGAAGACCGCGACGACGCCAACCACGATCCGCAGATGCCACGCGAGACCAGCCGCCGGCACCCACGAGAAAGCCCGTGCGATCTGTCGGACGATGACATGAACCAGTGCCCATGGGAACGCCCAGAGTCGCGTCGCCAGGTCGAACCTTGACGGACCGACCCGCTGGCTGGCAACCGCGTGCCCGATCGCGGTTGCGGCATCGGCGACCGTCAACCGACGCTCGAACAGACCCTCCAGCAGCCACGGCTCCACGATCACGGTGACGCGCCCGATCGGCACCACCAGCAGATCGTCGCTGTCAACCAACCGCACCAGCACCCGCTCAGGGGCGAGATCGAGCTTCTCCACCAGCCGCAGAGCCGGCTCCAGCACCGCCTTCTCGCCGGGTCGCGGCCCGCGGGAGAACCCGAACAACCGCGCTGCCGGTCCCTCCAACGCCCCGAGCGCCAGGACAAGAAAGGTCGCCACAGTGCCCAGAAACGCCAACACCAGGCCGGCTCCTGGAAGGAAGCCCAACCCGATGACCGCGATGAAGCTGCCGGCTACACCAGCCGGCATAACAGCGATCAGACGGAGCACCTTCGTCGATGCCTGCATCGTCCTCACCCCTTTGACGGGGGCCGGACTCCCGATGAACCCGACACCCCGGACGCGCGCCGCAGAGCGCGTCGACGTCCTTCCCTGAGTGTGCGACGAACCACCGACAGTGCAACCGAGCCCGCTCCCATCTGTGGAGAGCGCATCGTTGTCCACAGGGCGCGGACTGGGCCCTTGACAACGCCGGGGTGAACTACTCGCGGAGGCTGCCGTCCAAACGGTCCTGCGCGGCGTTGTCGGGATAGACCAGGTCGATCTCCGGACGGTCGGCCGCGGCCGGGGCCGGGGCCGGGGGCGTGGCGGCAATGAGCCGGGCAAGGCACTTCTCCAGCGCCGAAAGAAGGTTCCTCACGGTCCTGTCTCCGTTTCTTCTCAGCAGCCCGGCGCCGACGATGCCGGACCGTCAACCGCCCGGGCCTGGTACTTGTCCAGCTGGGTGCGCTCGTGGGACGCAGGGGCACGAAGCGCTGCCTGTTGCATCAGCGCAGCCGGCGCGACCTGGTGGAGCGCCCGCTCGAACTCGCGGGGGTGGATCGCCTGCTCCAGAGCTGTGGCTAGGAGGTCAGCAATGGGCGGACGCGCTTCGGAGATCTGATCGAGCGCCGTCCAGGCCTTCGCGCCGTGGCCTTCTAGGTAGGAGCTGAGCGCGAGCAGTGCGGCCGGTGTATCGCGGACCTGATCGGGCGCGCGGCGCACGAGATTGTGCCAGAACTCAGAACAGACCGCCGCATTCGCACGGGCCATCCGGATCTCGGCTGCATTCCTTGCGCTGCTGTCGTGGATCACGGCCAGCACGCGAGCCGCATCGACATCGGAGAGCGGTCGACGGTCCTGGAGGAACTCGTCGAGACGGGACCCGAGCCACTCGACCTCCCCCTTGCGGGCGCCCAGATCCATGGCGGCCTCACGCTCCTGCGCCGCCGGCAGGTGCTTGGCAACGGGCGCTGGGTCACCTCGCATCGCGGTCGCCAGGTCCTCCCTGCGGCCGGTCGGCATGACGTGTCCCATCAGCGCGAACTCTGCGTCCATCCGGGCCCGAGTACGCGGGTCGACGCGGCCGCTGGTGTCCTCGAGGACGTCGAACCACTCGTCACCGTTGACCCACAGCATCGGACCAACATCAGGTCCGCGGTGGTCGCTGACCAGTCGCTCACCGAGAGCTGAGAGTGCCTCCAGACAGGTACGGCCGTTCTCACCGAATGCGATGAGCGCGAGCCGCGAAATGGAGTGGCGCCGCAGGTAGACATCGGTCAGAGCGTCGAGGAACTGCCTCTTCGCATCAGGGGAGTCCGGCAGGTCGACGCGGGAGGTCGGGCCGCCGCCGAAGGGAAGGCAGATCATGCTGTTCTCGGGAGCGAATCCCAGTGCGTGCGGGACATAGGAGATCAACTCGTCATGCGATCCGATCTTGAGGGTGTTGACCATGGAGAGCACCTACTCGGGTGAAGGAACTGGCTGCCAGGGATAAGCAACCGACCCATTGCCAGATCGGACAGCCGCCGGCTACCGATCAGGCGAAGTTGTTTGCGGGGCTTGCCCGGAGGCGTTCTCTGGCAGCCACCGTGAGGGCCCGCAGGCGAGCTGGTTCAACGCCATGGCCTATAGCGGCGCCGACCCGGGTGAGGGTTCGCGGGGCAGCACGATCCCGTTGTTGGCTGCGGCGAGTGCCTCGAGGGCCTGCTCCCACGTCAGCCCCGTCTCGTGGCGCAACTGCACCAGATCGCTGCCATGCTTGGCGGCGAGCCGGTCAACCTCCAGGCTGGTGAAGACAGCCCGACCGTAGGCGTCGCACTCGGCACTGAACCGGCCCAGGTCCGGGTGGTGCAGATGGAGTTGCCCGAGATGTTCGTACGCAGGGTCCTCCCACACCTTCCAGGCAGCCTGGTCGGGGAACTCGTCGGCGATCTCGTCGCTCGACCCGACCGAGCTCTCGATGCGCGAACAGCACACACCGAGCTCGAGCTCGGTCAGCCTCGGGTCGGCCAGTGAGTTCGGCGAGTGGGCGCCCCCGTAAATGTCGTACGTCTCCAACGTGTCGAGTACGGCAGCGACGAGGTCGGGTGGACAGGAGTAGATGACGACCTGGATTGGTGTGCGATCGCCCATGACAGGTGCCTTTCGCAAGGTGCGGAAGGGAAAGGGGTCGGGTTCAGATGGCAATGTCGGGGCCTGGCTGCGGCGGCGACGCCGTCGAGGAGGGATGAGTGGCGGCGTAGTGGAGGGAACCAGCCAGGGCCGCCGAGCTGCGCGCACGGGAGTGCGCGCTCTCGATGATGTTGCGCATCATCGCCACGCCTTCGTCTGCGCGACTGACCTCCCGTCCGGCGTCGTGAACGCGGGTGTCCAGCAGCATCAGCGCATCGGTCTCCCTTGAACACTCAGCCGCGCAGACCGCGTGCCGCCTGATCTCCATTGCGACTGGCCCGGCGAGGGCTACAACCTCGCCGAGCACGTCGATGTGTGTCCGCAGGGCTCGTGCTTCGTGGTTGACCTCCTCGAGGCCATCTGTGTCGCTCAGTTCGCGTCCGGCCTCCTCGATCGCGCTGCTCGCAGCTGCGAGATGGCGCACGAGGTCCTCTCCGAGTTCTGTCATCACCTCCGACCTGCTGCGAAGCCGGCCCAAGTGAGCGCCTGCGGACTCAAGGTAGAAGGCGCGGCGGTCGTCTTGGTGGGCGTAGAACGAGTCCATCGCGGCATCGTCGAGTACCCGGAGTGACGACGCCGCTACGTCGCCCAACTCCTCGACGGTGTCCGCCGCACGCTGTAGAGCTTGCTCGGCGCCATAGACCGCCTCAGCGGAGGCAGGCAGTCCGCTCTGGCCATTCATTGGTGATCGCCGGCCTGCTCGCCACCCTTGTCGGCGACCGCCAGGAGGGATCGAAGCAGGCGGGCAGCGTCTAGGGTCTGGGCGAGGTGATCACGCAAGACGATCGCCGGATGCGCCCGCAGCTGGCGGTTGGCGTCACGAGGTGTCGAGAACTGATGCATCAGGTGTGCTCCTCCGAGGTAGCGCTCTACCAAGGGAGAAGCAGCAGAACGGCCCCAAGAACGGACACCGTCGGGTGACGTTATTGCTCAGTAGGCAAGGGGAACCGACTCTTGACCTGCTGCTCGCAATCTACTCAGGCTCAACGAGAAGGTGCGCCCAGGCACCGGAGGCGGCGACAGTCTCTCCGAGCCTGTCGGCAAGCTGCCGGTCGCGGTCGGCAGTGGCGTGCTGATAGATCGCCATGGCCGCCTGCGAGGCGTGGCCCGCACGCGCCTGGAGTTCAGCGCCGGTGGCGCCGTGCTGCCCGGCCAAGGTCAACGCGGAGTGGCGGAGGCCGTGGATGGTGAGGTCTGAGCGGCCGGCGGCCTTGCGGGCGATTGCATACCGGTCGAGGAGGTAGCGAGCGCTCATGTGGTCTTTGCGTTCGCCGGGAAAGAGCAGGCCGTCGGCGCCGGGCGCTGTGTGGGCGAGCAGGTGCGCGCGGAGAAGCGGCAGGAACGCCGGTGGCAGATGGACGACACGTGTGCCCTTCTCCGTCTTCGGCGGTCCGATTACTCGGCCGCAGTTCGGGCATGCGCCATCGGCCTGCGGGTCTGCGTCCTTCTCGATCTTGCGGGTGACCGATATCGAACCCGAGGTCGACCTAATGTCGCTGCGGCGGAGCTCGAAGATTTCGCCCTCCCGCATGCCCGCGAACGCAGCAAGCACGATGAACAGACGCAGCCGCTCGGGCATGTTGTCGACGATGGTTGCCATCTCGTCGACGGGGGACGGCTTCTGCGGATTCTTCACCCGGGCGGTCGACGCCTTCTGAATACGCACCGGGCTGCGGTCGATGAGTTCGTCGTCCTCAGCTGCGTTCATGACCGAGCGAAGGAGGCGGTAGGCCGCGGCGTTCGCAGCAGGCGTTTTTGTTGGCAAGGCCGCATGCCAGGCGCGGACGCCCTCGCGAGTGATCGCCTTCAACGGGGTCTCGCCGAAGGCGGGGACCAGTGTGCGATCGAGCAGTCCGCGGTACTCCCGAACCGTCTTTGGCCGAAGGTCCCGCGACATGAGATAGCGCTCCGCGTACACGGCGAAGGTGTTGGCCGCATCGAGCCGGGCTCGCTCCTTCGCAGCTTCGAGGCGTGCCTGGGCGGTGATGTAGGCGGAGGGATCCTCCATCAGGGCCCGTTCGGCCTTCACCCACTCCTCGGCGTCGATCTTCGCTTTGAAGGTCGAGGGAGCGGTTATGGTCGCGCCGTTGGGCGCTGTGACCCGAGCTTGCCAGCGCCCGTCGCAGCGGCAGCGCTGAGCCTTTGGGCATGGCTTCTCGTGTGTGCCGCGCCCTCCGCACGTGCAGGTCTGTCGGTGGATGCAGGAGCGCAGATGAATCTTGCGGACGCTGCCCGCGGCGGCCCTACCAGCCATGATCGCCACCCCTTTCGGCCGATGCCAGAATACCTCAAGCGGTGCCAGAGTGGTGCCAGATAGACGGGCACCCATGTCTACCTCTGTCCCCAAAACGCAAGGTCAGAGGGATCTACCGCGAGTGTGGGAGCATGGATCACCCTGCTTTGCAAGCAGGGGGTTAGGGGTTCGAGTCCCCTAGGCTCCACAACGGGAACAGGCCCGGTGTGAACGGAGCCGAGCCGTCGGTTCTGCATCTCCGGCGCGCAGCGCCCGCGCCGTGCCGAAGCGACGGCTCGGCGATCCCCGCGCGTGCCGAAGCGACGGCTCGGCGATCCCCGCGCGTGCCGAAGCGACGGCTCGGCGATCCCCGCGCGTGCCGAAGCGACGGCTCGGCGATCCCCGCGCGTGCCGGGCGACCTCAACCCGAGAGCGCCGCGAACTCGTCACCGTCGTGCGCACAGAAGATCGTGACGTCCTCGGAGTGCGAGCGGTGCAGCTCGCGCAGGCGCTCCTGGTTGGCCCGCCGGCGCTTGTTGTCCACGCCCATCAGGACCTGGAAGACGCGCAGCCCGACCGGCGGCGCGGGCGGCGTCAGCTTCTCGGAGGAGTGGAAGTAGGAGTCGCCGGCGTGCAGCAGCCAGCCGCCCTCGGCCCGTCGTACGGCGACGCCGCAGTGCCCGCGGGTGTGACCCTGCAGCGGGATCAGGAGCACGTCGTCGGCGAGCGCGCTCACCGAGTCGAAGCCGAACCACGTGTCGCCGGGCACGTCGTGGCGCACCCAGTCGGGTCCGTGCGCCCGCTGCACCGGGAGGTAGCGGGCCTTCTCCTGGAACGTCGGGTGCAGCGCCGCCTCGAGCTCGTCGGTGAAGACGTGCACCCGGGCGTGCGGGAAGTCGGCGAGACCGCCGACGTGGTCGAGGTCGAGGTGGGTGAGCGCGATGTCGGTGACGTCGGCGGCGTCGTACCCGAGCGCCTGCACCTGGGCGAGCGCGGTCTCCGACTGTCGGAGCTCGGGCCGGACGATCGCCCGGAAGGGCTGGCCGAGGCGCTTCGGGTCGGCCACGTCGGCGGTGCCGAAGCCGGTGTCGACGAGGAGGAGACCGCCCGCGCGCTCGACGAGCAGGCAGTGGGCGACCATCGCGGCCGGTGCCACCCGCCCGCCGAACGAACCGACGGGGTGCATGGTCGCGCAGTTGAGGTGGTGGACGGTCATGACCGCATCCTGCCGTGTCCAGACATGGGGGAGCGGGATCGAGCGAAGCCGACTAGCCTGCCGGCAATCGTCTCGGGCCTCCTGCGAAAGGACTCCCGTGCGACCCGTCCGCGCTCTCGCCGCTCTTGCCGCCGTGGTCACCGCTCTCGGTGCTGGCCTGGGCGCCGCGCCCCCGGCCCAGGCGGCCGGGACCGGAACCCTGAACATCCACGTGGTCGACGAGCACGGCGACCCGATGCCGGGAGCGATCCTGGTCATGTCCGACGTCGGCGGCTTCGGGGCCCAGGTGCAACAGGTGTCCGAGAACTCGGTGGAACTGCCTCCGGGTGACTACGCCGTGCTCAGCCTGTCGCCGTGGGGCGGGGTCCTCTGCGCAGGCATTGACCCGTGCGACTACCTCTCGATCGGGACGGGAGTGGCGCACCCCGACGGATCCCTGGTCGTGGTGGAGGGCCACGAGACCGACGTCGAGCTCGCGGCAGCGAGGCCGATGAGCCTGGCGGGCAGCGGACGGGTCGGCACCCCGCTCGTCCTCGAGTACTCCGCCGGGCTCACCTCCATGCTCACCTACCTCGGGGCCGTCGGTGGCGGGGCCTTCAGCCCGACGATCGAGTGGCTCCGCGACGGCACGCCGATCTCGGGCGCGCACGACACGACGTACCTCCCCACGTCCCACGACGTGGGGTCGAGGATCGCGGCCCGGTTGTCCTACCTTGGCCTGGCGGGTGCGCAGTTCGCGGAGCTGACGGGCCAACCCGTCACGCCCCGCTCCACGAAGTCGGTCGAGGTCGGCAAGGTGCCGACCTCGACCTTCACGCGCCTGCTCAGGTCATCGATCACCACGGCCCAACGGGGAGTCGCGCGGGTCGACGCCACCGCCAAGAACATGATCGTCACGGGCCGGGCTACGGTGAGCGTCGGCGACTGGAGCGTGACGCGGGCGCTGCGCAACGGCCGGATGTCGGTCCGGCTGCCGGCGTTGAAGCCCGGGACCTACCAGATCGTGTCGACGTACGCCGGCACGCGTGTCTTCAAGGCCTCGACCGCCCCGTCGCGGACCCTGGTCGTCACGAGGGGCTAGAGCCCCTCGCGGGAGTGCAGTGACCGCACGGTCGGTGACGTCTTCACCGACGCCGGGTCGGGGTGGGTGCCGAACAGCCGGTCGGCCGTGCCGGCCGAGGTGACCGTGAACCAGTAGTGCTCGTTCTTGTAGTGGTGCAGCCGGTGGTTGCGCCACACCGAGCGGAACCACCGCGACTGCGGCCGGTAGTCGCTGTGCACGAGGTAGTGGGTCCACTCGTAGCCGAACTTGATGCCGTAGACCGACACCAGCAGCGAGAGCGCGCTCGCGGTCGTCGGCATCACCAGCCACGCGACCGCGACGTACGCCGGGAGCAGCCAGGCGAGCGCCTGCCACGGGATGAAGACCAGCGGGCTGTCGCGCGGGTCGGCGTGGTGCTCACGGTGCTTGCGGGCCAGCAGCGAGTCGACCTCGACCGGGCCGAGCCGGCGCGGTCGCCAGTGCAGGATGCAGACGTGGATGACCCACTCGATGACCGGGAAGAGGGCGACCAGCGCCGCCGGGATCGCGAGCTCCCACCAGGAGCCCCGGCCGACCACCACGCGGCCGGCCACGGAGGCGAGCAGGAACGACGCGATCAGCCACGGGCTCGGCGCCCGCCAGAACGAGCGCCAGGCCCGCCCGAGCGAGACGTTGGTGCGACGGGAGCCGGTGATCTGCTCCTCGTCGGCCGCGAGCCGCTGTGCGGCGAGCTTCTCGATGTCGGGCGCTGCCTTGGTCATGGCGACTCCTCCGAGGTGAGTGCGGCAAGGGCGGTGAGCAGGCTGGTGGTGGCCGGCCGGAGCACGCGGTCGGCCGCGGCCCGGGCGGTCTCGGGGTCTCCGGCACCGATCGCGGAGGTCAGCAGCCGGTAGGCGCCGACCTGGCCGACCTCCTCGGCCATCAGCGGCGCGAGCGCCACCAGCGCGGGCTCGTAGGCCGCGCGCAGGCTGTTGAACATCAGCCGGAAGACCATCGAGTCGGCGGCGTCGACGACCTGGTCCCAGAACGTCAGGGCGTGCAGCTGCTGCTCGACGCCGTCGTTGGTCGCGCCCAGCGCGTCGACGGTGCCGGTGAGCAGCGCCTCCAGCGCGGGGCCGCCGCGCTCGGCGGCTAGCGCCGCGACGCCGGGGCCGACCACGAGCCGGGCCTCGAGGATGCTCCGGGCGACCGCGGGGTCGAGGTCGCCCTTGCGCACCAGCAGCCGGGGGAGCAGGTCGAGGCCGCCGAACCTGCGGAAGTCGCGGACCGTGGTGGCTCCTCCGTGCCGGACGTCGAGCAGCCGGGTCTGCGCCATCCGCTGGAGGGCCTCGCGCACGGCGGGCCGCGAGACGCCCAGCACCTCGGCGAGGCGACGCTCGCTGGGCAGCGCCTCCCCGGCCTCGATCTCGCCGTCGACGACCTCGGCGAGCACCTGGTCGAAGACCTCGTCGGGCACGGAGCGGCGGGTCACGGGCTGCAGTGGCATGCGCTTCACCGTAGGTCGAGGCCGGTCATTGGTCAAGAGGTATGACCAGTGAGCCACGAGTAGCGCGGGCTGCGGGGGTCTCGAGACAGCGCTGCGCGCCTTCTTCAACCACCGGGCGGAGCGCGTGCCGCGGTGCGCCGTACGCTGAGGACGTGCCCAGAATGCTCGCTCCGCGGTTCTGGGGCGCACACCTCCTGGCCGTGGTCCTCGTCGGCACCGCGGTCGGGCTCGGCCTGTGGCAGTACGACGCCTGGCAGGCGCACCGCACCGCGGAGGCGGCCGACCTGACCAGCCGCGACCCCGAGCCGATCGCCGACGTGATCGGCCCCGACGACCCGTTCCCGGGGACCCAGGTCGGGCAGCCGGTCGAGGTGTCCGGCACCTGGGTGCCTGCAGGCACGGTCTATGTCTCGGGGCGGGTGCACGACGGCCAGGACGGCTACTGGGTCGTCACGCCGCTGGCCGTCGGGGGTGCCGACGCGCCCGCGCTGCCGGTGGTCCGCGGCTGGGTGGCCGACCCCGGGGACGCACCCGCGCCGCCGACCGGGGAGGCCCACGTGGTCGCCTGGCTGCAGCCCCCGGAGGGGAGTGGCGAGACCGACACCGACCCCAGCGACGACGTGCTCCCGCAGCTGCGCATCGCCGACGTCATCCAGCACGTCGACCAGGACCTATACGGGGCCTACGGCGTGGCTCAGCAGCCCGAGCCGGGGCTCGCGGCGGCCACCCTGGAGCAGCTGCCCGACGCCGGCACCTTCACCGGCATCCGCAACCTGCTCTACGCGATCGAGTGGTGGTTCTTCGGCGCCTTCGCGGCGTTCATCTGGTGGCGCTGGGTGACGGAGAAGACAGCGGAGGAGGACGCCGCGCCGCCGGCGGCCGACCGCACGACGGTGGGTCCGTAGGCTGGCGGCGTGAAGCTGTTCAACGCCTACCGGATCCTCGCGCTCGTCGTCGGGGTCCTGCTCGCCTTCTGCGCCCTTGTCGCCGCACCGCTGAAGTACCTCGCCACCGAGGGCAGCAGCCTCCAGCAGTTCGGCGAGTCCGCGAGCATTATGTGGCTCTTCCACGGCTGGATCTTCATGGTCTACGTCGTGGTCGCGTTCCTGCTGTCGCGCCAGCTGCGCTGGTCGGTCGCCTTCACCGTCGTCGCGCTGGCCGCCGGGCTGATCCCGCTCCTGATCTTCTGGGTCGAGCACAAGGTCACCCAGAAGGTGCGCGCCGAGAACCCCGAGGTCGCGGGATCGTCACCGGTGTGAGCCAGCCATGACGACCGCGTTCGTACTCGGGGGCGGGGGCGTCCTCGGGGCCGTCGAGGTCGGCATGCTCCGCGCCCTCCTCGAGCGCGGCATCGCGCCCGACCTGGTCCTCGGCACGAGCATCGGCGCCCTCAACGGCGCGATGGTCGCCCGCGACCCGAGCCTCGGCGTGATCGAGAAGCTCACCGAGCTCTGGAAGGGTGCCGGGTCCTCCGGTCACGAGGTGTACGGCGACAGCCCGCTGCGCACCGTGCGTCGGGCCGTCTCGACCGGCACCCACCTCTGGTCGTCGAAGCCGCTGCACCAGGCGCTGCTCGACGAGTTCGGCGACCTGACCTTCGAGGAGCTGCCGGTCCGCTTCCAGGTCTGCGCGGCGAGCATCGAGCGCTCGGCCGAGCACTGGTTCACCTCCGGCCCGCTGGTCGAGGCGGTCGTCGCGAGCGCCGCCGTACCGGGACTGCTGCCGCCGGCGAAGGTCGGTGACGAGCACTACCTGGACGGCGGCATCGTGAACTCGATCCCGCTCGGGCGTGCCGTCCAGCTCGGCGCGAGCCGGGTCTTCGTGCTCCAGGTCGGCCGGATCGATCGGCCGCTCACGGTCCCGAAGCGGCCGTGGGAGGTGGCCCGGGTCTCGTTCGAGATCGCCCGCCGGCATCGCTTCATCCGCGAGCTCGAGGAGCTCCCCGCCGGCGTCGAGGCGCACGTGCTCCCCGCGCGGGGCACCTCGGGCCGCGACGACTCCCTGCTGGGCACCCGGGACTTCTCCGGCGTGCAGCAGCGGATCGACGAGACGTACGCCGCGTCCGTCGCGTACCTCGACGACCACCTCGGGCCGGTGTCAGCGAGCGGCACGTGACCCGCGCGCTGCGGCGGCTGGTGATCGCGCCGCTCGTCGTCGCGCTGACGGTGCTGCTGTGGGTGACCCTGCCGCTGTGGCTGATCGGCGCTGCCGCGCTGTCGCCGATCCTGCCCGGCCGGCTCCGGGCGCTGCGCATCATGTGGGTCGCGATCCTGTACCTCACGTGTGAGGCGATCCTGCTGGTCATCCTGTTCGGCCTGTGGGTCGCGTCCGGCTTCGGGTGGAAGATGCGCACCCCGTACTTCGAGGGCATCCACTACGACCTCGTGCAGGGCACGATGTGGGTCTTCTTCCGCGAGGCCCGGAGGGTGCTCCGCCTGACCATCGCGACCGAGGGCCCGACGCCGGCCGCGCACCCGGGCCGGCCCATCCTGGTCTGTTGCCGGCACGCGGGCCCGGGCGACTCGTTCGTGCTGATCCACACGTTGATGGCGTGGTACCACCGCGAGCCCCGGGTCGTCCTCAAGGACACCCTCGCCTGGGACCCGGCGATCGACGTGCTCCTGCGGCGGATCCCGGCCCGGTTCATCACCCCCAACCCGGGGGAGGGCGCCAAGCTCGAGGACCAGATCGCGCAGCTGGCCACGGGCCTGGACGAGAACGACGCGTTCGTGATCTTCCCGGAGGGCGGCAACTTCACGCCGCAGCGGCGACAGCGGGCGATCGACCGCCTGCGCCGGCTGGGGATGGACCGGATGGCGCAGCGCGCCGAGCAGATGATCCACGTGCTGGCCCCGCGTCCGGGCGGCTTCCTGGCGGCGCTCGACGCGGCACCCCAGGCGGACGTCGTGCTGGTCGCGCACACCGGCCTCGACCACCTGGTGACGGTCGCCGACATCTGGCGCGAGCTGCCGATGGACAAGCAGATCGTGATGCGCTGGTGGCAGGTGCCGCGGGCCGAGATCCCGGCCGGGCGCGAGGAGCGGATCGACTGGCTCTTCGCCTGGTGGGAGCAGATCGACGCCTGGATAGCAGAGAACCGGCCGGAGGATGTCTCCTCCGGCCGGTCCTGATCAGTCGATCGGTCTACACGCCGGTCGCGACTTCATTCCTCAGTCGCGCGGCTCGCTCGAACACCCTCAGCGAGTCCGCTGAGGCGTCCTCGCTGCGCTACTTCTTGTCGTCCACCTCGACGACGTCGGCCGGGTCGTCCGGCGTGGTCACCGGGTGCGGTGCCTCCGCCTGGTCGGCCAGGGCCTCATCGGGTGACGAGCCACCCTCGTCCTCGGCCGGCCTCTGCGGTGCTGCCGGTGCCGGGGTGGGCTTGTACGACGACTGCCAGTTGTCGCTCTGGCTGCTGCCGCCCTTCAGCTTCTTGGCGACGAACGCCGCGGCGGCCGCGAGGCCGGTGATCAGGAGCAGCTTCTTGAGCTTGCTGCCCTTCTTCTTCGGGGCCGCCACGTCGGCGACCTTGTCGGCCGCCGCCTGCGAGGCCACGGCGGTCCTGTCGGCCGCGTAGGCGGCGCCCGAGGCGATCTTCTCCGCGGCGATCGCGGCACCCGAGGCGACGGCCGGGCCGGCCTTGGCCTTGGCGTCCGCGATGACCGGAGCTGCCTTGGCGCGGGCGTCGGCGATGACGGGGGCTGCCTTGGTACGGGCGTCGGCGATCACCGGTCCGGCCTTGTCCTTGGCCGTGGCCATGGCGGACTCGAGCTGCGGCTTCACCTGCTCGACAGCCTGGTCGACGTAGTCGCTCGCCTGGTCCAGGAGGGACTTCTTCTTGCGCAGACCCATCTTCTGGCACTTCCTCTCGTCGTGTCCTGCTTCATTCGATCATGGCACTCGGGCCCGCACCAGAACACCGGTCGCGGGGTGGACTGCTTGTGGCCCATGGGAGGATCGGACGGCACAACCAGCTCGAGGTGCACCCGTGGTGTACCCATCCAACGCGAGAGGCAGTCATGGCTGACCAGCAGGCCATCTTGAAGACCAACCGGGGCGACATCACGATCAACCTGTTCCCGGACCACGCGCCGGAGACGGTCGCCAACTTCACGGGCCTCGCCGAGGGCACCAAGGCGTACGACGCGGGCAACGGCAAGACCGGTCCGTTCTACGACGGCCTCGGCTTCCACCGCGTCATCGAGGGCTTCATGCTGCAGGGCGGCTGCCCGCTGGGCACCGGCACCGGCGGCCCCGGCTACACCTTCAAGGACGAGCCGCACCCCGAGCTGGTCTTCGACAAGCCGTACCTGCTCGCGATGGCCAACGCCGGGCCGGGCACCAACGGCTCGCAGTTCTTCATCACCGTGGCCCCGACCACCTGGCTGAACTTCAAGCACACGATCTTCGGTGAGGTCGCCGACCAGGCGTCGCGCGACGTCGTCGACGCGATCGGCAAGACCCCGACCGGCCCCGGCGACAAGCCGCTCGAGCCGGTCGTCATCGAGACCGTCGAGATCGTGCGTTCCTGATCCAACGCCCGTGACCGACCAACCGACTCCGGCGATCGGGGTGCCCGTCTGCTACCGGCACCCCGACCGCGAGTCCCACATCCGCTGCCAGCGCTGCAACCGGCCCATCTGCCCGGACTGCATGCGCGACGCGGCCGTCGGCTTCCAGTGCCCCAGCTGCGTGGCGGAGGGCAAGAAGTCCACCCGCGCGGGCCGGACGGCGTACGGCGGACTGCGTCCGTCCAACGCGAGCATCACGTCGTTCGTGCTGATCGGCATCAACGCCGTGGTCTGGCTGATGATCGTGGTGACCGGCGGCACCGGCAGTCGACTGGTGGACTGGCTTGCCCTGCGACCGAACGGGCTCTGCCTGAGCGGTGAGCAGGCCTTCGACCTCAGCCAGAGCACGTGCACGGCCCACGGTGGCACGTGGCTGCCCGGCGTCGTCGACGGCGCCTACTGGCAGCTGATCACCAGTGCGTTCGCGCACGTGGAGCCCTGGCACATCGGCTTCAACATGCTCGCGCTCTACGTGCTCGGCCCGCAGCTCGAGATGGTCATCGGACGAGCCCGGTTCCTGGCGCTCTACCTGCTCTCGGCCCTGACCGGCTCGGCGCTCGTCTACTGGGCCGCCCCGGAGTTCCAAGCAACCCTCGGCGCCTCGGGTGCGATCTTCGGCCTGATGGGCGCGTTGCTCGTCGTGGCGTTCAAGGTCCGCGCCAACGTCCAGCAGATCCTGATGTGGATCGGCATCAACTTCGTCTTCACCGTCGTCGTCAGCAACATCTCCTGGCAGGGCCACCTCGGCGGCTTCGTCGGCGGCATCCTGATCGCCGGCGTCCTCGTCTACGCGCCCAAGGGTCCTCGGCGCTCGATGTTCCAGGTCTCGGGTCTGGTCGTCATCGGTGCGCTCACTGCGCTCGCGATCATCGCCCGCACCGCCGCCCTCGCCTGACCCGTTCCCCCGCGCCGCCGCTGGGTCGTCCGCCTCTCGCGCGCCTATGGCTAGCCCTGAGGCGGACGACCCGTCGTGCACAGGTGGGGATAACCTGTGGAGAACTACACGCGTGTAGTTATCCACATGCCACTCCACAGCTGTGGAATGAAGAACGCCGGCCGCCCCGAGGGGCGGCCGGCGTTCGTGGTCCAGGTGGGTGGCTGGCGGTGGGGTCTCGATACGCCGGTCGCGAGCTCGTTCCTCGCTCGCGCGGCGAGAGAGACCTGGCTGCCGGATCCCCGCCTTCGCAAGCTCAGGCTGGGGCAGCTCATCACTCCCACCGGGTGGCGAAGGTGAAGCCGACCGCCATGAAGCCGATGCCGACCATCAGGTTCTTCTGGCCGAGGTCGTTCATGAGCGGGATGCCGTTGGCGTCGGGCTGGTTGCTGAAGACGTAGAACGTGCAGATCCACAGGAGGCCGATCAGGAAGCAGCCGAGCATGCCGATCACGACGCCGCGGCCGCGGCCGAGCGGGGTCGACGGGTGCGCCGCGATGACGAGGCCGACCAGGATCAGGCCGAAGCCGATGAAGTAGTTCCAGTTGGCGAGGTCGGCCATGAACTTCGGCTTGCCGGGGTCGGGCGCCGGGAACGCGCTCGGGTCGACCCGGACCACGACGTAGTAGTACGCCATCCATGCGATGCCGAGGGCGATCAGCACCAGGAAGACCACGAACCGGGGGGTGACCAGCGGTCCCCGGACGGGGGCGAGTGGATCGTGCTTGGCCTTGGACACGGGTGGCTCCTGGGTGTTCGTGCGGTCGATCGTGATGCGCGACATGGCGGCGTCCGTGACGAGACGCCACGGGCTCCGGGCTACCTTAGTGGGCGTGAGTGGTGGATCCCACGCCCGGCCCGTCCGGCCGGGCGAGCGCGAACGCCGGTGGGCGCGGCTGCGCCGCCGGTCTCCGCGTCGACCCTGGAGCGCCTGGCGGCTCGGGACCCCGGCCGTGGTGCTGCTCTGCGGGGGCCTCTTCGTGGTCAGCGCCGCCAACAGCGACGGCACCGACCTGCGGCCCGGCCGCTACACCGACCTGGCCTCCCTGGTGAAGGACGAGGCCGACCAGTACGCCGAGCTGCGCGACCGGGTCGCCGACCTCAACGGTCAGGTGGCGGTGCTGAGCGCCGCGATGAGCGACCGCGACGTCAACCGCTACCACCGCGCCATCCAGAGGCTCAGCGACCCGGCCGGGCTGACTCCCAAGTCCGGTGCCGGGATCTCGATCACCCTGTCGGACGCCCCCGAGGACGTCATCAACTCCACCACCGGCGACGTCAACCCGCTCCTGGTCCACCAGCAGGACATCCAGGCGGTCGTCAATGCGCTCTGGAAGGGCGGCGCGACGGCCGTCACCGTCGCGGGTCAGCGCATCGTGACGACGACGGGCATCAAGTGCGAGGGCAACGCCGTACAGCTGCAGGGCGTGCCGTACCCGCAGCCCTACGTCATCGAGGCGGTCGGTGACCCGGCCACGCTGAGTGCCGCCATCGACAACGACTCGTACGTCGACGGTTACCGCGAGGACGCCGACGACCCCGACATCCAGGTCGGCTGGGACATGCAGTACGAGCCCGTGATCACGGCGCCGGCCTACGACGGCCTGCGCGACCTCAACTTCGCCCAGCCCCTGACGGGGAGCTGAGCACCCCCGGAGGCACGACCCGCCCGCCCACCGGCGGGATCGTGGGCGACTCCGTCGGCGTCTCCGTGGGCGTCTCGGTGGGCGTCTCGGTCGGCTCGGTCGGCGGAGGCTCGTAGCTCGAGACGACGATCGTGACGGTCGAGCCCTCCGACGGCGTCTCGCCCGCGGCCGGGCTCTGGTCGATCACCGTGCCCGCCGGCTCCGTCGTGTCCGCGGACGGGATCACCCGAGGCTCGAAGTTGGCGGCGCGGATCCTGTTCTTCGCCTGGCCCTGCTTGAGCCCGATCACGTCCGGCACCTCCTCGGGGCCGTCGGAGTAGAAGACGGTGACGGTGGCGCCGACCGCGGCCATCGTGTTGGCCGTCGGGGCGGTCTCGACGACCTGGCCCGCCGGCAGGTCGGACTCCTTCTCCTTCAGCTCGACCACGAACTGGTAGGGCTCGCCCTCGAGCTGGGCCTGGGCCGCCTCCTTCTCGAGGCCGACCACCGAGGGCACCTGCACCTCGGGCTTGCCGGTCGAGACGACGAACGCGACCGCCGTGCCGGGATCGACGTACGTGTCCGGCTCCGGGTCCTGGCTGATCACCTTGCCCGCGGGCACGGTGTCGTCGGGCTGCTGGTCGATGGTGCCGACGCGCAGCTCGGCGTCGCCGATCTCGGCGCGTGCCTGCTGCTCGGTCATCCGGATCACGTTGGGGACGGCGATCTGGTCCGGCGCGCTCTCGAAGAGCCGCGGCATCAGGTACGCCGCGCCGGCGATCAGCACGATCAGCAGCAGCCCGAGCGCGACCAGCAGGCCGGTGCGGCCCCGCGAGGAGTCGTCGTCCGGTGGGATCGCGGCGGCCGTCGCGGTGTGGTCGGGGTACGTCGGCGGCGGGGTCGGCGGCAGCGGCGGCGGGATCGGGGCCTGGACCGGGCTGCCGGCGAGGTAGCGCTCGATGTCGCTGCGCATCGCGGCCGCGGACTGGTAGCGGTCCTCGACCCGCTTGGCGAGCGACTTCATCACGATCGCGTCGATCTCGGGCGGCAGGTCGGTGTCGTGGTCGGACGGCGGGAGGGCGGGCTCGCGCACGTGCTGGTAGGCGACCGCGACCGGGCTGTCGCCGACGAACGGCGGTCGGCCGGTGAGCAGCTCGTAGAGCAGGCACCCGGCGGAGTAGACGTCGGAGCGCGAGTCGACCGTCTCACCCCGGGCCTGCTCGGGGGAGAGGTACTGGGCCGTGCCGACGACCGCGGCCGTCTGGGTCATCGTCGACGAGGCGTCGCTGATCGCCCGGGCGATGCCGAAGTCCATCACCTTCACGTCACCGCTCGGCGTGAGCATCACGTTGCCGGGCTTGATGTCGCGGTGGATGATCCCGGCCCGGTGGCTGTAGTCCAGGGCCGAGAGCACGCCGCTGGTGATCTCGAGCGCCCGCTCGGGCAGGATCTTGCGGCCCTCGCGCAGGATGTCGCGCAGCGTCCGGCCGGCGACGAACTCCATCACGATGTAGGGCTGGGAGACGCCGGATCCGTCGGCGGCGGGCTCCTCGCCGGTGTCGTAGACCGCGACGATCGCCGGGTGGTTGAGCGACGCCGACGACTGGGCCTCGCGGCGGAAGCGGGCCTGGAACGTCGCGTCGCTGGCCAGGTCGGTGCGCAGCCTCTTCACGGCCACCACCCGGCCGAGCCGGGTGTCGGTGCCCTTGCGCACCTCGGCCATGCCACCTCGGCCCAGGAGCTCTCCGAGCTCGTAGCGCCCACCGATCAGGATCGGCTGTTGGTTGCTCATCGACGGTTGACCTTGCCTTAGCTGCTCGGGGACGCGGTGTCGCTGGGGCTGGAGGTGTCGGACGGGGTGGCGGAGGGCGTGTCGGACGGGGTCGCGCTGGGCGTCGGCGACTCGGCCGGCGCCGGGCCCCAGTAGCTGACCGTGATCGTGTCGCCCTTGTTGACGGTGCCGGTGGGGTTGACGCTCTCGACGTCGCCCTCGATCTGGCCGCCCGGGTTGTCGATGCGCACCTTGTCGACCTTGAGCCCGAGGTTGCCGAGCTCACGGGCGACGTCGTCGACCGGGCGGTCGAGGTAGTCGCTCTCGTCGAGCACCACGGTGGTGTCCTCGGTGGTCGCACTGGTGGTGGGTTCGCTGGGCGACGACGGAGCGGACGACGACTGCGTCGGGGTCTCGGTCAGGCCGTCGTCGGGGCCGGGCCCGGTGCCGCTCCGGGTGATCACCAGCACGACCAGGACGACCAACGCCACCAGCAGGAGCACGCCGAGGATCACCCAGATCGGGTTGCTGCGGCGCTGCTCGTCCGGGGCGTACGGCGTGGGCGTCGGGTCGGCGACGACTCCGGCCAGCACCTGGGTGCGGTCGGGCACGGGCACCGGGACGGGTGCGCCGGCGATCCGGGTGGCCGCGGTGGCGGGGTCGCGGAGCGCGGCGGCGAACGCGGCGCCGTCGCGGAACCGGTCCTCGGGCTTCTTGGCCAGCGCCGTGGTGACCACGGTCGCGAGGTCGCGGGGGACGGCGGGGGGCAGGTCGGGCACCGGGTCGCGGAGGTGGGCGAGGGCGGTGGCGACGGCCGTGTCGGCGACGAAGGGGCGCCGGCCGGTCAGGCACTCGAACGCGACGACCCCGAGCGAGTACACGTCGGACGCCGGCGTGGCGGTGAGGCCCTGGGCCTGCTCGGGCGAGAGGTACTGGGGGGTGCCCATCACCTCGCCGGTCTGGGTCAGGCCGATGCCCTCGGCCGCTCGGGCGATGCCGAAGTCGGTGATCTTGACCCGGCGGTCGGGCGTCACGAGGAGGTTGGCGGGCTTCACGTCGCGGTGGACGATGCCGGCCGCGTGCGCGGCGCCCAGCCCCTCGGCGGCCTGGGAGAGCAGGTCGCGGACGGCCGCCGGGTCCATCGGTGAGCCGGGCCGGATCAGTGCGGAGAGCGGCTGCCCGTCGACGAGCTCCATGACGAGGTAGGGACGGTGCACGCCGGAGCCGTCGGCGGACTCGGCCTCGCCGAAGTCGTAGACGGTGGCGATGTTGGCGTGGTGCAGCGACGCGGCGTGCTGGGCCTCGACCTCGAAGCGGGTGCGGAACGACGGGTTGTCGGCGTACTCGCTCTTGAGCACCTTCACCGCGACCTCACGGTTGAGCGACGTGTCGGTCGCGCGCCACACCTCGCCCATGCCGCCGGTGGCGATGCGCGCGTCGAGCCGGTAGCGCCGGGCGTCGTCGACGAAGCCGAAGTCCGGGGTGGGGGGCTGCTCGCTCACTTGACCACCGCTTCCATGACGGCCTTCGCGATCGGGCCGCCGTAGACGCCACCGGCGATCTCGCCGCGCGGGATGTCGGCCTTCTGGATCATCACCGCGACCGCCACCTCGGGGTTGTCAGCCGGCGCGAACGAGATGTACCAGGCGTACGGCGGGACGTCGTCGATCCCGCTCTGGGCGGTGCCGGTCTTGCCGGCGACCGAGATGCCCGGGATGGCGCCCGGCGAGGCGGTGCCCTCGTTGACCGTGTCGACCATCAGCTTGGTCACCTCGCTGGCGGTGGTCGCCGAGACCGCCTGCGAGAGCTCCTCCGGATCGGTCTTGTCGACCACGTCGAGGTCGGCGTCCTGCTGCTCGTCGACCAGGTACGGCTTCATCACGGTGCCGCCGTTGGCGAGGCCGGCCGCGACCATCGCCATCTGGAGCGGGGTGGCCGCGACCTCGAACTGGCCGAAGCCGGTCTGGCCGAGCTCGGCGGTGTTGATGTCGGTCGGGAACACCGACACGGCTTGGGGGCTGATGTCGTCGAAGTAGTGCTGGTTGAAGCCGAAGCCCTCGGCCGTCTTGGCCATGTCCTCGGCCCCGACCTCGCCCGCGAGGGCGGCGAAGGTGGTGTTGCAGGACTGCTCCATCGCCTGGCTGAAGGGGATCCGGGTGCCGTTGGCTCCGCAGCTGCGGCCCTCGTTGTCGATCAGGCCGGAGTCGTCGCGGGTGAGCGGGAGCTGGTAGGTCACCCCGCCGGGCACGGTGTCGCTGGCCGTGTAGAGGCCCTTCTCGATCGCGGCGGCGGCGGTGACCACCTTGAACGTCGAGCCCGGAGGCAGCCGGGTCTGGATGCCCCGGTTGAGCAGCGGCTGGGCGGGGTCCTTGTCGAGCCGGTCGTAGGTGTCGCTGGCCGCGGACAGGTCGTGCGAGGCGAGCTTGTTGGGGTCGTAGGTCGGCAGCGACACCATGGCCAGCACCTTGCCGGTGGAGGGCTGGAGCGCGACGACCGAGCCCTGCACGCTGGGCCCGAGCGCCTTGAGCCCGTCGTACGCCGCCTGCTGGGCGTCCGGGTCGATCGTCAGCTGGACGTTGCCGCCCTTGGTCGGGTTGTTGCTCAGCAGGTCGACGAGCTTGGTGACGAAGAGCCGCGAGTCGTCACCGGAGAGCACGTCGTTCTGGCTGCGCTCGACGCCGGTCTGACCGAAGTAGGAGAACCACCCGGTGATGGGGGCGTACACGAGCGGCTTGGGGTAGGTGCGCTGGAACTTGTACTCGTCGTCGCTCTCCACGCTCTGGGCGACCGAGGTGCGACCGACCAGGATCGCCCCGCGCTCGCGTGCGTAGGACGCGACCAGCACCCGGCGGTTGCGCGGGTCGTCGTTGAGCTTCCCGGACTTCCAGTACTGGAGATAGGTGGCGTTGAGCATCAGCGCCAGGAAGAGCAGGAGGCAGAAGATGGAGATCGTGCGGATCGGCTTGTTCATCAGAGCTTGACCACCTGGGTGGAGTCCATGTCGATCGCGGCCGTGTCGTCGGAGAGCTGCGGGACCGGGCGTCGGGCCTGGTCGGAGATCCGCAGCAGGATCGCGATGATCACCCAGTTGGCGATCAGCGAGGAGCCGCCGTACGAGAGGAACGGGGTGGTGAGGCCGGTGAGCGGGATCAGGCCGGTGACCCCGCCGATGACCACGAACACCTGGAGGGCCAGGACGCTGCCGAGACCGGTGGCGACCAGCTTGCCGAAGCCGTCGCGGCAGATGAGCGCGGTGCGCAGCGCCCGCTCGACGAGCAGGCCGTACATGAGGATGACGGCGATCACCGCGGTCAGGCCGAGCTCCTCGCCGATGGAGGAGAGGATGAAGTCGGAGTTGGCGTAGGGGACCCGGTTGGGGTCGCCGTCGCCGAAGCCGCGGCCGATCAGGCCGCCCCAGCCCATGCCGAACATCGCCTCGACCGGCTGGAAGGCCTGGTCGCTGGTGCCCTCGCCGTAGTAGTCGAACGGGTGCCGCCAGATGTCGAAGCGGATCCGGACGTGGCCGAAGAGGTAGTAGGACAGGGTGGCGCCGCCGAGGAACAGCAGCCCGCCGACCACCAGCCAGCCCGGTCGCTCGGTCGCGACGTACAGCATGATCAGGAAGAGGCCGAAGAACAGCAGGCTGGACCCGAGGTCGTGCTGGAAGACCAGGATGCCGAGGCTGACCAGCCACATCGCGAGGATCGGGCCGAGGTCGCGGCCTCGGGGCAGGTCGACGAAGAGCACCCGGCGGCCAGCGAGCGCGAGGGCGTCGCGGTGGAGCACGAGGTAGCCGGCGAACGCGATGACGAGCAGGACCTTGGCGACCTCGCCGGGCTGGAAGCTGAACGGGCCGAGGTGGATCCAGATCCGGGCGCCGTTGATGGTGCGCCCGATGCCGGGCAGCATCGGCAGCAGCAGGAGCACGATCGCGGCGAGCCCGCTCGTGTACGTGAACCGCTGGAGGACCCGGTGGTCGCGGATCGCGACCAGGGTGACGACGAAGAGGAGCACGCCGAGCGACATCCAGATCAGCTGCTGTTGCGCGAAGCCGGCGCCGTCGCCGGCAGCCTCCTTGGCCAGGTCGATCCGGTGGATGACCGCCAGTCCGAGCCCGTTGAGCGCGGCCACGACGGGGAGCAGCACCGGGTCGGCGTACGGCGCGACGAACCGGATCACCACGTGGGCGCCGATGATCAGCGCGGCCAGCCAGCCGCCGTACGGCACGAGGTCGGTGGGCACCTCACCCTCGACCCCGATGCCGACGGCGGCGTACGCCCCGACGCCGACCGCGAGCGCGAGCACCAGGAGGAAGAGCTCGGCACCCCGGCGACGCCGGTGCACGAACCCCATCAGTGCGTTGGTCTGGGCCATGCTCAGCCGCCCGCCGGGGCTTCCTCGGACGTCTGCCGGGCGGCCAGGTCCTGGACCTTCGCCTCGGCGTCCTCGATGTTGTCGTAGGCGATGCCCTCGCGCACCCGGTCGGCCTCGATCTCGCTGAGCAGGTCGACCTGCACGTCGGAGGTCTCGAAGAGCGTGTTCAGCGAGACGCCGGGCAGCTCGGCGTTGACGCCGCGGAAGATGACGACGGCGCCGTCGTCCTCGCCGACGAAGTACTGGTCCTGGCTCCACGACCAGGCGGCGGCGAGCACGAGCCACAGGACGCCGACCAGGGCCACCAGCGCGCACAGCCGCTTGAGCCAGACGAACCGGCGCGGCGGGCGAGGGGCGTAGCGGGCCTGCTCGGGGTCGATCGGGTCGTTGGTGATCGCCCCGTCGGGCAGGTCGGCGGTGATCGGCTCGAGCTCACCGGTGTCGCCGGCCCGGTGTCCCCGGAAGAGCCCACCCATCCCGCCGCCCGGCCGCTGGCGGGGCAGCCGGCGCTCGGCCGCCGCACCGACGACGATCGGCTCCGGCTCCTCGTCGTAGGGCCCCTCGAGGACGTCGGCGACGACGCAGGTGACGTTGTCGGAGCTGCCGGCCTCGAGGCTGGCGCGGACCAGCTCGACGGCGGCGAAGTCGGGGCCGCCGGTCGCGAGGATGTCGGCGAGCCGGCCGTCGTCGAGCACGCCGCTTGCGCCGTCGCTGCAGAGCAGCAGCCGGTCGCCGACGGCGAGCTCGAGCACGAAGAGGTCGGGCTCGCTGTCGCTCACGCCGTCGATCGCCCGGAGGATGAGGTTGCGGTGCGGGTGGACCCGCGACTCCTCCTCGGTGATCCGGCCCTCGTCGATCAGGCTCTGGACGAACGTGTGGTCGGAGGTGAGCTGGGTGATCTCGCCGCCGCGGAAGAGGTAGGCGCGGCTGTCGCCGACGTGGCCGACGCCGATCCGGGAGCCGTCGAAGAGCGTGAGCGTGGCGGTGGTGCTGGTGCCGCTGAGGGCGGGGTCCTCGTCGACGAGCTCGACGATCCGGTCGTGGGCACGGTGCACGGCGCCGGCGATCCGGGCGAGGAGGTCGTGGCTGGGGTCGCCGGTGCTCGGGACGCTGTCGGGCGGCTCGTCGAGGCGGCGCAGCTGCTGGATCGCGGTCGCCGAGGCGATGTCGCCCCGGGCGGCACCGCCGACGCCGTCGCAGACCGCGAGCAGCCAGGGGCCGGCGTACCCGGAGTCCTGGTTGTCCTTACGGACCCGGCCGACGTCGGAGGTCGCGGCGAACTGGAGGCGCAGACCTGCGGTCGCTTCGGGAGAGTCGGTCATCCGGCTACTTCCTGAGCTCCAGGATCGTCTTCCCGATGCGGACCTGCGTGCCGATGGTGATCGTCGTCGGCTGGGTGATCCGCACCGTCCCGACGTAGGTGCCGTTGGTGGAGCCGAGGTCCTCGACGAACCACTGGTCGCCGGACGCGGCGATCCGGGCATGGCGGGTCGACACGTAGTCGTCGTCGAGCCGGATGGCGGCGTCGGTGCCGCGCCCGATCAGGACCGGGCCCTGCGAGAGGTCGGCGCGCTCGCCGGCGCTGGAGCCCTCGGTCACGAGCACGTGGGTCGGGGAGCCGCGGCGCTTGGCGGGCTTCGCCGGTTTGGGCGCCTTGCCCGTCGTACCGCGGGCAGCCTCGGGCACGCGCGCGCCGAACATGTCGGAGCGGATGACCGAGATCGCCGAGAGAACGAAGATCCAGAGGATCGCCAGGTAGGCGACCCGGATGAGGAACAGCGTCAGCTCGGACATCCTCAGCCTTCCTCGACGACCCGGACGGTCATCGTGGTGTTGCCGATCTTGACCTGCGAGCCGTCGCGCAGGCCGGCCTGCGTGATCCGGTGGCCGTCGACCAGCATGCCGTTCGTCGAGCCGAGGTCGTGGACCTCGATCGCGATCCCGGACTCGCCCCCGGTGACCGTGAACTCGATGTGACGCCGGCTCACCCCCGGGTCGTTGATACGGATGTCGGCGTCGGTGCCGCGGCCGATGACCAGCCCGGGCGGCTGCAGGGGGTGGCGGGTGCCGTTGACCTCGAGCACGGCCCGGGCGCGACGGGTCTGGGTGTGCGTGGCGCTGCCGGTGACCTTGGCCTGGGCGCGGCTCCTGATCCGGAACCGGCCGGTGGTGAGGTCGTCGGCGGCCTCGAAGGCGATCGTCACCGGGCCCGGGAAGACGTAGCTCTGGTGGTCGGCGTGGGCACGCAGCTGGGTGACCAGCTCGTCGGCGACCGCCGAGTCGTACGGCGCGAGCCGCTCGAGGTCGGTCGGGGACAGCTCGACGTGGAAGTCGTTGGGGACCAGCCGGCGATCGCGCGAGAGGATCTGCGCGTTGTTGTCGCACTCGCGCTGGAGGGCGGCGGAGATCTCCACGGGCTGCACCGCCGAGCGGAAGGCTCGGGCGAACGCGCCGGAGATCATCTGCTCGAGCCGGAGCTCGAGCTTCTGGAGTCCGCCCACGTCGCCTCCTTCCGTCCACGTCCGGTGGGTCGTGCCCGCTGCGCGGTCGGTCGAACCGCTGACGGCAGCGCGTGCCACCCCGGCCGGCGGCCGGGCTGCGACCGATCGTAACGGGGTCGTCAGAGGGGGTGCGGGACGCCCACCCGACCCCCCGGGCCCGGTTTGGGACAAACCAGCGCGCTGGGATACCGTTAGCCCGCTTCACGCGCGAGTGGCGGAACGGCAGACGCGCTGGCTTCAGGTGCCAGTGTCCGAAAGGGCGTGGGGGTTCAAATCCCCCCTCGCGCACGTGAGTAGCCCCGGGGATGACCTGGGGCTTTACTCATTTCCGGAGTTAGCCTGAACGCCCAAGGGCGCACGAAGGGTGCACCAGCCTCTACTCGGAGAGGTTTGGACATGGCATACATAGAGAAGCGACGCCGCACCGACGGCCGGATCTCGACGTGACTGGGCATCACAAGTGGATCCATGCTGGCAGAGCCGCCAACCGGGCGGACTCGAAGTTGTAGAACTTCTTGAACGCCCAGCCATCGACCAAAGTCCGATGGAACCTCTCGATCTTGCCGTTGGTCTGCGGCCGGTAGGGCCGGGTGCGTTTCGGCGTGATGCCAGCTCGGCGCAGGTGTCGCGCCACAGGTACGACCGATAGGCCCCGCCGTTGTCGGACAGCACCCGTTGCACGGTGACGCCGCGCTCTGCGAACCACGCCACGGCGTTGCGCAGGACTTCGGCCGTGGTCTCTTTCGTCTCGTCGTCGCGTGCTTCGACGTAGGCGACACGTGAGTGGTCGTCGATCGCGGTGTGCAGGTAGCAGGTCCCGATCAGCGGCTTGGAGTACTTGCTGTTGGCGGCGCCCGTTCGAGCCGCGGTGGCCGCACGGTTGCACCATCCCTGTTCTCGGCCGGTGTAACGCCAGCCGCCGCCGTGGGGGACACGACCGAGCTTCTTTACATCAACGTGGATCAGATCACCGGGACGCTCGTGCTCGTAGCGTCGGATCGGCTCACCGGTGGCACGGTCGATGTGGGTGAGCCGATTGAGCCGGCACCGCCGAAGGACTGCGTACACGGTCGAGGACTGCATCCCGAGCCGATCGGCGATCTCGACCGGACCCAGGCGCTGCTTCCACCGCAGGTGCACGATCTTTCGCACCACGGAGGCCGGGGTCCGGTTGGCTTGGTGGTGCGGGCGTGAGGACCGGTCGAGCATGCCTGCCGGCCCCTCGGCTCGTATCGGTCGGCCCACTTCCTCGCAGTCCTCCACGACACGTCGAAGCGCTCGGCGGCACGCGCTGGTGGCCATTGGTCCTCCGCGATGAGCTTGGCCATCTGCAGGCGGGCACGTGGGGTCAAGGCAGCGTTGGCGTGGGTAGCGTGGGACATGAAGGCCTCCTTCGGTGGCGGAGCGGTCAACAGCTCCACTCCACACCGGGAGGCCTTCACCCATCTACAACTCAGATCGCGTCATCGCACGATCTCGACCAACGTAACTGGGCATCACAACTAGGAGGCTCCCGTGACGGCGCGATAAAGCTCGAGGTTTCAGTGCTGGCACCGACGCGCAGAACCTCGCACGGGCCGACGGCTTCAAGAAGATGGTGGAGGCTGCTGGCCAGCGGTGGCCGGCCGGCTGGGTAAAGGGCGAGGGCTTCGTCCGGCCGGTCGGCGAGGCGGATCCGCTAACTGAGCCGCCGCGGTTCGTTGATATCGGCGAGGAGTACGTCCGCCAGATCGTCGACCGCTCGTCCGGCCAGCGCAAGCGGAATTGGGCCACCTCCGCGTGCTTGAAGAGACCAGGATCCGAGGCTCGCTGATCTTCACGAAGCCGGTGACCGCGATCACCGAGGCAGACCTCAAGGACTGGTTGATCGATTGGGACCGGTCACTCAAGACGAAGGCGAACTATCACGGCCTGATCTACGGAGTCTTCGGATACGCCGTCGTGGCGCGGTTGAAGCCGTAGACGTGTTCGCGGGCCGCCGTCGCGTACTCGCTCGCCTCGCGCTGGTCGCTGCCATCCAACTGTTCTTCCTCGGCCTAGGTGGGGGTCGGCGCATGAAGTGTCACCGATCGAACCCGCGTGCGCGCGCCACCAGAGTGGCAGGGCTGGATAACCCGCAGGGGTGTCCCATGGGGTTGCCGCGTGCGGGCTTCCAGAGCTTTCTCTGAACCTGCTCATCGAGCGAGCCGCCACCAACTCCGACGATGCCCGTCGACTACGGTTGCCATGCCGGCGGAAGCTGAGCCAACTGGATACGGCTGGTTCACCCCTGGGGCGCACGGAACGAGGAAACGGGAGGCAACCGGAGGCAACCGGACCCTGGTGGTTGCACCCCACCCGTTCTCGGTCGTCTGCGCTGGTCGGCACAGGCACCGGGCGGTCGCTGGGATGCGAGTCAGGCCGACCGCACGACATCCGCCCGGAGCCTTGTCGAGCAGAGCTCGCGGAGCAGGCTCGCCGCGTTTCTCATGCACCTCTCCTCGTCCGGTTCCAGCTCCATGAGGGAGTAGGCGCGTCTGATCCCAGCGTCATTGAGCTCAGCCAGACTCGCCTCCAGCCGGCCGCAGACGGCGATCGTGGCGACGCCTGCCCTGGCGGCCGCGCGGGCGACGCCGACGGGTGCCTTGCCATGGAGGCTCTGGGCGTCGAGGGATCCCTCTCCAGTGATCACCAGGTCGGCACCTCGGACGACCTCGTCAAAACCGAGGAGGTCCAGCATCAGCTCGATACCAGGACGTGCTTCTGCCTGGAGGACGGACAGCGCGGCAAACCCGACGCCACCCGCCGCCCCGGCGCCGTGCATGTACCGGGCATCGAACCCGACGGTCCCGGCGACCGCCTCGCCCCATGCCTCGAGCGCGTCCTCCATGCGCACGATCTCCTGAGCGCTGGCCCCCTTCTGAGGGCCGTAACGAATCGCTGCGCCATCCGGTCCGATCAGAGGGTTGTCGACATCAGAGGCCAAGACGAACCTGGCTTCCCTGAGTTCCGGAGCGAGCTCAGCCACGCTGATCATCCGCACATCGCCAAGGCCCACGGCTCCGTCGCGCACTGCGGTGCCATGGGCGTCGAGTGCGCGCAGCCCGAGCGCCTGCAGCATGCCGGCTCCACCGTCGGTGCTCGCGCTCCCCCCGACCCCGAGAACGATGGTGCGCGCGCCCATCCCGAGCGCGTAGAGAATGGCCTCACCGAAGCCTCGGGTGGTCGACGTCATGGGACGCAGGATCCCGTCCGGGAGGCGCTGCAGCCCACACACAGTCGCCAGCTCGAGGATCGCGAGATCGTCCCGTATGGCGAAGTAGGTGTCATGGCGTGCCCCGGTGGGGCCGGAGACGGTCATCGGCACCCGTCGAAAGCCCGCGGTCAGCGCGGCGTCGACCGTGCCGTCACCACCATCGGCCACGGGAAGAGACGCTGCCGAGACGGCGTCGCCCAGATCGCCCAGTCCCAGGCTCAGCGCGGCGCAGACGTTGACTGCCGACAGCGACCCCTTGAACTTGTCCGGCGCCAGCACCACTCGCGTCACGTCCCGCACCCCTGAGACCTCCGTATCCATCGCGTCGAGTCCCGGGCGGAACCCGGGAGGCGAACTCTCCAGATGTCCAGCCAAGTCTAGAACAACCGATTGCGCAACCGTTGACTTAACCGCCGAGGGCTGAGTATGGTCTCCGTCACACCCCCGCGGGGGTGCTCTCCCCGCAAGCGCGACGACACGGCCGCTCGACGCACGATCATCACAGGAGGACGCTTCACGGCCGGACCTGCACCCCGCGGCTGCTCGACCAGGACAGCCGACACGACACACCCCGCCGGACCGCTTTCCAGCAACCGAACTTTGTACTTCGAGGAGCCACCGTGAAGCCAGGATTGGCGCAACCGCCCGCGCGGAACGAGTCGAGACAGCTGGTGCTGGAGACGATCGGCCTGACGAAGCGGTACGGAGCGGTCACGGTTCTGTCCGACGTCTCGCTCCAGCTGGGGCGGTCGTCGGTGCTCGCGCTCGTCGGTGAGAACGGCGCCGGCAAGTCGACGCTTCTCAAGATCATTAGTGGAGCGGTGTCAGGTGACGGAGGACGAATCCGAATCAACTCCGAAGATGTGAGCCTCGACTCGCCGTCATCGGCGAACTCTGCTGGCGTGGCCACGGTTTACCAGGAGCTCAGCCTCCAACCGGATATGACGGTCGCGGAGAACCTCTTTCTCGGCGATTATCCGAGACGAGCTGGGCTCATTGAGTGGAAGAGCGTGCGGCGCGGCGCAGCGGCAAGTCTGGACGAGCTCGGAGTGCAGGTTCCGCTCGACACCGCGGTGGGCCGGCTGAGCTTGGCCGAACAATACATCGTCGAGATCGCCAAGGCGGTCAGGCATCAGCCGTCGATCCTCATTCTGGACGAGCCCACCGCTGCCCTAGATGCAGACGACTCGGAACGAATCTTCCGCCTCATGGACGACCTCAAGGCCCGCGGGACGAGCATGATCTTCGTCTCGCACCGCCTGTCGGAGCTCTATCGAGTCGCCGACAGCTTCGTCGTTCTCCGGGACGGACGTGAGGTGGCGTCAGGGCGCATGGAGGACGCGGCCCCGGACGACCTAGTCGCCAACATGCTGGGGCGACGGGCTCAAGCGACGTCGCCGGCGCGTGACGCGGCTCGCTCGGCGCGTGTCACGCCGACCGGGACGTACGCGTTGGAAGTGCGCGACCTGGCGACGCAGCAGGTGAACGGCGTCTCCTTCAGCGGGCGCGCTGGGCAGGTCATCGGCGTGGCCGGGCTGCGTGGGTCGGGACAGTCGGACCTCTGCCGGGCGCTCGTCGGCGCTGAGCCGCTGACCGGCGGAACGATGAAGATCCAGGGTCAAGATTATCGACCGCGGACCCCGTCGCAGGCACTGCGATCAGGCGTCGCTTTCGTGCCGGTCGACCGAAAGACCCAAGGGATCTTCGCGAATCTCAGCGTGGCCCAGAACATCTCGATGTGCCAGACCGTCAAGACCGCACCGCGCGTCATTGCGCGGGGTGACGAGCGTCGTATCGCCGAGGCGTACCGCGACAGTCTGTCGATCAAGCTGCCCGAGGGTCGCGTGGAGTCATCGATCACGGCACTTTCCGGCGGGAACCAGCAAAAGGTGGTTCTGGCCAAGTGTCTGGCGTCGGCCCCTTCGGTGGTGGTTCTCAGTGAGCCGACGCGAGGCGTCGACATCTCGGCCAAGATGCAGATTCACACGGTGATCAAGCAGCTTGCCGACGAAGGCATGTGCGTGATCGTGAGCTCCCCCGAGATCGAGGAGCTCACCAGCTTGTGCTCCTCGGTCGTCGTCATGCACCGCGGCGAGATGACGGCTTATCTGGAGGCAGACGAGATCAACGAGCACAACATTCTCCGATTCGCATCCGGAACGGAGTCGTAATGCGACCGATAACGAGTCGGACAGGAAGGTCAAGCGAGATGCCGACGGATACAGAGACGATGCCGCAGAGAACGGCGACAGAAGTTCAGGTGGACCGACCCTCACCCCTGATGGAGTTCCTCAACAGGTACAAGGTCTTGGTGTTCTTGGGCCTCTTGCTGTTGGTGCTGTCGATCTTCTTCGTTCCGGAATTCCTGAGCTCTCGCAACCTCCTGAACGTCCTCCAGCAGATGGCGATCGTGGGAGTGATCACGCTCGGCATGCACTTCGTCATCGTCACGGCCGGTATCGACCTCTCGGTGGGCTCGACCCTGCAAGTGACCACCGTGACGTTTGCGCTGTTCTTGGCAAGTGAGACCTCGTTGCTGATTGCGCTCGTGGCGTCCTTGAGCGTCGGAGCGCTCATCGGCCTCATCAACGGTCTGGGAATCGTCCTCCTCAAGGTGCAGCCGTTCGTCATCACCTTGGGCACGCTCGCCATCGGGCAAGGCGTGGCGCTCTCGCTGTCGGACGGCCAGCAGGTAACTTACGAGAAGGACTCCGAGCTGCTCCGGTTCCTCGGGCGCGGTGGAGTCGGTGATCTCTCTGGTCAATTCATCGTCTTCGTGGCCCTGGCCATCGTCGCCTGGGCCGTCCTTCGCTACATCCCCTTCGGCCGCTACGTCTATGCCGTGGGCGGCAACGCGGAAACGGCGAGACTCTCCGGAATCAACGTCAACCGCGTTCTTCTGACCGTCTATGTCATCAGTGGATTGTGCGCGGCGCTCGCGGGGATCATGACGACAGCCACTCTGTCGGTCGGCGTCCCGACTGCGGGTGCGCTGGCGAACCTGGATGCGATCGCGGCCGTCGTCATCGGTGGCACGAGCTTGATGGGCGGGAAGGGCAACATCTGGGGCAGCGTTGCCGGCGCCTTCATTCTTGCGACGATCGCCAACTTGATCGTCTTGGTCGGGGCGGGACCGTACCAAGCCTACATCGTCCGCGGCACGGTCATTATCGCCGCGGTCGCTCTGGCCTCGGTCGAATTCGGGCGGCTGCGGCGGCAGGCAAAGCTCAGTGAATCCACTGTGGCTTGAAACCTTACCGAGAGGTGCACGACATGAAGAAGCACATCCTAGTAGCTGGGGCGGCCGTGGCCGTGGGTCTGGCTACGGCGGGCTGTGGTGGCAGTGACAGCGGTGGTGAGAAGAAGAGCGCGTACACGATCGAAGAGATCCAGGAGGGGATGGGCAAGTTCTGCGATTCCGAGTGCAAGGACCAGCTGACGCTCGAGGCCGACCCGTCGTCCATCGACTGCTCGATCGCGGCCATGTCGCCGACCACGAGCAACCCGTCGAACGCAGAACTCATCAGCCTGTTCGAGGACCGCGTGAACAAGTGGTTCCCGAACGTCAAGGCCAGCACCACGAACGCCAACTCTGACCCGGTCCTGCAGGCCAGCCAGATGGACACCCTCGTGGCCAAGGGCGTCGACGTGATCATCATCAGCGTTGCCGACACCGAGGCGCTGGCCCCGGCCGTCGAGGCCGCCCAGGCCCAGGGCGTCAAGGTGGTCTCGGTCGACCGGAAGGTGCCCACCGAGGTGACCACGACGGTGCAGCCCAACAACTACGACATGGGCGTCCAGCAGGGCGAAGCGGTTGCCGAGCGCATGGGTGAAGAGGGACGGGTGGCCATCGTGTACGGCACTCCCGGTGTGACCGAGTTCGGCGAGCGGACCGATGGGTTCATGGATGCTGTCGAGCCCTTCCCCGGGATCCAGGTCGTCGCCCAGGTGAACGGCGACAACCAGACCGACACGACCTACAACGTCACTCAGAACCTCCTGACCAAGGAAGGCTCGGCCGGGCTGGACTGGATCGTAACGCAGTCCGACGTCATGGCGCTCGGCATCGTGCGCGCGCTCGAGGAGAGCGGCCAAGACGACGTCAAGGTGGCGGCCATGGACGCCCACGACCCCATCATGACGGAGATCAAGAAGGAGACGGTGGAGTTCACGATCCCCTATCCCCAGACCGTACTGCACGGCCTCGTGGCAGCTGCCAAGGTCTGTGCGGGGGAGCCAGTTGACAAGACGATCGGGATCGCCCACCCCCTCATCGACAAGTCCAATGTCGACGAGTACTTCGGAATGAACGGAATCGGCGAGAAGCCCTGACTTCGTTCGGGGCACCGCCACGCCACACCCTGGTCACCCAACGCAAGCGACGAACGGAGCGACGTGAAGGACGGGAAAATCGTCTTCGACGCCGTCGTGCATGTGCACGACTACCGCGACGAGATGTTGATCAACGATGATGGGTACTTTCTCAAGAAGACCACTCGGGCCGATATCGAGGGTACCCGTAGGAATGGTCAGGAAATCTCCGTAGAGGCGACGGAGAGGCCACCCGACATCGCATGGTCGAACAAGGTCCTCTTCGAGGACTCTGACACCGATTTCGCCATGGTCCAGACCATCCCTCTGTTCGGGGTCTTTCGTGACGGGATGGCGCCCGCCGCTGGTTCCCACCGGCTCGCGGCGTCGAACCCGGAGCGCTTCGTGTTCTGCGGGGGTGTCGACCCGATCCACCAGGGCGTGCGCGGTGCGTTGTACGAGATGGAGCGACAGGTCGCTGAATGGGGCGCCACGAGCTTCAAGTTCTACCAAGCGCAGTCGATGCGGCACTGGTGGACGGCCGACGACCGAGAACTGGCCTACCCTCTCTTCGAGAAGGCGCAGGAACTCGGCGTGAAGATGGTTCAGTTTCACAAGGGCCTGCCGCTCGGGCGGCAGCGCGTCGAGACGCTCCGTCCTAACGACATCCAGCTTGCGGCCTACGATTTCCCGGACCTCAACTTCGGACTTCACCACCTCGGCGATCCTTACGTCGACGAGACGATCAACATCGCGGCGCGCTTTCCGAACATCTACCTCGTGCTGCCGGTGCTGTTCAACCAGTACTTCGTCCAACCGACGCCCATGCTCCATCGGCTCGGGCAGGCGCTGCTCATGGTGGGCGAAGATCGGCTCTGCTACGGCACAGATGCCTTCTTGTGGCCCAAGGTCCAGCTCTACATCGACCTGCTCGCGACGCTGCAGTTCCCCGAACAGCTGCAGGACGAGTTCGGCTACCCCGAGATCACCGAAGCAACACGCGAAAAGATCATGGGGAAGAACTTCGCCGAGGGCTTGGGACTGGATCTTCCGGCCATGGCGGCTCGAGCGGGTCTGACGAGCAATGGCTGATCCGGCTGAGTCGGCACCCCATGACGTATCCGCCGTCGCCAGGCGTCCCGAGGTGGTCGACCTGAGTCGCCGCTTGCGGGGACACGGGGGGGACTTCCATCTCGTCAGCCTCGATGAGGGTGACCTTGGGATCGAGTTCTTGGGTGCGTGCCGCGGCTGTCCGGCAGCGACGTTCACTTTCACGGCGGTGGTCGAGCCCACCCTCCGCGCGATCCCAGGCGTCGACAAGGTGAGCGTCTCGGGAGCTCACGTCTCGAAGTACGTCGCACGACGAGTGCTCTCGCTTCAAAGCGCGGACTCGCACTGCCATCACCACGGAGCGGAAGGAGCACAACATGGCTGACCAGAAGACCATCACGGGCGTGATCCCGGCCGCGCTCACGCCCTTCGACACCGACGCGAGGATCAGCAAGGGTGACCTCACCGCGCACCTCACCTATCTCGCGAGCGTCCCCGGCGTTGCGGGCGTGACGGTCAACGGCCATGCCGGCGAGGTGGCCTCGCTCAGCCACGCCGAACAGCAGTTCGTGCTGACGGCCGCGCGCGAGGTCGTGTCGGAGCACCAGACGCTGGTCGCGGGCATCTACGCCCACTCGACGAGTCAGGCTCGGGGGTTGGCCGCGATGGCGGCAGACGAAGGCGCCGACGCGGTCCTCGTCTTCCCGCCGGAGGTGTGGGAGTTCGGTATCGCTGATGACCCTCGGCAGGCGTTCCGCTACTACGAGGCCATCGCCGAGGCGTCGAAGCTGCCCGTCGTGGCGTTCGTGTACCCCAGCTCGTCGCCGGTCCATCTGTCCACCGACACGATCATCTCGCTCTGTCACGAGGTGCCGCAGATCGTTGCCGTCAAGGAGTGGTCGAACAACATTTTCGTGTACGAGGGCACCCTGCGGCGCCTGCGGGAGGAGCACCCGCACGTGAGCCTGCTGTCGAGCCACAGCCGCTCGCTGCTGCCCACCCTGGTCTTGGGAGCGGACGGCATCCTCTCAGGTCACGGCAGCCTCGTTCCTGAACTGCACGTCGCTCTGGTGGACGCCGTTGCGACATGCGATCTGGACCGGGCGAGAGGCCTCGCGCTCACACTCCATGGCCTGACGAAGGAGTTCTACGCGTCCCCGATTGCTGACGGCTTTACTCGCATGAAAGCAGTGTCGAAGATGCTCGGCAGGATCGAGAGCGACATCGTGCGGGAGCCGCTCCTCCCGCTGGGGAGGGAAGAACTCGACCGGCTCGCCACGTGGGTGCCGACGCTCGAGGACATCGGCAAGCTCCCCCCGGGCGGCGATCTCCGATGACAGGAGACAACCGGTCCTCAATGGAGTATCTCTCCGAGAGATTCCCCGAGGTGGCTGACGCATATCGAGATCAGTTTCGTCGCACCGTCGAGCTGGACGGACCCCTGAGTCCTCGCATCCGAGAGCTGGTCTTGCTCGGGGCATACGCAGCAACCCGACAGCCGCGTGCATTTGCCCTCCACTGCGAGCGAGCACTGCGATCGGGATGTGACGTCGACGAGGTGCGCCAGGCGGTCCTTCTCACGCTCGGTGCGTCCGCGACTCTGGAGTGGGTGGTCGACGCGCTGCGTTCGGTTGACGAGATCCACCAGCGAGTGACAGACGGAGAAGCAGTTGTCCCGGAATAGCGCGCAGAAGACGGAGCGAAGCATGTTCGACCTGAAGGGATCACGCGCTGTGGTCACCGGGGCCTCGGGCGGAATCGGAAGGTCCTGCGCGTTGGCGCTGGCCGCCAGTGGTGCTGAGCTGGTGCTGTTCGACATTCATGCTGAGCGGCTCGAGGACACAGCAGAGCAGCTCCTCGACGTGGGGTGCAGGGCCACCGTAGTCGTCGGCGACGTCACCTCGGAATCGGATCGGGCCCGATTGTCCGAAGTGACGCTCGATGGTGGAGCACCCGACGTACTCGTCAACTGCGCCGGGATCATCAAGAGACAAGACATCACCACGATGGCTCTCCTGGATCTGGACGTGCTGTGGGACGTGAACGTTCGGGGGACGGTCGGCATCACCCAGTCGTTGCTGCCGGCCATGATCCAGGCAGGCCGGGGCAAGATCATCAACCTGGGCTCCCTGGGTTCGGTGACGGGGCTCGACCGCCGGACCGCATATGCCACCACCAAGGGCGCGGTCGCCCTCTACACGAAGAGTCTGGCCCGTGAAGTGGGTCAATATGGCATCTGCGTCAACGCCATTGCTCCCGGGTATGTCGACACGAGCATGACCAGCGAGTGGATCCTCGGTGACTCCATGCGCACAGAGCAGTTGCTCTCTCGCATCCCGCTGGGCAGGTTCGGCAGACCCGAAGATGTGGATGGCCTCCTGATCTTCTTGGCGTCCGCCGCATCCGACTACCTCACTGGTCAAGTGATCATGCTCGACGGCGGGTGGACGACCACGTGAGCACTCTCAGTCATCTCATCCAAAGGAGCACATGAGAAATGGACATCCGGTTCACCAACTCCCGGGTTCTCGTGACCGGCGGCGGCAAGGGTATCGGCGCCGCAGTCGCCGAGGCTTTCGCCGAGGCGGGCGCCACGGTCGGCGTCCATTACCACCAGGGCCGCGAGGACGCGGACCAACTGGTCGAGCGATTGACGGCCAGGGGCTTGGCTGCCTTCTCCCTGGGTGCGGACCTCACGGCGGACGAGGCTCCGTCGAACCTGGTGAAGGATTTCGTGAAGCTGGCGGGCGGTGTTGACGTCTTGATCAACAACGCAGGGGGCCTGATCCGGAGGTCGCCCGTCGAAGACACCGATGACGCATTGTTCCGCGACGTCGTGCAGCTGAATTTTGGCTCCGCATTCGCCATGACCCGTGCGGTCATTCCCTACCTCAGGGCCAACGGGGGCGGGAGCATCGTGAACATCTCCTCTGTCGCTGCGCGAACAGGGGGCGCCGGTAACGCGGTGGTCTATGCCGCATCCAAGGGTGCGCTCACGACCTTCAGTCGAGGTGTGGCCAAGGAGGTAGTGGCTGATGGCATCCGCGTCAACAGCGTCGAACCGGGGCTCATCGATACGGCATTCCACGCCAACACCACACCGTCGGCGTTCCAGACCATGGCCTCGGGAGTGCCGATGGGGCGTGCCGGTCGCCCCGCGGATCTGACGGGGGCCGTTCTCTTCCTTGCAAGCGATGTTCACGCCGGCTACATCACGGGCCAGTCGATCGGCGTGAACGGTGGCCTCTGGGTCGACTGAAAGCCTCGTCCCAGCGCAATTGTTTGTATAAAGGAGTAGATCTTGCTTTCTACATCAGATTCGACGGCCCAGCCGATCACCTTGGCAACGCCGATCGACCTGGGTCCCATGCATCTGAAGAACCGGATCGCCATGCTTCCGCACGGCCTCATGTGGGCTGCCCGCCCCGACTTCCTGCCGAACGCTCGGCATCGTGAGTACTACGCGGCGCGGGCACGAGGCGGAGCTGCGCTCATCTGCCTGGAGAGCTCGGTGATCTCTCCAGACGCACGTTCGGTGCACTCCCTCGTCCACTCCGGCGACCCGGCGTGCGTCCCCGGCTACGCGGCTATCATCGACGCAGTGCACGAGCACGGGGCCAAGATCTCCGGCCAGCTGGTCCACTACGGCAACGAAGGCTCGACGTCCTACAGCCGTGCGCCCCTGGTGGGGCCCAGCGCTGTACCCGACCCCGTGCTGCGCCAGCAGTGCCTCGCCTTGGACAGCGCGGGGATGGCGAGAATCCTCGAGCAGCACGTGGCGGCCGCCAAGAACTTCGCGGAGGCCGGTTTCGATGCGATCGAGCTCAAAGTCGCGCACGACGGCTTGTTGAGGCAGTTCCTATCACCCCTCGCCAACACGCGCGAGGATGAGTACGGCGGATCCGCAGAGAACAGGATGCGTTACATCCTCGAGATCTATCGGGCCATCCGGGCCGAGGTCGGCGACGAGATCGCTCTCAGCGTCAGGTTGGACATCGACGAGCGCGTCCAGGGCGGGTGGGACCTCTCAGATGGCATCGCATTCAGCCAGATCTTCGAACGATCGCAGCTCGTGGACTACATCAGTGCCGACGAGGGCATCATCGCCAGCCTCGACAGCGTCATCGCACCGATGGCGTTCTCGGAGGGGTACGCCGTCGAGAGAACGGCAACGGTGAAGGCTGCGACCTCCCTCCCCGTGATCGCCTTCGGACGACTGACGAGCGCGGACTACGCCCAGACGATCGTGCGCGAAGGCAAGGCCGACGTGGTCGGCTTTGCTCGGCAGATGCTGGCGGACCCCGACTTCGCGAACAAGGTTCTCAGCGGTGATGGCGCGCGGGTGCGCCCGTGCACCGCCTGCAACCAGCTGTGCCTGGGCCACTCCGAGCGCGACATCCCGGTCAGTTGCGTGGTCAACCCCTTCGCGGGGTTCGGCGAGCACCGCGTCCGCCGTTCGAGCGTCGGGAAGCGTCTCGTCGTGGTGGGCGGTGGCCCAGCGGGACTGGAGGCGGCCCGGGTCAAGGCTGAGGACGGCTACGACGTCACGCTGCTCGAGAAGAACGGGACTTTGGGGGGCGCGCTCGCACTCGCAGCGAGCGTTGGCGGCCGCTCGGGCTGGCAGCCGTACCTCCACTGGCTTGAACGTGAGGTCGCCCGCCTCGGTGTGGAGGTGAAGCTCAACACCGAAGCAGATGCCGAGCTCGTCGCGAGTCTCGAGCCCGACCTCGTCGTGATCGCTGCAGGCGCAGCCTCGTTCTCCCCGGACGTGGGCTCCGGTCTCCCAGTCTTCACCGTGGAGGACTTCGCGGCTGGGGCGCCCGTCGAGGGCCGTGTCGCCGTGGTGGATCAGGGATATCCGTCCGTCGCACTCTGGTTCTCGGCGCTGGAAGCCTTCGCCCGCGGTGCCCGGGAGGTGGTGGTCGTCACCCCGGAGCCGATGTTCGGTAGCCGGTTGGACTCCGCCACCCGACTCAAGCTGAATCGCGATCTGGCACCCCATCCGGTGAGGGTGCTGCCTGATCATCGACTGATCGAGGTGACGCAGGAGGGGATCGTCGTCCAATCGGTGTTCGGCCCGCACACCACCGAGCTGGGGGTGGACGCCGTCCTGATCAGCACGGAACGGCAGTCCGAGGGTGGCGCTCTGGTGGAGCAGCTGCGTTCGAGGGGCTACCGGACGATGGTGGTGGGTGACGCTCTGGTGCCCCGCGATGCCGCGGCGGCGATTCTGGAAGGCAGCGGTATCTGAGCTCGCGCTGGGCCACGGACGCCTGACGCGGTGAGCCGAGCTGGCTCGTGCGGCGTGGGCGGAGGAGCCCTGCCATCGCGCGCGACGTCGCTGCACCGAAGCGCGACGACCCGGTTGCGAACGCACGTCGTGGACACGCGCCCGGATCGCCACGGCGGGAAGTGGGCGGCGTCGCCCCATTTGATGGCCCGCACGGGTGGGAGGGCCCGCGCCCGTCCGCTGACCGATCTACGACCCGAGGCGCGGGCCGGTCGAAAGGCTCCCATCCGACCGGCTCGGCCTCAGCCCAATGCCCAAGCAGAGGTGGGGATTGCGCCGTCCGCGGCCCCGTCTCGAGGACTTTCGACATCGACAGGTAATGCGCCGACGAACCTGTTGACGCTGCCGACATAGTGCGTTAACGTCCCGATTGTTAACGGTCAACAATCTCGGATGGACTAGGAGTTCGACGTGGCACCGAACCAGATTCCGAGCAGCCCGCTCGCAATGCACCCCATCTCTCGCCGTGGCTTCATGGCCAGCTCGTCCGTTGCCGCACTCAGTCTTGCGATGGCGTCATGCGGCCTGGGAGACGGAACTGAGCCGACCGGCGACGGCAAGGACGCGGCAGCTGTCGCCGGCCGCAACGGCATGGCCCAGTACGTCCTCAACAACACGTGCCTGCAGTCCATGAGCGTCGGAGCCATGGCCGCATGGAAGGCGCTGGGACAGGGCGCCAAGTCGCAGGGCTTCGACGGGTCGAACTCTCAGCAGTGCCTGCAGCAGGCATCGCTGGCTGGCGCCAGCGGTCTGGACGAGTTCGTCAGCGGGCTGGCCGACGACGCCATCTGGGACCGGTTCATGACCACGCTGGCCGACCAGGGCGTCTACGCCCACTCCATGTCGAGCATGATCCCCTGGGCGATTCCGGTGGAGCCGAAGTACAAGGGCTTCAACGTCGGCCAGCTCTTCGGCCCTTTTTGTGACGAGAGCTACCACACCGCCCGCGCCCTGTTCGAGAAACTGGGCGGCGAGGGCGACATCATCCAGCTCAAGGGCACCCCCGGATTCGCGGGAGAGACCATGCGGACCTACGGATTCAACGCTGCTCTGGCGGAGTATCCGGGGATCAACGTGATCGCCGAGGCGTTCACCAACTGGGACCGCGTGACCGCGGCGACCGTCACTGAGCAGCTGATCCAGGCCCATCCCAGCGCCCGTGCGATCTTCGGGAACAACGACTCCATCGGCGCCGGCGCCGTCACCGCCCTCCGGTCTCTTCACATGAAGAACGTCCTCGTGACCGGCGTGGACGGGGACCCCGAGTTCGTCCAGATGATCGCCGACGACGACGGGCTCGCCTTCTGCACGTCGGCCGCACGGTGCGATCTCAACGGGATGTACATGGCTGTCCGCACGTTCGATCGAGCGAATGGAGTCGAGTACGACCCGGCGGAGTCGCTGATCGTCGTGGGCGACGTCTTCATCGACACCCCGGATGCGGCACGCAAGATGCAGGAGCTCGTGGGGACGGTCGGAGACGAGCCGCCCTACGACGCGAAGGCGGCTTCCCGCTTCTATCACCCCGACGACTGGCAGGTCCCGTGGGAGATCGTGGTGCTGGATCCCTTCCGGGAGTGGGCGCCGGGTGGCTGGACCCAGGCTCTGGACAACTACGAAGCTCCCAGCCAGATTCCGGACAACGTTCCGGCCGAGTACCTGGAATCGATCAAGCCGGAGAACGCGGAGCGCCTCAACAAGCGCTACGCCGAGGCGAACACCCACTTCTTCAAGCCGGTGCAGGAGCTCTCGAACTACCAGGAGCCGATCCTCTACACGCTGCCGCTGCCTCCCACGGTGCCCGCTCCCTACACGACCCCGCCTGAGTGGGCGTGAGCACCCAACGTGCGGTGAAGAGAAGCTGAGTACCGGGTGGCGAGTCGCCGTGCGGGCAGCGCAACCCTGACAGAAAGGCGGTCCCATGGTCGAGGTGCATGAGGACCTCATTGTTGAGCTGCAGGATGCTACGCAGACGTTCGGTGTGGTGCGTGCCCTTGATGGAGTCTCGATCAAGGTCGGGAAGGGCGAGTTCGTCGGGCTCGCTGGGGAGAACGGGGCAGGCAAGTCGACCGTCCTCAGCGTCCTGTCCGGACTCATCCGGCCAGACGCTGGCACCATCCGACTGCGTGGACACGAAGTCCCCCAGCGGGATTGGAGCTTTCACAAGGCCAATCTCGCCGGGGTCTTCCGGATCTACCAGGAACAGGCGCTCCTGCCGAACCTGAGCGTGTACGAGAACATGTACCTCGGGCACGAGAACCTGTTCTCGCGTGCAGGAACGATCAATCGACGCCGGATGCGAGCTCTGGCGCGTCAGCACATGGAAGAGTTCGTGGGCCGGTCCATCGACCCGGGCGCCTTGGTCGGCGGCCTGTCATGGGGCGAGCGCCAACTCGTAGAAATCGTGCGAGCCTTTGCCATCGCTTCGCTTCTCGAGATCCGGTCGCCCTTGATCCTGTTGGACGAGCCAACCGCCGCGATGACGCATGACGACCTCGAGGCGTTCTACTCCTTGCTCGGCCGGATGCGAACTCAGGCGACCTTCGAAGAGGCGTCCTTCCTGCTCGTCTCACACCGCTTGGACGAAGTTCTCAGGCTGAGCGACCGCGTCTATGTCATGAAGGACGGGCGCGTCGTGGACGAGGTGACCGATACCGGGAGCGTCGACGAGGCTGATCTGCACGCTGCGATGGTGGGACGTGCGCGCGCCCACAACTACTACTGCGAGGACCGACAACGCTCTAGCTTCGGACGCGAGAGCATCCAGCTGCGCAACCTGTCGGTGAAGAACGCCTTTCAGGACGTCAGCTTCGAAGTCCATGAGGGCGAGATCGTCGGAGTTGGCGGGGTGACCGGGTCGGGCAAGTCGGAACTCGGCCGTGCTCTCGCCGGACTGTCGCCGATCGACTCGGGCACCCTCGGGATCCACGGCCACGACGTCACAAATTCATCCGTGGGCGAGCGCATCGGAAAGGGAATCGGATACGTACCGCTGGACCGCCACAGCGAAGGCATCATTCTCTATCTGCCGATCGATCTGAACATGACGTTGTCTGCGCTCCGGCAGTCTGCAACAACAGGGCGGTTCATCCTGTCGCGGACCAAGGAGAGAGCGACTGCAACGCAGGCCATGAAGCGCTTTGCGATCCGAGCGCCCAACTGCACGGTAAAGCCGGCGGACTTGAGCGGCGGCAATCAGCAGAAGGTCGTCATGGCGCGCTCGCTCGTGGCAGATTCGACGGTCCTGATTCTCGACCACCCGACCCGCGGCGTCGACGCCGGAGCGAAGCACGAGATCTACCAGCTGCTGCGAGACCTGGCGGACCGTGGCGTTGCCATCATCATGATCACCGACGAATTGCCGGAGCTCATCGGTCTGAGCAACCGCATCGTCGTCATGCGAGGCGGCGTCGTCACTCAGGAGACCCTGTCGCCCGCGGGAGCGAAACCGTCTGAGGAAGACATCGTCAAAGCACTGGTGTAGTTCGCGCCAGACCCTATTCAGCAGGAGCTTTCCTTGACCAACTCCCACGTCTCCACCCCGGTTGACCGAAGCAGCGAGCGGCCTCCCGAGCACGCCGCGATCAGCTCGAGGGCGAGCCGGCTGCCGCGCCCCGCCGTCCGGCAGCTGGTCCCGTACGCGGCGCTCGTGGCGCTCTTGGCCTTCTTCACCACCCAGTCGGCGAACTTCCTCACCGTGACCAACATCCTCGTGATGGCGCAGAGTGCCTCGATCCTGATGGTGATTGCGCTGGGGGCAACTCTCGTCGTCGTGGCCGGAAGTGTCGATCTCTCGGTCGGAGCAGTGGCCACGATCGTGGGGGTACTGGCGGCGCACCTGAGCCAGCAGGGACACACGTCGTCGATCTGGCTGCTGGTGCTCGTGGGTGCCCTCTGCGGACTCGTCAATGGCATCCTCGTCGCGTACGTCCGATTGCCGTCGTTCCTCGTCACCCTCGGCACGATGTTCATCTTCGGAGGCATCGCCGCGAAGATCACCGGCGGCTACTTCGTGTCGCTGAACTACCCGTCGCTGAGCGAGGCCGTCAACGGCAAGCCGATCGGCCAGATTCCTGCAGGACTCCTCTGGATGGTCGTCGCCATCGCCGTCTCGGCGTTCCTTGCCTACCGGACGGTGTTCGGTCGGCGGGTCTATGCGATCGGGGGCAACGAGAAGGTCGCCAAGCTGGCCGGCCAGCCCGTTGAGAGGACGAAGGTGTGGATGTTCGTCTTCTCAGGGCTCCTGGCCGGATTCGGTGGCCTCATGCTGGTCGCGCGCGCAGGCGGGTCATCCCCTGACATGGGCGAGCCGTTTTTGTTGACGGCCATCGCGGCCATCGTCATGGGCGGCACTTCGCTCAACGGAGGTGTCGGAGGACCCGCTCGAACGATCGTCGGCGTGGTCATCATCGAAGTCCTCACCAACGGACTGATCATCATCGGCGCAGACCCCTATTACCAGAACATCGCCCTGGGAAGTGTGATCATCTGCGCCGTCATCGTCACCATCAAGAGGTCGGAGATGGCCGCCATCAAGTGAGTGGTCGGCCTGGTCGAGGGAGCGTGCCTGACGCTCGACCTCGGTCAGGCGCGGACGCTCGCGGCCGGGTCGACGAGGTTGTTCCACCGGAAGTAGCAATCCTGAGTGGCTCTCACGTGGGCCCGCATGATCTCCATCGCCTGGTGCGCATCCCCGGCTTCGAAAGCGTTGACGAGTGCCTCGTGCTCATTCCACGCCTCGCGCGGACGTTCCATCGCCATGGGCCAGAAGTACCAGCTCAGCTTCTTGGTCAGCTGACTCGTCAGATCCTTGAGGATGAGGTTGTCGGCGAGCTCGTACACGAGCCGGTGGAACGACGCGTTGCTCTCGACCAGTTCTCGTTGCGCTCCTGCCTTCAAGGACGCGCGCGCTGCCTTGATCTCCCGCCGCATCTCGTCGATGACCAAGGGGTCGGAGTGTTGAGCGGCCAAGAAAGCTGCGTCGCACTCGAGGAGCTCTCGCACGTGGAAGAACTGCTGCGCCTCATCGACCGAGGGTCGATGGACGAACGCTCCCTGCCGAGGCCGCAGGTCCACCCACCCGTGCAGGCTCAGGTGGTACAGGGCCTCTCGAATGGGGCCCCGGCTGACTCCGAGCCTCGCGGCGATGTCGGTCTCCACCAGATGGGCGCCCGCGTCGTAGGTCCCGTCGATGATCAGCGCCTCGAGACGCAGCCGCACCTGGTCGCGCAACGGGGGTTGCTGCGCCAGCCGCTCATCGCTCACACCCAATATTCCCGCCACTCTTCCTCCACCAGGCTGTGCGCCTCAACACGCTCTAAATTAACAGTCTACAGGTCCTCGCCGACGCGGCGACGGTGCGCGCCGACGCTAGACAGGTCGAGAGAGCGACTGTAGACTGTCAGCAATCTTCACTCGCCCCGGACATCGGTCGACGTGACACGCCCGGACCCTCGCAAGCCGGAACGGAGCGCGCGGCCGAGAGGAGTTCACATGAAAGACGGAGCCGTCGTCTTCGATTCGGTCGTCCACGTTCACGACTTCCGGAACGAGGTGATGATCCACGACGACGCGAGGTTCCTTCGCGAGGCGACGCACGCCGACCTGGATGGGACGGCGAAGCGCGGACAGCGGGTCTCGCACGAGGCGGCGGAACGACCAGCCGAGATCGAGTGGGCCAATCGCGTCCTGTTCGAGGAGTCCGACACCGACTTCGCGATGGTGCAGACCGTCCCGCTGTTCTCCCTGTTCAAGGACGGGATGGCGCCCGCGCGCCTGGCGTACGAGCTCGTTCAGTCGGCTCCCGACCGGTATCTGTTCTGCGGCGGTGTGGACCCGCTGTATCAGGGCATCCGCGGGGCCCTCGACGAGATGGAGCGGCAGGCCACGGAGATGGGCGCGGTCAGCTTCAAGTTCTATCAGGCGCAGACGATGCGGAATTGGTGGTCTGCCGACGACATGCAGCTCGCGTATCCGCTGTTCGAGAAGGCCCAGGAGCTCGGGATCAAGCTCGTCCAGTTCCACAAGGGCCTCCCGCTGGGCCGCCAGCGCGTGGAGCACCTTCGCCCCAACGACATCCAGCAGGCGGCCTACGACTTCCCCGACCTCACCTTCGGAATCCATCATCTCGGCGACCCCTACGTCGACGAGACGATCAGTATCGCGGCACGCTTCGAGAACGTGGTCCTGGTCCTCCCCCTGCTCTTCAACCAGTACTTCGTCCAGCCCACGCCCATGCTCCACCGACTGGGCCAGGCGTTGCTTCATGTCGGGGAAGACCGTCTCTGTTACGGGACCGACGCATTCCTGTGGCCGGGGGTCCAGATGTACATCGACCTCATCGCCAACCTGGACATGCCCGAGAGCCTTCAGGACGAGTACGGCTACCCTCCGATCACCGCGGACACTCGACGCAAGATCCTGGGCGAGAACATGATCCGCACCCTTGGCGTGGACCTGGACGAACGCATCAACAAGCTGCGTGCCGGGACAGCACGGTGACGACGGCGGCCGGCCAGTCCGTCCTCGCCCAGGACACCGTTGCCGCCAACGTCGAGACGGAGCTGGAGAAGGTCCGTCAGCGGCTGCGCTCGCACGGGGGCGACCTGCGGCTTCTCGAGCTCACGCCCGAGGGTGAGGTGTCGCTCGAGTTCGTGGGTGCGTGTCGGGGATGCCCAGCCCTGGGCTTCACGTACTCCGCGGTCGTGCAGCCCGCCGTCGCCGGAGTCGCCGGCGTCGCCGAGGTCAGCTGCGGACATGCCCACCTCTCTCCTCATGTCGCCCGGCTAGTCGGCGAGCTGGCCCGGACCCCGAAGCAGTGAAGCGACCGGAGCCGTTCGTCCGGTCCGCCCTGTTGACCTTCACCACACTGGAGACGCTGTGAATACTGCAATCGCCTCCGACTCCGGCCCCAGGGCCGAGCGGATCGACGAACTCATGCTCATCGGCGGCAGCTGGCAAGCCGCGGAGGACGGCCGGACGCTCGAAGTCGAGGATCCGGCGACTCGGCAGTTCGTGGGATCAGTTCCCCGGGCATCCGCGGTCGACGTCGATGTCGCCGTGTCGAGTGCCCATCAGGCGTTCCAGCAGTGGCGGGATGTTCCCGGTCGCGAGCGAGGACGGATGCTCCTCGCGGTCGCTGACCTGCTGGAGCTCCACGCGGAGGAGATCGCCCGTGTTCTCGCGCGGGAGACGGGGAATGCGATCTCGCCTCAGTCTCGTCCCGAGATCAGGACCGCCGTGGATGTCTTCCGCTACTTCGGCGGCCTCGGCGGTGAGCTGAAGGGTGAGACGATCCCGCTGGGAAACCACGTGCTCTGCTACACCCGCAGGGAGCCGCTGGGCGTGGTGGGCGGCATCATTCCGTGGAACGGCCCGGTTCTCCTGGCGGCCGTCAAGATCGCTCCCGCGCTGCTGAGCGGAAACACCATGGTGCTCAAGGCGGCGGAGGACGCACCGCTGGCGGTTCTCATGCTGGGGCGGCTCTGCAACGAGGTCCTCCCCCCTGGCGTGCTCAACGTGATCACCGGTCTGGGGGAGGAGTGCGGTGCTCCGCTGGCGCAACACCCCCTGGTTCACAAGCTCTCGTTCACCGGATCCACGGCGGTGGGCAAGCAGATCATGCGGACGGCGGCAGACCGAGTGGTGCCGGTGTCGCTGGAGCTCGGGGGCAAGAGCCCGGTGCTCGTCTATCCCGACGCGGAGGACGATCCTCGACTGATCCCCGGCATCGTGACCGGCATGAGGTTCACGCGGCAGGGGCAGTCGTGCGTCGCCGGGTCTCGGCTCTTCGTGCATGAGTCCGTCTTCGACAGCGTGTTGGACCGGCTCGTCGAGAAGGTGGCCAGCATGCGTGTGGGCGATCCTCTCGACGATGACACCGACATCGGAGCCATCAACAACAAGAAGCAGTTCGAGACCGTATGCCGCTACATCTCCGAAGGCCTCCACGAGAGCCAGGTGGAGGTGCTGACCGGAGGCATGCCCGAAACGGACGGATCGCTCTCGAGCGGCTATTTCGTCCCGCCCACGATCTTCGCCAACGTTGCGCAGTCGTCTCGGCTCATGCGCGAAGAGATCTTCGGACCCGTGCTGATCGCGACACCATGGTCGGACGAGGCGGAGCTGATGCGCCTGGCCAACGACACGAACTACGGCCTGGCGGCCTACGTGTGGACCCACGACGTCGGCCGCGCGCTCCGGGCGGCGAACGATCTGGAAGCCGGATTCGTTCAGGTGAATCAAGCCCTCGGGCAGTTCCCTGGTCAGCCCTATGGCGGATACAAGGACAGTGGTCTCGGGCGCGAGTACTCCCTGGAAGGAATGCTGGAGAGCTTCACGCAGGTGAAGACAGTCACGGTCAATCTCGAGATGTGAATGCTGGAGGTTGCGCGACCTCAGCGATGTGAACAAGAAAGGGATTCAAGTGTCGATCTTCGCCCAGAGCTGGGAGGCCGCGGACGAGCCCGCGACCGGCGACATCTCGATCGCGCCCCCCGAGGAGCTGTCCGTGGACGTCTTGGTCGTCGGCGGCGGCGTCGGGGGTCTGATGGCGGCGTACCGGGCAAGGACGGAGGGCGCCAGGGTGGCGCTGCTGAGCGGCTCGAGCGGTGCCTCTGACCGGATCAGCAGCATGAACACCGCTCTCGGGTACGACGCCGACGACTCACCAGCCGCTCTCTTCGATGACATGTACCGTGCCGGCGGCTACGTCAACGACCCCTCGGTGGCGGCGGCACTCGCGCGGCGGATCGGACCTGAGGTCCTTGAGCTGGAACGCCTGGGCGTTCCCTTCCATCGCGCGGGAGAGCATCTCGCCAGGCGTCAGGCGGCGGGAAGCACCTCGACGCGTGCCGTCTACACGCTCGGCCTCGTGGGGGTCGACGTGGCCCGCACGCTGCTGCAGGTCCTCAGCGCGTCCGAGGGGAACTTCGTCCGCCTGGCCGGCGCCAAGGCCGTGGACCTGCTTCGGGACGACGACGGCCGCGCTGCCGGGGCCCTCGTCTATTCTCCCCGGGAACGACGCTGGCTGGTCGTCCATTCCGCCGCGGTGGTGTTGGCAACCGGTGGTGCTGGACAGCTGTTCGCCCGCACCACCAATCCCCGAGGCAGCGTGGGCACCGGCCAGGCGATGGCGCTGGAGATGGGTGCGCAGCTGGCCGACATGGAGTTCGTCTCCTTCGAGCCCTTCGTCACGAGCCGCGACACCGGTGCTGCGTGGCACGATCTTCCGACGACCGTCCTCCGCGAGGGTGCGCGCATCCGCAACGGGCTCGGCCAGGAGTTCCTCGACCTGGGCTCGCCACTGACCAAGGACATCATCTGCCGCGCGATGGTGCGCGAGGTGATGGAGGGTCGCGGGACTCCCACAGGTGGTGTTCTCTACGACATCCGGGAGATGGACCCCGAGGTCGTCGACCGGTACGTCCAGGTGAAGGAAGCCCTGCGCTCGTACGGTGTGTCCGCGAGCGCCGCGCAGTTCGAGGTCAGTCCGGCCCAGCACTTCTTGATGGGTGGAGTGAAGATCGACTCCACGGGCGCCACCACCGTGCCCGGCCTGTTCGCCGTCGGTGAGGTCGCGGCGGGAGCGCACGGTGCCCATCGGTTGGCGGCGGGCGGTGGCATGGAGGTCGTAGCAGGAGGTGCCATCGCCGGCCAGAATGCCGCGCGGTGCGGTCTGGACGCGGGACCGGGGGCGAGCGTCGCTCCGGCGAGTCCCCGCCCAGCCGTACTCGCAGCACCCCAGAGTGCCCGTTCGGAACGACTTATGACCAGGATCCGCACGGCCCTCGATCACGGGTGCGGGATCCTTCGCACGGGTGCGGCCCTCACGGAGACGGTGGCCGAGCTGTCCGAGATCCAGAGCGAGCTGACCGGCGCCGACGAGGACACGTTCCTGCTTCGCGGTACCCGTGTCGCCATGGCCGTCGCCGAGTCCGCTCGCCTTCGCGAGGAGAGCCGCGGAGATCATTGGCGAGTCGACTTTCCGCAGCGCGACGACGTCGAGTGGCTCTGCAACCTCGTGGCCACGCTCGACGACGACGGCAACGTGTCGGTCAGGCCGACGGCGCGAGCCTGAGGGCACACACGGACGGGGCGGGCGCCAGGAGCGCCCGCCCCGTCCGCGTATCGGGATCGCGGCGGTCCGTCAGCGGCGCAGAGGGCGACTGGTCAGCTCGCCATCGACCCTGCGGGTGATGCCGAGAGGGTTGGCGTCCTTCAGTGGCGCGGGAAGGGCCTCATCCGGGAAGTTCTGGTACGTCACCGGGCGTTGGAAGCGGCGGAGGGCAGTCCACCCGACGGACGTGTGCGCCGATGAGCTCGAACCCGGGTACGGGCCACCGTGGTGCATGCTGCCGGCCACCGTGACGCCCGTGGGGAACTGGTTCCAGATCAGTCGGCCCACCCTGCCTCTCAAGGTGGTGATCAGGTCGTCGACCTGGGGCGACTCGTCGGGCTGCGCATGGATCGTCGCCGTGAGACCCGACGGGAGCACGTCGAGGACCGCAGACAGCTCCTCAGATGAGTCATACACGGCGAGCACGCACGCGGGACCGAAGTGCTCGTCGAGCACCTGGGGCGTCGTGGAGACATCACGGGCGCGGAGAAGTGTCACGATGCCCGGAGCGGTGATCCCGTCGGCCACGGAGCCGCGCCAGACGCGCCCGGCTGGGAGCTGCTCGAGATGACGGTGGGCGTGATCGAGGAACCGCTCCCGGATCGATTCGCTTAGGAGGTAGTGGGGGGAGGCGTCGGAGGTGACCAGGTCCACCACGAGGTCCACGAACGCTTGGGTGTCAGCGCCCTGAGGCAGCAGGACGAGCCCGGGCTTGGTGCAGAACTGGCCCGCGCCGAGCAACACCGACGCGGCGAGTCCGCGCGCGATCTCGGGCGCGCGTGCGGCGAGTGCTGCCGGCGTCACGACGACAGGGTTGAGGCTGCCCATCTCGGCGAAGACGGGGATCGGGACCGACCGCTCCATCGCGAGCTCACACAGGGCCCTTCCTCCCGCCTCGGAGCCGGTGAAGCCGACGGCGCAGACGCCGGGGTGCAGCACCAGCCAGCGCCCCGGTGCGTGATGAGCCCCTTGCAGCAGGGAGAACGTGCCGCGCGGCAGTCCGAGGGCGTCGACGGCGTTCGCGATGGCGTAGGCCGTCAGCTCCGACGTCTCCGGGTGTGCCGCGTGGGCCTTCACGATCACCGGGCACCCGGCGGCGAGGGCCGAGGCGGTGTCGCCGCCCGCGACGCTGAAGGCCAGCGGGAAGTTGCTCGCACTGAACACGGCGACGGGACCGACGGGGACGGTCGTCCGCCGAAGATCCGGTGCCGGGGCGGGCAGCCCGTCCGGCTTGGGCGTGTCGATGATGACGTCGAGGTGGAGCCCAGCCCGGATGACCTCAGCGAACTGGACTAGCTGATCACACGTCCGTGCCCGCTCACCGAGGAGCCGGGCCCGGGGTAGCCCGGTCTCGCTCTCGGCCACGTCGATCAGGGCGTCGCCCAGCTGCACGATGTTGTCGGCGATGCGCTCCAGCAGATCCGCTCGCCTGCTGTCCGGAACCGCCGCGAGGTCGTCGAAGGCGTCGCAGGCCAGCGTGACAGCCAGGTCGACCTCGTCCTCGGTGGCGTCGGCGAACACGAGATCGCGGGGCCGTGCCGTACGCGGATCAACCGCGCGGAAGGGGCCATCCCCCCCGGCGCTGGCGACTCCACCGATGACGCTCGCACCCTGGGCGGACGTGGTCATCCTCGGTGCACCGGTTGCGCTATCCGCGATTGCGCCGTTCGAATGCTTCATACTCTGCCCTCGTTTCCTGGTTGGGGGGGTAGACGCCGATGATCGAGGCACCCGCACGGACCTTGTCCAGCAGGAAGTCCTCCAGACGTTCCTGCGCTTCTGCGGCGACGGCCACCTCCTCCGCCAGGTGCCGGGGGATGCACACCACCCCCTCGAGATCTCCCACGAGGACGTCACCGGGGAACACCGCAACGCCAGCGCACGCGATGGGGCGTTGGAAGTCGACGGCGTGGTGCATCGTCAGGTTCAGGGTGGCCGACGGGCCCTGAGCGAAGGTCGGGAAGGACATCGTCCGCAGTCGCGGCGAGTCCCGGAAGGAGCCGTCCGACACCACCGCCGCCGCTCCCAGCTGCTGCAGTCGGGTGATCAGGATGTCGCCTCCGGTCGCGGCGCGGGCCACTCCACGCGAATCCATGACGAGGACGTCCCCGGGACCGACCTGCTCGATGGCCGCGCGTTGCGGGTGCTCGGGGTTCTCGAACGACTCCAGCACGTCGAGATCCTCGCGGGCGGGGATGTACCGGAGCGTGACGGCGGTGCCGACGAAGTGGGCATGCTCGGGGTTGAACGGCTGCAAGCCGTGCAAGAAGGTGTTGCGAAAACCGCGCTTGAACAGTTGCGTCGTGAGAGTCGCGGTACTGACCCTGCCCAGGGCCGATCGGACCTCGTCTGCCAGCGGCGTCGTCTGCATGGCTGTTCTCCTTCGGTGACGTGCGTCGACCATACTGCAGACTGTTGACAATCGGCAAGCCGATCTCTACTGTGGGCGGCGCACACGTCGAACTGATACGAGAATGGATTCTGCATGTCTCACACGAGCGAACTCGCCGACTTCGCCGCAGGGCTCCGATACGACGATATCCCCGAGAGCGCACGGGCGATGGCGAAGCGCGTGACCCTGGACCTGGTCGGAGTAGTTCTCCCGGCGGTGCACTACGGCCCTGGACGCATCATGAACGACTACGTGCGAACCCAGGGCGCAGGACCCCGAGCGACCGTCATCGGCACCGACGTCGTGACCGCCCCCTCCTTGGCCGCGCTGGCGAACGGCACCATGGCGGCCGACATGGAGCAAGACGACGTCCACCCGCAGGCGGGGACGCACCCCAGCAGCATCTTCGTCCCCGCACTCCTCGGGGTGGCGGAGGACGTGAAAGCCACGGGCGAGCAGTGGATCACCTCGCTCGTCGTGGCCTATGAGGTCGGATCCCGCCTGAGCATCGCCATGGACCACGCCCGCTTGTACTCGAAGGGCTTCCATCCCACGGCGATCACCGGGACCTTCGGCGCGGCTGGCGCCGTCGCGACCATGCTGGGACTCGACTCCGCGGGCGTCAACAGCGCCATCGGGCTCGCCGGCTGTCAGGCCGCGGGTCTCATGACCTGGGAGATGGAGCAGGAGCACTTCACGAAGTCCTTCCAGAGCGGGGTGCCTGCCCGCAACGCGGTCACGGCCGGCGAGCTCGCCGCGTTGGGGTACCAGGGCGCCCTGGACACGCTCGACGGCAAATACAACGCCTTCGATGCGTTCTCCACCCACCGCGACTTCGAGCGACTGACCGCGGGACTCGGCGAGTCCTACGAGATCGAGCGGACCGGGTTCAAGTTCTACTCCGCGTGCCGGAACATCCACGCCACCCTCGATGTCGTTCTGGAGCTGGTCCAGGAGCACCAGTTCGAGGCCGAGGACGTCGAGTCCATTCACGTCTGGCTTCCTGAGACGTTGGCGCCGATCGTCGACAACAACGTGCTGACGACTCACAACCTCCAGTTCGTCGTCGCGGTGGCGATCTTCGACGGCGAGGTCGGGCGCGCCCAGACCAGCGCGGAGCGCCGCATCGACCCCGACGTCCAGGCGCTGGCCTCGCGGATCACGCTGCGCGCAGATGCGGAGCTGCAGAAGATCTTCCCCGAGCACTGGCCCACCCGCGTGCACCTGACGCTCAAGGACGGTCGGCGCTTCGAGGTCGAGAGGGAGGACCCTCGTGGAAACGCGGCCCGGCCAGTGACCGACGGCGACATCGAGGAGAAGTTCATCCGGATGGCCAGCCAGACCCTGCCCGCCGCCGAGGTGCAGTCGGTCCTCGCTTGTGTGCAGAAGCTGGAGACCCTGTCCTCGATGCACGAGCTGACTGCACTTCTCCGCACCAGCTCTCGGTCCCAGACCGGCGAGCCGTCGCAGCGCCTCGCGCGCCGATGAAGAGGAGACCGCCCCCGATGACTCAAGCCACCGCCTCTCTTCCGCTGGACGGCATCCGGGTCGTGGATGTCACCCGAGCGCTGTCGGGTCCCTTCTGCACGATGCTTCTCGGGGACCAGGGTGCCGAGGTGATCAAGGTCGAGCGGCCGGGCGTTGGGGACGACACCCGGCACCAGAGCAATCCGATGGTCGGCACGGAGAACAGCGCGTTCCTCGCTGTCAACCGCAACAAGAAGAGCATCGAACTCGATCTGAAATCCGACCGGGGAGCTGACCTCGCCCGTCAGCTCATCGCACAAGCGGACGTCTTCGTAGAGAACTTCCGTCCCGGAAAGGCGGACGCCTTGGGTCTCGGCGCAGCAGACATGTTGCGTCTGAACCCGCGCCTCGTCTACTGCTCCATCTCCGGATGGGGGGGAGATGGGCCCTACGCCGACCGAGGTGGGTATGCGTCCACCGCGGAGGCGCTCGGAGGACTGATGAGCGTGACGGGGGAGCGCGGCCGAGGACCGGTGAAGGTCGGGGTCTCCATCATCGACAACCTGACGGGCCTCTACGCCAAAGATGCCATCACGGCCGCACTGCTCGAACGTGAGCGCACCGGAAAGGGCCAGAAGCTCGAGACGTCCCTGATGGAGAGCACCGTCTCCATCCTGAGTCTCACCGCATACGCGTGGCTCATGGGGGGCCACGTCGCCGAACGCTGGGGCTCGGAACACGAGTGGCATGTGCCCTGGAAGAGCTTCGAGACGACTGACGGGCACGTTGTCATCGCGTGCAGCAGCGAGGCGCAGTGGACAAAGATCTGTGAGGCCCTCGACGCTCCGGAGCTCCGTTCCCACCCACACTTCTCCACGATGTCGTTGCGCAAGCAACACCGGGACGAGCTCTACGCAGTGCTGGATCCCATCATGCGGGAACGCTCGACAGAGGTCTGGATGGCGAGGTTGTCCCAGACTGGCGCAGCGGCGGCTCCCATCAACACGATCGACCAGGTATTCCAGGACCCACAGGTGTTGCACCGCGACATGGTCCAGAAGGTCATGCACAGCACGGTCGGCGAGATCCCCCAATTGGGACACGCCCAGAAGTTCTTCGGCTCACCGCTCCAGATTCGCCTGCCTCCGCCGGTGCTGGGCGAACACACCGGGGAGGTTCTGGGGAAGATTCTCAATATTGGAGAAGCGGAAATCGAAGAGCTGCGCACGCTCGGCGTCATCGGTCCCGCCATGGCTTGAGAATCCGCGGAGCTGAACTGTTACCAACTAGTGGAGGTGTCATGCGTCGTTTCGAGAACAAGGTCGCATTCATTACCGGGGCTGCCCGGGGGCAGGGGCGCAACCACGCGGTTCGACTGGCCGAGGAGGGCGCCAGCATCATCGCTGTGGACATCGCATGCCAGATCGACTCCGTCCCGTATTCGTTGTCGTCGGCGTCCGACCTCGACGAGACGGCCCAGTTGGTCAAGGCCGTCGGGGGGCGCATCGTCGTTGCTGAGGCCGACGTGCGCGACTCGGCTGCGCTGGAGCGTGCCGCGGAGATGGGGGTCGAGGAGTTCGGCCGGCTGGACATCGTCGCTGCCAACGCGGGGATCTTCTCGAGTGGTCCGTCGCACGAGCTGACAGAGGAAGCGTGGCGCGACATGATCGACGTCAACCTCACCGGCGTGTGGAAGACGACCAGGGCGACGATTCCACACATGTTGGCCGCCGGGAATGGAGGATCGATCACGATCACGAGCTCCGTTGCCGGCCTGAAGGGGTCGCCGAATGCCTCTCACTATGTCGCCGCCAAGCACGGGGTCGTGGGTCTGATGAGATCCCTAGCCAACGAACTGGCCCAGCACATGATCCGCGTCAACACGATCCACCCGACGCAGGTGGACACGGCAATGCTCCAGAACAGTGCGATGTACAGGCTGTTTTGTCCTGATATCGAGGCTCCGACGCGAGAGGATTTCGCGCCCCGCTCGCAGAATCTCAATGCGTTGCCGATTCCCTGGGTCTCCAAGTCCGACATATCGAATGCGCTGCTTTTTCTGGCCTCCGATGAGGGACGCTTCATCACCGGGGTCACGCTTCCGGTGGATGCCGGAGCAGACGTTGCGCTCGGATTCTAGGTGACGACGGCATGAACAGCGGGCTCGAGGTCGAACACTTAGAGGGCCATGTGGCCTCGATTCAGGTACGTCGACCGCCGGTGAACGCTCTGTCCAGCACGCTGATCATCGAGCTTGGTGCACTGCTCGACGACCTGCTGACGGCCGGGGACGCTCGGGTCGTCATCTTGTCAGGGCACGGCGGCCGGTTCTGTGCCGGGTTCGACATCAACGAGCTCCTCGCTTCCGACCCGCGCGGAGCGATTGCTCGGAACAGTCCTCTGATCGCCGTACTGCAACAAGTGGAGGACTACCCGCTTCCGGTGATCGCGGCGATCGAGCGCTACGCGCTCGGCGGCGGGTGCGAGCTCGCCATGGCGTGTGACGTGCGCGTGTCAGCCAGCGACGCCTTGATCGGACTTCCGGAGATCAATCTCGGCGGTCTTCCTGGCCTCGGGGGAATGCAGCGCATGGCGAGACTCGTGAGCCCGGGGAAGGCGAAGCAGCTCGTCTTGACCGGCTCCTCCATCACGGGCGAGGAAGCCTGGCGCATCGGCCTCGTCGATGAAGTGACCGAGCCCGGAGGTGCCCTGGGGAAGGCCTATGAACTCGCGAAGGTGATCGCGTCGCGCGCCCCGCTCTCGGTTCGGGCAGGCAAGCGTGCGATCAACGCCGGCCGGACGCTCCCCACGGCGGCCGCCATCGCTCTGGACCTGGAGGCGATCGGCGCGATCAGTGTCACCGAGGATCGGGCGGAGTCCCTGCGGGCCTTCGTGGACAAGCGCGCCCCCACGATCGTCGGTCGATGATGCGCCACGGGGTCGTGTCCAGGTTGTCCTGCGAGCGGCCCTCCACCGAGTAGAAACGTGCCGCGATCGCCGTTCTGCGGGCACGGGCCAGTTGTCCGACGACCCCGAGTCCGCGCTAGGAGGGAAGGACGCGAAGCGCTGCAGTGCTCTGCCGAATGCGGAGTTGATACGGCAGTACCTGGGAAGCGGGCACGGGGCGACCGTTGAGCATGTCCACGATCATCTGAGTGGCAAGGGAGCCGAATTCCCACACGGGGAAAGTGATGCTGCTCAGTGCTGGCTCGACCATCTGAGACAGCGGGCTGTCATCACACCCCATGATGGCGACCTGGTCGGGAATCGTGAGGCCGGCCTCTTTGAGGGCGCGCATGGCACCGAGAGCCGCGTAGTCACTGAACGACATGATCGCGTCGAAGGAGAGTCCCGCCCGCAGCGCACTTTCCACTGCCTGTTGGCCTCCGTCGATGCTCAGGTCGCTGGGCATGACCAGGCTTTCGTCATAGGTGATCCCGGATTCCTCCAAGCCCGCGCGGTAGCCGGCCAGCCGCTCTTGGTGGATCAGCCACCCGGGTTGCCCGCCCAGGCATGCGATGCGGCGGCGGCCACCGGCCACGAGGTGCAGGACAGCGGCCTGGATGGCACCTCGGTCATCTGCGCCGATCGAGGGGTAGGACAGCCGGTGGGGGCCGATGGCGACGACCCGGGCCTGCTCATGCAAGCGGTCGGCCAAGTGGGTGTCGCCGTCGACACCGCCACCGGTCAAGATGACTCCGTCGACCCTCTTCTCGTCCAGCAGGTCGACGTAGGTGAGCTCCTTCGAGGCGCTCCGGTCGGTGTTGCAGAAGATCACCGTGTAGCCGTGCTTCATGGCAGTGTCCTCTGCCCCACGAGCGATCTGGTGAAAATACGGATTACTGATATCAGGAATCATCAGTCCAATGGTTTGACTGACTTTCTTGCGCAGCGCGATGGCCATCGAGTTGGGCTTGTAATTGAGCTCGCGCGCGGCCTCGAAGACGCGAGCCTTCGTGGCGTCGGAGAGCAGGTCCGCCTTGTAGTTGAGAACGCGCGAGACCGTCGTGGTCGAGACCCCGGCCAACGCCGCGACCGTCTTGACCGTAGGACGCGCCGTTAGGACGGCGGGCTCCGCAGGCGCTGGCGGGAGTGGCGAGGTGGTGGCCTCGCCGGGCGACTCGGCTGCCCCCTCGTCGGGCTCCCTAACGTGCGGGTTCATGCAGTCGAGCCTATCCGATGCGTCGGCAGTGAACAATCGATTGCGTTCGTTTGTCGAGCCCGCTACGGTGAGACCCTCTTCCTGAGTCTGGAGGCCTTGTGGCGAGTGCAGAACTGAAGTTGTTGTCCGGGATCCGTGTGCTGAGCTTCACCCATTTCATGCTGGGGCCTGCGGGAGTTCAGTATCTGGCGGACATGGGTGCAGATGTCATCAAGGTGGAGCCTCCGCGGCGCGGTGCCTGGGAGCGGAGCTGGGCAGGGGGCGACACGTTCCCAGGAGGCGAGAGTGCCTTCTTCATGCTGGCGAACCGCAACTGCCGCAGCATCACGCTGGACTTGAAGACCGAAGCCGGGCAAGAGGTGGCACGTCGCCTCATGAGTGAGGCTGACGTGATCGTCGAGAACTTCCGGCCGGGAATTCTCGCGCGATTCGGCCTCGGCTACGAAGAAGCAAAGAGAATCAAGCCTGACATCATCTACGCGTCGGGAACGGGCTATGGCGCAGAAGGGCCGTACCGCGACCTGCCTGCGCAGGATCTCTTGATCCAGGCGATGTCCGGGCTTGCCTCGGTGACGGGTCGCGAGGGGCAGGCACCGGTACCGAGTGGCGTCGCGGTCGTTGACCAACACAGTGCGGTTCTTCTCGCCATGGCGGTTCTGGCCGCGCTGGTGCACCGCGAGCGCACCGGTGAGGGGCAGCGCCTGGAAGTGATCATGCTGCTGGCTGCCCTGGACCTCGGAGTCGAGCCGATCGTCTATTCGCTCAACGGCGGAGAGGTGAAGGTCCCGAAGGAGCGCCTGGGTTCGGCGTACCACGCTGCGCCGTACGGGATCTATGAGACGCTCGACGGACATGTAGCGGTGTCCGTCTCCCCCGTGAAGCTGGTACGGGCCGCATTCGACGGCGCCGAGGAGCTGGCCCAGTTCGAGGACCCGGCGATTGCCTTTGAGCGACGCGAGGACATCAGGGCGGCGCTGGACCCGCACTTCCGTTCCCGCAAGACAGGCGACGTCGTCAAGCTCCTTCGGGAACACGGGGTGTGGTGCACTCCGGTCCAGGACTACGACGAGGTGTTCGACGATCCCGCTGTGGTGAGCTTGGATCCGTTGATGGAGATCGACCACCCGCGAGCCGGGAAGGTCAAGCTCTTGAAGCACCCGGTGCGCTACAGCTCGGGAGAGCCCGCCGTTCGTTACCTACCGCCCACTCTGGGCGAACACACCGCATCCGTACTTGCGGAAGCCGGTTACACCGAAGCCGAGATCGCTTCGCTCGAAGACTCAGGTGTGGTGTAGCCCGGTGAGCGCCCGCTCGCAGACCCCCGCCGCGTGAGGAAGGAAGCCGTGTCCGCTGAATTGACTCTCGAGGTGACGGATTCCGTAGCGATCCTGACGCTGAGGAACCCTCCACTAAACCTCCTCACCTCCGAGCTCCGTGAGGCCCTGACCGACCAGGCGGGCCGGATCGCGGCCAACCGCGAGATCCGAGCCGTCGTTCTCGCCGGGGGAAGCTCGGCCTTTTCTGCCGGGTCGGACATCCGCGAGTTCCCGCCCGACGCACAGGCGGGCCTCGAGCTGGCCCGGCGAGAACATGCGTGCTGTCAGGCGATCGAGTCGATGCCCCAGCCCGTGGTCGCCGCCCTCGAGGGCCATGTCCTGGGTGGAGGTGTCGAGCTCGCCGTGGCGTGCGACTTGAGGGTCGCCTCGACCGAGGCGGTGTTCGGGCTACCGGAGGCGCGGCTGGGTGTGTTCCCTGGAGAGTGTGCTGCGTCGCTGCCGCTCCTCATCGGACCGTCTCGGGCCAAGTGGCTGATGCTGATGGGCGAGCCTGTGGCAGCGGCTGAGGCGCACCGTATCGGGTTGGTCGACGAGCTGACGGCGCCCGGGTCAGCCCTTCAGCGTGCCGTCGAGGTCGCGAACGTCATCGCTGCGAATCCTGCTCTGGCGGTCCAAGCCATCAACGCAGCGGTCGATGCCGCTGTTCACGGGTCGGCCGAATCGCGGAGAGCCGAGGACGAGCAGACGATGTCCAGCATGTTCGAGTCGTACGACGCGCGCGAGGGTGTCCAGGCTTTCCTCGACAAGCGGCCTCCGGTGTTCCGTCACCACTGAGCACTCCTGTCCCACCGCGGTGGTGCGGCGGATCGCCGCTCCTGTCAGCCAGGGCTGGTGGACAGGGCTCGCCCGTGGTCTCTGCTCCGGCAGGCGCGCCATATCGTCGACCAGCGGGCTCACGGTGCCGACGGGGTCCAGCCCAGTGTCGGCAGCACCTGCTCGACCACGCCGCTGAGCAGGGCTATGTCGGAGTCGACACCCTGCAGGTCGGGGAGGGCCAGCAGGAGCCAGTCGGCGGCAGCCACTGCGGGGGCCGCGGGAGAGCCGCTCACCGAGTTCCTCGGGTGGTCCGACGTACCGCTCACCGGACGCTTGCCCGACGGCAGGGCGAAGTCGCTCTGCCGTCGGAGGCGTCGGGACGACCCCAGTCGAGATGACCTGACGAACGACAGCCACCTGTGGCTCACCCGGCCATCCGCTCGGCGACTGACTCCGCGGTAGGACCGGATGTGTCCGGCCTGCCGCTGGACGGGCCGGATCCCGAGTGCGTGCAGGGCCACGGCGAGCAGGCGCTGGCCGGAGAGCGCACCGTCCCGGCCGCGAGCCAAGACCACTCCAAGGCCACCCCGACCCGCAACCGGCCCGTGATGCTGCAGCTGCTCACCCGGCGGCCGATCAGCGGAGCCGGCAGCGTCTCGGCACCGGTCTCGGCCTGCGCTGAGAGCCCGCTGGCGGGCTTCACCCCCTGATCCCCGGGCCGCCGTCCAGCCTCCCGCGGCGGCGGCCTGCCCGGTCACCAACCCTCCGAGAGCAGGACAGTTTGAAGCTCGAGAACCCCTGGAAGCAAAATCCCTGGTTCAAGTCGGTCGCGGTCGCGCAGGAGCGGGCCCGCAAGCGGCTGCCGGAGCCGGTCTACGGCGCGCTCGTCGCCGGCTCCGAGCGCGGGCAGAGCGTCGCCGACAACCAGGCGGCCTTCGTCGAGCTCGACCTGGCCCCCCACGTGGTCGGCCCGTGCGCCGAGCGCAGCCAGGCCACCCCCGTCTTTGGCCAGGCGATTAGCTCGCCGGTCATCATCAGCCCGACCGGCGTCCAGGCCGTACACCCCGACGGCGAGGTCGCGGTCGCCCGCGCGGCCGCGGCCCGCGGCACGATCATGGGCCTGTCCAACTTCGCCTCGAAGTCGGTCGAGGAGGTCACCGCCACGGGCGCGACCACCTTCTTCCAGATGTACTGGACCGGCGACCGCGACACGATGATCCAGCGAACAACCCGCGCACGCCAGGCCGGGGTCAAGGGCCTGATCGCGACGCTGGACTGGTCCTTCTCGACGGGCCGCGACTGGGGGAGCCCGGAGATCCCCGAGAAGGTCGACCTGAAAACCATGGTGCGGATGGCGCCGAAGGTCGTGACGAAGCCGCGGTGGCTGTGGCAGTTCGGCCAGCAGTACCGCTAGACCGGCAGGCTCCCTGACCTCACCGCCCCAACCTCGCCCATCCCGGCGGTGCGGCGCCCACCTTCTTCGGCGCCTACTACGAATGGATGACCACCCCGCCTCCCAGCTGGGGACGACGTCGCGTGGATGCGGGAGACCTGGCACCAGATCTCCGGCACCCCCTTCGTGCTCAAGGGCGTGTGCCGCGTCGACGACGCACTGCGAGCGGTCGACGCCGGCGTCGCGGGGATCTCGGTCTCCAACCACGGCGGCAACAACCGGGACGGTAGGCCGGCCGCGATCCGCATGGTCCGCCCCATCGCGCAGGCGGTCGGCGATCAGGTCGACGTCGTCATGGACGGTGGTGTCCGTCGCGGGTCCGACGTGGTCAAGGCCCTCGCCCTGGGCGCCCGAGCCGTGCTCATCGGCCGCGCCTACCTGCGGGGGTTGGCGGCCAACGGCCAGGCCGACGTCGAGAACGTCCTCGACATCCTGAACGGCGGGATCGACTCCGCGCTGCGCGGCCTCACGATCCGTCGGTCGGGGGTCTCACCCCCGACCACCTGCTGATCCCCGAGGGCTTCGACCGGGCGCTCGGCGTACGCTCACCGGCCAGCAGCGCAGCCGGGCACGTCGGCCGGGCCTGACCGTGTGGCTCGCCAGCGCCACGTCGCACGGGCTCGCGCCTTCACCGACGGTGCTCGTGCCCGTCGGTTCGATCGAGCAGCACGGACCGCACCTGCCCCTCGACACAGACACCGTGATCGCGATCGCCGTCGCACAAGGAGCCGCCGCCGCGCTCCTCGCGTCGGACCACCGGGTGCTCATGGCGCCCGCGCTGTTCTACGGCTCCAGCGGTGAGCACCAGGACTTCGCCGGCACCAGCTCCATCGGCAACACCGCGTTGCGCCAGGTGCTGATCGAGCTCGCTCGTTCGATGGGCACCTGGGCGCAGCGCGAGCGACGACGCCAGGTTGGCTTGCTCGCAAGTTCATCAACGGCAGCGGCGGCGCAGGCCTCGCCGCCCGGCACGGTGACAAGGTGGCGCCCGCAATCCTGTCGCTCGGCATGGGCCTCAGCGCCGCCGCACTCCTCGCCCGTCACCGCTGGGCACTCCCGCTCGCCGCCTTCTCGGTCACCCCCACAACTCGGTCCCTGCGGCAGAGCCTCCCCCCTGTCGCGCAGGGTCGCATCGCCGCCGGGCTTGCCGTGCGCGGCCTCGGCTGGGCAGTTCGGCAAGAGGCAAGACTCCTGCTGCGCCACTGGTGGCCGCTCACGGCCCTCGCTCTCCCCTTCAGCCGCTCCGTACGCCGGGCCGCCGCGACCGCCGTGCTCCTCGACGTCGCGCTGTTCCTCCGCGAGCGCCCCGGCGTCGACCCCGCGACCGCACTCGTCGCCCGCCGCCTCGACGACCTCGCCTTCGGCGCCGGACTCTGGTGGGGGCCATCCGCCGACGCGACCTACGGCGCCTCGCGGTGCGGCGTCCCCGCCGCCGCACGCGGCGGTCATCAGGTGGCGGAACACATCCAGCGTTGCCGGATGCGTCCGACCCCGGACGTTGTCGCTTTTCTCGCGGGTCGTAGTCGCGCCTTCGTGTAGCAGGGACCTCGTGCGGTGTCCGTCTCGGACCCTTGTGTGATCGGGACTAAATAACCGGGCAGGCAGCCCGATCGGGTGGTCGGCTACGGTTTGCTGAGGCCGGCCGGTGGGCCGGTCCAACTGAACAATGGCTGGTGCACCCCTGGGGTGCACGGACCCAAGGAAACGAGAGGTAACCGGAGGTAACGGGGCGACGGTTTCACGCTCAGGACGGTGGTTCGGGCGTGATCGAGCCTGGTGGTCCTACGGTTCAAATCCCCCTCGCGCACGTGAGCAAAGGCCCCGACGACACGTCGGGACCTTTGTCGTTCTCGGGGTGGTTCGAGGCTCAGGCGCAGGCGCCTTCGCACCCCGACCACGGCGGTCGGTCAGCTGGGTGCGGGCAGGATCCAGGCGGGGGCGAAGGGCTTGACCGAGAACGACGCGCCCTCGGTGAAGAAGATCCGCACCAGCTGGACGTCGAGCGTGTCGAGACGGTCGTGCTCGACCCGGGCGACGAGCCCGTGTTTCCACTCCCCGAGGCCGAGCACGTAGGCCCAGACGAACACCAGGTCGCCGTCGCGCACGTCGACGGCCTGGCAGCGGCCGAAGGTGCGGGTGTCGGTGAGGCCGGCGGCCTCCAACCGGTTCTGCGCGGCGACGGCGATCCGGCGCCAGTGGTGGACGCGCACCACACACCACACGGTCATCGCGGCCACCAACCCGAGACCGGCGATGAACACGACTGTGCTCGCTTCGTACCTCATCCCCATCACCCTCGGCGGACGCCCCCATCCGCCCCTCTCGCCGACCGTACGACGCGGATCGCCGTGGTGGAACCCTTTCGGCCCGATCACCGGAACCGTCGCGGACGACGACACCACGCCGACCGCCGTTCGGCTTGAATGAACCAATGCTGACGAACTGGGCGGGCAACCACACGTACGGCGCACCCCGCGTGCACCACCCTGCGACGGTCGAGCAGCTGCAGGAGGTCGTCGCCGGTGCCAGGCGGGTGCGTGCCCTCGGTTCGCGGCACTCCTTCACCGACGTCGCCGACACGGAGGGCGACCTGGTCTCGACCCTCGACCTCCCCGGCGACGTCGAGGTCGACGCGGACCGTCGTCAGGTGCGCGTCGGGGGCGGGGTCCTCTACGGCCGGCTTGCCGAGGAGCTCCAGCGGCAGGGCTGGGCGCTGGCCACCATGGCGTCGCTGCCGCACATCACGGTCGCGGGCGCCGTCGCGACCGGCACCCACGGCTCGGGTGACCGCACCGGCTCGCTGGCGGCGGCGGTCGCCGGCATCGAGTACGTCGGCGCCGACGGCGCCCGGCGCAGCACCACGCGGGGCGAGCCGGACTTCGACGGCCAGGTCGTCGCCGTCGGCGCGCTGGGCATCGCCACCCACGTGACGCTCGACGTCGAGCCGTCCTACGACGTCCGCCAGGACCTCTGGACCGGGCTGCCCTGGGACGCCGCGCTCGAGCACTTCGACGCGCTGACCTCGAGCGCCTACAGCGTCAGCCTCTTCACCGACTGGACCGGCGACCGGATCGACCAGGTCTGGCTGAAGAGCCGCGACGCCGAGCCGCGACCCGAGCTGTGGGGAGCCGTCGCCGCGACCGGGACGCTGCACATGCTGGCCGGCGCGGACACCCTGGCGGTGACCCGCCAGGGCGGGGTGGCCGGGCCGTGGAACCGGAGGCTGCCGCACTTCCGGATGGAGTTCACCCCGAGCCGCGGCGAGGAGCTGCAGAGCGAGTACCTGGTGCCGCGCTCCGAGGTCGCGACGGCCATCGAGCGGGTCCGCGCGCTGGCGCCGACGTTCGGCCACCTGCTGCAGGTCAGCGAGATCCGCACCATCGCCGCGGACCGGCTCTGGCTCAGCGGTGCCTACGGCGCGGACGCGGTCGGCCTGCACTTCACCTGGGTGCGCGACGTCGAGGGGGTGTACGCCGTGCTGCCGGCGATCGAGGACGCGCTGCTGCCGCTCGGCGCCCGGCCCCACTGGGGCAAGGCGTTCGTCGCGGACGCCGCCCGACTGCGGCCGGCGTACCCGCGCTTCGACGACTTCCGCGCACTCGCCGACCGGCTCGACCCGGAGCACACGTTCCGCAACGCCTGGCTGGCCCGTCACCTCGACCTACGGTGACACGACGGGTCCGGACCTGGCTGCTGCTGGTCCTGCTGGTGGTCGTGGTGAACCTCCCCCTCGTGCACAGCACGTGGACGAGCTCCCGGGTCGACGGTGCGGGCATCGACGTGACCGCGCAGGTCACCCGCCACGAGGTCCGCGACGGCGGGCACTGGGTCGAGTTCACGCTGCCCGAGCGCGTCGACCCCGACCGGCGGACCTGGTCCGCCGAGCTGGACGAGCCGGCGTACGACGAGGCCGTCGCCGCGGGCGAGGTGGGGGTCCGGGTGCTCGAGGACGAGCCGTCGGCGTACCGGGTCGACGGCGCGGTGGCGGGTCACGGCGTCCTGGTCGTGACGCTCTCGGTCGACGCGCTGCTGCTCGTCGCGCTCCTGCTGCTGTGGCGCTTCCGTGGCCGCGTGGGGCCGCTGCGGACGGAGCTGCGGGCGGTCGCGCTCGGTGACGTGGTGCGCTGTCCTCCGGGGGCGGTCTTCGACCGGATCGCCGGCGAGGACTACCTGATCCAGGGCGAGGTCGTCGAGCTGGAGCCCGGCACGATGGTGCTCGACGTCGGCGACCGGCGGGTGGTGGTGCTGCTCGACGGGCACGCCAACCCGGTCGGCTACCAGCAGCCGGCCCGGGTCCGGGCCCGGGTGATCGGCTCGTCGGGCCGGGGCTGAGGACTACGCGACGGCCGGGACCTCGACGGGCTCGGTGACCAGCTCGTCGACGGTCTCGGGAGAGACCTCGCGGCGGGCCAGCCCGGACACGAGCACGGCGACCATCAGCGTCGGCACCAGGAGGACGAAGGCCGTCAGGCCGGCCATCAACAGGAACGCGATCGTCATGATCGATAGGTATCCGCCGGCGACCCGGTCGAAACCTGGGTGGACGTGTTCTAGGCAACACCGAGGGCGGCGGGGTCCTCGCAGGCCCGGGCGAACGCCGCGATCCGGGCCCGGATCTCGCGGCCCAGCAGCCACCGGCCGATCGGGTCGGCGACCGGCGCCAGCCACCCGGGACGTGCCGACCACGTGTACTTCCAGACCGCGCGGGTCCCGGCGACGCCGGCCCGCTCCTCGGGGGTGAACCGCCAGCCGCCGCCGAACGACGCGAAGAACCACGGCCCCTTCTCCATCGTCATCCCGACCGACGTGGGCGGGCGGTAGGAGACGTAGCGGCTGATCATCGTCGGACCGATGCGGGCCTTCGTCAGCGTGCGGACGCCCTTGCCCGGCGTCTCTGCGTCGATCAGGTGCTGGTGGCGGATGAACGGGTCCCAGCGCAGCCGGACCTCGCCGGTCGTCTGCGAGACGGCGAACGCGGTCCCAGGAGGCACCGGGACCCATGCTTCTGCTGTCACCTGGGGCATGGCTACACCCTGTCACGACGGCGGGGTCGAGGCGTCCTCGAACGCTGCGGCTGTGGACCGGGTCACCTCGGGGTGTGACCGCGACGGCGTCGGGGCAGGCTGGCGCACATGCCCGGACTCGCGAACTTCTCCGCCCGCGCCATCGACGGCAGCGACGTCGACCTGGCGACGTACTCCGGGGAGGTCGTGCTGGTGGTCAACACGGCCTCCCAGTGCGGCTTCACCCCGCAGTACCAGGGCCTCCAGCAGCTCCACGACGAGTACGCCGAGCAGGGGTTCGCCGTGCTCGGCTTCCCGTGTGACCAGTTCGGCGGCCAGGAGCCCGGGGAGGACGCCGAGATCGCGGGGTTCTGCGAGCGCAACTTCGGCGTGACGTTCCCCCTCTTCTCCAAGGTCGACGTCAACGGCGACCGAGCTCACCCCGTCTTCCAGTGGCTGCGCGCCCAGAAGGGCGGCCTGCTCGGCAGCAAGATCAAGTGGAACTTCACCAAGTTCCTGGTCGGCCGCGACGGCCAGGTGCTGGCCCGGTATGCGCCGACGACCAAGCCCGAGAAGATCGCCGGGGACATCGAGAAGGCGCTGGGCGGGTAAGGACCGGTCATGACCCGCTTCTCTGCTGACACCCGCGCCGAGGCTGTCGTCGCGGCATCGCGCGCCGACATCTGGGCCGCGCTGACCGACCCGGCTCTCGTGGGCGAGATGACGCCGTTCGTGAAGAGCATCCGTGCCGACGGCGACCACTGGCTGTGGCAGATGAGCGGCCTCAAGGTGCTCGGCATCGGGATCGCGCCCGCCTTCACCGAGCTGATGGCCTTCGACGAGCCCGAGCGGATCGAGTTCCGCCACCACCCGCCGGAGGGGACGACGGAGAAGTCCGGCGTCGAGGGGTGGTACGAGCTGACCGAGGTCGACGAGGGCACGCGGCTGGTGACGTCGCTGGAGATCACCCTCGACCTGCCGCTGCCCAAGGCGTCCGGCCGGGCCGTGAAGGCGACCATGAACGGCGTGATCGCGCAGATGGGCGAGCGGTTCTCGAAGAACCTGCTCGCCCACCTGGGTGCCTCGGAAGTCGCCTGACGGCTAGACCCGGACGGGCTCGTCGTCCTCCAGCTCGGCCAGGTCCTCCTCGAGCAGACGGCCGACCAGATGCGTGCGCTGGAGCTTCTCGCCCTCCACGTCGACGTTCGGCAGCACCCGGTCGAGCCACGCGGGCAGCCACCAGGCCTTCTCGCCGAGCACGTAGAGCAGGGCGGGGATCAGCACCATCCGCACGATGAAGGCGTCGAACACGACGGCGGCGGCGAGCGCGAAACCCATCGACTTGGCGATCGCGTCGTCTTGGAGGATGAACGCCGCGAACACGGCGGTCATGATCGTCGCGGCCGCGGTGACGACCCGGGCGCTGTTGCGGAACCCGTCGACGACCGCCTCGCGGGTGGACATGCCGTGCACGTGCGCCTCGCGCATCCGCGACACCAGGAAGACCTGGTAGTCCATCGCGAGCCCGAAGACCACACCGATCAGGAAGATCGGCATGAAGCTGACGATCGGCTGACCCTCCATCAGGCCGAACGTGCCCTCCTGGAAGATCAGCACGGTGGCGCCCAGGGTCGCAAGCACGCTGACCAGGAAGCCCAGCGTCGCGGTCAGCGGCACCAGGATCGAGCGGAAGACGACCATCAGCAGGAGGAACGCCAGCCCGATCACGATCGCGAGGTAGATCGGCAGCGCGCTGCTGAGCCGCTCGGACACGTCGGTCTCGATCGCGGTCTGGCCGGTGATGCCGATGTCGGTGCCGGTCTGCGCCTGGATGCCGGACTGGCCGTCGCGCAGGTCCCTGAGCAGGCCCTCGGTGGCGGCGTCGTCCGGCCCGGAGGCCGGCGTGATCTGCACGAGCGCGCCCGTCGCCGGGGTGGTGACCTTGCCGTCGGCGTCGCGGACGGCGTTGGTGGCGACCACCTGCGCGTTGGCGACGTCGTCCTGGCCTGCGGCCCAGGTCGCGACGTCGGTGAACGCCTGCCCGCGGTCCCGCTCGTCGGCGATGCCGCGACCGTCGACGACGGCCAGCAGCGGACCCTGGCGGCCGGGGCCGAACGCCTCGGTCACCAGGTCGGAGGCCTTGCGCTGGGTGGTGTCGCTCGAGGCGGTGCTGTCGGTCGGGAACGCCAGGTGCAGGTCCTTGAGCGGGATCGCGAGGGCACCGAGGCCGACGACGACCAGGAGCGCGAGGGCCACCGGGCGCTTGCCCACGAACCGGGCCCACCGGACCCCGTTGTTGAGGATCCGCCCGTCTTCGTCGCGGGTCGGCTGGTAGCGGCGGACGGATCCGCCGAAGGCCTTCGACTTGAGCATGCCCAGCACGGCCGGCAGCAGGGTGAGCGCGACCAGGACGGCGATGAGCACCGTCGCCGCGGCCGCGAGACCCATGGCGGTGAGGAAGGGGATCCCGACCACGGACAGCGCGGAGAGGGCGATCAGCACGGTGAGGCCGGCGAACACGACGGCCGAGCCGGCGGTGCCGACGGCGATCCCGACGGCCTCCTCGCGGTCGTCGGTGTGGTGCAGCTCGGTGCGGTACCGGGCCAGGATGAAGAGCGTGTAGTCGATGCCGACCGCGAGGCCGATCATCGTCGCGAGGATCGTCGTGCTGGAGCTGACGTCCATGAAGGCGGTGAGCGCCGTGATGCCGGTGAGGCCGACGCCGAGGCCGAAGACGGCGCTGACGATCGGGAGGCCGGCGGCCACGAACGAGCCGAAGGTGAGCAGCAGCACGACGAGGGCGATGGCGATGCCGATGAGCTCGGAGGCGCCGCCACCGATCTCCTGGGTCCGCGAGCCGGAGCCGTTGGCCTCGACGGTGAGGCCGTTGTCTCGAGCCTGGTCCATCGCGTCGGTGAGCGCGTCGATGGTGGTGGGCTCGACGTCGGCGACGGTGTCGACGTGGAAGGTGAAGCTCACCGTGCCGACCCGGCCGTCCTTCGACAGCGGGGACAGGGCGTCGGCGTCGGCCTGCGCCTGCGAGGGCGGCGTACCGCTCTGCTCGGCGGCGTCGAGGATCTGCTGGGTCTGGGTCCTGGCGGCGTCGACCGGGTGGACGATCGGCGTGTCGGGTGCCATCTGCGGCAGGGCGCCGAGGTCGCTGACGAGGGCGTCGACCGCCTGCGAGTACTCGGGCTCGGAGAGCCGGTGTCCGGCGGGCGCGGCGACGACGACGGACACCGAGGCCTCGTCGAGGGCGTCGGCCGAGCCCGGGAAGAGCTCGGACCGGAGGTCCGCCGCCTTCTCCGACGGGATCCCCGGGATGGTGAAGGAGTCGGTCATCGGCTTGGAGAAGCCGGTCGCGACGGTGATGACCGCGATCAGCAGCACCAGCCAGCCGGCGATGAAGTACGGCCAGCGTCGGTAGGCGGTTTTGCCGAGTCGGTGGAGCAGGGTGGCCATGGGCGGGGTCCTGGTTCTCGGGTGAGGAAGGGGTGGTGGGTGAAGGGTCAGCCGAACAGGGAGCGCGCTTCGCGCATCTGCTCGTCGAAGTGGTCGCCGATGGTGCGGTCGCCGTCGTCCTCACGGAACGCCATCAGGGCGGAGTCGAAGATCCCGACCAGGATCCGCAGGGCCAGCTGGGCCCGGCGCAGGCTGAAGTCGGGGCCCTCGCGGTCGGTGACCAGGACGACGAACTGCTCGGTGATCTGCTCGAAGCGCTCGTGGACGGCGACGAGGAGCCGGGGGCTCGTGGTGAGGACCTGGTGGCTCAGCCGGAGCGTCTCGCGGTCGGGCTCCTTGACCCCCACGAGCGCCTTCGCGAGCTCGCCGAGGTCGTCGAGGAGCTTGCCGTGGGGACCACCGGTGTGGAAGGTCGCCAGGGCCGCGGGCGGCAGGTCCGGGACCGCGCCGAGCACGGCGTCGACCTTGCCGGGGAAGTAGTTGAACAGGGTGCGCCGCGAGACCCCGGCGGACTCGGCGAGCTCGTCCATGGTGAAGCCGTCCAGGCCGCGGTCGAGGGTCAGCCGGAGCGCGCACGCGGTGATCCGGTGGCTGGTGTCCCAGCGCTTCTGCTCCCGGAGGTTCGTTGCACTTTCGCTCATGAAGTGCATGATTGCACTATCGACTAGTAAGTGCAAAACAGTGGTGGGCGTCACACCCCCAGCCCGGCGGGCGGGAGGTGGGGCGACGCCGACTTGCTGGTAACCGAGCCTCGGGAGGAAGGTGCAGCACATGGCCGCCACCACCTCGTCGTACTCGATCACCATGCGCCTCCACACCGCGCCCGACCACGGCATCGTCGGGGCGGTGGCGACCGCGATCGCCCAGGCCGGCGGCATCGTGACCGCGATCGACGTCGCGGAGTCCAGCCACGAGCGGCTGGTGGTCGACGTGACCTGCTCGGCCAGCGACGCCGACCACGCCAAGGAGCTGGAGAAGGCCGTCGACGCGGTCGACGGCGTCAAGGTCTACAAGACCAGCGACCGCACCTTCCTGCTGCACCTCGGCGGCAAGATCGAGGTCACCTCCAAGGTGCCGCTGCGCAATCGCGACGACCTGTCGATGGCCTACACCCCGGGGGTCGGGCGGGTGAGCATGGCGATCTTCGAGCACCCCGAGGACGTCTGGCGGCTGACGACGAAGGGCAACACCGTCGCCGTGGTCACCGACGGCTCGGCGGTGCTCGGCCTCGGCAACATCGGCCCGGGCGCAGCGATGCCGGTGATGGAGGGGAAGGCCGCGCTGTTCAAGCGGTTCGCCGACATCGACGCCTGGCCCATCTGCCTGGACACGCAGGACACCGACGAGATCGTGCGCGCCGTCGAGATGATCGCGCCCGGCTTCGGCGGCATCAATCTCGAGGACATCGCCGCGCCCCGCTGCTTCGAGATCGAGCGCCGGCTGCGCGAGAGCCTGGACATCCCCGTCTTCCACGACGACCAGCACGGCACCGCGATCGTCGTCCTCGCCGCGCTCACCAACGCGCTGCGGGTGGTCAAGAAGGAGCTGACCGACGTGCGCATCGTCGTGTCCGGCGCGGGTGCCGCGGGGACCGCGATCGTGACGCTGCTGATCGCGGCCGGCGTGCCCGACATCGTCGTCTGGGACCGCGAGGGCTGCCTGTCCAGCGACGACGAGTCCCTGCCGCCGGCCAAGAAGCAGCTCGCCGACGTCACCAACCCGCGCCGGGTCCGCGGCACGCTGCACGACGGGCTCCGGGGGGCCGACGTGTTCGTCGGGGTGAGTGCGCCCAAGGTGCTCGACCCGGAGTGGATCAAGGACATGGCCGACGACGCTGTCGTCTTCGCGCTCGCCAACCCGGACCCCGAGGTCGACCCGGCCGAGGCCGAGAAGTACGCCGCGGTCGTCGCCAGCGGTCGCTCCGACTACCCGAACCAGATCAACAACGTGCTGGCCTTCCCGGGGGTCTTCCGGGGGCTGCTCGACGCCCGGGCCTCGGAGATCACGATCGACATGCTGCTGCGCGCGGCCGCGGCGATCGCGCTCGTCGTCAAGGACGAGGAGCTCAACCCGAACTTCATCATCCCCACGGTCTTCCACCCCGACGTCCCGAAAGCCGTGGCGGCCGCGATCCGGGGGAGCTGAGCTCCGGCGCCCGGCGCACCGGATCAGCCGGACTCGGTCGCGTAGAGCGCGGCGCCGACCACGCCGGCCTTGTTGCGCAGCTGGGCCGGGATGATCTCGGTCTCGAGGTCGAGCAACGGCAAGAACGCGTCGGACTCCTTGCTCACCCCGCCGCCGACCACGAAGAGGTCGGGGGAGAAGAGCATCTCGAGGGTGCGGTAGTACGTCGTGAGCCGCTTCGCCCAGTGCTCCCACGACAGGTCCTCGCGGGTGCGGGCGCTGTTGGCCGCGCGTGACTCGGCGTCGTGGCCGTCGATCTGGAGGTGGCCGAGCTCGGAGTTCGGCACCAGCACGCCGTCGTTGACCATCGCCGAGCCGATCCCGGTGCCGAGGGTCGTCACGATGACCAGCCCGCGGCGACCCTTCGCGGCGCCGTAGCGCACCTCGGCCAGGCCTGCGGCGTCGGCGTCGTTGACGACGTGGACGTCGCGACCGGTCGCCTTCGTGAAGAGGGCGTCGGCGTCGGTGCCGATCCAGGCCTTGTCGATGTTGGCGGCCGAGTGGACGACGCCGTGGCGGACGACGCCGGGCACGGTCACGCCCACCGGGCCCTGGCAGTCGGGGAACTTCGCGAGCAGGTCGACGAAGATCTGGGCGACGCTGTCGGGCGTGGACTTCTCGGGGGTCCGGAACCGCTCGCGCTCGGCGGCGAAGTCGCCGAGCGCGAGGTCGACCGGCGCCCCCTTGATGCCGGTGCCGCCGAAGTCGATGCCGAAGGGTTGCTCTGCCATGGGCCCCAACCTACGACGCGCCGAAGGTCGACGGGCTCGCGGCCGCGCCGACCGGTCAGCCGCGGGCGGCCTTCGGTGCCGCCGTCTTCGCGGTCGCCTTCTTGGCCGTCCGCTTGCGCGCGGGCTGGCGGGCGGCGACCCGCACCCGCGGCTGACCGCCGGCCGGGTGCTCGAACTCGAGGTAGTCCTGCCCGTTGACGAGCAGCCCGAGCCGGGAGAAGCCGTAGTGCCGCGGGTCGAACGCGGCGTACGCCTTGCCCAGGTAGTTGCTGACGCCGCTCAGCGACGACCACCCGTCGTCCTGGGCGGTCGCCTTCACGGCTGCTTCCAGGATCTGGCGCAGGTCGGGCAGCGAGTCGCCCTCGTCGCGGCCGTCGTCCTCGGGCGCGGCCTCGTCCTGCAGCACCTCGAGGAAGATGAACTTGTCGACGGCGGCCTGCAACGACGCGGGCGTACGCCGGCGGCCGAGCCCGTAGACCGTCTTGCCGGACTCGCGGAGCCGGGTGGCCAGCCGGGTGAAGTCGCTGTCGCTGGAGACGATGGCGAAGGCGTCCAGGCTGCCCGAGTAGAGCAGGTCCATCGCGTCGATGATCAGCGCGGAGTCGGTCGAGTTCTTGCCCACGGTGTTGGCGAACTGCTGGATCGGCTGGATCGCGTGCCGGGAGAGCTCGGTCTTCCAGCCGGTGAGCTGCTGGGTCGTCCAGTCGCCGTAGGCGCGCTTGACCGTGGGCACGCCGTAGCGCGCGAGCTCCGCCAGCAGCGCGGCGGAGTGGGTCGCGGAGACGTTGTCCGCATCGATGAGGACGGCAAGACGGATGGCGGCGGGCTCGGTCACGCACCACTCCTATCACTCCGAGGTAATCCAGGTGCCGCCCGGCGCGCGAAGTGTCACGCTCGGGGGGTGCCCACCGAGCTCCCCATGACCCGTCACCTCGACGGCCTGCGCGCCGCCATGGTGGCGTTCGTGCGGTACGCCGACCGCGCCGGGCTGCGGGCGCCGGTGCCGACCTGCCCGGACTGGACGGTCCGCGACCTGGTCGCCCACCAGGGCATGGTGCACCGCTGGGCCGCTGCGCTGCTGCGCGGCGAGGCCGAGGTCGACCCGGACGCGTTCGAGGCCGCGGGCCGCGACTGCGTCGACCCGCTGGAGTGGCTGCGCGACGGGGCCATCGACCTGGCGGAGGCGCTCACCCGGGCGCCGGAGGACACGGAGGCCCTCGTGTTCCTCCACGACGCCCCGGCGCCGCGCGAGTTCTGGGCCCGCCGCCAGTGCCACGAGACGACGGTGCACGCGGTCGACGCGCTGTCCGCGGCGCTCGGGCGGATGCCGCGGGCCGACGAGACCTGGATCGAGACCGATCTCGCGGTCGACGGGATCGACGAGCTGCTCGGCGGCTTCCTCACCCGCCCGCGCTCGCGGCTGCGGTGTGAGGACGAGGGTGCCCTCGTGGTGGCGCCCGACGACGCTCCCGACTGGTGGCGGGTCGACATCGGCCCGCACCCGGCGGTGACCTCGCGCCGTACCGGACCTCGCGAGGCGGGCCACGGCGACTGGGAGCTGGAGGGGACCGCGGTCGACCTCTACCTCTCGCTGTGGAACCGCACCGGGCGCGAGGGCCTCGACGGCGCCTGGCGCGAGCGCGCGGCCGTCACCTGGAGCTGAGCCGCCACCAGGAACCGGCCACGGCTGGTGCGCGTCCGAAGGACATGCAGCCTCTCGGACGCCTCGCCGTCGCCGCCGTCTCCGGGTCGCTCGCCGGGGCACTCGTCCTCACCGGATGCTCCGGCTCCGACGACCTCCGGCCCGCGCCGCCGCCACCGAGCACCACCAGCCGCGGGATCGACGCGGCGTCGTACGTCGAGGACTACCCGAGCTCCGAGACCGAGGACTACGCCAGCGGGTCGATGAGCGGCACCGCCTCGATGCCCCTGGCGGCCTCGGTCCGCGGCGGTGGCCCGGCGATCCCCCCGATCGGTCCGGTCACGCCCGGCCCGCTGGACGACGACACGTTCGTCGACGCCGGCACCAGCGGCTTCGTCGACACCGCCGCCGACGCGCTGTCGACGTTCGCGCTGGACGTCGACACCGGGTCGTGGGGCGTGGCCCGGACCCTGCTCCGCGACGGCTACCTGCCGCCGCCCGCGTCGATCCGCGTCGAGGAGTGGGTCAACGCCCAGCCCTCCGACCTGCCCGAGCCCGACGGCACCGTCGGGGTCAGTGCGGACTCGACGCTCGCGCCGTCCCTGACGGACGGCACCCAGCTGGTGCGCGTCGGCGTGAACACCCGCGCGGCGACCGAGGCCGACCGGCGGCCGGTCAACATCACCCTGGTGGTCGACCGCTCCGGCAGCATGGACATCCGCGAGCGGCTCGGCCTGGTGCAGTCGTCGCTGGCGCTGCTCGCCGACAGCCTGCGCGACGACGACACCGTCTCGGTCGTGTCGTTCGAGGACGAGGCCAGGCCGATCCTGGAGCCGACGCCGGTCTCGGACACCGACGCGATCCTGGCCGCGATCGACGAGCTGAAGCCGGGCGGCAGCACCAACCTCGAGGCCGGGCTGCGGCTGGGCTACGAGGAGGCGCGCACATCGTTCCGTGCCGACGCCACCAACATCGTGCTGCTGGCGTCGGACGGCGTCGCCAACGTCGGCCGGACCGGGCCCGGCTCGCTCGTCGACGAGATCCGCTCGGAGGGCACGAAGGGCATCCACCTGGTGACGGTCGGCTACGGCATGGGCAACTACAACGACCACCTGATGGAGCAGCTCGCCGACCTGGGCGACGGCTTCTACTCGTACGTCGACGACTTCGCCGAGGCCGAGCGCCTCTTCCGCGACGAGCTCGCGACCTCCCTCGTGCCGGTCGCCGCGGAGGCCCGGGCGCAGGTCGAGTTCGACCCGGACGTCGTGTCGTCGTACCGGCTGGTCGGCTACGACAACCGTGACATCGCGGACGAGGACTTCGACGACCAGTCCGTCGACGCGGGTGAGCTCGGCGCCGGGCACCACGCGACGGCTCTCTACGAGGTGCGGCTGGTCGACGGTGTCGAGCCCGGAGCGCCGATCGGCACCGCGACCGTGCAGTGGACCTCGGTCGAGGACGGCGGCACCGAGCGGACGAGCACGGGGCTCGTGGCCGCGGACGGCGCACCGCCGGAGGGCGGTCTCGCGCTCGAGGCCGCGGTGGCCGACCTGGCGCAGCTGCTCAAGGGTGCGGCGCCCTACGCCGAGCGCGACGTGACGCTGGGCGACCTCGCCGAGCGGGTCGACGAGCTGGTGGACGCCGGCGTGCCGGGGGCCGCGGGCGTCGCCGCGTTGATCCGGTTGGCCCAGCAGGGCCGCTCCCAGCCGGCGCAGCCGGAGGTCGCCCCGCCGATCCGCTGACTTTACAAACCCAACCCTCTTGTCAACGTGGTGTACAAACGTTACCGTCCTGTAAACCACGTTTCGGAGGGTGACACATGGACACCGTCGTCAACAGCACCGTCCCGCAGGGGTCGACCGACTCCTGGAAGGACAAGAAGCGCTACCTCTGGCTGATCGGCCTGGTGGTGCCGTCCCTCGCGTTCATCGGCTACGGCATGTGGGCGCTGACCGGCTGGGGGATCTGGTTCTGGATCGGGCCGGTCGTGATCCTGGTGGTGGTCCCGGCCATCGACCTGATGGTCGGCCTCGACCGGTCCAACCCACCCGACGACGTGATCGAGCGGCTCGAGCAGGACCGCTACTACCGGTGGATCACCTTTCTCTTCCTCCCGATCCAGTACCTCGGCTTCGTGGGCGCGCTGTGGCTGATCGGCGGCGGCGCCGACCTGACGACGTCCGACAAGATCGGCCTCGCGGTCTCGGTCGGCTGCATCGGCGGCATCGGCATCAACACCGCACACGAGCTCGGCCACAAGCGCGAGGCCAACGAGCGCTGGCTCTCCAAGATCGCCCTGGCGCAGAGCTTCTACGGCCACTTCTACATCGAGCACAACCGCGGCCACCACGTCCGCGTCGCGACGCCCGAGGACCCGGCGTCGTCGCGCTTCGGTGAGAACTTCTACCAGTTCTGGCCGCGCACGGTCGTCGGCTCCCTGAAGTCGGCCTGGCGGATCGAGAAGCGCCGCTACGCCCGCAAGGACCAGCACCCGTTCCGGATCGGCAACGACGTGCTCAACGCGTGGCTGATGTCCTTGGTGCTGTGGGCGGCGCTCACGGTCTGGCTCGGCCCCGAGATCCTCCCGTACCTCGTCATCCAGGCGGTCGTCGGCTTCTCGCTGCTCGAGGTCGTGAACTACATGGAGCACTACGGGATGCTGCGCCAGAAGGTCGGCGTCGGTGAGCGGCAGCGCTACGAGCGGGTCGACCCCACCCACTCGTGGAACTCCAACAACATCGCGACCAACGTCCTGCTCTACCACCTGCAGCGCCACAGCGACCACCACGCGAACCCGACCCGGCGCTACCAGTCGCTGCGCGACTTCGAGGAGTCGCCGGTGCTGCCGACCGGGTACGCCGGGATGATCGTGCTCGCGATCGTGCCGGCCGTCTGGCGCCGGGTGATGGACCCGCGGGTGCTCGCGCACTTCGACGGCGACCTCAGCCGCGCCAACCTGTCGCCGCGCAAGCGGGACAAGATCCTCGCGAAGTACCCGCCGCCGGCGGCGACGGTCCCCGGCGATCTCGAGACGGCCGCCGGAGCGTCCTCCTCGACCACCGGGGTCGACGAGGTGCTCGCGGCGCGCTGCCCGGGCTGCGGCTACACCTACGAGGTGGCGGCCGGTGACGAGCACGAGGGATTCGCCGCCGGCACCGCCTGGGCCGACGTGCCCGACAGCTGGTGCTGCCCCGACTGCGGCGTTCGCGACAAGGCGGACTTCGTGCCGCTGACCGAGGCCGTGGCCTGACGGTCGTCCGTGTTCTCCCGGCCGGCGGTGTTCCCCCGCACCGTCGGCCGGGGACCCCTTCCTAGGATGGTGGTCGTGACCACGACCCCGACCCCGACGATGCGCGCGCGCATCGTCGAGGCGGCGGCCGCGATGACCGCCGAGTACGGATGGTCCCGGGTCACGATGGGCGCGCTGGCCGAGCGCGTCGGCGTCAGCCGGCAGACGGTCTACAACGAGATCGGCACCAAGCCGGGGCTCGCCGAGGCGATGATCCTGCACGAGCTCGACCGGTTCCTCGGGGCCGTCACCCGTGCCTTCGACGAGCACCCGAGCGACCTGGTCGACGCGATCCGGGCCGCGTCGGCCGGCGTGCTCGAGCTCGCCCAGGACAACCAGCTGCTGCACGCGGTCGTCTCGGCCACGCACGGCGCCGACACCGAGCTGCTGCCGCTGCTCACCACCCACGCCGAGTCGCTGCTGGCCGCCGCCAAGCTGGTGGTCGCCGAGCGGATCACGCCGTACGACCTGGGTCTCGACGCGCCGCACCTCGACGCCGCGATCGACATGGTCGTGCGGGTCGTGCTCAGCCACGTCATGCAGCCGTCGGCGTCCCCCGCCGACACCGCCGACGGGATCGCCTGGATCGCGGCGCGGGTGCTGCGGAGCTGAGGTCGACGGGCGGCACCGCCCCCCGGCTACGCCGCCTCCCGCACCCGTGCGAGCTCGACGGCCTCGCGGAAGGCGCGGGCGATGTACGGCGGGACCCGCAGGCCGCGGTGGTGGGCCCAGAGGAGGTCGTGCTCGACGCGCGAGATCTGGCGGGCGAAGTCGTCGACGTCCCGGTCGATGCCGAGGGTGTGCAGCATGTCGCCGAAGTCGGCCTTCTGGGTCGCGTCGTTGGCGCCGACCGGGGCGAAGGAGAAGCTCCGCATCCGGCGGACCATCCAGCGCTGCCACCCGGTGAGCTGTGCCCACAGCCCGCGCGCGGACAGCTGGTAGAAGGCGTAGTGGCCGGGCTCCTGGCGGCGGATCGGCGCGATCACGGTCTGGGCGACGGCGTCCTCGCCCATGTCGAGCACTCCGTCGTACAACAGGTTGTAGGCGAGCACCGCGGAGCGCTCGGTGGCCATGCCGGTCAGGTAGTAGAGCATCCGGCAGACGTCCTGGAAGGCGTCGAGGTGGGCGAGGGCGCCCAGGACCTTCATCTTGACGCCGAGCGACGTCAGGTCGGGCTCGGCCGCGGGTCGGCCCAGGTGCACCTGCAGCTCGTCGAGGATCAGGCCGTGCCGGATCTCCTGCGGCTGCCAGACCTCGGCGTAGAACCGCCGGTCGACCTCGGGCGGGTCGGGCAGCAGCGTCGTCAGCTCGAGCACGTTGCGGTCGACCTCGAGCTCGACGCGGGCCATGTAGTCGAGGACATGGCCGTAGCGCTGGTTGAACTCGACGGGGCGGCGTACGTCGTAGTCCACCGACGCGAGGTCGATCGGCGGGTGCTCCAGGCCGAGGCGGTCGACGTGCGCGACCAGGCGCGCGTCATTGTCGGACACGATCGGCATGGTGAAATCCTAGGGGGCTGGTCGGGACGGTCCTGAATCGGGGAAGACCCCTAGGCTGTTCGTCGTGAGTGGGGTCACCGGATCGAGTGGCGTACGTCTCGGTACGGCGACGGGTCGCGCGGTGGTCGCCGCTGCCGTCCTCGGCTCGGGCATGACGATGCTCGACGGCACCGTCGTCAACGTCGCCCTCCACACGATCGGCGAGGACCTCGATGCGTCGCTGGCCCAGCTGCAGTGGATCACCAACGGCTACCTCCTCAGCCTCGCCAGCCTGATCCTGCTCGGCGGCTCGCTGGGCGACCGCTACGGGCGACGCAGGATCTTCGTGGTCGGCACGACGTGGTTCGCGCTCGCCTCGATGCTCTGCGGGCTGGCCCCCAACCCCGAGGTCCTGATCGCGGCCCGGGTGCTCCAGGGCGTCGGCGCCGCCCTGCTGACCCCCGGCAGCCTCGCGATGATCCAGGGCGCGTTCGTCCGCGACGACCGGGCCCGGGCGATCGGCGCCTGGGTCGGGCTCGGCGGCATCGCGGCGGCGATCGGACCCTTCGTCGGGGGGCTGCTCGTCGACTACGTGAGCTGGCGCTGGATCTTCCTCATCAACCTCCCCATCGCCGTGGTCACGGTGGTGATCGCGCAGCGGACGGTGCCCGAGACCCTCGACCCGAACGCCCCGAGGCGCCTGGACTTCACCGGTGCCCTGCTGGCTGCCGCGGCGCTCGGCGGGCTGACCTACGCCCTCATCGAGTGGGGCGGCGCCGGCGCGCCGTGGGCGATCGGTGTCGCCGTGGTCGCCGCGGTCGCGTACGTCGTGGACGAGCGCCGCAGCACGCGGCCGATGCTGCCGCTCGGGATCTTCGCCGACCGCACCTTCGCCGCCGCGAACGCGATGACGCTGGTCGTGTACGCCGCCCTCGGCGCGGTGCTGTTCTTCCTCGTCCTCCAGCTCCAGACCGTCGGTGGCTACTCCGCCCTCGAGGCCGGCATCGCCACCCTGCCGCTCACGGTCTGCATGCTGCTGCTCGCGTCGAAGGGCGGCGAGCTCGGCAGCCGGATCGGACCGCGGATCCCGATGACGGTCGGCCCGGTCGTGATGGCGGGCGGCTCCCTGCTCCTGATGCGCGTCGGCGCGGACGTCGACTACTGGACCGACGTGCTGCCCGGCCTGACGATCTTCGGCCTCGGCCTCTCGCTGATGGTCGCGCCCCTGACGGCGACCGTCCTGGCCGCCGCGCCCGACGAGCACGCGGGCATCGCGAGCGGCGTCAACAACGCGGTCGCGCGGGCCGGGTCGCTGCTCGCCGTCGCCGCGCTGCCCGTCGCCGTGGGCCTCGGCGGCGACGAGTACGCCGACCCGGTGGCCTTCGACTCGGCGTACGGCTCGGCGGTCCTGATCTGCGCGGTGCTGCTCGCGCTGGGCGGCGTGATCTCGTGGGTGACGATCCGCGACCCGGGGGTCTAGACTCGAGGCTCTCGATGCGCATCACGAAACGAGTTGCTCAATGCGCAACAAGCTGTCGAACGCCCTGACCCTGGTCCGACTGCTGGAGCAGGCCCGGTACGAGGTGCTGCCCACGGCGACCACCGAGGACAAGGTGCTCGCGCACGTGCCCCGCGACCTGGCCGTCACGGTCACCGCGTCGCCGAGCAAGGGGCTCGAGGCGACCCTCGACCTGGCCGAGCGGCTGACCGGGCACGGGTACGCCGTGGTGCCGCACCTCGCCGCCCGGATGATCAGCGGCCGGGCGGAGCTCGCCGAGATCTGCGCCCGGCTCACCGGGAAGGGGATCACCCGGATCTTCGTGCCCGGCGGCGACGCCGACCCCGCCGGCGACTACCGCGACGCGCTCGGCCTGCTCGAGGACCTCGCCGACCTGGGCCACCCGTTCTCCCACGTCGGGATCACCGGCTACCCCGAGTCGCACCCGACGATCCACGACGACCTGACCGTGCAGGCGATGTGGGACAAGCGCCACTTCGCCACGCACGTCGTGAGCAACCTGACCTTCGACCCGGCCGTCATCCGGGACTGGGTGCACCGGATGCGCCGCCGCGGGATCACCATGCCGCTGCTGCTCGGCATCCCCGGCCCGGTGGACCGCACCAAGCTGCTCTCGATGGCGACGAAGATCGGCGTCGGGGAGTCGACCCGCTTCCTCGCCAAGCACAAGGGCACCTTCGCCCGGCTGGCGGCGCCCGGAGGCTTCACCGGTGAGCGCTTCCTCGAGAAGTGCGCGCCCACCCTCGGCGAGCCGACCGCGCTGGTCGAGGGGCTGCACGTCTTCACGTTCAACCAGATCGCCGAGACCGAGGCCTGGCGCACCGGCTTGCTCGACCGGCTGCGCCGTTAGTCGGTCAGCCGCCGCACCGACGCTGGCACGGGCAGGTCGACCGACCACGGCGCCGGGACGGCGGGGTCGAGGACGGTGCGCACCGGGACCAGCCCGCTCCACACCCCCGGGTCGGCGTCGGCCTCCTCGGGCGTGGCCGGCCAGCCGTCGGACACCTTGAGCAGCCACCCGTCGTCGGTGATCGGCAAGGCGAGGGCGAGCGTCGCGGCCAGCTCCTTGCGGCTGGAGGGCCGCACCTCCGCCGTACGACCCGGCACGACGACCTCGGCGAACCGGTCGAGCGCGGCCTCGCGGTCCTCGTCGGAGAGTGGCGTCAGCGCGCCGCGGACCGTCGCCGAGCGGTCGTTGACCGAGGACTCGAAGGTCGTCGGGGCGACGACGAGGGCGTCCAGGGCGACGACGGTCAGGACGGCGGGCGCGCCGGCGGCCACCCGGCGCAGCGCCCCGGCTCCGGTCGAGCCGTGGATCAGGACCCGGTCGCCGTCGCGCGCGTAGAGCATGGGGACGGCCAGCGGCCGGCCGTCGGCGACCGTCGAGAGGACTCCCACCCACTGGGAGTCGAGGAGCGCGTCGAGCGCGGCCCGGTCGGTCACGCCGTACTCGGTCAGGCGGTGCAGCTGGTCCACGCGGCCATCAGATCATGGTCACCCGATGAGTTGCCGGTGACCACGTCTTCGTGGTGACCCACGAGCCACCGACCGACTGGGAGGTCGCCGGCGTCCTTCCTCAACCACCGACGATGCCGGCGAGCGCGGCCTCGAGCCTCGCGTCGCCGGTCTCCACGACGGTGAGCGGCAGGCCGATGCGGTCGGCCGCCTGCTCGGCGAGCGCGCGCAGCTCGTCGTCGGGGTGCTGCGCGAGCCAGACCACTCGCGTGTACTGGCCGAAGTAGGTGTCGCGCAGGTCCGGGTAGCGGTCGAGGCCGAGCTCCTGGATCACGGTGCGCGCGAACGAGCGGACCAGGAAGTCGGTGAGCAGGTAGGTGCCGGGCTGATCGGCGAAGAAGCGCTCGACCCGCGACGGACCGGCGTACAGGTCGTAGCAGTGCAGGCCGGGCAGCCGGGCGAGCCCGAGCTCCGCGCAGACGGCGTCGAGCGCGCCGTAGGTGCCGCAGTCGGCGTACCCCACCACGACGGAGGCGTACGACGCGCCGAGCCCGGTCGCCAGCCGCCGCACCTCGCCCGCGATCAGCTGGGGCTGGTTGTGCAGCAGCGGCGGCAGCGGGTGGACGTCGACCGGCCAGTCGTGGCGCTCGACGATCTCCTTGCAGGGCTGGGCGATCGCGCCGCAGGCGACCAGGGCGACCCTGCCGTCGAGCTGGTCAGAAGGAGAGCTGGTCGACGAAGCGGTCGTTGAAGTCGGGGCGGTCGGAGAGCTCGACATAGGTCACCTCCTCCAGCAGGGCCTGGGCTCCCGCACGCTCACGCACCGAGAGCAGGGCCATCTTCGCGCCCTCGCCGGCGACGTTGCCGGCGGCGACGATGCGCAGCACCGGCAGCTGCGGCACCAGCCCGATCCGGACGGCGGAGGCCGCCGACAGGTAGCTGCCGAACGAGCCGGCCAGCAGCACCTGCTGCACGTCGCGGTGCTCGAGCCCGAGCTCCTCGAGCAGCAGCGTCCAGCCGGTGGAGATCGCGGCCTTGGCGAACTGGAGCTCGCGGACGTCGCGCTGCGACAGCACCACGCAGTCCTCCAGGGCGGCGTCGGGCGTGGGCCGGTGGAGCACGAAGACCCGCTCCTGGCCGATCATCGTCAGCCGGTCGGCGAGCGCGGGGGTGAGCTCGGCGGCGGCCTCCTCGGGGATGAACCGGCCGGACGCGTCGAGCAGGCCGACCTTCACCAGCTCGGCCACGACGTCGACGAGGCCGGAGCCGCAGAGCCCGCGCGGCTCGACGTCGCCGATGACGCCCAGCTCCACGGGGTTGTCGGGGTCACCCAGCCGCACCGTCTCGATCGCGCCGTCGGCGGCGCGCATGCCGCAGCGGATCGCACCGCCCTCGAACGCCGGCCCGGCCGGCGCCGCGGTGGAGAGGATCCGGTCGCCGTCGCTGACGACGATCTCGCAGTTGGTGCCGACGTCGATGAAGAGGCGGGTGCGCTTGTCGCGGTCCATGCCGGTCGCGAGCATGCCGGCCACGATGTCGCCGCCGACGTACGCCCCGAGAGCGGGGAACATCGCGACCCGGGCGCGGGGGTGGAGGGTGAGCCCGAGGTCGGTGGCCAGCACGGTGGGCGGCTGCGCCGAGCTCATGATGAACGGCGCGACGCCCAGCGGCTCGGGGTCGATCCCGAGGACCAGTGCGGTCATCGTGGCGTTGCCCGCGATCGCGACCTCGTAGACCTGGGCGGGGTCGACCTCGGCCTCGCGGCAGACCTGCTCGGCGAGCTCGGCCAGAGTGTCGGAGGCCGCCTGCTGCAGCCGGCCGAGGGTCTCGGGATCCATCATCACCGCGCTGATCCGGGTGATCACGTCGCCGCCGTACGGCTGCTGCTTGTTGAGCATCGACGCCACCGCCATCGGCGTGCCGGTGCCGACGTCGAGCAGCGTCGCGACCACGGTGGTGGTGCCGAGGTCGAAGGCGATCGCGTACTGCGCGCCGGTGGTGTCACCGGGTTCGACGTCGATGAGTGCCTCGTCGACGATCACGGCCGTGACCTTGAAGTCCGCGGCCCGGAGCACGGCCGGCAGCCGGCGCAGCAGGTGGAGGTCGGCCACCGGCTCGAGGTCGTCGATCGCCGCGAGCAGCCGGGCCAGGTCGGTGCGCTGGTCGGCGAGGTGCGGCTCGTCGAGCTCGACGTACCGCTTCTGGATCGCCGGCCGCAGGATCACCTGGCGCCCGACACCCACGGTCGCCGCCTTGGGCCGGGTGGTGAGCGGGGGTACGTCGACGCTGAGGTTGCGGGTGGCGGTGACCAGGCAGGCGAGCCGCCAACCGTCGTCGAGCTGGTCGCGGGTGAAGGTCTTGGCGTCGTGGCGGGTGATCGGGCTGGGGGTTCGAGACAGGCGCTGCGCGCCTTCC
>NZ_BDJE01000003.1 GCF_002117935.1 Nocardioides sp. PD653-B2 | reverse complement strand
ACGCGGGTACGGCGGGCGGGTGGGTGCGGTCGCTTCCCGGCCCACCGGTGGTTGAGGAAGGCGCCCTGGCGCCCGTCTCGAAACCCCCGGCCCACCGGTGGTTGAGGAAGGACGAAGTCCTGTCTCGAAACCCCGGGGACCCAGACAGGCGCGTGGGCTGCGGAAGTTTCGAGACGGTTGCTGCGCAACCTCCTCAACCACCGATGCTCTCTCCGAACCCCTGTGGACAAAGGCGAAACACTGTTACCAGACCGTGACCCCAGACCCCCGATATCCACAGGATTTCAGGGCCTGACTGTCGGTGGTCCCTGCTTGAGTGAACGGTATGGCGACCACCACGCACACCCCACCACGACACGTGATCTCCCGTGCCGTGGTGGGAATGCGCGCCCAGGTCGCCGACCTCGCCGACGCCAGCGTCTGGTCGATGGACCGCGACGAAACCGCCGCCACGCTGACCTCGCTCGCGGGTCTGAAAGCCAGCATCACCGAGCTCGAGCTCCGCGTCGCCGCCCACGCCGACGACGCCGCCGTGGGCGAGGCCTCCGGCGCGACCTCGACCGCGGTGTGGTGGGCGCACGCCACCAACCAGACCCGCCGTGAGGCGATCCGGCAGATGGGTCTCGCGACCGCGTTGAGTGCTGGTCATGAACCGGTCCGGGTCGCTCTCGCCGCCGGTGATCTCGTGGTGGAGCAGGCGCAGGTCATCGTGGCCGCGGTCGAGCAGCTCCCCGCCGACCTGGACACCGCTTTGGTCGAGCAAGCGGAGCGGCACCTGGTCGCCGAAGCCGCCCACCACGACGCGAAGACGCTGCGGATCCTCGGGCGGCGGCTGTTCGAGGTCATCGCCCCCGATCAGGCCGACGCCCGCGAAGCGAAACTGCTCGAACGCGAAGAACGTGCGGCCCAGGAGTCGTTGCGGTTCACGATGGCCGAGGACGGCCACGGCCGCGTGCACGGCCGGTTCACCCTCGACGCCCTGACCGGCGCCATGCTCAAGAAGGCACTCCTCGCCCTGGCCGCCCCCAAGCACCAAGCAGCCCAGGGCCCGCTCGGTGAGCGACGACCGGGACCCGAACGCATGGGCCGGGCGTTCGCCGAGCTCATCCAGCGCTACCCGGTCGACCAGCTCCCGAACGCCGGCGGGCTGAACGCCACCGTGGTCGTGACCATGACCCTCGACGCCCTGGAAGGCCGCCTCCAGGCAGCCCACCTGGACACCGGTGAGCGCATCTCCCCCGGACTCGCCCGCCGCCTGGCCTGCGAAGCCGGCATCATCCCCGCCGTCCTCGGCGGACCCTCCGAAGTCCTCGATGTCGGCCGCAAGACCCGCTTCCACACCACCCCCATGCGCATCGCCATGGCCCTCCGAGACCAGGGCTGCACCGCCACCGGCTGCGACTGGCCACCCGGACTCTGCCACGCCCACCACGACCACCCCTGGTCGAAGGGCGGAGGCACCAGCGCCAAGGACGGCAGGCTGCTGTGCCCCAAACACCACACCCGAGCCCACGACCCCAGCTACACCACCACCCAGCAACCAGACGGGAAGATCAGCTTCACCCGACGCATATAGGCCGGCGCCGTTGCCCGGTCCGTAGGGTTCGGGCATGAGCTCACCGACCAGCGGCCGGTTCACGTGGACGACCCTGGCCCCGATCCTGGCTGCCGTCGTCCTGGTCGCTGCCTGGGGCCGGCACCCGGGCCCCGTGGTCGCGGCGGTGATCGCGGTGTTCCTCGTCGCCGCCGTTCTGGCGGCGGTCCACCACGCGGAGGTGGTCGCGCACCGGGTGGGCGAACCGTTCGGGTCGCTGCTGCTGGCGGTCGCGGTGACGGTGATCGAGGTGGCGCTGATCGTCACGCTGATGGTCACCGGCGACAAGGACACCTCGACGCTGGCGCGGGACACGGTCTTCGCCGCAGTGATGATCAGCGTCAACGGCATCGTCGGCCTGGCGCTCGTCGTGGGCGCGATCAAGCACCACCTCGCCGTGTTCAACCCCGAGGGCACCGGGTCGGCGCTGGCCACGGTCATCGCGCTCGCAAGCGTGACGCTGGTGCTGCCCCGGTTCACGACCAGCTCGCCCGGTGCGGAGTTCACGGCGTCGCAGCTCGCGTTCGCGGCGGTGGCGTCGCTCGTGCTGTACGGGATGTTCGTCTTCACCCAGACCGTGCGGCACCGCGACTTCTTCCTGCCCGTCGACACCGGACCCGGACCACGCGACGACGACCACGACGGCCACGCCGATCCGCCGAGCAGCCGGGCGGCGCTCACCAGCCTGGGCCTGCTCGTGGTCGCGCTGGTCGCCGTCGTCGGCCTCGCGAAGGTCGAGTCGACGCCGATCGAGGACGCGGTCGCGGCGGTCGGCTTCCCGCACGCCTTCGTCGGTGTGGTGATCGCGCTGCTGGTGCTGCTGCCCGAGTCGATCGCCGCGGTGCGCGCGGCCGCGCGCAACGACGTCCAGATCAGCCTCAACCTCGCCTACGGGTCGGCGATGGCGTCCATCGGCCTGACGATCCCCACGATCGCGCTGGCATCGATCTGGCTCGACGGTCCCCTGGCGCTCGGCCTCGAGCCGATGCAGATCGTGCTGCTCTTCATCACCGTGATCGTCGCGGTGCTGACCGTCGTGCCCGGGCGCGCGAAGCCGCTGGCCGGTGGTGTGCACCTGGTGCTGCTCGCGTCGTACATCTTCTTGTCGATCCAGCCCTGAATCCGAAGTTATCGTTTATCGTTGTTATCGAACGTCGATAACAACGGGAGTGGTCATGGCCGTCGGCATCACCCGGACCCAGCGCGTCCTCCTGCGCGGAGCCCTGCGCTGCATGGTGCTCTTCGGCCTGCTCGTGGTGTTCCTCCAGATCGCGAACGCCGTGGGCGACGGAGTGCTCAGCCGCTCGATCGACGTGGCCGACGGGGACCGGGTGGGTCTCCGGCAACGCGGTGTGTACGTCTACGAGAGCGCCGTCCGGGTCGATCTGGACCACGCTTCCACCCAGCTCTGGGTGGAGTCCCTGCTCCCGACCGTGCTGCTCGCGCTCGCGGTGGCGGCCATCGGGTTCATGCTGCTGCGGGTCTTCCACGAGACCGACGCCGGACAGCCGTTCTTCGACTCGAGCGCACGCCGACTGCGCGTGGTCTCGGCGGTGATCGCGGTCGCCGCGATCGTCGTGCCCCTCGCGGCCGCCTTCGCGGACAGCGAGGTGCTCGCGGTCGCGCAGCCCCGCCTCGAGACCGGCGGACCCGACGTCGCCGCCGTCGCCCTCTGGCTCGTCATCGCGCTGGTCGTGCGGGTCATCGCCGAGGCGTTCCGCATCGGCACGCAGCTGCGCGACGACACCGAGGGCCTGGTCTGATGCCGGTCGAGGAGCCGCACCGCATCGTCTGTCGCCTCGACGAGCTCCTCGCCGCGCGCGGCATGACGCTGACCGCCCTCGCCGACCGGATCGGCGTGACGATCGTCAACCTCAGCATCCTGAAGAACCAGCGCGCCAAGGCGGTGCGCTTCTCGACGTTGACCGCGCTCTGTGAGGCCCTGGACTGCCAGCCGGGCGACCTGTTCGAGCTCGAGCAGCGCTAGCGCGAGGCGAGCACCCGCACCGGCATCGTGTAGCGGGTCGGGAGCGTCGCGGTCGAGCGCAGGTGGATGTTCTGCAGCAGGCCGATGGCGAGCATGCCGGCGAACATCGAGCTGCCGCCGTACGACACGAACGGCAGGGGTACGCCGGTCACCGGCATGATGCCCAGGCACATCCCGACGTTCTGGAAGGCCTGGAAGCCGAACCAGCAGGCGATGCCGGCCGCGGCGAGACGGCCGAAGACGTCGTCGGTGTGGGAGGCGATGGTCAGCGCACGCCAGATCACCACGGCCAGCAGGGCGATCAGCACGCCGGCGCCGAGCAGGCCGAGCTCCTCCCCCGCGACGGTGAAGACGAAGTCGGTGTGCTGTTCGGGCACGAAGCCCGCGCGAGTCTGGGAACCGTCGAAGAGGCCCTGCCCGAAGAGCCCGCCGTTGCCGACCGCGATCCGGGCCTGCTCGACGTTGTAACCGGCGCCGCGCGGGTCGAGGTCCGGGTTCGTGAAGGCGAGGAAGCGGTCGACCTGGTACTGCTTGAGCACGCCACCCGCGATGGCCGCCGCGGCCGCGGTCACGCCGCCGGCCGCGAGCAGCGCCAGCCAGCGACGGGGGGCTCCGGAGACCGCGAGCACGCCGAAGACGGTCGCGGACAGCACGAGCATGGTGCCCAGGTCGGGCTGGAGCAGGATCAGGGCCGCCGGCAGCCCCGCGATGGCGAGCATCCCGATCACGTCGCCGGCGCTGCCGCCTCCCCCAGATCCCGGGGAGCGCCCACGCCGTACGTCGGCGCGCTCGGCCACCCACAGCGCCATGCCGATGACGACCGCGAGCTTGGCGAACTCCGAGGGCTGGATCGACATGCCGCCGAGCTCCAGCCAGGAGCGGGACCCGTTGATCGTGGAGCCCATCATCAGCACCATCACCAGGCCGATGACCGAGCCGAGGTAGACGAACGGCGCGACGATCCGCACCCACCGGTGGTCGGTCGCCAGCACGATCACCATCAGCACCAGGCCGATGGCGACGTTGACCAGCTGCTTCTTGAGGTACGCCGTGGGGTCGCCGCCGGTGAGGTCGTCGCGGTGCGTGGTCGCCGACCAGACGAGCAGACTGCCGAGCGTGACCAGGCCGAGCACGGCCAGCAGCAGGATCCAGTCGATGCGAGGCGCCTTGGTCATCTCAGTCCTCCTCGGCCGGCGGCAGGATGGTGCCGTCCTTCATGAACGTGGGGAGACCGGCCGGCGGGGTGGTGCCCGGGATCGCGGCCTTGCTCGGCTCCACGTCCATCCCGTCGACGCCGTAGAGCGCCTCCCAGATCTTGCGCACCGCGGGGCCCGACGTCCCGGACCCGGTGCCGCCCTGGCTGACCATCATCACCACGACGTAGTCATCGGAGTAGGACGCGACCCACGAGGTCGACTGCTTGCCGTAGACCTCCGCGGAGCCGGTCTTGGATCGGATCACCACGTCGTCGAGGGGGAAGCCGCCCATCCGCCAGGCCATCGTGCCCTGGCGGGTGACCCCCTTCAGCGCGGTGTCGATGTAGCCGAGCACGCGCTTCGGGAGGTCGACGGTGCCGACCTTCTTGGGCTTGATCTCGCGGATCAGGGTGCCGTCGGCGGCCACGATCGCCTTGCCGACCCGCGGCGCGTAGAGCGTGCCGCCGTTGGCGAGGGCGGCGTACGCGCGGGTCAGCTGGAGCGGCGTGACGATGGTGTCGCCCTGGCCGATCGCGAAGTTGACGGCGTCACCCGCCCGGTAGGCGTAGCCCTCGACGCAGAACTCCCGCGAGAACTGGTAGACGAAGTCGCTGGTGTCGGCGTCCTGCGGCTTGTCGGCGATGCCGCAGTAGTAGTCCTTCATCGACGAGTAGTAGGCGCGCTTCCACTTCCGGTCCGCGATCCGGCCGGATGCCTCGCCGGGCAGGTCGATGCCGGTCTCGGAGCCGAACCCGAAGGTCTTGGCCTCGGACACGAGCGGGTCCTTGGCGTTGACGTCGGCGACGTCGGAGCCGTACTTCTGCCAGAACGAGTAGCCGACCCGGTAGAAGAAGGTGTTGCAGGAGACCTCGAGCGCCTTGTCGAAGCCGATGTAACCGTAGGCGCCGGACTCGTAGTTCTTGAAGTCGCGGTTGCCGACGCGGAACGACGAGGAGCAGTTGAGCCGGGTGTCCTCGGAGAAGCCGTGCGTGAGGGCGCCGGCGGTCATGAACGGCTTCCACGTCGAGCCGGGCGCGAACTGGCCCTGCGTCGCGCGGCCGAGCAGCGGCGTGCCGGCGGCCTCGGAGTAGAGCCGGGCCAGCTGCTTCTTGGTGATGCCGCCGACCCACACGCTCGGGTCGTACGTCGGCTGGCTCGCCATCGCGACGATGCGGCCGGTGTCGGCCTCCATCACGATCGCGGCGCCGGAGTCGGCGGCGTAGTTGCGGCCGGTGACGGTGTCGCGCGTGGCGCGGGCGGTCGCGATCGTCTCGGCGAGCTGCTTCTCGACGACGCCCTGCACCTTGGCGTCGATCGAGGTGACCAGGGTGTCACCGGGCTGGCCGGCGACCTCGCTGTCGTCGCCGAGCACCCGGCCCATCGAGTCGACCGCGACGCTCTTGTAGCCGGGCATGCCGCGCAGCCAGCGGTCGTACTCCTTCTCGACGCCGGCCCGGCCGACCGAGGAGGCACCGTTGACGGACTTGTCGCCGTCCTCGGTCGCCCGGTCGTACTCGGACTCGGTGATCGGGCTGAGGTAGCCGAGCACGTGCGCGAGGTTGATGCCGTACGGCGCGGGGTAGGCGCGCACGCTCTGCTGCTCGGCCAGGATCGCCGGGTAGTCCTCGGGCTGTTCGAGGATCCGCAGCGCGACGGCCTGCTTGACGTCGGACGCGACCGGGACGGGCTGGTACGGCGAGCCGTTCCAGCACGTGCCGGCCACGCTGCCCGGGTCGCCACAGGTCACCAGCTTCTCGAGGATCGCGCGGCGTGGGACGTCGACGACGTCGGACAGCCGGCCGACCAGCACCTCCTGCTGGTGCTCGGTCATCTTGGCGAGCATGGACCGGTCAACCGAGACGACCCACGAGGTGCGGTTGGCGACCAGCGGCCGGCCCAGGTCGTCGACGATCAGCCCGCGCTGGGGCTGCACGACGATCTCGCGGACGGACTGCGACGCGGCCTGCGCGTGGTACTCCTCGCCGCCGACGACCTGGAGGTAGTAGAGCCGCGCGAAGAGGGTCACGAACAGTGCGAACACGAGGGCCTGGATGACGACCAGGCGGAGCCGGCCGGAGCGCTTGACCATGACCGGGACCTAGGCCAGCGCCCGGTCGGGCTGGAGCCGCCGGAACATCGCCATCACCGATGGCAGCACGAACGGCGTGAGCAGGATGTCCCAGAGCAGGGCCACGCCGATCACCTGGAGCAGCTCACCGATGCTGAGTGACGGGTCGCGCAGCAGGATGCCGCTGATCGCGAAGACCGAGGTGCCGACGAACGACGAGGCCGCGACCGTGGCGACGACGGCCGTCGCGGTCGGCCGGACGTCCTGGCGGACCCGGCCGGCGACGTAGCCGACGACGACGAGGGCGAGCGCCCAGCGCCCGGCGATGTGGTCGGCGGGCGGCGCGAGATCGAGCGCGACACCGGCGACGAAGCCCAGCACCGCCGCGAACTGCGGACCCCGGGTGAGCGCGGCGCCGACGACGACGAGCAGGCAGAGGTTGGGGACGATGCCGTCCCACGCGAAGTGCGGGAACACCGACACCTGGAGCACCAGGGCCAGCGACACCGCGACGACCGCGACCAGCGCACGCACGGCACTCATCCCAGGCTCCCGTCGGCCTCGATGACAGCCCGTTCGCTCGTCGTGCCGGACGGGACGACGACGCCGACCAGGTCGAGAGCGCCGAAGTCGACGAACGGCCGGATCACCGCGCGCTGCGAGGTCTCGCGCAGGCTGCTGTAGACGCTGGTCACCTCGCCGACCGGCACCCCGGAGACGTAGGGCCCGCCGGCCTGGCTCCCCCAGGTGACGACCGTGTCGTGCTTGGCGGGCACGGCGGTGTCGTCGACCAGCTCGAGGTCGAGCCGGCCGTCGCTGCCGAGCACCCCGCGCCCGTGCAGGAAGCCGACCTCCATGCTCCGGCCGACCCGGCCGCCGACGACCGAGTCGGAGTCGACGATCAGCAGCACGGTGGCGGTGGTGCGGGTGACCCGGAGGACCCGGCCGACCAGCCCGTCGTTGTTGACCACGGTGAGGTCCGGGCGCAGCCCGGCGTCGGAGCCGGCGTCGATGGTGACCGTGCTCGAGAACGACTGCGACGAGCCGAGGCCGACCACGCGCGCCGGGACGAGCGAGTAGCCGAGGCTCTGCGCGGCGGCGGTGAGGCCGTCGTACTCCTCCAGGCGGTTGCGGTCGTAGTCCTGGCTGTTGACCTGGCCCTTCAGCCGGGAGTTCTCCGCCTGCAGGGCCATCAGGTCGTCCTGCATCGAGTCCTTCGAGCGGAACCAGTGGGGTACGGCGGTGAACGGCCGCACCGCGGCGGCCGTCGCGACCTCGACGGGCCCGAAGACCTCCCCCGCGGCCCGGCGGGCCGGCTCCAGCGGCGAGTCGGAGCCACCGCGGTAGTCGAGGGTGATCAGGGTCAGGCAGGCGAGCACCAGTGCGACCAGCAGCGCCGGCGACGGGCGGAAGCGGTCGTCGAGACTGCCGCGCCAGCGGCGTTCGCGTGCCATCAGGCGCGCCTCCGGTCGCTGACCAGGACCTGCTGCAGGGCCTCGAACTCCTCGACGCACTTGCCGGCACCGAGGGCCACGGAGGTGAGCGGGTTCTCGGCGACGTGCACGGGCATGCCGGTCTCGTGGCGCAGCCGCTCGTCGAGGCCGCGCAGGAGCGCACCGCCGCCGGTGAGCACGATGCCGCGGTCCATGATGTCGCCGGCCAGCTCGGGCGGCGTCTGGTCGAGGGTGCTGCGGACGGCGTCGACGATCGCGTGCAGCGGCTCCTCGATGGCCTGGCGGACCTCGGCGCTCGAGACGACGACCGTCCGCGGGAGACCGGAGACCATGTCGCGGCCGCGGATCTCGGCCTCGGGCTCGTCGGGCAGCGGGAACGCCGAGCCGAGGGTCATCTTGACCTCCTCGGCGGTGCGCTCGCCGAGCATGAGGGAGTACTCCTTCTTCATCCACGCGACGATCGCGGCGTCCAGGTCGTCGCCGGCGGTGCGGATCGACAGGCTGGTCACGATGCCGCCGAGCGAGATGACCGCGACCTCGGTCGTGCCCCCGCCGACGTCGACGACCATGTTGCCGGTGGCCTGGTGGACGGGCAGCCCGGCGCCGATCGCGGCGGCCATCGGCTCCTCGACGATGTAGACCCGGCGGGCGCCGGCCTGGTAGCCGGCCTCCTTGACCGCGCGCTGCTCGACGGCGGTGATGCCGCTCGGCACGCAGATGACCATCCGCGGCTTGGCGAAGTAGCGCCGGCGGTGCACCTGCTGGATGAAGTAGCGCAGCATCTGCTCGGTCGCCTCGAAGTCGGCGATCACGCCGTCCTTGAGCGGCCGGACGGCGGTGATGTTGTCGGGGGTGCGCCCGATCATCCGCTTCGCCTCGTGGCCGACGGCGAGGATCTCGCCGGTCGTGTCGTTCAGCGCGACGACGCTCGGCTCGTCGAGCAGGACGCCCTTGCCGCGGACGTAGACCAGCGTGTTGGCCGTGCCGAGGTCGACGGCCATGTCACGGCCGATGAAGCTGTTCGCCATGCTGTCGCCTTGTCACTGGGTGCACGGGTGGTGCTCGTGGGGAAGAAGTGACAACAGGCTACGAAGCCCGGGCGGGGCTCAGCGGCAGGACACGCGGCCCCACCTGCGGGAATTCACTCGGGCGGCGGGTCACCGAGGGCCGGCCCGGGGTCCTCGCGGCGCATCCAGTCCCGCCAGTCGTCCTCGGGGACGTCGACGCACGGGTCGGCGACCAGCTGGATCGCCACGTCCCCCCGGGTGTTCACCCGAGGGAGGTCCCACAGGCGCGCCGACACGTCGCCGTCGCGGACCAGCACGTCGTCGCCGCCGGTCCCGGTGATCTCGAGTCCGCTGGCCTCGGCGGCCGCCCGGAGCCGGTCGACCAGGCGCTCCGGTGCACCCGGCCGCGCCGTCAGCTGGACGCTCGCGACGTACTGGAAGTCGGCGTAGCCCTCCGGGAAGATCGAGGTGCACCCCTCCCAGCCGCCCTGCGTCTCCACGACCTCGCCACCCACGGCCTCCTGGGTGGCGGCGACCAGGCCCGCGGCGGTCGCGGCGACGTCGTCGCGCTGCGCGAGCAGCGCGGTCTCGGCCTCGTCGGGGTCGACGTCGTCGCCGAGGAACGGCGGCGTGCACGCGGCCACGAGCAGCACCACCGACCCGGCCAACGCCAGGGCCGGCCACCCCGGCCCGCGGCTCACGGCTTGCCGTCGGTGTCGGGTGCGGTGGGGTCGCGGTCCCACTCGGGGTCCTGCGGGCCGTCGTACCAGGGATCGGTGACCGGGTCGGCGGTGAGCACGTCGTCGTAGTTGCCGCTGACGATCTGGCTGAGGTTGTAGAGCGACTCGGTGTCGGGGTTGAAGTAGGTGGAGTGCTCGCCGAAGTCGAGGTGGTCGGGCCGGTCGATCGACTCGGCCTCGAAGCGGATCGCCCCGAAGTCGTCCTCGGCCGGGTCGTCGCCGAGCCCGGCGCCGTCGAGCACCGACTCGAGGTGGACCCAGCCGTGGTTGCCGAGGTCGGCGACCGGGTCGCGGCTGTTGGACCCCGCCCACACGTGGCCGGGATCGACGCCGGTGTCGGCCGCGCTGTCGGTGTCGCCACCGACGCCGGGGCTGCCGACGAAGACCAGGTCGTCGACGGGGATGCCGTGGTCGTGGGCGGCCAGACCGGTGGTCGTCGACCCGTAGCTGTGACCGATCACCGTGACGTGGGCCGGGTCGCCGTCGCGCGAGTCGCGGAGGCCGTCGAGCATGTCGGCGAGCCGGTCGCCGCCTGCCGAGGCCATGCCCTCACCGGCCACGCCGGCCGCGTCCCAGCCCTCGCCCGCCCAGGGCAGGTTGTCGGGAGCGTCGTACCCGATCCAGCACATGGTCGCGACGCTTCCGGTCCCGTCGACGTTGCGGGTCGCCTCGTAGAGGTCGAGGGTGCGGTCGGCATGGAAGGGCGCGCTCTCGCCGTCGGTTCCGAAGCCCGGCACGGTGATCGCCACGTCCTGGGCGGTGCCGAGGTCGCCGGCCGCGACCGCGACGGCCCCGTCACCGTCGAAGGCGCTCGGGTCGTAGACGTAGAGGGTCGTGGAGACCGGGAGGCCGGTGACCGGGTCCGTGCCGTCCTCGATGGTTGTGATCGCGTCCTGCGCGGCCCGGGCGTTGTCGAGCCACTGCCGCTCGTCGTCGGTGAGCAGCCCCTGGTCCTCGAGGTTGCCCCAGTCGGCGAGGTCGCGGTCGAGGGAGACGGTGTTGGCGGCGTCGCGCGCCCACGGCGGGATGCCGTCGCGGTTGCCGATCGAGCCGGGCGACGCGGCGATGATCGCGAGCTGCTGCTCGCGGGTCAGCCCGTCCCACCAGCTCTTGACCTCGCTCGGAGGAGCGCCGGACCCGGGCATCGAGTCGAGGGCGCCGTCCGCCGGGTCGGCGACCCCGCCGTACCGGCGCTCGACCTGGTCGAGCGTCTGCACCCGGGCGAAGGCCTCGCGCATGGCCTCCTCCTCGGCCATCAGGTCGGTCGCCCAGCGGTCGAGGTCGGTCTCGTAGGTCCGCACCCGCGCGGCGCAGTCGTCGCAGGCCGCCTGGATGGCGGCGGCGTCGGCCGCCGTGCCGGCGGCGACGCGGTCGCGCAGGCCGGCGATGGTGGTGACGAGGTGGTCGTGCTCGCCGGCGAGGGTGGTCCGGCGCTCGACGAGGGCCTGCATCGCGTCGGCGTGCTGGTCGACCCTGCGCGCGACGCCCCGCAAGGCGAGCGACATCGCGTCGGCCAACCGGCCGGTGGGCCGGATCGCGTCGTGGTACGCCGTGGCGCCCAGCCCGGTCCAGCCGGCGATCCGGGCACTACCGGCCGCGAACGTGCCGAGGTCGTCGACCTGGGCCGAGGCGGCGAGCAGGTCGGCGCCGTACGCGCGGATCCCGCCCGGGTCGACCTCGAGCTCGGGGACGGCCCGCGGTGCGGGCGGCAGGGTGACGACGACGGTCATCGGGCCTCCCGCAGCACGGCGTCGAGGAGGAAGCGGTTGTCCGAGGCCACGGCCTGGTCGGTGCGCACGTAGTCGGCGGCGCTGGTGCGCAGCCCGTCGGCGCGGGCCTCGGCGGTGTCGCCGAGCTCGGTCGCGTGCCGCTGCCACGCGCTCGCGAAACGGGCGGCCGCACCCGAGACGCCGGCCGTGAAGCCGCCGGTCGGGGCGTCGGCGATCTGGCCCGCGGCGGCCTGGAGGTCGAGGTGCTGCTCGTCCCACGACCGGGCAGTGGCGCCCATCGCGAACGGCACGACGTCCATCAGCGGCGAGCCAGCTCGCGGGCGCGCTCGGCGCCGACGGGCAGGGGGTCGGAGGTGACGGTCAGGACGAAGGTGCCGGTCTCGGGTGCGTACGACGCGACCAGCTGGCTCGGGCCGCGGCGGCCGAAGAGGACGTCGACCGCGCCGGACTCGTGCCCCAGCGCCCAACCGCCCTCGCTGAGCGCGGCGGCGAGCGGCACGAGCGGGGAGGTGTCGAGGACGGTGGAGGCCCGGGCCCGCGCGACCACGCTCGCCGGGTCGGGACCGAAGACGAACCGGCTCTCCGGCAGCTGGCCGTCGCCGACCGCGGAGGCCCACGCCCGGGTGGCGATCCCGGTGACCAGGTCGAGGGCGTCGGCCAGGATGCGGCCGGAGACGGGCTCGAGGAGAGGCGCCTCCGGAGGCGTCTCGTCCGGCAGCAGCACGATGTCGACGTCCGGGTGGCGGCGTCGTACGGCGGCGAAGAACGGCGGGAGCGGCGTGCCCCGAGTCTGGAGCTCCATGCCGGGAGGCTGCCCGCCCCGGGCCCCCCGAAACCGTCAGGGCCGGATCGGGCCCGATCGGCGGCCGGTCAGAGGTGCGGGAACCAGATCCCGATCTCGCGCTCGGCCGACTCCGGGGAGTCCGATCCGTGCACGAGGTTCTCGCGGTTGGAGAGCGAGAGGTCGCCGCGGATCGTGCCGGGCGCGGCCTTGCGACCGTCGGTGGCGCCGTTGAGGGCGCGCACCACGTCGATCGCCTCGTCACCCTCGAGCACCAGCGCCACGAGCGGACCACTGGTGACGAACGCGCGCAGCGGCGGGTAGAAGTCGCGTTCGACGTGCTCGGCGTAGTGCTCGTCGGCCTTCGCGGCATCGATCGTGCGGTGCTCCATCGCCACGATCGTGAGCCCCTTGGCCTCGAAGCGGGAGAGCACCTCCCCCACGAGTCCACGGCGGACCGTGTCGGGCTTGAGGAGGACGAGCGTGCGCTGGGTCATGCCTCGCACCCTACAAAGAGGCCGCCCGCCGTACGACGTCGGCCGGGGCGGGTCCGTTCGCGTCCTCCCCGGTGACCGGCTCCCCGGCCACCCGGTGGAGCGGGATGTGGCCGCCCCAGACACCGGCGTCGACGTCCTCGGGCTCGTCGACCGGACCACCGGCGCGGGCCTTCATCGACGCCTCGCGCAGGGGGACGGCGAGCACCGCGGTCGCGGCCAGCTCCTTGCGGGTGCTGGCTCGCAGCGTGGCCGAACGGCCCGGGATCATGTGGTCGACGACCAGGTCGAGCGCGTGCTGACGCTCGCCCGGGTCGTCGACGACCCGCGCCGGCCCGATCACGACCGCCGAGCGGTAGTTCATGGAGTGGTGGAAGGCCGAGCGCCCCGCGACCAGGCCGTCGAGCTCGGTCACGGTGACGCAGACGGTGGCGTCCTGGGCGGCGCGCAGCCAGCCCGCGGCGACCGAGCCGTGCACGTAGAGCGTGCCGTCGGGGTCGGGCCCGTCGAGGTCGATCGCGAACGCGGCGGGCAGCACGACCGGGTGGCTCTGCCCGTCCTCGGCCACGACGACGCCGATGTGGGCGACCAGGGCGTCGGCCAGGAAGGCGTGCAGCTGGTCGCGGTCGGCGACCGAACGGTTGCGGCCGCGGTTGACGGTCGTGCGGGCGGTGGGTTCCAGCGGCGTCGAGGTGGTCACCCCCCTAGGCTGACGCAGAAGTGGCCCGGCCACACGGGCCAATCCAGCACCATTTCGACAGGACACCCGATGACCACGCTGCCCGTCCGGCTGGACCGCTCGCGACCCGGCCCGCTCGGCGCCCAGCTCTCCGCTCAGATCCGCGAGCTGGTCACCACGGGCACGCTCGGGCGCGGCGACCGGCTCCCGAGCAGCCGGGCGCTGGCCGCCGAGCTCGCCGTCAGCCGCTCGGTCCCGGAGCAGGCCTACGAGCAGCTGGTCGCCGAGGGCTGGCTCGAGACCCGGCACGGCGCCGGCACCTTCGTCGCCTCCGGCAGCACCCGTCGTACGCCGGCTCCCCGGCGTCGCGGCGTCACCGCCCCCGCCGAGCTGGTCCGACTCGACGCCGGGACCCCCTGGATCGACCCCCGGCACGCGGCCGGCTGGCGGCGCGCCTGGCGCGACGTCTCGACGGCCCGGCCGCCCCGGGGCTACGACGACCCGCGCGGCATCCCGGAGCTGCGCGCGGCCCTCGCCGACCGACTGGCCCGCACCCGAGGCGTCGTGGTCGACCCGGACGAGGTGGTCGTCACCAGCGGCACCACCGACGGGCTGCGGCACGTCCTCACCGCGCTGCGCCCCGGACCGGTCGGCCTCGAGGACCCCGGCTACCGGGCCGCGGTCGAGACGGTCCGCGGCCTCGGCCGGGAGGTGCGCGACCTGCCTGCGGCCGCCACCATCAGCGACCTGACCGGCCTGGTGGCCGCCTACGTGACGCCGGCCCACCAGCACCCGCTCGGCCGGGTGATGCCGGCGGCGGACCGGCTGACCCTGCTCGAGGCCGCCCGCGCCGAGGACACGATCCTGGTCGAGGACGACTACGACTCGGAGTTCCGCTACGACGTCGCCCCCGTCCCGGCGCTGGCCACGCTCGACCCGGCCCGGGTCGCCTACCTCGGCACCGCCGCGAAGTCGGTCGCGCCCTCGCTGCGGCTCGGCTGGCTCGTCGCGCCCCCGGACCTGCTCGACAGGGTCAACGCGCGCCGTCTGGTCACCCACGACGGCGCCCCGTGGCCGGTGCAGCGCGCCTTCCTCTCCCTGCTGCGGGACGGGTACGTCGACAAGGTCGTCCGCACCGCCCGCCGGGTCTACGCCGAGCGCGCCCCGCGGGTCGCGGCGGCGCTCGCGCCGTACGCCGAGCTGGCCGGACCGCTCGCCGGCATGTACTCGACCTGGCTGCTCCCCCAGGCCGACGCGGTCCGCGCGCAGGAAGCGGCGCGACGGGCCGGCTTCGAGGTCAACCTGCTCTCCGGCTACTGCCGGTCGGCGAGGCTGACCGGCCTGGTGGTGGGCTTCGGTGGTGTCACCGACGAGGAGCTGGACGCGGCGCTGGCCGCGCTGGTGTCAGCCCTCCGCTGAGCTGTCGAAGGCGGCGTAGGCCGCCGCCCGCTCGCGCTCGATCTTGAGCCCGAGGAAGTAGGCCGTGCCCCACAGCAGGGCGAAGACCGCACCCAGGAAGAACATCAGCGGGATGACCACGCCGAGCGCGATCGCGGCGCCCTGCACCACCCAGCCGGCGCCGTACGCCCACTCGCTGCGGAGCAGGCCGGCGAGCAGCAGGCACGCGGCGGCGAGGCCGAGCCCGATCCAGAGCGCGGTCGAGACCGCGACGTCGGCGACCGACACCATCACGGGTGTCGTGAGGCCGAGGGTGATCGCCTCGAGGCAGAGGATCGCGGCGCACATGCCGCGGCGCGGCGACCGCGCGGGAGCCTCGCTCATCGGGGTCCCCGCGGCGTTGTCGGACGGACGAGCAGGGCGCGGGCCTCCCCGACGGTGACGACCGAGCCGGTGACGAGCACGGCACCCGAGCCGAGCCCCTCGCCGAACGCGGCTCCGGCCTCGGCCAGGGTGGCGGCGGCCTCGATCGCGCTGCCGAGGTCGGGGGTCACCGAGACCCGGTCCTCGCCGAAGACCTCACGGGCGACCGCGGCGAGCTGCTCGGCCGGGAGCGAACGCTCCGTGGAGTTCTGGGTGCAGACGACGTGGGCGAGGTGCGGCTCGAGGGCCGCGAGCAGGCCCTCCTGGTCCTTGTCCGCCATCACGCCGACCACGCCGATGAGCGGGTTGAACGTGAAGGAGTCCTCCAGCGCCGCACCCAGAGCCTCGGCACCGTGCGGGTTGTGCGCCGAGTCGAGCACCACGGTGGGGCTGCGGCGCACGATCTCGAGGCGGCCGGGCGAGGTGACCTCGGCGAAGGCGGCGCGGACGACGTCCTCGTCCAGCGGCTGGTCGCCCACGAAGGCCTCGACCGCGGCCAGGGCGACGGCGGCGTTCTGGGCCTGGTGGGCGCCGTACAGAGGCAGGAACACGTCGTCGTAGCGGGCCCGCAGCCCCTGCAGCGACAGCATCTGGCCGCCGACCGCCGGGGTGCGCGCGGCGACGCCGAAGTCGAGCCCCTCGCGGACCGCGGTCGCGCCGACCTCGGTGATCCGCTCGAGGAGGACCTCGTCGACCTCGGGCGACTGCTGGGCGAGCACGGCGATCGAGCCCGGCTTGATGATCCCGGACTTCTCGACCGCGATGTCGGCCGGCGTGCTGCCGAGGTAGGCCGCGTGGTCGACGGCGACCGGCAGCACCACGGCGACCGCGGCATCGACGACGTTGGTGGCGTCCCACGACCCGCCCATCCCGACCTCGACGACCGCGACGTCGACCGGCGCGTCCGCGAACGCGGCGTACGCCATGGCGACGACGGTCTCGAAGAACGACAGCGGGTGCTCCTGGCTGTTGTCGACGATGTGGGTGTACGGCGCGACGTCGTTGAAGGCGTCGACGAACTCCTCGTCGGTCAGCGGCTCCCCGTCGATCGAGATCCGCTCGCTCATCCGCTCGACGTGGGGGCTGGTGAACCGGCCGGTGCGCAGGTCGAGCGCGCGCAGCAGGGTGTCGATCATCCGCGACGTCGAGGTCTTGCCGTTCGTCCCGGTCAGGTGGATCACCGGGTAGCCGGCCTGCGGGTCGCCGAGCAGCTCGACGAACGCACGGATCCGGTCCAGCGAGGGCTCGAGCTTCGTCTCGGGCCAGCGGGACAGGAGGGCGTCCTCGACCTCGTCGAAGGTCGTGGCGAGTCGGGGGGTGTCAGGCGCGTCAGTCATGTCTCGCCGATTCTAGGGCGCGCACAGGCGCGCACCCCGGTCGAGGCGGTTGAACCCGCAACCGGTTTCTCGGCGAGACCTGTCGCAAACTAGGATTTCGCGCATGACCGAGACACAGAGCAAGGCACCGGAGCCGACCCACGCCGAACGGCGCGCGGTCGTCGTACCGGACAAGCCCGCGCTCGAGGGTCTCGAGGCGACCTGGAGCGAGCGCTGGAGGGCCGACGACACCTACGCCTTCGACCGCACCCAGCCGCGCGAGAACGTCTACTCGATCGACACGCCGCCGCCGACCGTGAGCGGCAGCCTGCACGTCGGCCACGTCTTCTCCTACACGCACACCGACCTGATCGCGCGCTTCCAGCGGATGCGCGGCAAGTCGGTGTTCTACCCGATGGGCTGGGACGACAACGGGCTGCCGACCGAGCGCCGGGTGCAGAACTACTACGGCGTCCGCTGCGACCCCTCGCTGCCCTACGAGGCCGGCTTCACGCCGCCCGAGAAGCCCGACCCGAAGAAGCAGGTGCCGATCAGCCGGCCCAACTTCATCGAGCTCTGCGAGCAGCTGGTCGTCCAGGACGAAGAGGTCTTCGAGTCCCTGTGGCGCACCCTCGGCCTCTCGGTCGACTGGAAGCAGCACTACACGACCATCGGCGCCAAGGCGCAGACCGTCAGCCAGCGCGCGTTCCTGCGCAACTTCGCCCGCGGCGAGGCCTACCTCCAGGAGGCGCCGACGCTCTGGGACGTCACGTTCCAGACCGCGGTCGCGCAGGCCGAGCTCGAGGCCCGCGAGTACGCCGGCGCCTACCACCGCATCGCCTTCCACCGGCCCGACGGCACCCCCGTGTTCATCGAGACGACCCGGCCCGAGCTGATCCCGAGCGTGGTCGCGCTGATCGCGCACCCCGACGACGAGCGCTACCAGCCGCTCTTCGGGACCACGGTCACCAGCCCCGTCTTCGGCGTCGAGGTCCCGGTGGTCGCCCACCCGGCCGCCGAGATGGACAAGGGCGCGGGCATCGCGATGTGCTGCACGTTCGGTGACCTCACCGACGTCACCTGGTGGCGCGAGCTCGCCCTCCCGGTCCGCACCGTGATCGGCCGCGACGGCCGGCTCTCCCGCGAGACCCCGGCCTGGCTGAGCAGCGAGACCGCGGCCGCGGCGTACGAGGACCTGAAGGGCAAGACCACCTTCTCCGCCCGCGAGGTGATGGTCGCCAAGCTCCGTGAGTCCGGCGACCTCGACGGCGAGCCGAAGCCCACGCAGCGGATGACGAACTTCTACGAGAAGGGCGACAAGCCGCTCGAGATCGTGGCGACCCGCCAGTGGTACATCCGCAACGGCGGCCGCGACGCCGGCATCCGCTCGGAGATGCTCGCACGCGGTGCCGAGATCCAGTGGTTCCCGGCCCACATGAAGCACCGCTACGACAACTGGGTCGGCGGCCTCAACGGCGACTGGCTGATCTCACGCCAGCGCTTCTTCGGCATCCCGTTCCCGGTCTGGTACCCCCTCGACGCCGAGGGCGAGCCCGACTACGAGCACCCCCTGCTCCCCCGCGAGGACGAGCTGCCGATCGACCCGTCGACGGTCGCGCCGAGCGGCTACAGCGAGGACCAGCGCGGGAAGCCGAACGGCTTCCTGGGCGACCCCGACGTGATGGACACCTGGGCCACCTCGTCGCTGACGCCGCAGATCGCCGGCGGCTGGGAGTCCGACGACGACCTCTGGCAGCGCGTCTTCCCGATGGACCTCTGCACCCAGGCGCACGACATCATCCGCACCTGGCTGTTCTCCCGCGTGGTGCGAGCCGACTACGAGCACCACGTCGCGCCCTGGTCGCACGCGCTCGTCTCCGGCTTCATCCTCGACCCCGACCGCAAGAAGATGTCGAAGTCGAAGGGCAACGTCGTGGTCCCGACCGACATCCTCGACAAGTTCGGCGCCGACGCCGTCCGCTGGCGGGCGGCGATGGCCCGCCCGGGCCTGGACTCGCCGTTCGACGAGACGCAGATGAAGGTCGGGCGCCGGCTCGCGATGAAGGTCCTCAACGCGTCGAAGTTCGTCCTCGGCGGTGTGGGCGCGACCAGCGTCAACCCGTTCGAGGTCTCGGAGGCCATCGACTGCTCGCTGCTCGGCCGGCTGGCCGAGGTCGTGACGGCGGCCACCGACGCCTTCGAGGCCTACGACTACACCTCGGCCCTCGAGACCACCGAGAAGTTCTTCTGGGAGTTCTGCGACGACTACCTCGAGCTGGTCAAGGAGCGCGCGTACGACGAGGACGGCGGCGCGGCCACCGCATCGGCGCGGGCCACCCTCGCGATCGCGCTCGACGTGCAGCTGCGACTGCTGGCGCCGTTCCTGCCCTACGTCACCGAGGAGGTCTGGTCGTGGTGGCGCTCTGCTGACTCCGGGGGGAGCTCGATCCACCTCGCCGCCTGGCCGACCGTCGTCGAGCTCGGCTCGGCCGCCGCGGCCGACCCGAGCATGCTGGACGCGGTCGCCGCCGCCCTGATCGGCATCCGCGGCGCGAAGTCCAGCGCCAAGGTGTCGATGCGCGCCGAACTCTCGCGGGTGGAGATCTCCGGACCCGAGGCGCTGGTGCGGGCCGCGGAGCTGGCGGCCGACGACCTGCGCAAGACCGGCAAGATCACCGGCGACCTGGTCTTCACGCCCACCGAGGGCTCGACCGAGCTCGCGGTGGCCGCGGAGCTGGCGCCCGTCGCGGAGTGACCCGCCGGCGTCAGTGACCCCGGTCGTGGCCGTGCTCGGGGGCTGCCCCCGATCGACGAGTCGGCTTCGCCGACTCGTCAGGCAGACTTCTTCTTCTTCTCGGTCTCGCGCGGGATCAGGGTCGGGGCCACGTCGTCGAGGACGACCTCGCCGGTCACGATCACGCGGGCGATGTCGCCGCGCGAGGGGACCTCGTACATCACGTGGAGGAGGACCTCCTCGATGATGGCGCGCAGACCGCGGGCGCCGGTGCCGCGCTCCATCGCCTTGTCGGCGATGGCCGCGATGGCGTCCTCGGTGAACTCGAGCTCGACACCGTCGAGCTCGAAGAGCTTCTGGTACTGCTTGACCAGCGCGTTGCGCGGCTCGGTGAGGATCTGGATCAGCGCCTCCTGGTCGAGCTTGGTGACGCTCGCGATCAGAGGCAGCCGGCCGATGAACTCGGGGATCAGGCCGAACTTGGTGAGGTCTTCGGGACGCACCAGCGACAGCAGGTCCTCGGCCTCCTTCTCGGCCGCGCCCCGCACCTCCGCGGTGAAGCCGAGGGTCTTCTTGCCGACCCGCTGCTCGACGATGTGCTCGAGCCCGGCGAAGGCGCCGCCCACGACGAAGAGGATGTTCGTGGTGTCGATCTGGATGAACTCCTGGTGCGGGTGCTTGCGACCCCCCTGCGGCGGCACCGAGGCGGTCGTGCCCTCGATGATCTTCAGCAGCGCCTGCTGGACGCCCTCACCCGAGACGTCGCGCGTGATCGAGGGGTTCTCGGCCTTGCGGGCCACCTTGTCGATCTCGTCGATGTAGATGATGCCGGTCTCGGCCTTCTTGACGTCGTAGTCGGCGGCCTGGATCAGCTTGAGCAGGATGTTCTCGACGTCCTCGCCGACGTAGCCCGCCTCGGTGAGCGCGGTCGCGTCGGCGATCGCGAACGGGACGTTGAGCATCCGGGCCAGCGTCTGCGCGAGGTAGGTCTTGCCGCAGCCGGTGGGGCCGATCACGAGGATGTTGGACTTCGCGACCTCGACGACCTCCTCCTTGCTGTGCTTGCCCGAGATGGGCTGGAGGCCGGCCTGGACCCGCTTGTAGTGGTTGTAGACCGCGACCGCGAGCGACTTCTTGGCCTGCTCCTGGCCGATGACGTAGGAGTTGAGGAACTCGAAGATCTCCTTGGGCTTGGGCAGCTCGTCGAGGCTGACCTCGGTGCCCTCGCTCAGCTCTTCCTCGATGATCTCGTTGCAGAGATCGATGCACTCGTCGCAGATGTAGACGCCGGGGCCGGCGATCAGCTTCTTGACCTGCTTCTGGCTCTTTCCGCAGAAGGAGCACTTCAGCAGGTCGCCTCCGTCACCGATACGTGCCACGGGGTCATCCTCCGGTTGGTCGAGCTCTGCGGGTCGTACGAAAACCTGTCCGACGGTACTCCGTGCCGCCCCCGGTTCGTGGCCGGACACGACGAACGGTGTCGGAGCGTCAGCCGGTCACCGCGGGGGTGCCCTTGAGGGACTGGAGCACGGCGTCGATCAGGCCGTACTCCACCGCTCCCTCGGCGGTCAGGATCTTGTCGCGCTCGATGTCGCGGCTGACCTGCTCGATGTCGCGGCCGCTGTGGTCGCTGATCATCTTCTCGAGCAGCTCGCGCATGCGCAGGATCTCGTTGGCCTGGATCTCGATGTCGGACGTCTGGCCGAACGTGCCCTCGGTGTAGGGCTGGTGGATGAGGATCCGGCTGTTGGGCAGCGCCAGCCGCTTGCCGGGGGTGCCGGCCGCGAGCAGGATCGCAGCCGCCGAGGCGGCCTGCCCGATGCACACGGTCTGCACGTCGGGCTTGATGAACTTCATCGTGTCGTAGATCGCCGTCAGCGCGGTGAACGAGCCACCGGGGCTGTTGATGTAGATGCTGATGTCCTGGTCGGGGTTCATCGACTGGAGGCACAGCAGCTGGGCGATGACCGCGTTGGCCACGTCGTCGGAGATCGGGGTACCGAGGTAGATGATGCGGTCCTCGAACAGCTTGGCGTAGGGGTCGATGCGGCGGAAGCCGTACGACGTGCGCTCCTCCCACTGCGGGATGTAGTAGTTCATCGAGGGGCTCAGCTCAGGGGTGGGTGCAGACACGCGGATCAGTCCTTCTGCCGGGCGGGCCGGCCGTCGTCGGCGGCTTCGCGGGCGCTCTTGACGACCTGGTCGACCAGGCCGTAGTCCTTCGCCTGCTCGGCGGTGAACCAGCGGTCGCGGTCGGCGTCGTTCTCGACCTGCTCGACCGTCTGGCCGGTGTGCTCGGCGATGAGCTCGAGGAGCACCTTCTTGATGTGCAGCGACTGCTGCGCCTGGATCTTGATGTCGGAGGCGGAGCCACCCATGCCGGAGGACGGCTGGTGCATCATGATCCGCGCGTGGGGCAGGGCGTAGCGCTTGCCCTTGGTGCCGGCGCAGAGCAGGAACTGGCCCATGGACGCGGCCAGGCCCATGCCGACGGTCGCGACGTCGTTGGGGATGTAGTTCATGGTGTCGTAGATCGCCATGCCCGCGTCGACCGAGCCACCCGGCGAGTTGATGTGCAGGAAGATGTCGGCCTCGGGGTCCTCGGCCGAGAGCAGGAGCAGCTGGGCGCAGATCGCGTTGGCGTTCTGGTCGCGCACCTCGGAGCCGAGGAAGACGATCCGCTCGCGCAGCAGCCGCTGGTAGATGTGGTCGTCGAGGACGTTCATCCCGCCGCCGCCGTTGAGCTGCGGAGCGTGGGTCCCCGGGTCAGAGGCAGGCCTGGAGTTCTGGGTCACGATGCGACCCTAGCCGGAAGGATCGACAGTTCCACGGCCAATCCCCCGGTGTTCGCCGACAGCAGATTTACGAGCGCCCCGCGGGCTCGACAGCGGCCTTGAGCCGGGAGACGGTCTCGGCCATGCCGGCCTCGAGCTCGTCGGCGTGGCTCTCGCTGCCGCCGAGGGCGAGCGGGGCGAAGACCTTGCTCATCCGGGTCACCCGCTTCGGCACCGGCCGCCGGTGCACGACCTGGGTGCCCTCGCCGTCGGGTGCCAGCTCCCAGATCCACCGGGCGCCGCTCGACGTCGTGTCCCAGGCGACGACGCGGCCGGGCTCGAGCTGCGACACGACGCTGCGCGTGGGCCAGACCACCGCCTTGCGCCGGTTGATGCCGAGGTACCACTGCCCGACCCGCAGGCCGCCGGGCTTGAGGGCCACCATCCGCACCAGCTCGGGGCTCCAGTCGGGCATCCGGGCGAAGTCGGTGAGCAGCGCCCACACCCGGTCGGGGGGCGCGGCGATCATCGCCTCGGCCCGGAGCTCTCGGTCGGCTCTCATGCCCGGATCATGCCAGCCACTCGCGCAGGGCCCGGTGGACCTCCGGGTGGTTGAGCAGGCCGAAGTGGTCGGTGCGGCCGAGGTGCAGGACGGTGGCGCCCGGGAACAGCTGCTGCCCGTGGCGGTCGCGGCCGTACGCCGACGGCACTCGCACCAGGAAGTCGCCGACGACGTGGCCGACCGGGTGCCGCTTGTCGGCGGTCACCGTGGCGGCCACGAGCCGGTAGCGCGCGTGCGGCAGCGGCGGCACGTCCTCGGCCAGCCCGGCGACCAGGTCGTGGACGCCGACCGAGCGCCAGTCCAGGATCCGCCCGAACGGCGCGGTCTCCGGCAGCTTGCCGAGCCCGCGGCTGCCGTGCCCGATGCCGCGGGCGATCGGCGCGCCGAGGTGGGGCGTGCCGAGGGTGACGACGTCGGAGACCAGGTCCGTCCACGGCGTCTCGACCGGGCTCGCGACCGCGCCGGCCGCGCGCACGATCAGGCCGCCCATGGAGTGGCCGACCAGGGCGATCCGGGTGACCGGGACCGGCCACTCCTCGACCAGCCGCTGCATCAGCGCGGAGAGAGCGACGCCGTTCGCCCGCAGCCCGAGCCCCGTGTTGACGCGCAGGAAGACCGGCGTCCACCCCTCGTCCGTGAGCATCTCGCCGTACGTCGTGCCGGCGCGCTCGCGCCCGCGGTCCCAGTAGGACTCGTTCTCGCAGAGCCCGTGCAGGAACACCGCGACCCGGCCGGTGGCCTCGGGGAACGTGCCGGCGAGACCGTCCCGGTCGAGCGGCACGTCGGCGCCGTGCGCCCGCACCGCCATCGAGATCGCCATCCGCGGCCGTTCCTCGACGAGGCGGTCGCCGATGAGGCCGTTGACGGCCGAGCTGACGAAGCGCCCGCGCGGGCCGTCCTCGAGCCGTGGGCCGACTCCGGTCCCGGCGACCTTGCCGAGCCCGGCCGAGGCGGCGCGCAGCCCCAGGCTCATGCCGCCGTACACCGCCGACGTGATCGACCGCCCGGGGTACCCGCCGAACCGGTCGGCCCACGCGTCGTGGGTGTCGCGCACGCTGCGGACCACCAGCTCGTCGGCCACCTCGGACAGCAGCGAGAGGGCGTCGAGGACGCCGGGGCCACTCGGGGCTCGAGTCCGGGCTCGGGTCTGGGCGCGGGTCGGGGCCATGACGGGAGCATAGGCGCTCAGTGAACGGTCGTGCACTAACCGCACCGGGGTGTGGTTCCTGTGGTTGGATTTGCCCATGGTGCGGCCATGCTCCGGGTGACCCTGCGCGGGTCAGGTCTGCCGACGGTGACCCTCGGCTCGGGCGAGACGCTGCTCTTCGGCCGCTCCCCCCACCAGTCGATCCCCGACGGTGACGCCGACGACGCGCTCCGCACCACCGCGATCGCGCTCCCCCGCTGCGCGCCGCACGTCTCCCGGCTGCTGGGCGAGCTCGTCGTCGGCGAGGAGATCGCCCGGCTGCGCTGGCACGGGTCGGGCGAGACCCAGGTGTCCAGCCTCTTCGACGCGCCCGGCGGCGCGCGGCGGGTCACGCTCGCGGAGGGCATGTCGCTGCTCCTCGACGAGGGCGAGAACCAGCTCGTCGTGATGCGCGGGCGCCAGACGTCGGCCACGACGTACGACGACCTCGCGATCGTCGTCGAGGTCACCTCGTCGGTCCCCGAGCCCGCGCCCCGCCCGGCGCCGTCCACCGAGGACCTCGCCGGCGAGACGGTCACCGCGCCGGCGCCGCACCTGCCGCGCGAGTCGCGCGAGTGGTACGTCGCGCTGGCGCTGGCCGAGCCGTGGCTCTCCGGCACCGACGACTACCCGCGCCCGCCGTCCAACCGGGAGATCTACGAGCGCATCCTGGAGTGGCACGGCTACGCCTGGAACCTCGAGCGCGCGCAGCGGGTCGACGACGCCATCCGCTCGATCTCGGCCCTCGCGTTCGGCCCGAAGGACGACCCGTTCCGGGCCGGCACGGGTCGCGCGCAGAACGTCCGCTTCGCGATCGGGCGTCGTACGGCGGAGGTCCGGCTGGTCACCGTCGAGGACCTCGAGCTCGCCGACCGGGCCGCAGCACGGCGGAACGTTCCACCCGCCTCGCCCTAGTCGCCCGGCTCCGGCCGTGCCTACCGTCCGTGAGGACCCCAAGCACAGACAGGAGCAGGCCGATGAGCCAGAGCATGCAAGGGATGGACACCGAGCACGGCCGCGAGGTCGGGCAGAACATGGGCCAGCAGGCCGGCCAGGTCGCCGGGATGGTCGCCAACATCAGCGCGATGATCCAGGGCCTCACGTGGCAGGGCAGCGACCGGCAGAACTTCGAGAGCGACTGGCACGGCAGCTTCGCACCCCAGGCCAACAACGCGGCGCAGACCCTCGACGAGCAGGGCCGCGTGCTGATCGTGCACGCCGACCGGCAGGACGCCGCCAGCAGCTGACGCACCCGCACGCACCTCCCGACAGCAGGGCCGCCGGACCGCCGGCGGCCCTGCTGCCGTGTCGGGAAGGCCTCGAATCCCTGTCTACAGAGCGGAACCTTCCACCCCTCCAGCCATCGACGCGGTGCGGCCGGCGTGCCTACGGTCCGGGGCATCGCCACCCATCGGGGGGTGGCACGGACGAAGGAGCAGCCGATGTCGTTCCTCGGCGCAGACACCGACGAGCTCAGGGATGCGGGCCAGGTCTGCCAAGACGGCAAGGAGACCACCGACCAGGTGATCACCTACCTCAAGGCCCTGATCGCGATCCTCCGGGCCGCGTCGTTCTTCAGCGGCGGCGCGAGTGCCGCCTACGCCACCTACCTCGAGACCGTCGTGGTGCCGTGGCTGCAGAAGATCTCCATGGCGCTGGGCATGTTCGCCCAGGTCCTCAACGCCAACGCCGAGGCACAGGACCAGGCCAGCCAGGGCGAGTCGGTCGACTTCGGGTCGCTGCCGACCTACACCCCGCAGGCCACCGGCGACACCGCGGTCCAGCCGTTCGCGGGCACCATCATCGGCGACGCCCTCCAGGGCATCGCGATCGTCAACGCGATCGCCGACGCCGTGGACGGCGACGGCAGCACGGACACCGGCACCGCCGCGTCGGTCGACCCCGCCATGTGCGGCACCCCCACCGCGATCGGGTCCGCCACCGGCCTCGACGGCGCGCTCGACAAGGGACAGGCCCACGTCGCCCACACCCCGGACGGTGGTCAGGGCATCGGCGGCGCCACGCCGGGCGGCGGCAGCGCGGGCGGCGGGAGCATCCCGGCCGGTGGGGGCGACACGTCCACCCTCGGCTCCAGCACCATCGGCGGTGGTGCGGACGGCGGCGTCAACAGCGACGGCTCCCCCGCCTCCCACACGTCCGGCTCGACGGCCGGTGGCTTCGGCGGCGCGACCCCGGGCGCCGACAGCCTCGGCACGATGGGCCACACCGGCACGGCCGACGCCGCGACCGCGGGCACCGGCTCGCCGTCGTACGGCGCGGCGGCCGGCATCGCCGGTGGCGCGGCGGCGGCCGGCCTCGGTGGCGCGGCCCTCGCGGCCCGCGGCTCCGGCGGCAACGACCCGGCGATCGACCAGCTCGCCAGCCGGAACGGGCGCGGCAGCAGCGGTCCCCAGGTCAAGGAGCTCCAGGACAAGCTCACCGCGGCCGGCTACGACACCCGCGGCTCGGACGGGCAGTGGGGCTCGAACACGCAGGCGGCGTACAACGCGTACCGCGCCGACCACCCGCTGCAGATCACGCCGGGCAGCGGCTACACCGCACCCAGCGGGTACGACTACACCCAGATCAGCGGCGTGCGCGGCAACGCCAACGTCACCCCGGAGTTCCTCCGTGGCGTCGAGGGTGTCGCTCAACGGGTGGGTGCCCGGCCCGAGCACCTGCTGGCGGCGATGAGCTTCGAGACCGGCGGCACCTTCGCGGCCGACGTCAAGAACCCGCACAGCAGCGCCACCGGGCTGATCCAGTTCATGGACGGCACCGCCAAGGGCCTCGGCACCACGACGGCCGACCTGGCCCGGATGACGCCGACCGAGCAGCTGCCGTACGTCGAGCGCTACTTCGAGCCGTTCCGAGGTCGCCTGGGCGATCTCGAGAGCGTCTACACCTCGATCCTCTCCGGGCACCCGCACGCCGCCGGCGAGACGTTGTTCAGCCAGGGCACGGCGGCCTACTCCGCCAACGCCCCGCTGGACTTCGACCACGACGGCCGGATCACCACCGACGAGGCGACCTCCGCGGTCCGCAACCGGATGGGAGGCCGCTAGTCCCCCACGAGCAGTCCCTCCCACCAGAACTCAGTAGAAGCAACGAACGAGACGAAGGAGCAGAACCATGGCCATGAAGGGTATGGATGTCGAGGCCGGCCGTCAGTCGGCCCAGCAGATCACGCAGGGTGCCTCCGAGCTCGAGCAGCTCACGGGCCGCCTGACCCAGGTGATCGAGGGCTTCGAGTGGATCGGCCCGGACGCCGAGCGCACCCGTCAGTCCTGGCAGTCGGACTACCGCACGATGCTCACCCAGGTGACCAACTCGCTGCAGGAGTTCTCGACGCTGATCAACAACCAGGCCCAGGAGCAGGAGCAGGTCTCCAACTAGGACCTGCTCTCCCACTCGACCGACGGAGGCCCGACATGCAGAGCTGGATCCTGTCGCTGCGACCAGCTCCCGAGTCGGGCCTCCCGTCGGTCGACGTGCACGTCCAGGCCCGGCCGGGGGCGACCGTCGCCCACCTGGCCCGGGCCTTCGGCCGGCACGTCGCCCCGGACCAGCCCCATCTCCACCTGGTGCCCTGCGACGGCACCAGCCCCTGGCCGGCCGACCGGCCGCTCGCCGAGTGCGGTCTGCGCACCGGCGACCTGGTCGACGTCGTCTCGGCCCCCGCCGCCTGGCTGACCCGGGTGAGCAGCACCGCCCGGCCGCGCGCGGTCCTCCGCGTCACCGAGGGCCCCGACCGCGGCCAGCGCGTGCACGTCCGCACCACCTCGATGACCCTCGGCCGGGCCGCCACCTGCACGCTGCGACTCACCGACCCCCTGGTCTCCCAGCAGCACGCACGGATCATCCTCGGTGCTCGCCCGACCGTGTACGACGAGGGCTCGGCCAACGGCACCTCCGTCGCCGGCGAGCGGCTCACCAGCGCCCGCGAGATCGACTGGGGCACCCCCATCCGGCTGGGCCGGAGCACCCTGGTCATCGACGCCGGCGAGGTGCCCGGCGACGACGTCGAGGTCTCCGTCTACCGCCCGCCGCGCTTCGGCGACCCGCTCGTCGACGAGGTCCTCGACCTCCCGTCACCGCCCTCGAAGAACCGCCCGTCGCCGCTGCCGTGGGCGATGCTGATGCTGCCGATGGTGATGGGCTTCGCGATCCTGATGCGTTCGCACAGCATGTACGGGCTCGTCTACATGTTCGGCTGGCCGGTCCTCGGCGGCCTGGGCTGGTGGCAGCAGAAGCGCCAGGCCCGCAAGCAGTTCGAGGAGGAGCTCGCCGAGTGGCGCCAGGACGTCGACGACATGCTCACCCTGCTCGACGACCAGGCCGCCCGCCAGCGCAGGCAGTTCCACGACGACTACCCCGACCCGGAGACGGTGCGGGCCCGCGCCGCGTCCCGCGACAAGTACCTCTGGGCCCGCGCCGAGGACCGCCAGGCATTCCTGGTCACCCGGCTCGGCATCGGCTCCGTGCCCGCGATGCTGCGCGGCGCGATCAAGGACGGTGGCGACCGGCCCGCACGCCGCGAGGTCGCCGCCGAGCTCGCCGAGCGCGACACCCTCGAGGACATGCCCGTGCTGGCGGACCTCTCCCAGCACACGGTGGTCGCGCTCACCGGCCCGGACGACCACGTCGACGCGCTGGCCCGCTCGATGATGCTGCGGCTGGGTTTCGACCACTCGCCCTCCGAGGTCACCGTCGCGGGCTGCTTCGGCCGCGGTCGCAAGAGCCACGAGGCCTGGCTGCGCTGGCTCCCCCACGCCACCACCCGCGTCGGCGGCCAGCCCCCGGTCGCGATCGGCTCCCGGGACGCCACCTCGCTGCTCGACCACCTGGTCGCCGAGGACGGCAACAGCGGCCACACCATCTGCTTCGTCGACGAGCTCGCCGGCATCGCGCGCCGTACCGTCGAGGCCGTCGCCGCGGCCGCCCCGGAGCGCAACCTCCACCTGGTCTGGCTGGGGTCGAACCCCGACGAGGTCCCGGCGGCCACCGGGCTGCGGATCGACCTCGCCACCGGCGAGGTCGGTGTCCGCGACCGCGGCGGCATCAGCCGGATCGACACCGCCGACGGCGTCACCCTCGACCACGCCTGGCGCAGCGCCCGCTCGATGACCGGCTACGTCGACGAGGCCGCCGTGCTGCCCGCGTCGACCGCGATCCCGTCGGTGGTGCGGCTGCCCGAGGTGAGCAGCGACTTCGAGGACCTCGACGACATCGTCGCGGTGCTACGTCGCTGGAGCCAGTCGTCCGGGCTGCGCGCCCAGATCGGCTCCGGCATCGACGGCACCGTGACCATCGACCTGCGCGAGGACGGCCCGCACGGCCTGGTCGCCGGCACCACCGGCTCCGGCAAGAGCGAGCTGCTCCAGTCGCTGATCTGCTCGCTGGCCCTCAACAACCCGCCGAGCCGGATGAACTTCCTGCTCGTCGACTACAAGGGCGGCGCGGCGTTCCGCGAGTGCGCCGACCTGCCGCACACCGTCGGCTACATCACCGACCTGACGCCCGCGCTGGTGCAGCGGGCGCTCACCTCACTGGGCGCCGAGATCACCGCCCGCGAGCACCTCCTGGGCCAGTACGGCGTGAAGGACCTGGTGCAGCTCGAGCGCGAGCACCCGGAGGCCGCCGTCCCCAGCGTGCTGATCTGCGTCGACGAGTTCGCGGCGCTCACCCAGGAGGTGCCGGAGTTCGTCGACGGCATCGTCAACCTCGCGCAGCGCGGCCGGTCCCTCGGCATGCACGTGCTGCTCGCGACCCAGCGCCCGGCCGGCGTCGTGACCGGCCCGATCCGCGCCAACACCGACCTGCGCATCGCGCTGCGCGTCTCGTCGGCGGACGACTCCCGCGACGTCATCGACTCCCCCGAAGCCGCGCGGATCTCGCGCCGCACGCCGGGCCGGGCCTGGATCCGGCGCACCGGGCACGGCACCGCCGAGCTCGTCCAGTCGGCCTGGACCGGTGCCCGCCAGCCGGTCGACGCGGGCGAGAACCCGGTCCGCGTGCAGCCTTTCTCCGCGTCCGGATCCCTCGAGAGCGGCCTCGGCGAGGAGGTCCGGCTCGACCCGCGCACCGACCTGGTCCGCTGCGTCACCACCATCCGCACGGCGTTCGCCCGCACCGAGGCCGCGCCCCCGAAGCGGCCCTGGCTGCCGCCGCTGCCCGCCGAGCTGCTGCTCGAGCCGGACCGGCTGATGGCCGAGTCCGTCGACCGCCCGTCCGGCCGCGTCGTCCTCGGTCGCATCGACGAGCCGGCCGCCCAGCAGCAGCCGCAGCTCCTCGTCGACTTCGCGTCCGTCGGCCACGTGCTGGTGTACGGCGCGTCCGGCTCCGGCAAGACCGAGCTGCTGCGCACGACGGTCCTCGCGGCCTCGCTCGGTGACGCGTTCGGCGCCCACGGCGTCGCGCCGTACGTCTACGGCATCGACTACGCCGGCGGCGGCCTCTCCGCGATCGCGGGACTCCCGACGGTCGAGGCGGTCGTCCCGGAGAGCCACCAGGGCCGGGTGCTGCGCCTGCTGCGGCTGCTGCGGCGCACCGTCGCCGACCGCACCTCGGCGCTCGCCGCCCACGGCTGCTCGGACCTCGACGACCTGGCCCGGATGGGCACCGTGCTGCCGCGGGTCTACGTCGTCATCGACAACCTCCCCGCACTGGTCGACGGCCTCGAGTCGGCGGGCGGCGTGGCTCGCAAGCACCTCGAGCACATCCAGAACGTGCTCCAGAACGGCCGCCGCGTCGGCATCCACGTGGTCGCGACCGCCCCCGGCCGCACCGGCGTGCCGACCGCGCTGGCGGCGACCTTCGGGCGCCGCCTCGTGCTGCGGATGACGACGACCGACGACTACCTGATGCTCGGCGTCCCGGCCAACGTGGTCGACGGCGACAGCGCCCCCGGTGCGGGCATGCTCAACCGGTCCTCCGTGCAGATCGCCACCACCGGCGGGGCCGGCACCCCGGTGCAGACCGAGCGGGTCCGGGCGATCGGCGACCTGCTCGCCCCGCGGGTGGCCGGCCGTGGTGCCGCGCCGGTGCCGCCCATGCCGGCCCGTCTCGACCACGGCTCGCTGCCCGCGCCGACCGGCAGCCGGGTGCCGCTGGCCGTGGACGCGGACGCCGTCGCCGTGGTCGAGGTCGACCTGCTCGGCGCCCCCGTCATCATCGCCGGCCGGTCCCGCTCCGGGCGGACCAGCGCCCTGGACGGCATCGAGGCGCTGGTGGGCCGCGGCGAGCACCCGCCGGTGGTCATCCGGTCGACCGACCCGGTCACCGCGGCGGCCGAGGTCGGCGCCTGGCTCACCGGTGAGCGCGACCCCGCGGACTGGGCGCTCCTCCTCGTCGACGACGCCCACCAGTGGGACACCCGCGCGGTGTCCGACGACGTGACCCGGACCGCCACTGCCTCGTTGGTGAAGGCGATGGTCGACCCGGGCAGCCGGCTCGGAGCGGTCGTCACCGCAGAGATGACACAGGCCAAGCAGCGCGGCGGACCCGAGGGTCTCGTGAGCGTCGCACGCCAGGGTCGCCGAGGTTTCGTGCTCCAGCCGGAGTGGAACGATGGCGATGTCCTCGGAGTGACGGTGCCGAGCAAGACCACGGAGCCGCTCTCGGGCCCCGGTCGGGGCCTGTGGTGCGAGGCCGGGTCGACGTGGGTCGCTCAGCTCCTCACTCATCCAGGACATGAACCAGGCACCACACCGCTGACTCGGGAGGCGGAATGAACGGGCTCACCCGTGCCACACACGGCATCGCGGCTCGACTGCGTGCCCTGGCACCCGGCAAGCACCAGCGCAGCGCGCGTGGCGCCGCCGAGCTCTCGGTCGTGGTGGTCGCCGCCTCGCTGGTGGCCGGCGTCCTCTTCGGCAACGGGGTCACCCGCACCGCCGTCGACATCGCCGACGGGCTCACCTGGTTCACCGACGACCCGACCGGCGAGGTCATCGAGGTCAACCCCGCGACCGGCCGGCCGGAGGCCCGCCTCCCCGTCGGCGCCGACGGCGACCAGCTCGACGTGGCGCAGTACGACGGCCGCCTGATCGTCACCAACCGCACGACCGGCACGCTGACGTCCTTCGACCTCACCAGCATCCTGGCGTCCGGCCAGCAGCGCATCACGCCCGGCGGCGCCACCGACGTGCTCCACCACGGCGACACGGTGTTCCTCCTCGACCGCGAGCGCGGCACGATCGCCGACGTCGACCCGGTCACGACCGAGGCGATCGGTGAGATGTGGAGCTCGCCCGAGGGCATCGCCGACGCCGCCATCGACGGCCGGGGCCACCTCTGGGCGATCGACCCCCAGGGCCTCCTCACCGAGCTGCGCTGGTCGTCCTCGAGCCAGCAGTTCGTGGTCGAGGACGACCGCCAGATCGACCACAGCGGCGCGCGCTCCGTGGTCGTCGGGCACGAGCGCGGCGTCACCGTCTTCGGCCCCGACGAGGGCATCGTCGTCCAGGTCGGCACCGGTCACGACGTGGTGGCCGACGCCGCCCGCATCTCCGGCGAGCTCGCCGTGCCCACCTCCTCGCCCGGCGATCTGGTGCCCGCGTCGTCGCCCGACACCGGCACCGTCGCGATCGTCGGCGACGGTCAGGTCCGCGAGGTCGAGATGAGCGCGATCGGCTGCGAGAAGCCCGGCCGCCCCGAGGTCTTCGAGGGGCTCGTCTACGTGCCGTGCACCGGGGCCGGACGGGTCGTCCGGCTCACCCCCGACGGCCGCCGCGCCGGCGCCGACATCGAGGTCGCGGCCGACGACGGCGACCCCGACCTGGTCCTCGACGACGGCAACCTGCTGATCAACGTGCCCGGCGCGACCAAGGGCGCGGTCGTCCACTCCGACGGCACCGTGTCGACCATCGTCCGGTACGACGAGTCGCTGCAGCCGTCGTCCGGCGGCGCGCACTCCCTGGTCTCCCCGCCGGCCATCCAGCCCATCACCGCCACGGTCACGTCCGGACCCGCGGTCCCGCCCACGAACGTGGCGACCACACCGCCCAGCGGACCACCGACGGAGCAGCCCGACACCTCGCCCTCCACGGGGCCGACCGGCGAGCCGGAGTCCCCGGGCCCGCACGAGACCCGCAACCCGAGCACGACGGGCAACCCCAACGCCCCGCACCCGCTCCAGGCACCCCGCACCGTGACCGCCGCCGAGCTCCCCTCCGGCAGCGTCCAGGTGACCTGGACCCATGCGGGCGACCCGGCCGACTCGTTCACCGTGCAGGAGGAGGACGGCCCGGTCCTGGTGACGGTCTCCGGCGAGGAGCGGCAGACGACCGTCTCCGTCGCCCCCGGCCCCCACCGCTTCACCGTCACCGCCATCCGCGAGGGCGACCCCTACGAGACGTCCGCACCCTCCAACGCGGTCAACACGTCCGGGCGGCCCTCGGCGGTCACCGACGTCGTCGGCCACGTGAGCGGCAACCCCGACGACACCTCGGCCGCGGTCAACGTCAGCTGGAGCCCCGCGACCGACAACGGCTCCCCGGTCGTCAGCTACACCGTCGTGATGTCCGATGCCTACGGCACCCAGACCCAAACGTTCACGACCACCAGCGCGACGTTCACGACGTACTGCCAGTCGACCTACTGCAACCCGAGCCCGGTCACCGTGCGGATCACCGCCACCAACGCCAAGGGAGACGGGCCTCCGGCCAACGCGACGCTGTCGTACGACGGCCCGGTGCCGCCGGTGCTGCCGGCCGCCGGCAAGCAGCTGGTCCGCGACGACGACACGACCTGGACCGGCTTCTCCAGCGCCGGCCTCGGCACCACCACGCTGACCCTGGCCCCGCCGCCCGACTGGGTGCAGTTCCAGGGCACGTGCACGTGGACGCACAGCGGCAACCGCACCGGGGACGTCACGACCGAGTACCCCTGCAGCAGCAAGAGGATCAGCGTCGCGATCGACAACGGCCCCGCTCGGGCTCCCGACGACGGCAGGTTCGACCACTCGATCCTGTTCACCGCCAGCAACGGCGTCGCGACCGTCACGAGCGCGACGTACGAGTGGGAGACGGAGCAACGAGTGCTCTGCGACCGCTGCTCGTGACTCCCCCGAACCAGTCCAGACCCAGGAGACTCCCGTGACCGCAGTCGTCGCACCGTTCAGTCCCACCGAGGACGACATCGCCGAGTTCCGGCGCCTCCACCAACGGCTCGGCGACGCGGTCGAGTCCTCGATCCACGGCAAGCGCGGCGTCATCGACCTGGTCCTGGTCGCGACGTTCGCGGGCGGCCACGTGCTGCTCGAGGACATCCCCGGCACCGGCAAGACCACCCTCGCCCGGTCCGTCGCACGAGCGCTCGGCGGGCAGGTGCGCCGCGTCCAGTTCACCCCCGACCTGCTGCCGAGCGACGTCACCGGCACCACCGTGTTCGACCCGCGGGACGGCCAGATCCGGTTCCGCCCCGGGCCGGTCTTCGCCAATGTCGTGCTGGCCGACGAGATCAACCGGGCCTCGGCCAAGACCCAGTCCGCGCTCCTCGAGGTGATGGAGGAGCGCACCGTCACCGTCGACGGCGCGGCGCACCCGGTGCCCGACCCGTTCGTGGTGATCGCCACCCAGAACCCCATCGACCTCGACGGCACCTACCGGCTGCCCGAGGCCCAGCTCGACCGGTTCCTGGTCCGCACCTCCTTGGGCTACCCCGACGCCGAGCACGAGATCGACGTGCTCCGGCCCGGCTCGACCGCGGGCCGGGTCGCCGACGTCCCGGTCGTCACCACCCCCGACGAGGTCGCCGCGCTGGCCGAGCGGCTCTCCGGCCTGCACGTCGCCGACCTCCTGCTGCGCTACGTCCGCGACATCGGCCTCGCCGTCCGCACCGACCCGCGGGTCCGGATCGGCGCCAGCACCCGGGGCCTGCGGTCGCTGGTCCGCTGCCTGCAGGTGTACGCCGCCGCGCAGGGCCGCAACTACGTCGTACCCAGCGACGTGCAGCGGCTCGCCGAGTCGGTGCTCGCGCACCGCACCGTGCTGACCCGCGACGCCGTCCTGGCCGGCCACACCGCCGGGTCGATCGTCCAGGAGGCGCTCGAGACGGTGCCGCCACCGCAGCCCGACCAGGACTAGGAGCCCGCCGATGGCCTCCCCCGCCGCCGCCTGGTCGGTCGCGACCGCGCGCGGCCGGATGACCGCGCTGCTGGGGCTGCTGCTGCTCGTCGCGGGGATCGGCTGGCGCTACCCGCTCACCGCCGGCCTCGGTGCGGTGCTCCTGGTCGTCGTGCTCGCCGAGGTCGTCTCGGTCCTCGCGACCGCCGACGTCGAGGTCCACCGCGAGGTGCAGCCGAGCGTCGTCGTCCGACACGAGCCCTGCACCGGCACCCTCCGGGTCACCGGCCGGCGCCGCCGCGGCCTGGTCCGCTTCGACGCGATGGACGAGGTCGACGGCAGGCTCGTACCGGTCCAGCTCCCCGACACAGCCGGCGCGACCACCGTGTCGGTCAGCTATCCCATCCCCACCCCGCGCCGCGGCCTCCTGCCGGTCGGGCCGGTGCACCTGCGTCGCTACGGGCTCGCCGGCATGGCCGCCACCTCCACGGCGACCGGCCGGGTCGAGGAGGTGCGGGTGCTCCCCCGCCGGATCCCGCTCGGCACGATGATGCCCGGGCACCGCCGGGCCCCCGCCGGCACCGACACCAGCGTGGAGTACGGCGGCACCGACCTGGTCGGTCTGCACGAGTACGCCATGGGCGACGACCTGCGCCGCCTGCACTGGGCGACCAGCGCCCGCTCCGGCACGCTGATGGTCCGCGAGGACGCCGACCCCGCCGAGCCGCACGTGTGCGTGCTGCTCGACGACCGCGTGCCGAGCTACGACGGGTCGACCAGTCCGGGCGAGCTCTTCGAGGAGGCGGTCGAGCTGGTCGCGGCGCTGTGCCGCGCGGCCGTCGACCGTGGCAATCCGCTCCGTTTCTCCTCCCTGAGCGGGCGGCACCGTGTCGTGGTGCCCGGCTCACCCACCCGCCACCCGCAGCGCGAGGCCCGCGACCTCGAGTGGCTGCTCGCCGAGATCGGCCAGACCGTCCAGTCGACCGTGACCCGCGACGCCGTGCCGGGCCTCGACGTCACCGTCGTGGTCACCGGCGCCTCCGCGGACCGGCACGAGCTCGGCCTCCTCCTCGGCGGGAGCGTGACCCGCGTGGTCGCGGTCGTCGACCCGATGCCGCTGGTGAGCGCCGAGCAGCACGCCGGCGTCACCCTCCTGCGCGGCGCGAGCTCCCTGTCGCTGGCCGCCGCCTGGGACGAGGCCGCCGCCCGATGAGCCCCGCGACGAGGACGCCGGTCCGTTCCCCCTGGCTGCTGACCGCGTGGGCGGCCGGGCTGGTCGCGGTCGGCGGCATCGCCCTGGCCGGTGCCTGGCACCACTGGCTCCCGGTCGTCCTGCTCCTGGTCGCCGGGGTGGTGCCGATGCTGCTCCTGCGGTCGGTCGTCTCGCTCGGGGTGTCGCGCTGGGCGGCCGCGTCGGTGCTGGCGCTGCTGCTCGTGCTCGTGGCGTACCTGATGTCGGCTCGCAGCGGGACCTCGCTGGCCGGCACCCTGAGCGACTCCGTGCCGCTGCTGCTGACCTCGCCGCAGCCCTACCCGGTGCGCGCCGACCTGCTCGCCGCCCCGATCCTCCTGACCGGGCTGATCTCGCTCTTCGCCGGGCTCCGCGCCGAGAGCCGCACCCGCGTCGCGCCGGTCGCCGCCGGGGTGCTGCTGTACGTCGCGGCCGCCCTGCTCACCAGCGGCGGCGCCGACCCGGCGGGGATCCTGGCCGTGCTGCTCGTCGTGCTCGCGGTCCTCGGCTGGGTGCTGCTCGACGAGCACCCGGAGCCGGCGCGGCGTCGGCTGGCGATCGCCGCCCCGGCCCTGGTCGTCCTGGTCGGCGCCCTCGCGTCCGTGGCGCTGCTGCCGAGCCAGGACCCCTACGACCCGCGGGTCCTCGTGGACCCGCCCGTGACCGTGGTCGAGACGTCGAGCCCGCTGCCCCAGCTCGGCGCCTGGGCGGCCAACCCCGACGCGGAGCTGCTGCGGGTCACCGGCGACGCGGTGCCGCTGCGCCTGGTCACCCTGGACGACTACGACGGCGCGCAGTGGCGGGCCGCGACCCGCTACGCCCCGCTCGGCACGACCTCCCCCGAGCCGCTGACCGGGGAGCGGCGCCGGACGTCGACGGTGACCGTGACCCTGGCGGGTCTCGGCGGCAACTGGCTGCCGTCACCGGGCGACCCGACCCGGGTGAGCGAGCCCGACGCGGTCGTCGACACCGGCACCGGCACGCTCTACGACCCGGTCGCGGCCGCCGACACGTCGTACGACATCACCGGCGTGGTCGACCGCCCGGACCCGGCGGACCTGGTGAACGCGACGGTGCCCACCTCCGGGCCGGCGCTGGCCTACCTCCGCCAGCCCGACCTGCCCTTCGAGCTGGCGCGCTACGCCGAGCAGGTCATCCCCGACGCGACCACGCCGTACGAGCAGGCGCTGGCGATCGAGGCTGCGGTGCAGGGCGACCGGCGGCTGTCACCGCGGGCCATCTCGGGCTCGGCCTTCTGGCGCATCGAGCGTTTCCTGCTCGGCCGCGGGTCCGGCGGGCAGGTCGGCACGTCCGAGCAGTTCGCGACGTCCTTCGCGATCCTCGCCCGGCAGGCCGGCCTCCCCACGCGCGTGGTGGTCGGCTTCCGGCCCGGTCACGAGCAGCCCGACGGCAGCCGGATCATCCGCAGCCGCGACGCGCTGGCCTGGCCGGAGGTCTACTTCAACCGGCTCGGCTGGGTGCCCTTCTCCCCCACGCCCCACGACGACACGTTCAGCGACGGCCGCCCCGAGCTCGGGGAGATGCCGGAGGTCGACCCGGCTCCCGCCCCGACCGCCCCGGTCCCCTCCGACGGCACCGCACCCGGGCCGGTCGACGCCGACGCGACCCCGCCCTCCGACGCGACCGCCGAGGCCGCCCCCTGGGTGCCGGCCGTGATGGCCGGCGGGGTGCTGGTGCTGCCGCTCCTGCTGCTCGGCGGCGCGCGCCAGGTCCGCAGCCTGCGCCATCGGCGCCGCGGCGCGACCGGCGCGTGGGCCGAGGTCTACGACGCCCTGGTGCTGGCCGGGTCGACCCCGCCGCGCTGGGAGACCGCGCCCGACGCCGCCGACCGGGCCGACCGGCGCTTCGGCACCGACGCGGCCACCCGCGTCGCGGTCCGCGCCGAGCGGGCGGCGTTCGGCCCCGCGCCGGCGCCGACGGCGGCCCCCGCCGACGAGGTCCGGGCCGTACGCCGGGCCGCGCGCGCCTCGCTCCCGTGGTGGCGGCGCTGGTGGTGGTCGTTCGACCCGCGCGTGCTGGGCCGTTGACGGGCTGCGGCGCTAGCGGGTGACGCAGCGCGAGTCGGTGATGCCGATCTCGCCGGTGGGGAGATGCACCGTCATCACGAAGCAGGCCCTGCTGTGGTCGGGGATCACGAAGGGCACCGTCGCCTCCGTCGTCCCGGCCCGGAACTCGAACTCCGGCACCTCCTCGGGCGACGTCTGCGACAGCACGAAGTCGCCCTCCCCGTCGCTCGGGTCGTTCCACTTCAGCGCCAGCGAGGTGCCGTCGCTGCGGAGCTTCAGGAAGTCGAATGCGAGCCGGGGGTCGGCCCGCCGCAGCTGCGCCTCACCGGACTCGGTGGGTGCCGAGCTCAGCGACGGCACCGGCGCCCCGAGGTCGGCGGCGGGGGTCTCGATCGGGGGGGCGTCGCCGTCGGAGCGGAGCACCGCACCGACGATCCCGAGCACCAGACCGATCAGGAGGGCCGCACCGCCGAGCCCGAGCAGCAGCCAGCGTCGGCCGTGGTGGGGGCGCTCGGTCGACGGGGCAGCGGGCGGAGCGGGCTCGCGGTGCTGGAGCGAGGGTGCCGGATCGCTGGTCGGCTCCACCGGCCGGAGGCCGGTCGGTGACTCGTCGACCACCGGTCGCGGCGCGTGGGCCAGCACCGAGAGGGCGACGGGGTCCGGCGCGACCGGGGGCGGCGCCTCGGCCGGTGCCGCGGCCGGCGCGGAGGCGAGCGGCGACCGGGCGGCGCCGGGCTCCCAGGCGGTCACCCGCAGCCGGGACAGGGCGTCGCGCAGCTCCGCCGCCGACTGCCAGCGCCTCTCGGGGTCCTTGGCCAGGCAGCGATCGACGACCGCGGCCAGCGCGCCCGCGTCCGTCCCGGACAGCGCGCGGTGCGGCTCGGTGCGGGCCCGCCGCAGGTAGGCGAGCGCGGAGTCGTCGTCGGGGTCGTCGCTCGCGAACGGCGGGCGGCCGTCGACGAGCGTGTAGAGGGTGGAGCCCAGGGACCAGAGGTCGTCGGCGGCTGTCGGCGGCTGGCCGTCGAGGATCTGCGGCGAGGCGTGCCGGTAGGTGAACGTCTCGACCGACGAGGTGTGCTCGGAGTCGACCAGCCGGGCGATCCCGAAGTCGGCGAGCACCCACGAGGTCGGCAGGACGAGCACGTTCTGCGGTTTCACGTCGCGGTGCAGCACCCCGTGGCTGTGGGCGAACGCGAGCGCGTCGGCGAGCACCGCACCGATCGTGACGACCTCGTCGACCGGCAGCGGCCCGTGCGACCGGAGCCGGTCGTCGAGCGACCCGCTCTCGTAGAAGTCCATGACGATCGCCGGGTGACCGGACTCGGTCGTGCCGGTGGTGAGGATGTTGACGATGTTGGGGTGCTGGCGCCCCAGCGCCACGGTGATCTCGATCTCCCGGACGAAGCGCGCCGCGGCCCGCTCGTCGTCGGTCTGCAGCACCTTGACGGCGACGTCGCGGTTCATCGCGACGTCGCGGGCGCGAAACACCACGGAGTCGCCGCCGCGGCCGACCTCCGTGAGGTGGTCGTACCCGGCGAGCGACTCCGTGGTGGTGGTGCCCGTCTGCGCAGGGGGACGCCAGGCGGCGTCCTCGCCACCGATGACACCCGAGTGCCTGGTCACGCTGGGGTTCTACCCAGGACCAGACCGGCTCACTCCTCGGTCTTGTCCTCGGCAGCGTCGTCCGCAGCGTCGTCCGTGGCGACCTCGGCCTCGGGCTCACCGATGGTGCCGTCGGGGCGCAGGTTCTTCAGCTCGACCACGTTGCCCGAGGCGTCCTTGACGACCGCGCTCTCGACGATCCGGGCCAGCGCCTTGCCACGCAGGATCTCCTGGACCAGCTCCGGGATGTGGTTGTGCTCGAACATGTGGTTCGCGAACTCCTGCGGGTCCTGGCCGGACTGCTGGGCGCGGCGGACGAGGTGCTCGGAGAGCTCGGCCTGGTCGATGCCGAACTCCTCGGCCTTCGCGATCTCGTCGAGGATGAACTGCGCGGCGACCGCGTCCCGGACCCGGCGGTCGAGGTCGGCCTCGAACTCCTCCAGGGTCTGGCCCTCGTCCTCGAGGTACTTGTCCATCGTGATGCCGGCGTACGCGAGCTGCTGCTCGATGTTCGTGCGGCGGGCGTTGAGCTCGTCGGTGACGACGACCTCGGGCAGCGGGACGTCGACCTTCTCCAGCAGCTGCTCGAGCACGGCGTCACGGGCGGCCGCGGCCTGCTCGAGGCGCTTGCCGCGGCCCAGGCGCTCGCGCACGTCGTCGGTGAGCTCGCCGACGGTGTCGAACTCCGAGGCCATCTGGGCGAACTCGTCGTCGAGGTCGGGGAGCTCCTGCTCCTGCACCTGGCTGACGCTGACGGTGACCTCGACCTCCTCGCCGATCAGGTCGCCGCCCACGAGCTGGGACTGGAAGGTCTTCTCGTCGCCCGCGGCCATGCCGGTCAGCGCCTCGTCGAGGCCGTCGAGCATGCCGCCGCGGCCCACCTTGTAGGACATGCCGGACACCTCGGCGCCCTCGAGCACCTCGCCGTCCTTGGTGGCCTTGAGGTCGAGCACGACGAAGTCGCCGTCGGCGGCCGGGCGCTCGACGTCGACCAGGGTGGCGAACCGCTCGCGCAGCGCCTCGACCTGCTCGTCGACCTCGGTGTCGGTCAGCTCGATGTCGTCGACCTCGGCCTCGAGGCCGTCGTACGACGGCAGCGTGATCTCGGGACGGATGTCGACCTCGGCGGTGAACTCGAGGGTCTCGTTGTCCTCGAACTTGGTCACCTCGATCTCCGGCTGGGCGATCGGCTGGAGCGAGTTCGCCTCGAGCGCCTCCAGGTACTTCTTCGGCAGGACCTCGTTGATCGCCTCGTCGAGCACCGCACCGCGGCCGACCTGACGGTCGATGACCATCGGCGGGACCTTGCCGCGGCGGAAGCCGGGGACGTTGATCTGCTGGGCGATCTTCTTGTACGCCGCGTCGAGGCTCGGCTTGAGCTCCTCGAAGGGCACCTCGACGGTCAGCTTGGCCCTGGTCGGGCTCAAGGTCTCGACGGCGCTCTTCACAGGTGTTCTCCTCATTCGTTCGTGGTGGTGCATCTGGTGTCTCTGGGTCTGCTGCTGGGCGTCGGGGCGACAGGACTCGAACCTGCGATCTCCTGCTCCCAAAGCAGGCGCGCTAGCCACTACGCTACGCCCCGCCAAACGGGACCCCTGGGGCGTGATCGGCACGCTCCTGGCCCTGCTTGGAGCGGATGACGGGAATCGAACCCGCGTAGCCAGTTTGGAAGACTGGGGCTCTACCATTGAGCTACATCCGCGCGCACACATCCGCCGTGAACATGGGTGGGGTTCGCAGGCGTAAATGTGCGGTGTCATGGTGCCACACCGCGACCCCTCCGCCCCAACCGAGGGCTCCCCGGTGAGCAGGCTCAGCGCCGGTGGACCAGCACCAAGGCGCGGTCGTCGTTCTCCGAGCCCAGCGCGTCGACCAGACGGTCCGCGCCTCCCTCGAAGGTCCCGCGCAGCAGCTGCTCGGCCTGGCCGAGCATCCGGTCGATGCCCAGCGCGATGTCGCGGCGGGGTGTCTCGACCATGCCGTCGGTGTAGAGCAGCAGCGCGTCGCGGTGGCGCATCACGCCGGCGACCATCTTGAACTCGGCGTCCTCGATGAGGCCGAGCACCGGGCCGTCGCCCTCGTGGACCGTCCAGCGACCGGAGCCCGCATCGAGCTGGGCGGCCGGCGGGTGGCCCGCCGTACGCACCTCGAACTGGCCGGTCTCGGTGTCGAGCGAGAGGTGCAGGGCGGTCGCGAAGCCCTCCTCCCAGTCCTGGCGCAGCAGGTAGTCGTTGGCCGCCGGCAGGAACTCCTCCGGCGGCAGCGCGCCGAGCAGCCCGCCGAACGCGCCGGACAGGAGCAGCGCTCGGGTGCCGGCCTGCTCGCCCTTGCCGGACACGTCGACCACCGCGATCTCGACCCGGTTGCTGTGGCGGGGCCGGGTGGAGACGACGAAGTCGCCGGCGAACGGCGTACCCCCGGCGGAGCGCAGCGCGATCTCCACCAGCCACTCGTCGGTCAGCGACGGGACACCGCCCTGGTTGAGGATCCGGTCGCGCAGGTCGACCAGCATCGACTCGCCGAGCACCCCCGCGACTCCCAGGCGGGAGCGGCGGAACGACGTGACCAGGACGATGAAGCAGAGCAGGAAGAGGATCGCGATCGCCACCACGGTCCGCGGGGTGATCTCCTGCTGGCGGGCGATGGCGAGCATCAGCATCACCATCAGGAAGACCACGAACCACGGGAGCTGGCGCGGGCCCAGGAGGAGGCTGCCGAGCAGCAACGGCACCATCAGCGTGGTCATCGGGACGACGGTCGGCCAGGCCACGATGGCGGCGGTGACGGCCGCCGTGAGGGCGACCAGCCAGGTGATCGTCCGGTTCTGCGGGGCGACACCGTGGCGCAGCGTCCGGCGCAGGCCGGACTTCCTCCACGAGGACCGGGCGGGCCGGACTGCCTCAGGGCGAGCGGTCATCGTGGTCGGTCCTCGTTGATCGGGTGGCGTCATCGTAGTGCTCGCGACCGGAACCGAGGTTGGCAATGCGCGCACCAGAACAGGTTTCTCGTCTGGAGCACCTCGGTGCGGACCGGGGTCCCGCAGAGGTGGCAGGGCTGGCCCGTGCGCCGGTAGACGTAGACCTCACCGCCGTGGTCGTCCTTGCGCGGGGGGGCGGCCCATGGCCTCGGGCAGGTGCTCGGGGCGGACCGTGTCGATCCGGCCGGTGCGGACCCCCTCGCGCATCAGCTCGACGAGGTCGTCCCACATCGCGCGCCACTGGCCGACCCGGAGCGTGTGGCCCGGGCGCAGCGGGTGCATGCGGTGCCGGAACAGCAGCTCGGCGCGGTAGACGTTGCCGACCCCGGCGAGCACGGACTGGTCCATGAGCAGCCCGCCGATGGGCGCCTTGCTGCGCCGGATCCGCTCCCACGCGAGCATCGGGTCGGCGTGCTCCCGCAGCGGGTCGGGCCCGGAGCGGTCGAAGACCGCCTGCCGCTGCTCGCGGGTGACCAGCTCGCACGTGGTCGCACCGCGCAGGTCGGCGTAGGCGTGCCGGTCGCGGTCAGCTGCCACGAGGCGGAGGCGGACCTGGCCGACCGCCTCCGGCACGTGCTCGACACCGGAGTGGACGTCGAACTTGCCGTAGAGCCCGAGGTGGACGTGCACGAAGCGGTCGTCGGGGAAGCCGATGAAGAGGTGCTTGCCCCAGGCCTCGGCGCCGACCAGCACCTGACCGTCCACGAGCGCGGCCGAGTCGGCGAAGCGGCCCTGCGGGCTGCCCGCCCGCACCACGCGGCCGGCGAAGGTCGCGGAGATCTCGTCGGCGAGGCGGTGGAGGGTGTGGCCCTCAGGCATCGGCCGGGGCGTCGCCGGACAGCTGTGCCGACGCGGGGAGCGGCGGGAGGACGCCGGTCTCCTCGTAGGACGTGAGCTGGCCGATCCGGCGTACGTGCCGCTCGTCGCCACTGAACGGCTCGGCGAGGAAGACCTCGACGAAGCGGGTCATGTCCTCGCGCGAGTGCATCCGGCCGCCGACCGACACGACCTGCGCGTCGTTGTGCTCGCGGGCGAGCCGGGCCGTCTCCTCGGACCAGACGAGGGCGCAGCGGATGCCGCGCACCTTGTTCGCCGCCATCTGCTCGCCGTTGCCCGACCCGCCGATGACGACGCCGAGACTGTCGAGGCCGGCGGCCCGGTCCTCGGCCACACCCGCGGCGGCGCGGAGGCAGAAGACCGGGTAGTCGTCGACGGCGTCGTAGACGAACGGGCCGTGGTCGACCGGCTCGTAGCCGTGGGCGGTCAGCCAACCCGTGAGGTGTTCCTTGAGATCGAGTCCGGCATGGTCGCAGCCGAGGTGCACGCGCATGGCACCATCCTGTCAGCAGGGACCTTCAGCCGTGCAGCCGGAGGAAGCCGGCGACCTGGCGCATGAGCGGCTCGGCGGGTGTGAAGACGCGGTCGTGGCGCCAGAAGCCGTGGATCTGACCGAGGTAGCGGGTGGCGGTCACCGCGACTCCCTCCTCGGCCAGCCGCTGCGCGAGCGCCTCGCCCTCGTCGCGCAGCGGGTCGTGCTCGGCGGTCACCACCAGTGTCGGCGGCAGGGTGCCGAGCCGGTCGGACAGGAGCGGGGCCAGGTCGGGGTCGGTCAGGTCGGCGGGCGCGGCGGCGTACTGCTGCCAGTACCAGGCGGCCTCGCGCGGGTCGAACCCGTCGGCGGCGGTCCGGTAGGACTCGAAGCCGGCGGTGGGGTCGAGGAAGGGGTAGATCAGTGCGACCGCCGCGAACGCGCCCGGGTGGCGCAGCGCCGCGACCAGGGCGAGGTTGCCGCCCGCGCTGTCGCCGTGCGCGAACAACGGCCCGTCGGTGCTGCGCCGGGCCCAGGCCACCGCCGCGGACACGTCGTCCGGCGCGGCCGGGAACGGGTGCTCGGGCGGCCTGCGGTAGTCGACGCTCAGCACCGACATCCCGGACCGGTTCGCGAGCCGTCGCGCCCCCGCGTCGTGGACGTCGATGTCGTGGAACACGAAGCCACCGCCGTGCAGGTGAATCACCAGACCGGCGTCCGCGCCATCGGGCACGTAGACCCGGCAGCGGACCCCGTCGGCGTCGACGTCACGGACCTCGCCGACCTCCTCGCGCGGGTCGGCCGCGGCCGCGGCCCGGGCCTCCGCCCGGGCCGCGTCGATGTCGTAGCCCTCGGTCCAGACGGGGACGTCGGTGGCCGCGGCCTCGACGGCGCGACGGGCTTCGGGAAACAGCATGGTGAAACCGTAGTGACCCGCGAGGATGTGCCCATGGTGTTTCTCGGATGGTGGGTGCTGGCGCTCGTCTTCCTCGACGAGCTGCTCGCGGTCGCCGCCTTCGGTGTCTGGGGGTGGGCGCACGACCCCCGCTGGCTGCTCGTCTGGCTGCTTCCGCTCGCCGCGATGACGGCATGGTTCCTGGTCGCGTCGCCGAAGGCGACGTACGGCGGGCCGGTCCGGCGACCGGTCGTGAAGGTGATCGTCTTCGGGCTCGCCTCGTGGGCCCTGTGGGACGCCGGGCACCCGGCGTGGGCGCTCGCGCTGCTGGTCTTCTCCGTGGTCGTGAACGCGCTCGCGCTGCTCCCGTCGATCGCGGCCCTCCCGGGTCAGGTCAGCGGGGCTCGGCCGCCGGCCGGGCGCTGAGCGCGCCGGTCCCCGGCGTCGCCACGGTCACGAACACCTCTGCCGAGCCGGGTACGGCGGACGCCCACCCCGGTAGTACCGCGCCGTGCCACGAAACTGACTGGGGTCGTACTCCACCCCACGAGTCTCCCAGCGTCGGCATGGTTGTGGCCCCGTCGGCCGTGGCCGGCGGGGTCGGTGGGTCAGGTATGTCGTGGGTGGGTGAGGTCGTGGACGTACACGTGCCCGCGGGGGCTGGTCCAGCGGAACACCCGGGCTGTGGTGCGTTGGTAGGTCCAGCCGCCGTGGGTCTTGAGGCGGTGGTGGTGGCGGCACAGGGGGGCGAGGTTGCAGGAGCAGGTGGGTCCGCCGGAGTCGTAGTCGATGATGTGGTCGGCGTCGCAGGACCTGGATGGTCGGGTGCAGTGCGGGAACACGCAGGTGGGGTGGGTGAGGTTCACCTGTTCGCGCAGCAGTGGGGTGGGGTCGTGGCCCTGGTTCCAGCGGTGTTCGTTGAGGTCG
>NZ_BDJE01000002.1 GCF_002117935.1 Nocardioides sp. PD653-B2 | reverse complement strand
CTCAACCACCGATGCTCTCTCGAAACCCCTGTGGACAAAGGCGAAACACTGTTACCAGACCGTTACCCCCAACCCCCGTTGTCCACAGGATTTCAGGGCCTGATTGTCGGTGGTCCCTGGTTGAGTGATGGGTATGGCGACCAGCACGCACACCGCACCACGACACCCGGTGTCGCGGGCTGCCGTGCGGCTGAATGCGGTCATCGACGAGGTGACCCAGACACCGATGTGGTCGATGGACCCGGACGAGGCCGCCGCGACCCTGATCGCCTACACCGAGCTCGAAGCCCGAGTCACCGAGCTGAAGCTCCGCGTCGCCTCGCACGCCGACGACGCTGCTGTGGGCGAGGCCTCCGGCGCGACCTCGACCGCGGTCTGGTGGGCGCACGCCACCAACCAGACCCGCCGTGAGGCGATCCGGCAGATGGGTCTCGCGACCGCGTTGAGTGCTGGTCACGAACCGGTACGAGTCGCGCTCGCCGCCGGCGACCTCGTCCTCGAGCAGGCGCAGGTCATCGTCCACGCCGTGGAGCAGCTCCCCGCCGACCTGGACACCGCTTTGGTCGAGCAAGCTGAACGGCACCTGGTCGCGGAAGCACGCCACCACGACGCGAAGACGCTGCGGATCCTGGGGAGGCGGCTGTTCGAGGTCATCGCCCCCGAGGAGGCCGACGAACGCGAAGCCAAACTCCTCGAACGCGAAGAACGCCAAGCTCAGGAGTCGCTCCGGTTCACGATGGCCGAGGACGGCCACGGCCGGGTGCACGGCCGGTTCACCCTCGACGCGCTGACCGGCGCCATGCTGCGCAAGGCACTGCTCGCGTTCGCCGCACCCAAGCACCAAGCAGTCCAGGGCCCGCTCGGTGAACGACGCCCCGGACCCGAGCGGATGGGCCGCGCGTTCGCCGAGCTCATCCAGCGCTACCCCGTCGACCAGCTCCCGAACACGGGCGGCCTCAACGCCACCGTGGTCGTGACCATGACCCTTGAGACCCTGGAAGGCCGCCTGCAGGCCGCCCACCTGGACACCGGCGAACACCTCTCCCCCGGACTCGCCCGACGCCTGGCCTGCGAAGCCGGCATCATCCCCGCCGTCCTCGGCGGACCCTCCGAGGTGTTGGACGTCGGCCGCAAGACCCGCTTCCACACCACCCCCATGCGCATCGCCATGGCCATCCGAGACCAGGGCTGCACCACCACCGGCTGCGACTGGCCACCCGGACTCTGCCACGCCCACCACGACCTGCCGTGGGCCAAGGGCGGAGGCACGAGCGCGAAAGCCGGGCGACTGCTCTGCCCCAAGCACCACACCAGGGCACACGACCCCGCCTACACCACCACCCAGCAACCCGGCGGCAAGATCAGCTTCACCCGACGCATATAGGCCGGTCTCGGAACCCCGCACACCATGTCGACGTCCGACCAGCATGCTCAGCCGTCGCGCCTTCTCGCTCGCCACGCTGGCCGTCGCCGGCGCGGGCCTCCTGGCCGGCTGTGCCGGTTCGCCGGGGGAGGAGGGCACGCCGGACGGTACGACGAAGCTCCGGCTGGTCTCCTCCGACGCGGAGCGGGATCCCGGTGACGCCGCCGCGGTGCCGGCGGCCGTCGCCTCCGTGCACGCACTGGGTGCGGGACTCTGGCGCCTGCTCGCGACCGGTGACGACAACGTCGCGCTCTCGCCGTACTCGGTGGCGGTCGCGCTCGGCATGACGGTCAACGGTGCGGCCGGCACGACGCGGAGCGAGATGCTCGACGTGCTCGTGGCCGGCACGGCCGCGGATCTCAACGCCGGGCTGAACGCACTGACGCAGCACATCGAGTCGCTCGCGGGCAGGCAGGTCGCCCTCGACGCCGCCAACCAGCTCTTCGGGCAGCAGGACGTGCCATGGGAGCCGGCGTTCCTCGACACCCTCGCCCGCTCGTACGGCGCCGGCATGCGCACCGTCGACTTCGTCCACGCGACCGAAGCCGCCCGGAAGGCCGTGAATCGCTGGACCGCGGACCGAACCCACGACCGGATCGAGGAGATCCTGCCGCCGGACTCGGTCAGCGCCATGACCCGGTTGGTGCTCGTCAACACCCTGTACTTCAAGGCGCCGTGGCTCGAGCCCTTCGAGAGGACCCTCACGACCGACGGCGACTTCCACCGGGCCGACGGCACCGTCGTCCAGGTGCCCATGATGCGCGCCACCATCGGCGCAGCGGTCGGCACCGGGGACGGCTGGACGAGCGTCCGTCTCCCGTACGCCGACAACGCCCTCGCCATGACCGTCGTGCTGCCCGACCCCGGTCGCGAGGTCGACGTCGACGCGCTGCCCGCGATCCTCGCCGCGGCGGAGCCGGGAAGCGTCGAGCTGTCGGTCCCGCGCTGGACGTTCCGCACCGCCAAGGCTCTCAAGGACCCGCTGTCGGCGCTCGGGATGCCGACTGCGTTCGACGAGGCGGCCGCCGACTTCACGCAGATGACCGAGTCCGACGATCCTCTGGTGATCGACGACGTCCTCCACCAGGTGTTCGTGGCCGTCGACGAGGACGGCACCGAGGCCGCGGCCGCCACCGCGGTCGTCGTCCGCGCATCGTCGGCCCTGGTCGTCGACCGCACGGTCACGGTCGACCGGCCCTTCCTCTTCGTGATCCACGACGTCGAGCACGGCACGCCGCTCTTCGTCGGCCGGGTGGCCGATCCGCGCAGCTGACCCACGGGCGGCCCTCATCCCCAGGGGCTGAGGCCCGTCGGCGGCGCGCCGTAGACTCGACGTCGCACCCCCTGCCACGCGTGGCCGGGGGCTGTCGTGTTGTCATCCGCCCTCCCCAGGAGCTCGTCCGTGCACCTCTCCGGCCTCGCCGACGCCGTCCTCGCCGACCCCACCCTCGCCGCGGCCCTCGCGGATGCCCGCGGCGGCACGGTGGGGGCACTCGACCTCACCGGACCCGAGGCGATGCGGCCCTACGTCGTGGCCGGGCTGGTCCGCGCCGGCCGCACGGTCCTGGCCGTCACGGCCAACGGCCGCGAGGCCGAGGACCTCGTCGAGGCGCTCGGCGACCTGGTCGACCCGGCGCACGTCGCCTACTACCCCAGCTGGGAGACGCTGCCCCACGAGCGGCTGAGCCCGCGCAGCGACACCGTCGGGCGCCGGCTGGCCGTGCTCCGCCGGCTCCGCCACCCCGGCGACGACGTCTCCAACGGGCCGCTGAAGGTCGTGGTCGCACCGGTGCGCTCGGTGCTCCAGCCGCAGGTCAAGGGGCTCGGTGACCTGGAGCCGGTCGAGCTCGTCGTGGGCGCCACCGCCGGGCTCGAGGACGTCGTGCGCCGCCTCTCGGCAGCGGCGTACTCCCGCGTCGACCTGGTCGAGCGGCGCGGCGAGTTCGCCGTCCGCGGTGGCATCGTCGACGTCTTCCCACCGACCGAGGAGCACCCGCTGCGCGTCGAGTTCTGGGGCGACGACGTCGAGGAGATCCGCAGCTTCTCGGTCGCCGACCAGCGCACGCTCGAGAAGGTCGAGCGGCTCTGGGCGCCCCCATGCCGCGAGCTGCTGCTGACCGACGAGGTGCGGCAGCGGGCCGCCGAGCTGGGCGCCGCCCACCCCCAGCTGCTCGAGCTCACCGACAAGATCGCGGCCGGCATCGCGGTCGAGGGCATGGAGTCGCTGGCGCCGGTGCTCGTCGACGAGATGGAGCTGCTCGTCGACCTGATGCCCGACGACACCCACGTGCTCGTGCTCGACCCGGAGCGGGCGCGCAGCCGCGCGCACGACCTGGTGGCGACGAGCGAGGAATTCCTCGGCGCCAGCTGGGCGGCCGCCGCCGGCGGCGGCACCGCGCCGATCGACCTCGGCGCCGCGTCGTACCGCGAGATCGGCGACGTGCGCGAGCACGCGCTGGCGCAGGGCAAGCCGTGGTGGACGGTCAGCCCGTTCGGCATCGAGTCGCCCGAGGGCGGCCTCGGTGTCGACGACGTCGCCGGCGCGGTCCCGAGCCGCGCCCTGCCGGCGAAGCCGGCGGAGGCCTACCGCGGCGACCTCGAGCGCGCGATCGCCGACCTCGACGGCTGGCGGCGCGCGGGCTACCGCGTGGTCGTGCTGCACACCGGTCACGGCCCGGCGCAGCGGATGGTCGAGGTGCTCGGCGAGCACGACGTGCCGGCCCGGATCGTCGACGACATCCAGGAGGTCCACGACCTCACCGACAGCGTGATCACGGTCAGCTGCGGCGCCGCCGACCACGGCTTCGTCGACGAGACCAACCGGATCGCCGTCCTCACCGGTGAGGACCTGTCCGGCCAGAAGGCGTCGACCCGCGACATGCGGAAGATGCCGACCCGCCGCAAGAAGCAGATCGACCCGCTCGAGCTCAGCGCCGGCGACTACGTCGTCCACGAGCAGCACGGTGTCGGCCGGTTCGTCGAGATGAAGCAGCGCGAGGTCGGCGGCGCGATCCGCGAGTACCTCGTCCTCGAGTACGGCGCCTCCAAGCGAGGTGGTCCGGCCGACCGGCTCTACGTCCCGGCCGACGCGCTGGACCAGGTCACTCGCTACGTCGGCGGCGAGCAGCCCTCCCTCGACCGGCTCGGCGGCGCCGACTGGACCAAGCGCAAGAACAAGGCCCGCAAGGCCGTCCGCGAGATCGCCGCGGAGCTGATCAAGCTGTACGCCGCGCGCCAGGCCACGAAGGGCTACGCCTTCGGCCCGGACACCCCGTGGCAGCGCGAGCTCGAGGACGCGTTCCCCTTCCATGAGACGCCCGACCAGCTGACCACGGTCGACGAGGTCAAGGGCGACATGATGCGCAGCGTCCCGATGGACCGGCTGGTCTGCGGCGACGTGGGCTACGGGAAGACCGAGATCGCCGTCCGGGCGGCGTTCAAGGCCGTCCAGGAGGGCAAGCAGGTCGCCGTCCTGGTGCCGACCACGCTGCTCGTCACCCAGCACCTGAGCACCTTCAGCGAGCGGATGAGCGGGTTCCCGGTCGTGCTCAAGGGACTGTCGCGCTTCCAGACCGACGCCGAGGCGCGCGAGGTCATCGCCGAGCTGGCCGAGGGCACGGTCGACATCGTGGTGGGCACCCACCGGCTGCTCAACCCGGACATCCGGATGAAGGACCTCGGGCTGATCATCGTCGACGAGGAGCAGCGCTTCGGCGTCGAGCACAAGGAGCAGATGAAGCGGCTGCGCACCTCCGTCGACGTGCTGTCGATGTCGGCGACCCCGATCCCGCGCACCCTCGAGATGGCGATCACCGGCATCCGCGAGATGTCCACGATCACCACCCCGCCCGAGGAGCGGCACCCGGTCCTGACGTACGTCGGCGCCTACGAGGACCGCCAGGTGGTGGCCGCCGTACGCCGTGAGCTGCTGCGCGAGGGCCAGGTCTTCTACATCCACAACCGGGTCAACTCCATCGAGAAGGCCGCCGCCAAGATCAAGGAGCTGGTGCCCGAGGCCCGGGTCGCCACGGCGCACGGCCAGATGGGGGAGCACCAGCTCGAGCAGGTGATGCTGGACTTCTGGGAGAAGCGCTTCGACGTCCTCGTCTGCACCACCATCGTCGAGTCCGGCCTCGACGTGTCCAACGCCAACACGATGATCATCGAGCGCTCCGACACCCTCGGCCTCAGCCAGCTCCACCAGCTCCGCGGCCGGGTCGGCCGCTCGCGCGAGCGCGCCTACGCCTACTTCCTCTACCCGGCCGAGAAGCCGCTGACCGAGACCGCCCACGAGCGGCTCGCGACTCTCGCCCAGCACTCCGACCTCGGCGGCGGCATGGCGATCGCGATGAAGGACCTCGAGATCCGCGGCTCCGGCAACCTGCTCGGTGGTGAGCAGTCCGGCCACATCGCCGATGTCGGCTTCGACCTCTACGTCCGCCTGGTCGGCGAAGCGGTCCACGAGTTCCGCGGCGACGCGGAGCCGGAGCTCAACGAGGTCCGCATCGAGCTGCCCGTCGACGCCCACCTGCCGCACGACTACATCCCCAGCGAGCGACTCCGGCTGGAGATGTACAAGCGGCTGGCCGAGGTCCGCGCCGACGAGGACGTCGACCTGATCCGCGAGGAGATGCTGGACCGCTACGGCGAGCCGCCGCAGGAGGTCGACTCGCTCCTGCTGGTCGCCCGGTTCCGCGCCCGGGCCCGCCAGGCGGGCGTCGGTGAGGTCACGATCGCGGGCCGCAACGTGCGGTTCGCGCCGGTCGACCTGCCCGAGTCGCGGGTGATCCGGCTCAACCGGATGTACCCGAAGTCGATCGTCAAGGCACCGGTCAGCACCGTCTTGGTGCCGCGCCCGCCGTCTCCGCTGCCGGGAGGTGGCTTGATCACCGGGATCGCCCTGCTTGAATGGGCCCGGCAGGTCATCGAAACCGTGATCGACCCGCCGGAGAGCAACCCCTCGACGCAGGAGAAGAAGTGACCCGGACCCCTGTTCGCCGCCTCGCGGGGCTGGCCCTCGTCTCGACGTTCCTGCTGACCGGGTGTGGCTCGGTGACGGGGTTCAACCCCGGCGTCGCCGTCCGGGTCCAGGACGACACGGTCTCGACCGACCAGGTGCGGGCCACCGCCACGGCGTACTGCTCCGCGTCGACGGAGTCCCAGCCGGGCCAGGTCGTGCCCAACCACTACATCGCCGGCCTGGCCGCGAGCAGCTACGCAGTGCGCAGCGCCGCCGACCAGCTGATGGCCGATCACGGCGTGACCATCGACAGCTCCTACGACCAGGCCATCGACGGCGCCCAGAAGCAGCTCGCGCCACTGAGCGACGCCCAGCGCGAGGCCGTCATCCAGGTCAGTGCCGCGTCGCTCTACGTCGCCGCTGCCGAGACCGCCGTCGGCCGGGACGTGCTCGGCGGGTCGCCGTCGGACGACGACGCCCAGGCAGCGGGCGCGAAGGAGTTCGCGTCGTGGCTCGACGACCACGACGTGCGGATCGACCCCCGCTACGGCGTGAGCGTCGACCAGGGCACCGTGGTCGCCACCGACACCAGCCTGTCCTTCGCGCTCGGGGACACCGCGAAGAAGGCCGACGCCGCCCAGCCCGACGCGGCGTACGCCGCCACCCTGCCCGCCAGCCAGCGCTGCGGCTGAGCTGACCCCGGTGGCCGAGCAGGCGTCCGGCGAGCCGCTCCTCGAGTTCCTCGAGGTGATGCGGCGGCTGCGCGCCGAGTGCGCGTGGAAGGGCGAGCAGACCCACCGCTCGTTGGCCCGCTACCTGCTCGAGGAGACCCACGAGACGCTCGAGGCGATCGACAGCGGCGACGCCGTGCACCTGCGCGAGGAGCTCGGCGACCTCCTGCTCCAGGTCTACTTCCACGCGGTGATCGCCGAGGAGACGGGCGAGTTCACGATCGACGACGTCGCGGCCGACGTCACTGCGAAGATGCACCGCCGCAACCCCCACGTCTTCGCCGACGCTGCCGGTGGGAGTCCGGCCGAGATCAACGAGGCGTGGGAGGCGATCAAGGCCACCGAGAAGCAGCGCGAGTCCGTCACCGACGGGATCCCGCCGACGCTCCCCGCGCTGCTCTACGCCGACAAGGTCCTCGACCGGCTCGGGCGCGCGGGCTCGGCACCGGCGCCCGCGGGGGACGACCTCGGTGATCGCCTGCTGGCGCTCGTTGCCGAGGCCCGGGAGTCCGGCATCGACCCGGAACAGTCTTTGCGAGACGCCGTACGCCGACTGCTCTAGGGTCGGTTCCGTGGCTCGGGAGCCGATCCTGGAGGACATCGACGTGCGCGGCTGGGTCGCGCACTTCCTGGTGGTCCACGCTCACGAGCAGCATCCGGACCCGCACGTCATCCAGCCGATCGAGGGCGCCGGCCAGGCACAGACCGCGAAGCCCATCGCCGCCGCCGACCCGGGCGCTGCTCGCCGGACCCGGGAGGGGGGCCTCGGGTGAGCCGGGGGCGCCTCGTCGACCTCGCCTGGTTCGGGGGATGCTTCGCCGTGGGCGTGTGGCTCGGTCGCCTGTCGGTGCTCCCGGGCACCGAGCTCGCCCTCGTGTGGCCGGCTGCCGGTGTCGCCGCCGCCTGGCTGGCGGTGTCCGGCTGGAGCCGGCCAGTGCTGGTCGACGTCGCCATCCTGTTCGTCGTCGCCGTCGGGGCCTACGGGCTGACCGGGGCGAGCATCGGCCTGTCGGTCGGGCTGGCGTTCGCCACCGTGGTCCAGACCCTCGTGTTCGGCGTGCTGATCAACCGGTGGTGCCCCGGGTGGTGGGGCTTCGGTGAGGAGCCCCCGCCCGGGGTGGAGCAGGTCCGCGACTTCGGCTACCTGGCGCTGGCGGCGCTCATCGCCTCGGTGGTCGCCGCCGTGCTCGGGCCTGCGGCGGTGATCTCGTTCTCCGACACGAGCTGGGAGCAGGTCGTCTCCTGGGTGCTGGGCAACGGCACCAGCGTGCTGGCCATCTTCCCGCTCACGCTGACCGCGCGGCACCTCGCCCGCGCGAGCAACCCGCAGCATGGTCCGGTGCCCGTCGGGCCGATGCGGGGTCGCGGCCCGGTCGAGCTGGTCGCCCTCGTCCTCGTCAGCGTCGTCGTGCTCTGGCTGGTGTTCTTCGCGAAGACCGGCCTGCCGATCCCATTCCTCGCCCTCGCCGTCAGCGTCTGGGCCGGCACCCGCTTCTCCCCGGTCATCGCCGACGGGCACGCGTTCCTGCTCGGTGGCGCCGTCGCGGTCGCCACGGTGCTCGGGCTCGGGCCGTTCATGGTCGTCGAGGACCCCGACAACCGCGCCCTGGTGGTGCAGGGGTACGTCGCGATGGTGGTCGTGCTGACCCTCGTGCTCTCGATCGGCCGGGTCGAGATCCTCGACCTCAACGACCGCGTCCGCGCCCAGGGAACGATGGTGCGGACCATCGTCGACTCGATGGCCGACGGCGTGAGCGTGATCGACGCCCGGGGGACGGTGGTGCTGCGCAACCCCGCGGCGGCGTACCTCGTCGGTGCCCCGCAACAAGACGAGTCAGGCGCGGTCGACGTCGACTCGTACGGGCTCCGCCACGCCGACGGACGGCCGCTGAGCCCCGAGGAGTCGCCGATGGCGCTGGCCCAGACCGGCGGCACGATCGAGAAGGACGACCTGTTCGTCCGGAACCCGGCGGTGCCCGAGGGCCGCCTCCTCGAGGTGTCGGCGCGCCCGCTCCCCGACTCCGACCCACCGATGGTGGTGGTGCTCTTCCACGACGTCACAGCCGAGCGACGCGAGCGGGACGAGCTGGCGTCGTTCGCGGGCGTCGTGGCCCACGACCTGCTGAACCCGCTCACCGTCGTCGACGGTTGGTCGGAGGCTCTTCTCGAGGAGGCTCGGGCAGGTGTGTCGTCGGATCCTGCGACCCGCGCCGAGCGGCTGGAGCGCATCCAGCGGTCGGCGCACCGGATGCAGCACCTGATCAGCGACCTGCTCGCGTACACGACCGCCCGCGACCTCACGATCAGTCCGGTGCGGGTCGATCTCGACGACCTCGTCGGGGACGTGATCCGGGCCCGGGTGGACGCGAGCCGGGCGAGCGGCCAGCCCGAGCCGCAGATCCTCGTCGAGGGCGAGCTGCCCGACGTGATGGCCGAGCCGGTGCTGCTGCGCCAGGTGGTCGACAACCTGATCGGCAACGCCGTCAAGTACGTCGCCCCCGGGGTCATCCCCGAGATCCGGATCTGCGCCCGGACCGTCCCGGGTGTTGCCGGGCAGATGGCCGTCATCGAGATCTCCGACAACGGCATCGGGATCCCCGAGGGCCAGCACGAGCAGGTCTTCGACAGCTTCCACCGGGCCCACCGGGACGGTTACCGCGGCACGGGTCTCGGTCTGTCGATCGTCAAGCGGATCGTCGAGCGGCACGGCGGCACGGCCGATGCCCGCGACAACCACGGGGGTGGCGGGACGACGATGACGGTGAGCTTCCCAGCCGCCGGGCTCGGCTGACGGCGGTGCCCGCGCACCACCGGGCTGGGCGCAGGGCAGCCCACGATCCGAGCAGGCCCTGCGGGGCGCCGTACGACGGCTGCTCTGGGTATTAGGGTCAGCCCATGTCTCGGGTGTTGATCGTGGAAGACGACGTCGAGGTGCGCGACTGGATCGCGCACTGCATGCTCCACGACGGGTACGAGCTCCGTGGCGTCACCGACGCGCGCCGGCTGCGCGCGCTGCACGCGGACGAGCCCGACTACAGCCCTGATCTGGTGCTGATGGACTACGCCCTGCCGGACACCGACGGGATCACGCTCCTGGCCGAGCTGCACGGCAACTGGCCGGCGGTGCCCGCGGTGTTCGTGACCGTGCAGTGGACCGGCGAGATCATCGATCGGATCGCGGACACCGGCTGCGAGCGGGTGGCCAAGCCGTTCCACCCCGACGACCTGCGCGCGGCCGCGCGGCGAGCGTTAGCGGCGCGGGGGAGCGAGGAGTGACCCGCGCGCGCCTCCTGGACCTGGCCTCGTTCGCGTCGTTCTTCGCGATCGCGGCCTACCTCGGGCGGCAGGCGCTCGTCCCCGGGAGCCCGGTCGCCCTGGTCTGGCCCGCGGCCGGCGTCGCCGCGGCCTGGCTGGCGGTGCGGGGGTGGCAACGGTGGCTGGCGGCCGACGTCGCCGGCGTCGTCGTGCTGTCGTGGGCGGTCTACCTCCTGACCGGCGCCACTGCAGGCATCGCGCTGAGCCTCGCGGTCGCGATCGCCGTCCAGACCCTGGTGTTCGGCCTGCTGATCGCACGCTGGTGCCCCGAGTGGTGGGGCTTCGGCGACGACCCACCGGCCGGCGTCCAGCGGCTGCGCGACCTCGGCTACCTGCTCGCCGCCGCGCTCGTGTCGGCGGTCGTCTCGGCGCTGGTGGGCCCGGCCTCGCTCATCGCCGTCGGCGGCGCCGACTGGAACGTGCTGGCGTCGTGGGTGGTCCGCAACTCGGTCGGCATCATCGCGATCTTCCCGCTCTCGCTCCTCGCCCGGAATGCCGCGCGGGCCAGGATGCCCGGCTTGGCACCCAAGGCCATCGGCCCCTACCGGGGCAGTGTGGTCGAGGTCGTCGCGCTCGGCATCGTCAGCCTGGGCGCGGGCTGGATGATCTTCGTCGTCAACGACCGCCTGCCGGTCCCCTTCCTTCTGCTCGCGACGTCGGTCTGGGCGGGCACCCGCTTCTCGCCCTGGGTCGCCGACATCCACGCGCTCCTGGTCTCCGCGGGGGTGGTGGTCTCCACGATCCTGGACAGGGGGCCCTTCTCGTCGATCGGCGACCCGAGCTCCGAGGTACTCGTCGTCCAGGCCTACGTCGGCGTCGTGGTCGTGCTGACACTCGCGCTGTCGGCCGGGCGCCGCGAGAGCCTGGGGCTCCACCAGCGCGTCGCCGCCTCCGAGGACGCCGCCACCGCGCAGGCGACCCTGATGCGCACGATCCTCGACACGATGACCGACGGCGTGAGCGTCGTCGCCGCGACCGGCGACGTCGTGCTGCGCAACCCGTCCGCCCGGACCCTCCTCGGCGAGGCCCAGGTGGGCGAGAACGGCGCGCTCGACGTGGTCGGCTACGACATCCGCCACCTCGACGGCAGCCCGCTGACCCCGGAGGAGTCGCCGGTCGCCCTCGCGCTCTCCGGGGAGTCGCTCGAGCACCTCGACCTGTTCGTCCGAAGCCCCACGGCTCCCGACGGCCGGACGGTCGAGGTGACCGCGAGCGCGCTGCCCGGCAGCGACCCGCCCCTGGTGGTCGTGGTCTTCCACGACGTCACCGCCGACCGTCGCGAGCGCGACGAGCTGGCGTCGTTCGCGGGCGTCGTCGCCCACGACCTGTTGAACCCGCTCACCGTCGTCGAGGGCTGGTCGGAGTCGCTGCTCGAGTCGGTCCGCGCCGGCATCGTCGTGCCGCCCGAGCAGCAGGCCGACCAGCTCGACCGCATCCAGCGCGCGGCGCAGCGGATGCAGCACCTGATCAGCGACCTGCTGGCCTACACGACGGCGCGCGACCTCCGGATCACACCGGTGCGGGTCGACCTGCTGGCCCTGGTGCAGGACATCGCCCGGGCCCGGGTCGAGGCGAGCCGGGTGCGGGCCGCGTCCGCACCCGTCATCGACATCGACCCCGCGCTGCCCGACGCGCTGGCCGAGCCCGTGCTGCTGCGCCAGGTCGTCGACAACCTGGTCGGCAACGCAGTCAAGTACGTCGCGCCCGGGGTGCGGCCGGAGATCTCGGTGTCCGCTCGGACCGTCGCGGGCGACGACGGGCCGATGGTGGTCATCGAGATCGCCGACAACGGCATCGGCATCCCCGAGGGGCAGCACACCCGGGTCTTCGACACCTTCCACCGGGCCCACCAGGACGGTTACCGCGGCACCGGGCTCGGCCTGTCGATCGTGAAGCGGGTGGTCGAGCGGCACGGCGGGACCGCGTCGGCGCGCGACACCGAGGGCCGGAGCGGCACCACGATGAGCGTGAGCTTCCCGGCGGCTGACCGGGCGTGATCGCCCGCCGCAATCGGCACTAGGCTGGCCACATGGCATCCATCGAAGCTGTCGGCGCCCGCGAGATCCTCGACTCACGAGGCAACCCCACCGTCGAGGTCGAGGTGCTGCTCGACGACGGCGCGTTCGCCCGGGCGATGGTGCCCAGCGGCGCGTCCACCGGCGCCTTCGAGGCGGTCGAGCTGCGCGACGGCGGCGACCGCTACGGCGGCAAGGGTGTCGGCAAGGCCGTCAACGCGGTCATCCAGCAGATCGGCCCGGCCGTCGAGGGACTCACCGCCGACGACCAGCGCCTGGTCGACCAGACGATGCTGGAGCTGGACGCGACGCCCAACAAGGCCAACCTCGGCGCGAACGCGATCCTCGGCGTCTCGCTCGCGGTCGCCCGCGCAGCCGCCGACTCGGCGGGCCTCCCGCTCTACCGCTACGTCGGTGGCCCCAACGCGCACCTCCTGCCGGTGCCGATGATGAACATCCTGAACGGCGGCTCGCACGCCGACTCCAACGTGGACATCCAGGAGTTCATGATCGCGCCGATCGGCGCCCCGACGTTCCGCGAGGCCCTGCGCCAGGGCGCGGAGGTCTACCACGCGCTCAAGTCCGTGCTGAAGAAGAAGGGCCTCTCCACCGGCCTCGGCGACGAGGGCGGCTTCGCGCCGAACCTCGACAGCAACCGGGCCGCGCTCGACCTGATCGCCGAGGCGGTCTCGGCCGCCGGCCTGACGCTCGGCACCGACATCGCGCTGGCGATGGACGTCGCGGCGTCGGAGTTCTTCAAGGATGGGTCCTACGCCTTCGAGGGCGGCTCGAAGTCGGCCGACGAGATGACCGCCTACTACGGCGAGCTGGTGGCGTCGTACCCCATCGTCTCGATCGAGGACCCCCTCGACGAGGACGACTGGGACGGCTGGAAGGCGATCACCGACCAGCTCGGCACGAAGACCCAGATCGTCGGCGACGACCTGTTCGTCACCAACGTCGAGCGGCTGCAGCGTGGCATCACCGGTGGCCAGGCCAACGCCCTGCTGGTGAAGGTCAACCAGATCGGCACGCTCACCGAGACCCTCGACTCCGTCGAGCTCGCGCACCGCAACGGCTACCGCTGCATGATGAGCCACCGCTCGGGCGAGACCGAGGACACCACGATCTCCGACCTGGCCGTCGCGGTGAACTGCGGCCAGATCAAGACCGGCGCCCCGGCGCGCTCGGACCGGGTGGCGAAGTACAACCAGCTGCTCCGGATCGAGGACGAGCTCGGAGATGCGGCGCGCTACTCCGGCGCGTCGGCGTTCCCCCGCTACGGCGCCTGAGCGACCCTAGTAGGCATGGTCGACAACCGTCGTACACCCGCGCGCGGATCACGCCCCCGGGGGCGCACCGGACCCGGGCGGGTCCCGAGCACCGGAGCGGCTTCGGGGCGCGGCGGGCGACCGACCGACACCGACACGCGGGGCGTCGCCGTCGTCCCGCAGCGCGGCTCGCGGCTGACCGGGCGCGCCGCGATCCTGGTGCTCGTGCTGGCCGTGCTGACGGTGAGCTACGCGTCCTCGATGCGCGCCTACCTCCAGCAGCGCACCCAGATCAGCAGCCTCAAGGACACGATCGCGCTGCGCCAGCAGAACATCGACGACCTCGAGCGCGAGAAGCGGCGCTGGGAGGACCCGGCGTACGTGCGCCAGCAGGCTCGCGAGCTCAACTACGTGATGCCGGGCGAGACCGCCTACGTCGTGCTCGACGAGAACGGCGACCCGCTCGAGCGGGAGAGCTCGCTGACCGACCCGTCGACCGTGGCGCAGAAGCCGCCGGCCGCCTGGTGGAACTCCGCGTGGCAGTCGGTCGAGCTGGCCGGCAACCCGCCGAAGCCCGAGGCCCCGCCGGCAGCCGAGATCCGGGACCAGGTCGACCGCTCCGCTGGGTGAGGTGCGGGCGAGGCGGGCCGCGAAACCACTGGCATGATCGAGCCGTGATCGACCCCTCCGACGTCTCCGCCATCGAAGCCCAGCTCGGCCGCGAGCCGCGGGCGATCCACGCGGTCGGGCACCGGTGCCCCTGCGGCAACCCCGACGTCGTCACCACCGAGCCGCGGCTGCCCAACGGCACGCCGTTCCCGACCACCTTCTACCTGACCTGCCCGCGGGCGGCCTCGCGGATCGGCACCCTCGAGGGCTCCGGCCTGATGAAGGAGATGCAGGACCGGCTCGCCGACGACCCCGAGCTGGCCGCGGCCTACCGCGCGGCGCACGAGCGCTACCTGGAGTACCGAGCGACCCTGGGCTCGGTGCCCGAGATCGAGGGGATCTCCGCCGGCGGCATGCCCGACCGGGTCAAGTGCCTCCACGTGCTGGCCGGGCAGTCGCTCGCGATGGGCCGCGGCGTGAACCCGCTCGGCGACGAGGTGCTCGACCTGCTCGGCGACTGGTGGCGAAGCGGGCCGTGCGTCGACGCGTAGCCGCGATCGACTGCGGCACCAACACGATCAAGCTGCTGATCGGTGCGTTGCCCGACGTCGACGTGCGCGAGATGCGGATGGTCCGGCTCGGCCAGGACCTCGACCGCACCGGCCGGATCGCCGACGAGGCGCTCGAGCGGGCGTTCGCCGCGATCGACGAGTACGCCGCGCTGATCCGCGCGCACGACGTGCCGCCGGAACGGGTGCGGTTCTGCGCCACCTCGGCCAGCCGCGACGCGTCCAACGCCGACGTCTTCGTCGCCGGCGTCCGCGCGCGGCTCGGGGTGGAGCCGGAGGTGGTGACCGGCAGCGAGGAGGCGGCGCTGTCCTTCGACGGCGCGGTCCGCAACCTGCGCGTCGAGCCCGCGCCCCCGATCCTGGTCATCGACGTCGGCGGGGGCTCGACCGAGTTGATCCTCGGCACGTCGTCGCCGGACGCCGCCGACTCGATGAACATCGGGTCGGTGCGTCTCCACGAGCGACACCTCCACTCCGACCCACCCACCGCCGAGGAGATCGCGGCCTGCGTCGCCGACATCGACGCCCACCTCGACGCCTGCCCGGTCGACCCGTCGTCCGCGGCCACGGTGGTCGGGGTCGCCGGCACCGTCACGCAGCTCGCCGCCGTGGCGCTCGACCTCCCGGCGTACGACCGGGACGCCGTCGACCAGACCGTCTTCCCCGCCGCCGACCTGGTGGCCACCGTCGACCGCCTGCTGGCGATGACCGTCGCCGAGCGCCGGGCGCTGCCGTCCATGCACCCGGGGCGTGCCGACGTGATCGATGCCGGCGCGCTAATCCTCGCCCGCGTCCTGCGCCGCGCCCGCGTGGACACCCTCGTCGTCTCGGAGGCCGACATCCTCGACGGGATCGCCTGGTCCATCGCCTCGCGGGGGTAGTCCCTGACGAAAGCGGGGTGAGGGCACCGCTCCGACCCCGATTTCGTCAGGGACTACCCCGGCGGCTGGCTGTTTCACGGCGGCCCGGGGAGGGCACGGGGGATGGATAGTCCCCCGACGAAGGAGTCACCATGAAGAAGCTCACTCTGATCGCCGGTGTCGCCATCGGTTACGTGCTCGGCTCCCGCGCCGGGCACGAGCGCTACGAGCAGATCAAGTCCGGCGCCGGCAAGGTCGCGCAGAACCCCAAGGTGCGCGCCGCGACGGGCAAGGCACAGGAGGCCGCGGTCCACCAGGCGGCCGTCGTCGCCGAGGCCGCCAAGGACAAGGTGGTCGACGCCGCGTCGACCGCGGCCGACAAGGTGCGGCACGAGACGTCCGTCCAGCCGGCCCCCTGAGCAGCGCGGGAGGATGGCGCGCGTGAGCGACCTCCTTCCACACCCGGGGACCGGCGAGCTCTTCGGCTCGCCGGTCCCGCCGGGCGCCGGCTGGCCGGGCGACCCGGCCGCCGCCGACACCCCGGTCGCGGCCACCCCCGCCGTCGTACGCCGGCTCGCCCGCACCCGCGACCTGCGCGAGCTGGACGCCCGGGTCTCGGTCTGCCGCGCCTGCCCACGACTCGTGGCCTGGCGCGAGGACGTCGCGCGCGACAAGCGCGCGTCGTACGCCGGGGAGCCCTACTGGGGCCGGCCGATCCCCGGCTGGGGCTCCCCGTCCCCGCGGGTGCTGATCGTCGGCCTCGCGCCCGCCGCCAACGGCGCCAACCGGACCGGCCGGATCTTCACCGGCGACCGCAGCGGCGACTGGCTCTTCGCGAGCCTGCACCGGGTCGGGCTGGCGACCAGGCCGATCAGCGTCGACGCCACCGACGGCCAGGAGCTGATCGACACCCGGATGGTCGCCACCGTGCGCTGCGCTCCACCGCAGAACAAGCCGACCACCGTCGAGCGCGACACCTGCGCGCCGTGGATCGAGGCCGAGCTGGCGCTGCTGGTCGACTCGGTGCGGGTCGTGGTCGCGCTCGGGTCGATCGGCTGGGACGCCACGCTGCGGTCCTTCCGCGCGATCGGCTGGGAGGTCGAGCGCCCGAAGCCGCGCTTCGGCCACGGCGCCGAGGCCACGCTCACCGGACCGGACGGCGCGACCGTCGTGCTCCTCGGCTGCTACCACCCCAGCCAGCAGAACACCTTCACCGGCCGGCTCACCGAGCCGATGCTCGACGACGTGCTCCGTCGCGCGGCCGGGACTGGGACACTCTCCGGGTGACCCGCTTATGACCCGTTGACCTCGCCCCCGTATCCCAATCGGCAGAGGAAACCGCCTTAAAAGCGGCTCAGTCTGGGTTCGAGTCCCAGCGGGGGCACCTCGTCGTCAGCTCGGCAGCACGTCGCCGCGCACGTCGGCGACCTCGTCCGGCGCGGTGAGCCGCCACGCCTCGAAGGTCAGCTCGGCCAGCTCGTCGCGCTCGACGCCGTCGAGGTGCGCGACCACCCAGCCGAAGCCGTACGCCGTGAACTGCACCTCGAAGACGTCCGGCCGCTCGGCGACCAGGGCGAGCTGCTCGGCGATGGTCTGCTTGAGGCCGACGGTCCGCGTGGGCTCCCAGAGGTAGCCGAAGACCCGCCGGCGCACGTCGAAGCGCCAGTAGCGGCCGCGGTCGGAGCGCTCGACCTCCGGCAGCTGACCGACGAGCTCCAGGAAGTCGGAGATCTGCGAGCCGCTCACGGGCCACACAGTGCCATCCCCGACCTCGACGTGGTGCCGTGGCTCGGACCCGGCGCAGGACGGCACTGTCCGCGTTCGTCCGGCGGGAACGTTCCGCCTGACGGGTGCGTTGAACCCTGTGAGCCCGCCTAGGATGGGCCCTACAGGTGACCCGTCAGACTGACGACACCCCCGGCCTCGAGGAGAGACCAATGCAAAGCAACAACCCTGTGTTCCGCCGGTCGGAGGAGTTCAGCTCCGCCGGCTCCACGCGCCAGGGCTACGGACAGACTGGCTACACCGACCCGTCGACGTGGGGCATTGGCACGCCCGGCCAGCCCGGCGTGCAGACCCCGGTGGCCACCACCGGCCCGATGACGATCGACTCGGTCGTCCAGAAGACCGCCATCACGCTCTTCCTGGTGTTCGCCGCCGCCGCGGTCACCTGGCTGGTGACCCCGGAGATCAGCGCCACCACCACGAACGCCGACATCGGCCCGCTGATCGCGGCGATGGTGATCGGATCGCTGGCCGCCTTCGGGCTGTCGATGGTCAACTCGTTCAAGCGCGTGATCAGCCCCGGACTGGTGATGGCGTTCGCCGTCGCCGAGGGCGTCGCGCTCGGCGCGCTGAGCAAGTTCTTCGACGCCCAGTTCGGTGGCGGCATCGTCACGCAGGCCGTGATCGGGACCTTCGCGGCCTTCGCCGGCACGCTCGCGGCCTACAAGTTCTTCGACATCAAGGTCGGCAACAAGTTCCGCACCTTCGTGATCGCCGCCGTCTTCGGCATGGTGGGGCTAAGCCTGCTGGAGGTCGTCCTCGGCCTCTTCAACAGCCAGCTGGGTCTCTTCGGCTTCGGTGGCGTCGGCCTGCTGTTCTCCATCGTCGGCCTGGTGCTCGGTGTCTTCATGCTGATCCTCGACTTCGACTTCGTCGAGCAGGGTGTCGCCAACGGCATCCCGGAGCGGGAGTCGTGGCGGGCGGCCTTCGGCCTCACCGTCAGCCTGGTCTGGATCTACACCAACCTGCTCCGCATCCTGGCGATCTTCAGCGACAACTGACCGAGCGTCGTACGGCGAGGGCCCCGGAGCGATCCGGGGCCCTCGCCTCATTTGCGGCAGGCTGGACCACCGGTCGTGGTGGGCCTTCGCCTACCCCGGAGCGGTCTCCGGCACGTCGGCGGCCTCGGGCGCCTCGCCCTCGGTGCCCGGGTGCCGGCGGCGGTGTCGCAGCTCGACCCACAGGCCGCGCACCCCGCGGCGCGAGCCCGCGACCTCGGTGCCGCCGACCTCGGTGCCGGGCGTGTTGACGGCCTCGATGGCGGCGTCCGCCACGGACCGCAGACCCTCGCCGCGGAAGGCCTCGGGCTCGTCCTCGTCGTCGGGCACCAGGCCGAGCGCGGCCAGGGTCGAGGGGAGCAGCACGGCCACGAGCGAGCGGTAGCCCTCGGCGGACGGGTGGAACCGGTCGGGACCGAAGAGCATCGCCGGCGCGGCCGCGAACTCGGGGCCGAGGATCGAGCCGAGCGACACGGTGCGGCCGCCCTGCTCGACGACCGCGATCGTCTGCGCCGCGGCGAGCCGCCGTGACCAGGAGCGGGCCAGCTGCTTGAGCGGCGGGGCGATCGGCTTGATGGTGCCGAGGTCGGGACAGGTGCCGACGAGCACCGCGACCCCGGCCTCCTGGAGCCGGCGCACGCCCTCGGAGAGGTGACGGACCGACGCCGACGGCAGCACCGTGTGGGTGACGTCGTTGGCGCCGATCAGGATCACGGCGACGTCGGGCTCGGTGGGCAGCGCGCGCCCGATCTGGGCGTCGAGGTCGGACGACATCGCGCCCACCACGGCGAAGGCGCGCAGGTAGACGCGGCGGTCCGCCTGCTCGGCGATGCCGCTGGCGAGCAGCGCGCCCGGGGTCTCCTCGACCCGGTCCACGCCGTACCCCGCGGCGCTCGAGTCGCCGAGCAGCGCCACCTTGATGGCGGGTCCGGGACGGCCGCGGCCGTACCAGCCGGTCGAGTCCGGCGGGTCGTGGTCGAGCCGGCCGATCGTCTTGCGGGCGACCTCGGCCTCGAGCCTCAGGACGCCGTACAGGGCCATGCCGAGCGCGCTGACCCCGCCTCCGCCGTACGCCGCGGCAGAGGCCAGCTTGCGTGCTGCACCGGCTTTCCCCACGTCGCCACTCTACGGACCGCCACCGACCGGTACCCACGGGGTTTCGGTGTGCGTGACGATCGCCTCTAGATTGGCCAGATGCAGTACGTGAACTCACTCCTCGACCTCATCGGCAACACCCCGCTGCTGAGGCTCTCGAAGTCCACCGGCTCCCTCGACGGCGCACAGGGACCGATCGTCCTCGCCAAGGTGGAGTACCTGAACCCCGGCGGGTCCGTGAAGGACCGCATCGCGACCCGGATGATCGAGGCCGCCGAGGCCTCGGGCGAGCTCCAGCCGGGCGGCACCATCGTCGAGCCGACGTCGGGCAACACCGGCGTGGGGCTGGCGATGGTCGCGCAGGCGAAGGGCTACAAGTGCATCTTCGTCTGCCCCGACAAGGTCAGCGAGGACAAGCGCAACGTGCTCAAGGCGTACGGCGCGGAGGTCGTCGTCTGCCCGACCGCGGTCGAGCCCGAGCACCCGGACTCCTACTACAACGTCTCCGACCGGCTCGCGTCGCAGCCGGGCGCCTGGAAGCCCGACCAGTACTCCAACCCCAACAACCCGCGCTCGCACTACGAGACCACCGGGCCGGAGATCTGGAAGCAGACCGACGGCCGGATCACGCACTTCGTCGCGGGCGTCGGCACCGGCGGCACGATCAGCGGCATCGGCCGCTACCTCAAGGAGCAGAACCCGGACGTCCAGGTGATCGGCGCCGACCCCGCCGGCTCCGTCTACTCCGGTGGCTCCGGTCGGCCGTACCTCGTCGAGGGCGTGGGCGAGGACTTCTGGCCCGATGCCTACGACCGTGAGATCGCCGACCGGATCATCGAGGTCTCCGACGCCGACTCCTTCGCGATGACCCGGCGGCTGGCCCGTGAGGAGGCGCTGCTGGTCGGCGGTTCCTCGGGCATGGCCGTGCACGCCGCCGTCCAGCTCGCACACGAGCTCGAGGGCACTCCCGGCGGCGAGGACGCCGTGATCGTCGTCCTCCTGCCCGACTCCGGTCGCGGCTACCTCACCAAGATCTTCAACGACGACTGGCTCGGCCAGTACGGCTTCCCGGTCGACGGCGCCCAGCGGCCCGTGCGGTCGGTGGGCGAGGTGCTGCGCGGCAAGGACGGGCGGCTGCCCGACCTCGTGCACACCCACCCCGGCGAGACCATCGCCGAGGCGGTCGCGATCCTCCAGGAGTACAACGTCTCGCAGATGCCGGTCGTCCGCGCCGAGCCGCCGGTCGTGGCGGCCGAGGTCGTCGGCTCGGTCTCGGAGCGCACCCTCCTCGACCAGCTCTTCACCGGCGTCGCCCGCCTCACCGACAGCGTCAGCGAGCACATGTCGCCGCCGCTGCCGACCATCGGCTCCACCGAGCCGGCGTCCGACGCGGTGGCCACGCTCGAGGGTGCCGACGCGCTGCTCGTCCACGAGGACGGCAAGCCGGTCGGCGTCGTCACCCGCCACGACCTGCTGGGCTACCTCGCCCGAGGCTGACCGGGTCGTCCGCCTCTCGGCTGGCCATAGGTGCGCCTCAGGCGGACGACCCGAGCTAGCACCACCTATAGTGAGAACACGTTCTAGTTCTCAGGAGTGTGGATGACAGCGACGCCGGCGGTCGAGGGCTGGTTCACGACCGGGCCCGACCCGGCGCTGGTCGGCTCGAGGTGCGTGACGTGCGGGACGGTGTTCTTCCCGAGGACCGCCGGCTTCTGCGGCAACCCCGCGTGCGACGGCGAGACCTTCGAGGACACCGAGCTGTCCCGGCACGGGACGGTGTGGTCCTACACCGACGCGCAGTACCAGCCGCCGCCGCCGTACATCCCACGCACCGACCCCTACGAGCCGTTCGCACTCGCCGCCGTCGAGCTGCCGGAGGGCCTCGTCGTGCTCGGGCAGGTGGCCGACGGCTACGGCGTGGGCGACCTGCGGGTCGGGGCCGAGGTCGAGCTGGTGGTCGAGACGCTCTACGTCGACGAGACCGGCGACCGCACGATCTGGCGCTGGAAGCCGGTCATCGAGATGGGCGAGGAGACCGACCAGTGAGCACCCACGACGTGGCCGTGGCGGGCGTGGGCATGCACCCGTGGGGCAAGTGGGGCAAGAACTTCGTGACGTACGGCGTGCACGCGGCGCGGGCCGCGCTCGCCGACAGCGGCATCGCCTGGCCGGACGTCGGCCTGGTGGTCGGCGGCGAGACGGTGCGCAACGGCTACGGCGGCTACGTCGCGGGCGCGACCTTCGCCCAGGCGCTCGGCTGGAACGGCGCGCGGGTCGCGACGTCGTACGCCGCGTGCGCGACCGGCGCCCAGGCGCTCGACACCGCGCGGGCCCGGATCCTGGCCGGGATGTGCGAGGTCGCGCTGGTCGTCGGCGCCGACACCACGCCCAAGGGCTTCCTGGCTCCCAACGCCGGCGAGCGGTGGGACGACCCCGACTGGCTGCGGTTCCGGCTGCTCGGCATGACGAACCCCGCGTACTTCGCGCTCTACGCGCGCCGCCGGATGGACCTCTACGGCGCGACCCAGGAGGACTTCGCGCGGGTGAAGGTCAAGAACGCCAAGCACGGCCTGGAGAACCCGAACGCCCGCTACCGCAAGGAGGTCGGCGTCGAGGACGTCCTCGCGAGCGCCGTGGTCTCCGACCCGCTGCACCTGCTCGACATCTGCGCGACCAGCGACGGCGCGGCCGCGGTGGTGCTGACCAGCGTGGAGTACGCGCGGAAGCACGGGCTGGCCGAGCCGGTGCGGATCAACGCGGTCTCGACCGTCACCCCGACCTTCCCGAACACCGTGATGGACATGCCGAACCTCGCCACGGACTCCACGCTCGCGGTCGGTGCGCCCGAGCACACGTTCAAGGAGTCGATCGCGCTCGCGGCCTACGAAGAGGCGGGCATCGACCCGGCCGACGTGAGCGTGGCCGAGGTCTACGACCTGTCGACCGCGCTCGAGCTGGACTGGATCGAGGACCTCGCGCTGTGCCGGCGCGGCGAGGCCGAGTCACTCCTCCGCGCCGGCGACACCACCCTGGGCGGCCGGATCCCCGTCAACCCGTCGGGTGGGCTGGCCTGCTTCGGCGAGGCCGTGCCGGCCCAGGCGCTGGCCCAGGTCTGCGAGATCACCTGGCAGCTGCGGGGGCAGGCGACCGGCCGCCAGGTCGAGGGCGCCCGGGTCGGCATCACCGCCAACCAGGGCCTCTTCGGGCACGGCTCCTCGGTGCTGCTCAGTCGCTGACGCGGTCCCGGAGGTCGAGACAGTTGCTGCGCAACGTCCTCAACCACCGGCCGTGCGGCCCAGCAGGGCCGCGAGGCGGTCGATCGCGGGCGCGTCGTCCGCGACGGGCTGGGGCGGGCCGAACGGCGTCCGGTCGGGCGGCAGCCGCTCCATGAGGGCGAGGCTGTGCACGATGGCGCGCTCGGCGACCGCCGGGTCGACGCCGTACGGCGCGCCGACGCCGCGTGCGACGTCCCAGCCGTGGGTGAGCGCCTCGATCGTGCGCAGCTCGGCGACGGCCGGCGCGGTACGTCGCGGCCAGGTCCGCGAGCGGCACGGCGCCCACCTCGGCGTCGATGGCCGGCAGGTCGTAGGCGACGCTCCCCAGTGAGGTCGTGAAGGCGCGCTCGCCGGTGGTCAGGTGGCGTACGACGGCCTCGACGTCCCAGCCCTCGCAGGGCGTCGGGCGCGCCCAGTCATCGGGACCGAGCCTCGCGAGGAGGGCCGACACGGCCGCGTGGGCGTGCTCGAGATCGTCGAGATCCATGGCGCCAGTCTGCCGTGACGCAGGACGCGTTGCGTCCCCGGCGGCCCCGGAGCAGACTTTGAGAAAGTTTTCACAAGCGCGGGGCGATCCTCCGCGACGACGTCCGGGCTCGGGACCTTTGGCCCGTTCCGGAGGACCCAGGGCCCGGGCGCCACGAGCAGGGTCGTCCCTAGCGTGTCAGGCGTTGCAGTCACTCTGGAGCGGAGAACCCGTTGGACAGCATTCTCGACATCGCCCGGTGGCAGTTCGGGATCACGACCGTCTACCACTTCCTGTTCGTGCCCCTCACCATCGGCCTGACCCTGCTGGTCGCCGTGATGGAGACGCTCTGGGTGCGCACCAAGCAGCCCGCGTGGCTCCGCCTGACCAGGTTCTTCGGCAAGCTGATGCTGATCAACTTCGCGATCGGCGTGGTCACCGGCATCGTCCAGGAGTTCCAGTTCGGCATGAACTGGTCGGACTACTCCCGCTTCGTCGGCGACGTCTTCGGCGCCCCGCTGGCGGTCGAGGCGCTCCTGGCCTTCTTCCTCGAGTCGACGTTCCTCGGACTCTGGATCTTCGGCTGGGACAAGCTCCCCCGCGGCCTGCACGCCGGCTGCATGTGGATCGTGCACCTCGGCACGCTCGCGTCGTCGTGGTTCATCCTCGCCGCCAACTCCTGGATGCAGCACCCGGTCGGCTACACCTACAACCCCGACACCGGCCGCGCCGAGCTCACCGACTTCTGGGCAGTGATGTTCAACAAGGTGCAGCTGGTGACCTTCCCGCACGTCATCCTCGCGGCGTACATGACCGCGGGTGCGTTCGTCGTCGGTGTCTGCGCGTGGCTCTACGTCTCCAAGCGCCACCAGGTCGACCGTGAGGTGTACCGCACGGGCCTGCGCCTCGGCGCCGCGGTCGCGCTCCTCGCGGGCCTCGGCGTCGCGATCTCGGGCGACTTCCAGGGCAAGGTGATGACCGAGGTCCAGCCGATGAAGATGGCCTCGGCCGAGGCGCTCTACGACACCGAGGACAGCTGCGCGCCGTTCTCGCTCTTCACGATCGGCACCCCGGACGGGAAGAGCGAGAAGTTCTCCGTCACCGTGCCGTGCGTGCTGTCCTTCCTCGCGACCGGCTCCTTCGACGGCGAGGTCGAGGGCATCAACGACCTCCGCACGCAGTACCGGGAGGAGTACGGACAGGACCCGGGCGCGGGCTACTACGACCCCTCCGGCGACTACAGCCCGGTCATCCCGATCACCTACTGGACCTTCCGCTACATGATCGGTCTCGGGGTGCTGGCGGCGACGTTCTCCGCGCTGATCCTCTTCCTGACCCGCAAGGGGAGGGCGCCGACGTCACGGTGGTTCACCCGGATGGCGGTCGCGACCCCGATCCTGATGCTGCTCGGCAACTCCGCGGGCTGGATCTTCACCGAGATGGGCCGCCAGCCGTGGGTGGTCTTCGGACTGATGAACACCTCGAACGGCGTCTCGCCGGGGGTCAGCGTCACCGAGGCGTGGATCTCGGTGATCTCGTTGACCGCGCTCTACGGCTTCCTCGCCGTCATCGAGGTCGGCCTGCTCCTCACGTACGCCAAGAAGGGCGCCGACCCGTATCGAGAACCTCCGTCACCGACGCTGCGCGGCAGCGACGACGACACCGACAAGCCGCTCGCGTTCGCGTACTAGGGAGGAGGACACATCATGGAGCTCACCACCGTCTGGTTCATCCTGATCGCCGTCCTCTGGATCGGCTACTTCACCCTCGAGGGCTTCGACTTCGGGGTCGGCATGCTGCTGCCCGTGCTCGCCCGCGACGACCGCGAGCGCCGCCAGCTGATCAACACCATCGGCCCGGTCTGGGACGGCAACGAGGTCTGGCTGCTGACCGCGGGCGGCGCGACGTTCGCGGCGTTCCCGGAGTGGTACGCCACGCTCTTCAGCGGGTTCTACCTGCCGCTGCTGCTGATCCTGCTCGCGCTGATCGTGCGCGGACTCGCGTTCGAGTACCGCCACCAGCGCCCCGAAGCCACCTGGCACTCGTGGTGGGACCGGGCGATCATCGTCGGCTCCTACGTGCCGGCACTGCTGTGGGGCGTGGCCTTCGCCAACATCGTCCGCGGCGTCCCGATCGACGAGACGAAGGACTTCACCGGCACGATCTTCACCCTGCTCAACCCGTTCGGCCTGCTCGGCGGCATCGTCACGCTGCTGCTCTTCCTCACCCACGGCGCGATGTTCATCGCGCTGAAGACCGACGGCGACATCCGGTACCGGGCCCGGGCGCTGAGCGTGAAGCTGGGCCTCGGCGCGGCCGTCGCCGCGGTCGTCTTCCTGGTGTGGACGCAGTCGATGACCGGGGACGCGTGGTCGGCGCTCGTGTTCGCGGTCGCGGCGCTGGCGCTGGTCGCCGCCATCGGGATCGCGGGGGCCGGACGCGAGGGCTGGGCCTTCATCGGGACCTTCGTGACCATCGCGCTCGCCGTCGCGGGCCTCTTCGTCGCCCTGTTCCCCGACGTGATGCCCTCGACCACCGACGCGGCGTACTCGCTGACGACCACCAACGCCTCGGCGACGCACTACACGCTGAAGGTGATGACCTGGGTGGCGGTGATCTTCACCCCGCTGGTGCTGCTCTACCAGTCGTGGACCTACTGGGTCTTCCGCAAGCGGATCTCGATCCACCACATCCCGGAGCCGGAGCTCGAGGGCGTTTCGTGAGGCCGGGCGACCCCTGGCTCCGGCGTCAGCTCGCGCCCGCACGGCGCGAGCTGACGGTGGTCATCGCCGCGGGCGTGGTCGGCAGCCTGCTCCTCGTCGCCCAGGCCTGGGTGGTGACGGAGCTGGTGCTGGCCGTCCTCGGTGACGGGGCCGTGACGCGCTGGGCGCTCGTCGTGGTCGCGGTCTTCGCCGCCCGCGCCGCCGTCGGCTGGACCACCGACACGATGGCGGCGCGCGCCGCCGCCGTGGTCGGGACCGACGTACGACGGCGCGTGGTCGGTGCGATCCTGCGCGACGGGGGAGCGGCGCGCTCGTCCGGTGAGCTCGCCGTCCTGGCGACCCGCGGCGCGAGCGCGGCCGAGCCCTACCTCACCCGCTACCTGCCGGCGCTCGTCCTGGCGGGGGTGCTGCCGTGCGTCACGCTCGTCGCCATCGCCACCCAGGACCCGATGTCCGCGCTCATCGTGCTGGTCACGCTGCCCCTGATCCCGGTCTTCGGGATCCTGGTGGGCCTGGCCACGCGGGACCGCGCCGAGTCGCAGTGGCGGGCACTCGCGTCGCTGTCGGGCCACTTCCTCGACGTCATGCGCGGGCTGCCCACGTTGGTGGCGTTCCGCCGGGCCGAGGCCCAGTCGGCCACGATCCGCGCGGTCACCGACCGCTACCGGCGGTGCACCCTGCGTACCCTCCAGGTCGCCTTCGCTTCGTCGGCGGTGCTGGAGCTGGTGGCGACGCTGTCGGTGGCGCTGGTCGCGGTGACCGTCGGTCTCCGGCTCGCCCACGGCGACCTCGACCTGCGGACCGCCCTGGTCGTCCTGCTCCTCGCGCCGGAGGCCTACTGGCCGCTGCGCCGCGTGGGCGCGGAGTTCCACGCCGCCGCCGAGGGCGTGGCGACCTTCGAGGCGGCGAGCGAGCTCGTCGACGAGGCGCGGGGACCGGAGCACCTGCCGCGCCCGGGCCCGATCGCCGTCGACCGGCTCACCGTCCTGCGGCCGGGTCGCACGGTGCCCGCCCTGGACGCCGTGTCGCTCGACGTCCCGGAGCGCGGGGTCACCGCGGTGACCGGACCATCGGGCAGCGGGAAGTCGACGCTGCTCGCCGTGCTCGCCGGCCTGCTCGAGCCGACGTCGGGCACCGTGCTCGGCCCGGCCCCGTCGCAGATCGCCTGGCTCTCGCAGCGCCCGGTCTTCGTCGCCGGCACGATCCGCGACAACCTCCTGCTGGGCGCCGCGGATGCCGGCGACGTCCAGCTCTGGCACGCGCTGCGCAGCGTCGCGCTCGAGGAACGCATCCGGGACCTGCCGCTCCGGCTGGACACCGTGCTCGGCGAGGACGGCACCACGCTCTCGGCCGGCGAGAGGGCCCGGCTGGCCCTGGCCCGGGTCGTCGTCTCCGACCGGCCCTGGGTCCTGCTCGACGAGCCCACCGCCCACCTCGACGCGCTCACCGAGCGGGTCGTCGCCGACGTCGTCCAGGAGCTCGGCCGCACCCGCGGTGTCGTGGTGGTGGCCCACCGGCCGGCGCTGGTGGCGCTCGCCGACCGCGTGGTCGACCTCCCGGCGCCGCCGGTCCCCGTCGCCGCCTCGCACGCGTCCGCGCCTCGCGCCGGCAGGCCGGACCCGGTCGCCCCGGCAGCGCCCGGACCACGCCGCGGGCTGGCGCTCCCGACGCTCCTCGGCGGTCTCGCGTCGGCGTCCGGCGTGGCGCTCACGGCCACCGCGGGCTGGCTGATCGTGCAGGCGTCGTCGCATCCCGTGGTCCTCACGCTGCTGGTCGCCATCGTCGGCGTGCGCACCTTCGGCATCGCCCGTCCGGTGCTCCGCTACGTCGAGCGGCTGCGGTCCCACGACGTGGCGCTCCAGCTGCTGGCCGACCGCCGGGTCGCCGTGTACGACGCGGTCGTGCCGCTCACGCCCGGGGCCCTGGGCCGGCGGCGCGGCGACGTGCTCGCCGCGGTCGTCGACGACGTCGACAGCGTGCTCGACCGCGAGCTCCGCGTGCGGATGCCGGTGCGCGGTGCGCTGGTGGTGGGAGTGCTCGCCGTCGCGGTCTCGGCGGTGATCGAGCCGCTCGCCACGCCGGTCGTGGCCGCCACCTGCCTGCTCGGCGGCGGCCTCGCCTACGGCCTGGCCCGGGTCGGCACCGACCGGTCCGAGCGGGCGGCCGTCGCCACCCGCGCCCGCCTGTCGGAGGCCGTCGTCGACGTCACCCAGTCCGCGACGGAGCTGACCATGTGGCAGGCCGGGGAGCGGGCGGTCGGCGCCGTCACCGCGATCAGCGAGGAGCTGGGCCGCCGCGCCGTCTCCGGCGCCGTCCGGCTGGCGTCCGGCCGTGCCGCGGCACTCCTGGTCTCAGGTCTCGGGGTCGCCGCCAGTGCCCTCGTGCTCGCGCCCCGGGTCGCCGACGGGTCGCTCTCCGGGCCGCTCTTCGCGCTGCTCCTCCTCCTGCCGCTCGCCCTCGGCGAGGTGACCGGCTCGCTGGCCGACGCCGGCGCGCTCGCCGCCCGCACCCGCGCCGCCGAGGAGCGGCTGACCGCGCTGGCGCAGCGGCCGCCGGCCGTGTCCGACCCGGACGCACCGGCCCCCGCGACGGGCGGGAGCGCCGTGCGGGTCGAGCACGCGTCCGCGGCGTGGGACGAGCGCCTGGCCCTGCGCGACCTCTCGCTGGAGCTCACCCCGGGTGAGCGGGTCGCCGTGGTCGGCCCCACGGGATCCGGGAAGAGCACGCTCGCGGCGCTGCTCCTGCGGTTCGTCGACCCGGTCGGTGGGCGGGTCCGGCTCGGCGACCACGCACTGCCCGAGCTCGCGCTGGACGACGTACGGCGCACGGTCGGCCTGGTCGACGACGACCCCCACGTCTTCGCGACCACGCTCGCCGAGAACGTGCGTCTCGCCCGGCCCGAGGCCGGGGACGACGAGGTCGAGGCGGCGCTGCGCCGCGCCCAGCTCGGGTCCTGGCTCGATGCGCTCCCGGCCGGCCTGGACAGCTGGCTCGGCGACGGGCACGCGCAGGTCTCGGGCGGTGAGCGAGCCCGGCTCGCGATCGCCCGGTCCCTGCTCGCCGACCAGCCCGTGCTGGTGCTCGACGAGCCCGCGGCCCACCTCGACGGCGCCACGGCCGAGGAGCTGGCGTCCGAGGTGCTCGACGGCAGCGCCGGCCGCACGGTCGTGTGGATCACCCACGCGAACGCGGGACTGGACCGGGTGGACCGCATCGTCGACCTGGCACTGGTAGAACGGACCCGTGACTGAGACCGCGCCACCGATCCGCGTCTACCTGCTCGACGACCACGAGGTCGTGCGCCAGGGTCTCCGCGCCCTCCTGGAGAGCGGCGGTGACATCGAGGTCGTGGGCGAGTCCGGCTCCGCCGTGGACGCCACCCACCGGATCCCCGCGCTGCATCCCGACGTCGCGGTCCTCGACGCGCGGCTGCCCGACGGGTCGGGCATCGAGGTGTGCCGGTCGGTCCGCGCCGTCGACCCGTCCATCCGAGCGCTGATCCTGACGTCGTACGACGACGACGAGGCGCTGTTCGCAGCGATCATGGCCGGCGCCTCCGGGTACGTGCTCAAGGAGATCAAGGGCACCGACCTCGTCTCGGCCGTCCGGCAGGTCGCCGGAGGCAACTCCCTCATCGACCCGAGCCTGACGGCCCGGGTGCTCGAGCGGGTGCGCAACCCGCAGACGACCGCCCCCGAGCTCGCGAACCTCACCGAGCAGGAGCTCAAGCTCCTCGCGCTCATCGCCGAGGGGATGACGAACCGGCAGATCGGGGAGCAGATGTTCCTGGCCGAGAAGACCGTCAAGAACTACGTGTCCAGCATCCTGGCCAAGCTGGGGCTCGAACGCCGCACCCAGGCCGCCGTCCTCGCCAGCAAGCTGCTCGGACCGCACTAGAGCGGGCTAGTCGCGCAGCGGCACCCGCCACACGAACGACGTGCCCCGCGGCTGCCGGGCGGTGATCTCCAGCGAGCCACCGAGGGCGAGCGCGCGCCGACGCGCGTTGCGCAGGCCGCTCTCGGGGTTGCCCTGCCCGATCCCCACGCCGTCGTCCAGCACGGTCAGCCGCACCTCGTGCTCGTCGACGGCCAGCTCGATCGCGCCGTGGTCGGCACCGGCGTGCCGGGCCAGGTTGGACAGCGCCTCGCGCAGCACCGGCAGCAGCTGCTCCCGGACGTCCGCGGGGATGGCGGTGTCGACCGGCCCGATCGTGCGCACGGCCGGGCTGAACTTGAGCAGCGGTGAGTACTCCCGGGCCAGCTGGCGCAGGTCGGCGCGCAGGGACGGGCCGCGATCTCGGCGCTGCAGCTCGAAGATCGTGCCGCGGATGTCCTTGATGGTCAGGTCCAGGGCCTCCACGGCCTGGTCGATGCGAGCTGCCACGGCCGGGTCGTTCGTGAGGGAGCCGGCCCCCTGCAGCTGGAGCCCGGTGGCGAACAGCCGTTGGATGACCTGGTCGTGCAGGTCCCGGGCGATTCGCTCCCGGTCGGAGGTCACCGCGAGCTCGGCCCGGTCCTCGATGGCCTGGGCGCGGTCGAGGGCCAGGCCCGCCTGGTCGGCGAACGACGCCAGCAGGGCGCGCTCCTCGTACGTCGGCGGGGTCGTCCCGCTCTCGAAGAGCACCACCAGGAGACCGCCCGGGACGAGGTGGGTGCGCAGCGGCACCAGCGTCGCGGTGAAGTCGCCGAGAACGGCGTCGGCCGGCGCCTCCTCCACGTCGGGCCACGGCTGGTCGTGGAGCGCGGTCAACGCCGCCACGACGGTCGCGAGCGTCCCCGGGTCCGCGGCGATCGTGTGGACCGGCATGCCGTGGTCGAGCCGCAGCACGGCGGCCGCGCTGGCCCGCGACATCGACCGGGCCGCGCGGGCGAACTCCTGCAAGGCCTGGTCCACCTCGATCGGGGGCTGCAAGGCCTCCGACAGGTCGGCCGACGACTCCAGCCACTGCCTCCGGCGCTCGCTCAGGCCGTAGGCGCGGGCGTTGTCGATCACGAAGCCCGCGGTGCTCGCGAGGGCCTCGACCAGGAGCTGGTCCTGCTTCGTGAAGGACCGCCCGCCGGCCTTCTCCGTCAGGTAGAGGTTGCCGAAGACGGTGCCCCGGATCCGGACCGGCACGCCCAGGAAGGTCTCCATCGGCGGGTGGTTCGGCGGGAAGCCCACGGCGCGCGGGTGCTGGGTCAGGTCGTCGAGCCGGATCGGCTCCGGGTGGTGGATGAGGAGGCCGAGGATGCCGCGACCGTGCGGCAGGTCGCCGATCCGCGTCCGTTCGTCCTCCGTGAGCCCGGTGGTGACGAACTCGACGAGGAAGGCGTCGTTGCCGATCACACCCAGGGCGCCGTACCTGGCGTCGGTGAGGTGGGTCGCTGCCTTCACGATCCGCTCGAGCACGGAGTGGAGCTCGAGGTCCGACGAGATCGCGGTAACGGCATCGAGCAGCGCCCGGGTGGACGTGGGCAACGTGTTCTCGTCTCCGGGCACGCGCACAGTGTGTCGCAGTCGATCAGAGCGTGCGCCGGACCGGGAGCGTCGAGGCGAGGTCGTCGACGGCGCCCACGCTGCGGCCGCTGATCTCGGTCCACCGCAGCCGCAGGTACAGGCCGCGCTGGCCTCCGGCCCACGGGCGCGGCTCCCAGGTCTCCCGGACGTGCGCGACCTCCGCCGCGTCGGTCAGGACCTCGGCCCGCCCCCGGGCGACGACGCTCCACCCGGTGTGCCGTTCGTAGTCGAAGGTGTCCACCTCGAACGCCAGCAGGCTGTCGCGACCGTGGGTCCCGAGCACGCTGTAGGGCGAGGTGCGCAGGATGACGGCGCCGTCCACGACCGAGTAGTTGACCGGGATGATGTGGGGGCCGTCGGGTGCGGAGAGCGCCACCCGACCCGCCACCCCCGCGCTCAGCAGGCGAGCACACTCCTCGGGACTCAGGTCGGTGGGGTCCTTCACGGGTGCTCCTCGGGTGTCGTGCTGGGCTGCGTACCCCCTCATCGTCGGTGGGTCGACGACTCGGCAGGCAGGGCCGATGGTCCTGAGATCCGGGGCCTTCGGCGCTACTGGCCGGGCCGGTTCGCAGGCAGCGTGAACCCATGGAGACCACAGTGATTCCGTCGGGGACCGTCGTCGTCGGCATCGACGGCTCGCCCTCCGCCGACCGTGCCCTCGGGTGGGCGATCAGCCAGGCGGTCCGCGCGAGCCGGCAGCTGACCCTCGCGCACGGCATCGACCCCGACGGCCTGGTCTGGCTCGACCCCACCGGGGTCGACCGACAGAGCGTCCTGGAGACGATCCGCGGCGACGGGCGTGACCTGGTCGCCCGTGCCCGGGCCCGGGTCGCCGAGGTGGCGCCCGACCTCCCCGTGCACGAGCTGATCCGGATGGCGGACCCCCGGGTCATGCTGCTCGAGCTCTCGGAGCGGGCGGACCTCGTCGTCCTCGGCTCTCGCGGTCGCGGACCGGTGTCCAGCCTCCTCCTCGGGTCCGTCGGGGTCGGCGTCTCGAAGCACGCCGCCTGCCCCGTGGTCGTCGTACGACCGGGCAACCGCGCCGTGGTGCGCAACGGCGTGATCGTCGGAGCCGACGGCAGCGAGCGTTCCCTGGGGACGGTCGAGTTCGCCTACCGGCAGGCATCGCTCCAGCGCCTGCCGCTGACGATCCTGCACAGCTACTGGGACACCCACATCGAGGACGACGCCCGCCGGGCCCTCGCGGAGGCGATCAGCGGCCTCGCCGAGAAGTTCCCCGACGTCCGGGCGCGCACCGAGCTGGTCCGCGGCCTCCCGGACGACGCCCTGGTGCGCGCGTCGCACCGCATGGACCTCGTGGTCGTCGGCGCCCACCACGGCGGCCGTTGGTCGACCCTCGTCAACGGCTCGGTGTCGGCGTCGGTCGTCGAGCACGCAGCGTGCCCGGTCGCCGTGGTCCCGGCCGAGGAGCGGTGACCGTGGCCGCCGAGCCGTTGGTCGGGCCGTCGGTCGGGCCGTCGGTCGGGCCGGAGGACGACCTCGCGCGCGCCGCCGAGGTGATGCTCGAGGCGATGGTCGAGTCCGTGCCGGTCGTCGATGCCGCCGGGCGCCTGGTCGGCGTGATCACCTGGTCGGACGTCGTCGCCCGGGCGACGGGTCGAGACCTGCGGTTCCGGGGCGCACCGGAGCGAGATCCGAGGAGAACCGGGACATGACCGACGTTGCGACACCCCCTGTCCACCACCCCGCCGTCGCCCACGAGCTCGCCCGCGCCGGGCATGCGCAGCTCCGGATCGCCGACCTCATCACCCGGTTCGCCGGCTCGATGCCCTTCGTCTACGTGCACGTCGTGGTGTTCGCGACCTGGATGCTGGTCTTCGAGCGCAGCCCCTGGCCGACCCTCACCCTGATCGTGTCGCTCGAGGCGATCTTCCTGTCGACGTTCGTGATGATCGGGCAGAACCGCCAGGCGGCGTTCCAGCAGCTCAAGGCCGACCACGACTTCGTCGCCCAGGAGAAGGAGCTGCACGTCAACACCGACCTCACCCGGATCATCGAGCGGCTGGTGCGCGAGATCCACGAGACCGTCCGCAACGACTAGGGGGCAGCGTCATCAGCACCAGGGCCGGGAAGTCCTCGGCGAGCCACACCGGGCGGACCTCGCCGACCTCCTGCCAGCCGCGGTGCCGGTAGACCTCGACCGCTCGTGCGTGGACCGGCACCACGTCGAGGACGGGCTGTCTGCCGCTCGCACGGATCCAGGCCACGGCCGTGTCGTGCAGACGCCCGCCGATGCCGGTGCCGATCACCTCGGTGGCGACGAAGAGCACGGCCAGCTCGGCGACCTCGTCGGTGCCGACGGCCTCGGTGAAGGCAGCGCGCAGCGGGCCGCGGAGCTCGTGGACCGCGACGTGACCGACGACCCGGCCGTCCAGGTCGGCCACCCAGGCCCGCTCCTCGCCGGGGCGCACGAGGAAGTCCTGGACCGGGATCGGGAGCGGCCAGCGGAGGGGGTACTGGGTGGCGGCCTGCTGCTCGGCGAGCACCTCGGCGAGCGCCGCCACGTCCTCGGCACGGCGCTCACGGATCGTGACGCTCATCGCGAGTCGCCGTCGACGTAGACCCACCGGCCGCCGCGCTGCTCGAAGCGGCTGCGCTCGTGGAGCTCGCCCGGCCGCCCGTCCCGGTCGTACGACGCCACGAACTCCACCAGGTCGCCGTCCGCGGCCACGACCTCGAGGCCGGTCCACGTGAGCGCCGGGTCGGGGGAGAGGTCGTCCGGCCGGGTCCGGGGGTGCCAGGTGCGGAAGACGTAGTCGGTGTCACCGACGGCGTACGCCGCGTAGCGCGAGCGCATCAGCTGCTCCGGTGTCTCGGCGAGGGCCGCGCCACGGTGCAGCCGGCCGCAGCACCCGTCGTACGGCGTGCCGGAGCCGCAGGGGCAGGACGGTCGCAGAGCCACACCCGGACCCTACGATGCTGGGCATGACCGACGACCAGGAGCGGATCGAAGCCCTCCGCACGGAGCTGCGGGAGATCCGCGAGGCTCAGGAGGCGGCCCGGCAGGTCCTGCACCGCCTCGACACCTCGCGGGAGAGCCTCAGCAGCGCCAGGAGCTGGGGCACCTACGACACGTGGTTCGGTGGTGGCCTGTTCTCGAGCTGGATCAAGCACGACCGGATCGACGACGCCGACCAGTCGATGCGCCAGGTCGACAGCGCGCTCGGCCAGCTGCGCAAGGAGCTCGCGGACATCGGGGTCGACGGGGTCGGCGAGGTGGGGATCGGCGACCTGAACCGGACGCTCGACGTGTGGTTCGACAACATCTTCTCGGACGCCATGTCCCAGTCGCGGATCAAGGACGCGGCGCGCCGGGTCGAGGCGGTCGGCACCTCCCTGGTCCGGCTGCAGGGTGAGCTCGAGCGGCGGAGGGCGGCGGTCGAGCAGGAGCTGGCGCGGCGGACGGCCGAAACCCAGCCGTGACCCCGGTGTTGAGTCGCTGAGTAGCGTGTGGGAGTGACCTCGGCTCCTTCCATCAAGACGGTCGGCGAGCTCCGCGCCTCCGGCCACCAGCAGCAGACGCTCCGCGAGGAGATCCGCGCCAACCTGCTCGCCGCGCTCCGCGAGGGACGTGATCCCTGGCCCGGGCTGCACGGCTTCGAGAGCACCGTGATCCCGCAGCTCGAGCGGGCGCTGATCGCCGGGCACGACATCGTGCTGCTCGGCGAGCGCGGTCAGGGCAAGACCCGGCTGCTGCGCACCCTGGCCGGGCTGCTGGACGAGTGGACGCCGGTCATCGACGGGTCCGAGCTCGGCGAGCACCCCTACGAGCCGATCACCCACGTGTCGCAGCGGCGCGCGGCCGAGCTCGGCGACGAGCTGCGGGTGGCATGGCGACACCGCGAGGAGCGGTACGCCGAGAAGCTGGCCACCCCGGACACCTCCGTCGCGGACCTGATCGGCGACGTGGACCCGATGAAGGTCGCCGAGGGCCGCTCGCTGGGTGACCCCGAGACCATCCACTTCGGGCTGATCCCGCGCAGTCACCGCGGCATCGTCGCGATCAACGAGCTGCCGGACCTCGCCGAGCGGATCCAGGTCGCGATGCTCAACGTGATGGAGGAGCGCGACATCCAGATCCGCGGCTACGTGCTGCGACTGCCGCTCGACGTGCTCGTGGTCGCGAGCGCCAACCCGGAGGACTACACCAACCGCGGCCGGATCATCACGCCGCTCAAGGACCGCTTCGGCGCCGAGATCCGCACGCACTACCCGACCGAGCTCGTCGACGAGGTCGCGGTGATCCGTCAGGAGGCCCACCTGGTCGCCGACGTGCCCGACCACCTCATCGAGATCCTGGCCCGCTTCACCCGCGCCCTGCGTGAGTCGACGGCGGTCGACCAGCGCTCGGGCGTCTCCGCCCGGTTCGCGATCGCGGGCGCCGAGACCATCGCCGCGGCCGCGCTGCACCGCGCGACCGCGCAGGGCGAGGACGAGGCGGTCGCCCGCGTCGTCGACCTCGAGACCGCGGTCGACGTGCTCGGCGGCAAGATCGAGTTCGAGAGCGGTGAGGAGGGCCGGGAGACCGAGATCCTCGAGCACCTGCTGCGCACCTCCGTCGCGGAGGTCGTGCGGGGGACCTTCCGCGGCCTCGACTTCGCCCTGCTCGTCGACGCGATCGAGAGCGGGGCGATGGTCACCACCGGTGAGCAGGTGACCGCGCGCGACTTCCTCACCGGGCTGCCGGTGCTGGGGGAGTCGGAGCTGTACGACGACATCTGCGACCGGCTCGACGCCACCAACGACGGACAGCGTGCCGGTGCCATCGAGCTCGCCCTCGAGGGTCTGTACCTGGCCCGCAAGGTCGGCAAGGACACCGACGGGTCCGAGACCGTCTATGGGTGAGCTCACCCCTCGCAACCGCGCGAGGGCAGCGCTGCGCGCCGAGACCGCGCGCTTCCGCGGGGACCCCGGATGACCCGCCGACCCGTTTCTCGGTTCCGGCGGTACGAGGGCGGCGACCCGCTCGCACCGCCCGTCGACATCGCCGAGGCTCTCGACGCCATCGGCGAGGACGTGATGGCGGGCTACTCGCCCGAGCGCGCGATGCGGGAGTTCCTGCGCCGCGGCGGTCGCGACCAGGCCGGTCTCGACGAGCTCGCCCGCCAGGTGGCCGAGCGGCGTCGCGACCTGCTCCAGCGCCACCACCTCGACGGGACCCTCCAGGAGATCAAGGAGCTGCTCGACCACGCGCTGCTCGAGGAGCGCAAGCAGCTGGCCCGCGACGCGATGATGGACGACGGCGACCGGGCCTTCCGCGAGATGCAGCTGGAGAACCTCCCCTCCTCGCCGGCGGCCGCGGTGAGCGAGCTCTCGTCGTACGACTGGCAGAGCCGTGAGGCGCGCGCGGACTACGAGAAGATCAAGGACCTGCTCGGTCGGGAGCTGCTCGACCAGCGCTTCGCCGGGATGAAGCAAGCGCTCGAGAACGCCACCGACGAGGACCGGGCGGCCGTCAACGAGATGCTCCAGGACCTCAACCAGCTGTTGGAGAAGCACCACCGCGGCGAGGACACCGACGAGGACTTCTCCGAGTTCATGGACAAGCACGGGGACTTCTTCCCGGAGAACCCGCAGGACATCGACGAGCTCCTCGACTCGCTCGCCCAGCGCGCGGCCGCGGCCCAGCGGATGCGCAACTCGATGACCCAGGAGCAGCGCGACGAGCTCGACGCCCTGGCCGCGCAGGCATTCGGGTCACCCGAGCTGATGCAGTCGCTCGCGCAGCTCGACGCCAACCTCCAGTCGCTGCGCCCCGGCGAGGACTGGGGCGGCTCGGAGCGGATGGATGGCCAGGAGGGGCTCGGGCTGGGCGACGGCACCGGCGTCTTCCAGGACCTCGCCGACCTCGACGAGCTGTCCGACCAGCTCTCGCAGTCGTACGGCGGCGCGCGCATGGACGACCTCGACCTCGACAAGCTCGCGCGCCAGCTCGGCGACGACGCGGCGGTCGACGCCCGTACCTTGCAACAGCTGGAGAAGGCGCTGCGCGACTCCGGCACCCTCAAGCGCGGCTCCGACGGCCAGCTCAAGCTCACCCCGAAGGCGATGCGCCAGCTCGGCAAGGCGCTGCTGCGCGACGTCGCCGAGCGGATGTCGGGCCGCCAGGGCAACCGCGACCTGCAGCGGGCCGGCGCGGCCGGTGACCTGTCCGGCGCCACCCGCGCGTGGGCCTTCGGCGACACCGAGCCGTGGGACGTCTCGCGCACCATGCTCAACGGCGTCGTCCGACGTGCCGGTGATCCGGGCGGTCCCGCCCTCGACATCCGCGACGTCGAGGTGCAGGAGACCGAGGCGCGCACCCAGGCCTGCGTCGCGCTGCTCGTCGACACGTCGTTCTCGATGGCGATGGACGGCCGCTGGGTGCCGATGAAGCGCACCGCGCTGGCGCTGCACACGCTGATCAAGTCGCGCTTCCGCGGCGACGACCTCCAGCTGATCGGCTTCGGCCGGCACGCCGAGGTGATGGAGATCGAGCACCTCACCGGCCTCGACGCGATGTGGGACAAGGGCACCAACCTCCACCACGCGCTGCTGCTGGCCAACCGGCACTTCCGCAAGCACCCCAACGCCCAGCCGGTGCTGCTGATCGTCACCGACGGCGAGCCGACCTCCCACCTCGAGCCCGACGGCGAGGTGTACTTCTCCTACCCGCCGCACCCGCTGACCGTCGCGTACGCCGTCCGCGAGCTCGACAACGCCGGTCGCCTCGGCGCGCAGACGACGTTCTTCCGCCTCGGCGACGACCCGGGCCTGGCCCGCTTCATCGACTCGATGGCCAAGCGGGTCGACGGCCGGGTGGTCGCGCCGGAGCTCGACGACCTCGGAGCCGCCGTCGTCGGCTCCTACCTGGGCTCGCGTCGCGGGTCGGCCGGTGGCTCCGGTGGCGGGTACGGCGACTGGTTCGGCGGCCGGGGGTTCTGGGTCGGCGACTGAGGTGCGGGTTTCACCGGGCGCCCGGTGAAACCCGCACGACACGCCGGGGGAGTACGGCGTGTCGTGCGGGTTTCGGCGGGCAGGTTCGCCGCTTGTCGCATGGTTCCGTCGCCTCGTCCGGGGGAAGCGTGCGGGCGTGAGCGTGTTCCGGAAGCGGCCTCCCACCGAGGAGGACCGGGCGCGCCAGGACCTGGACGATCTGCGTGAGATCGCGGACGACACCCTCGAGCGCCTGGTCGTCTCCCGCCTGGTGGCGACCAGCGAGCTGCCGATGGAGCTGCATCCGACGGCGCCGACGTTCGGGTACGGGCTGGTCGCCGTGATCGCCGTGCGGATCCGGGTGGGCCGGACGGTGATCCCACCCGAGTCGGTGTGGGAGCAGCGCGGCGGTGTCGACCGCTGGCGGGACGTCGCCCTGCGCAACCTCGCCGCCCTGTTCGACGACCCGGAGACGGAGTACCGCCGGGTGCCGTTCCACGGGGCGGCGGGCACCTCGACGTTCCTGGGGCAGTCGAGGTTCGTCGCGAGCCTCGCCCTGGTGTTCGACGACCTGATGCGCCACCTGCAGGTGGAGGACCGGGGCTCCGGCTTCCTCGTCGCGATACCCCGGGACCAGCAGATCATCTGGCGGGTGATCGAGGGGAACGAGTCCCTGGAGCTCGTCCAGCGCCTGGTCGCTGTCACCTACGACTTCTACCGGGAGGCGGGCGACCGACGGGTCAGCCCGCTGACCTTCTGGGTCCGCGCCGGCACCTGGGAGCCGCTGGCCCGACGGGGGAACGGCGAGATCCTGATCGTGCTGCCGCCCGAGCTCGTGGTGGCGCTGGGCCTCGAGTGAGTGTCCTGCGGCAGGATGACGGCGTGGATCTGACCGTCGTGCTCGTCAATGTCATCGGCTGGCTCGGGATGGCGCTGCTGATCAGCGCCTACGCCCTGGTCACGGCGTCCAGGATCCACGCGACCGGGCTGGCCTTCCAGCTGATGAACCTCTTCGGCGGTGGCTTCCTCATGGTCAACTCCGCCTGGTACGGCGCGTGGCCGTCGGCCGCCCTCAACCTCGTCTGGGTCTGCATCGGCACCGTCGGGCTGGTCCGCGCCGCCGTCCGGCGACCCGACCCCGCGTCCGGCTGACCGCAGCTCACCAGTCGTCGTGTCGCGTCCGGCGTTGCCAGTTGGCGCACGGCCTGGTCGAGGTGCGGCCCACGCCGGCACAGACCGGTGGCTCGTCGGGCGCCTCGAGCTCGTCGGTGGCGAGGTTGCGGACGAGGAGGTGGCGCGCCATCCGGTAGCCGTTGAGGAAGATCTCGCAGTCGCAGAAGCCGCCCACCTCGCCGAGCCGGCGCTCGAGGCCGGTCGCCGTGGGGGAGCTGAGGTCGCGGAAGCGCTGGGCCCAGCGCAGCGTGGTGTCGCAGCCGTGTGCCGCGAGCATCCGTGCGACGTAGCAGGCGAGGCACTCCCGCGGAGCGGGCTCGTGCCGCGGGTCGGCCAGGATCTGCAGGTAGCGCTCGGCCTCGTCGGCGATGGAGCTCTCGGTCATGCGTCCTGTCTATCGCCGGCCGCCGACATCGGGACCAACGACCCTTCCACCGTCGGACGACGCGTCGCACGGTGGAGATGTGGAGACCGTCGAGATCCAGCTCTTCTGGCTGCCCCTGGGCGCGGGCGGCCGGTCGGTGCGCTGGAACGGGCGCGTCTTCGAGGCGCTCGCCGTCCGGCACGAGCGCCGTCCGGCCCAGGACCTCTACCACTCGGCGCTCGCCGTGCGACTGGGCGACGAGCGGCTCGTCATCGAGATGGCGCCGGCGTGGAGCCGGGCGGCCGCGGACCGGGGGGTCGTGCGCACGGGGCCGGTCGGGCTGCGTTGGCTCGGCCGCTCGGTGCTGTTCCGCTACGAGGTCCGGCTCTGGCGCGACGGGGTCATCCCCGACGTCGACGAGGCGGTGGGCGCCCCGACGTACGTCGACACCGACCCGGCGCGGACCCGGCGCCTGCTCGCGGCGGTGCCCGTGGTGCCCGCCCCCACCTGGGGCCGTGACGAGCTCGGCCTGGGAGAGATGTGGAACTCCAACTCGCTCGTCTCGTGGCTGATCGCGACCAGCGGTCACGACGTCGCCCGTCTGCATCCGCCGTCCGCCGGCCGGGCACCCGGGTGGGACGCCGGGCTGGAGCTCGCGAACCGGTCAGGCCGGGTGCAGGATCGCGGCCAGCTCCTCGACGCCGTCGACCAGCCGGGTGCCGGGGCGGGCCCAGGCGGCGTTGGCGTCCACGGCGTGGACCGGGACGCCGGGCGGTAGGACGCCCGAGGCCACCAGCGCGTCCGCGAGCGACTGGGCGCCGGCCAGGTCGTAGCCGCACGGGGCGCACACGATGAGGTCGGGCTCCGCCTCGTGCACCGACTCCCAGAGCACCCGCTCCGACTTCGCACCGGGCTTGCCCAGCAGTGGCAGGCCGCCGGCGGCGGCGATCATCTCCGGCACCCAGTGGCCCGGGGCGTACGGCGGGTCGGTCCACTCGAGCAGCATCACCCGGGGCCGGTCGAGCCCCTCGACCCGGGCACGCACGGCCTCCAGCCGGGCCCGCAGCGAGGAGACGAGGTCGACGGCGGCCGACCGGTGCCCGGTCGCCTCGCCCAGGGTCACGATCGAGGCGAAGACCTCGTCGAGGGTGTGCGGGTCGATGGTCAGCACCTCGGCCGTGCAGCCCAGGTGCGCGAGGGCGTCATCGACCACGGAGACGTCGACCGCGCAGACGGCGCACAGGTCCTGGGTCACGACGAGGTCGGCGTCCAGCCCGGCCAGCGCGTCGGCCGACAGGTGGTAGAGGTCCTCGCCGGCGGCCATCGCGCCGACGACGTACGCGTCGATCTCCGCGGGCGTGAGGCCTGACGGCATCGCCGAGGTCGACACGATCTGCCGGGTCCGCGCCTCGGCGGGGTGGTCGCACTCGAAGGTCACGCCCACGACGTCGTCCCCCGCGCCGATGGCGAAGAGGATCTCGGTGGTGGACGGGAGCAACGACACGATCCGCACGTCCCGACCCTAGGCTGTGCCGCCCGGATCGCTGCGGTCGGACCGACGACGTGGTCCGGCCGGAGATCCGCCAGGTCGACCGCCTCTGGTTGCCCCCGCTCGTGGCCCGCTCGAGGTCGGCGGGGACGGGACTCGGAGTGTCGATACGCTCGCTGCGCTCGCTACTCGACCACCGAGAGGGAAATGTGGATGACCCGACCGCGACCGTGCTGGTCCTTCTCGGCCTCGCGGGGTTGGCCGCCGGCTTCGTCGACGCGGTCGTCGGGGGCGGCGGGCTGATCCAGCTGCCCGCGCTGCTTCTCGGCCTCCCCAACGCCGGGACCGTCCAGGTGCTGGCGACCAACAAGGTCGCCGCCATCTCGGGGACGACGGTGAGCGCCGCGACGTACTACCGCCGGATCCGCCCGGACCCCAGGACGTTCCTGCCGCTGATGCTCTTCGCGTTCGCCGGGTCGGCGGCGGGCGCGCTCGTGGCCAGCCAGATCCCGCGCGACGCGTTCGAGCCGATCGTGCTGGTCGCCCTGGTGGTCGTCGGCGGTTACGTGGTCTTCAAGCCGCAGCTCGGTCAGGCCACGGCGCTGCGGTTCTCCGGACACCGGCACACCACCGCTGCGATGGGCACCGGCCTGGCGATCGGCTTCTACGACGGGGCGCTCGGGCCAGGCACGGGCAGCTTCTTCGTGATCTCGCTGGTCGGGCTGATGGGCTACAGCTTCCTGGAGGCGTCGGCCAAGGCCAAGCTCGCCAACGGGGCCACCAACCTCGCCGCGATCTGCATCTTCCTCCCGCAGGGGGCCGTGCTCTGGAAGGTCGCGATCGTGATGGGCGTCTGCAACATCGTCGGCGGCTACCTCGGGGCGCGGACCGCGGTGTCGCGCGGCACGACGTTCGTGCGGATCTTCTTCATCGTGGTCGTCTCGGCGTTCATCGTCCGGATCGGCGGCGACGTGCTCGGGCTGTGGTCATGAGCAGCTACCTCACGATCGCGCGCGACGGCGAGGCCGAGATCGAGGTCAAGCGCTCACGCTTCCTCTGCACCCTCGAGCGTGTCGACGGCGAGGCGGAGGCCCGGGCCGCGGTCGAGCAGCTCCGCAAGGTGCACTGGGACGCGCGGCACCACTGCTCCGCCTTCAGGATCCACGACGGCACCGTCGAGCGGTCCTCCGACGACGGGGAGCCGGCCGGCACCGCGGGGGCCCCGATGCTCGAGGTGCTCCGGGGAGCCGGGGTGAGCGACGTCGTCGCGGTCGTCACGCGGTGGTTCGGCGGGACCCTCCTCGGCGCCGGCGGCCTGGTACGCGCGTACGGCGACGCCGTGCGCGCAGCCCTCGACGAGGCCGGGACGCTGCGCCGATCCCTCGTGCGCGAGCACCTCCTCGCGCTCGACCACGCCGACGCCGGCCGGATCGAGAGCGAGCTGCGCTCGCGCGGGATCGCGGTGCTCGACACGACGTACGCCGCCGGTGTCCGGCTCACTCTCGGCGTGACACCCGCGGACGAGCCGCGCCTCGCCGCGCTGCTGGCCGAGCTCACCGGCGGCACCGCGGAAACCCAGGTGGTGGGAGAGCGCTGGGTCGATAGCCTCACCCCATGAGCGCTCTCGTCGACCTCGCCGACCTCCCCGCGCAGCTCGCCGAGTTCGGCCGCGGCTACCTGCTCACCTCGAAGGACGGCGTGGTCAAGGCGGTCTCGGCGCGGGCCCGGCCCGAGGACGACGGGCTGCGGGTCCCCACGCCGGGTCGCGGCTCGGTCGCCAACGTCGCCGCGAACCCCACGGTCACGCTGCTCTTCCCCCCGCTGACGGAGTCCGGCATGTCGCTGCTCGTCGACGGCACCGCCGTGGTCGAGGGCGACGACGTCGTGATCACGCCGACGGGCGCCGTCCTGCACAAGGCGGTGGCATAGTCACCCCGATGACGACGACGCCGTACTGGGTCAGCGCCTTCCTCGACCTGCCGCCCGACGGCTTCGAGCGCGGGGTCGAGTTCTGGCAGGGCGTCACCGGCTTCACGCTGTCGCCGACGCGCGGCCTCGACGGCGAGTTCGCCACCCTGGTGCCGCCCGACGGCGACGACTACCTGCGCGTGCAGCGACTGGCCGACGGTCCCGGCCGGATCCACCTCGACCTCCACGTCGACCACCCGGTGGTCGCCGCGGAGGCGGCGGTCGAGCTCGGCGCCCACGTGCTGGTGCGGCACGAGTCGGGCTACGTCGTGGTCCGCTCGCCCGGGGGGCTTCACGTTCTGCTTCGTGCGCCACGAGGCGTCGGTGCGCCCGCGGCCGGCGACCTGGCCCGACGGCACCCGGTCCCAGGTCGACCAGGTCTGCCTCGACCTGCCGCCGCAGGTGTACGACGCCGAGCTCGCGTTCTGGCAGCACCTCACCGGCTGGGACCTCCGGTCGCTCGAGGAGCCCGAGTTCGCGCGGCTGCTGCCGCCCGACGGCCTCCCGCTGCGCTGGCTGGTCCAGCGACTCGCCGACCCCGGCGACCAGGTGAGCGCCCACCTCGACCTCGCCTGCGACGACCGCGACGCCGAGACCGCGCGCCACGTGGGGCTCGGTGCCCGCGTGGTCCGGGTGCACGACGACTGGACCGTGCTGACCGACCCGGTCGGGACGCCGTACTGCATCACGGACCGGGCCCCATGAGCGTCGACCGCGTCGCCCCGCCCCTCGACGGCGACGAGCGCGCCACCCTGCTGGGCTTCCTCGGCTACCACCGCGACACCCTGCGGCTGAAGGTCGCCGGTCTCACCGGCGCCCAGCTCGACCAGACGCTCGCACCGTCGACGATGACGCTCGGCGGGATGGTCAAGCACCTCGCGTTCGTCGAGCACTGGTGGTTCCGGTGCATCCTCCTGGGCGAGGACTACGGCGAGCCGTGGGCGTCCGTCGACTGGGAGGCCGACGCCGACTGGGACTGGCACAGCGCCGTCGACGACACCCCCGAGGAGCTGCTCGCCCTGCTCGCGGCCGAGATCGCGGAGTCGGACCGGATCGTCCACGCCGCGGCCGGCCTCGACCAGCTCTCCGTCCGGAGCGGCCGCACCGGCGCGCCGTTCTCGCTGCGCTGGATCCTCACCCACCTGGTGGAGGAGTACGCGCGCCACAACGGCCACGCCGACCTGATCCGCGAGTCGATCGACGGCACCGTCGGGGAGTGACCCCGCCCCTCTCTCAGAGCGGCTGGTGCAGGCAGAGGATGTTGCCGTCGGGGTCGAGGAACCACGCCGCCTTCACCGCGCCGTCGTCGAAGACGTGGTCGACCGTCGCGAAGCCCGGCAGGTCGTAGTCCTCGAACGTCACCCCGCGCGACGTCAGGTCGGCGATCTCGGACGCGATGTCGGACACCTCGAAGCTGAGCGCCGTGTTGGGCGAGGGATGCACCTCCGGGAAGGGGCGCAACGCCAGGTGGTTGCCGCCGGCGATGCGGAACCTGAGCTCGCCGGCAGGGCTCGTGCCGTCGTAGGGAAGCCCGAGCCGCTTCTCGTAGAACTCCTGGGCGCGCGTGGTGTCCCCGACGGGGAGCATCACCGCGACCGCGTTGTCGGTCAGTGACATGGGCACCTCCTGGTCCACCCTCAGGGTGCCCCCGGCCGCCGACGCGCGCAATCGTCAGAGCGGGTCGGCGAAGCCCGGCAGCCAGTCGGTGAGGATCTGGCGGAACGGCACCTCCGCGCCCAGCTGGCTCAGGATGCCGACGGCGCCCAGCCAGGTGCGGTGGATGAGCAGGTACGACGGGGGCAGGTTGATCTTGAGGGCCAGCGTGTACGCCGGGTCGCGCGGGTTGTTGACCCGTTGGAACTGCGACTGCATCCACTCCCGCGAGAACTGGAACCGCTCGGCCTGCGTCGGCTCCACGAACGGCGACAGGTAGTCGAGGAGCAGCGCCGGGTCGATGGTCACGCGGTCCTTGATGAAGCCCTCCTCGCGCAGTCCGGCGAGCAACGTCTGGTCGTCCTCGATGGCGGCGATCCGGATCAGCGAGCCCATCGCCAGGGGGAGGGCGCCCTCGGGCAGACGGGCGACGGCGCCGAAGTCGAGGACGCCCATCGGGCCGGGGCTCCCGTCCTCGGTGGGCAGGATCCGGAAGTTCCCCGGGTGCGGGTCGGCGTGCAGCATCCCGGTGCGCGCCGGGCCCTCGACGAGGAACCGGACGAAGAGCTCGCCGTAGTGGTCGCGCTCCTCCTGCGTGCCGGACGCGATGACCGCGGCCAGCGACGACGTCGACTCCATCCACTCGGTGATCAGCGTCGTGTCGCCGGCGGCGACGACGTCCGGCACCACGAAGTCCGGGTCGTCGCGGAACGCCGCGGCGAAGGTGCGCTGGGCCTCGGCCTCGAGCCGGTAGTCCAGCTCCTCCTCGGTGCGTGCCTGCATCTCCGCGATCAGCGGCTTGACGTCGATCCCGGGGACCAGGCTGCCCATCGTCCGGGCCAGCCGGGAGAGCTGGCGCAGGTCGGAGCGCAGCGCGTCGCCCGCGCCGGGGTACTGCACCTTCACGGCGACCTCGCGCCCGTCGTGCCACCGGCCCCGGTGCACCTGGCCGATGGACGCGGCCGCGGTCGGGCCCCCGTCGAGCCAGACCAGCTGCTCCTTCCAGTCGGGTCCCAGGTCGCGGGCCAGCGCGTCGCGGACCTCCTGGGTCGGCATCGGGGGAGCGGAGTCCTGCAGCCTGGTCAGCTGCTCGCGGTAGGGGCCGGCGATCTCCTCGGGCAGGGCGGCCTCGAGCACCGACAGCGCCTGTCCGAACTTCATCGCCCCGCCCTTGAGCTCGCCCAGGGTGCGGAAGAGCTGCTCCGCGGTGCGCTGCTGGATGTCGGACATCACGGCCTCGGCGGACTGGCCGCCGATCCGCCTGCCGAGGCCGAGCGCGCTGCGCCCGGCGTACCCCAGGGGCAGGGCGGCCAGCCTGGCCGTCCGGGCGGCTGCCTTGCGGGGGAGCTCGGTCACGTCACCAGTCTCCCCGACGCATCCAACGAGCCTCATCGGGATGGACTCCGCGGCCGCGGGTGTTGTCCAGATGACCGACTCCTCCGGAAGGACCACATGCGCATCCCGCTCTCCATCCTCGACCTCGCCCCGATCACCCGCGGCCAGAGCGTCGGCGACAGCATCTCGGCCAGCGTCGCCCTCGCCCAGCGCGCGGAGGAGGACGGCTACCGCCGGGTCTGGTACGCCGAGCACCACAACATGGACCGCATCGCCTCGTCGGCGACCAGCGTGCTGATCTCCCACGTCGGGGCGCAGACCTCGACCATCCGGCTCGGCGCCGGCGGGGTGATGCTGCCCAACCACGCGCCGCTCACGATCGCCGAGCAGTTCGGCACCCTCGAGGCGATGTACCCCGGCCGGATCGACCTGGGGCTGGGCCGGGCGCCCGGCTCGGACCAGAACACCATGTACGCGCTGCGCCGCGACCCGCAGTCGTCCGAGCGGTTCCCGCAGGACGTGCTCGAGCTGCAGGCCTACCTGGCGGGCGACACCCGGGTGCCCGGCGTCAACGCGATCCCCGGCAAGGGGTCCCACGTGCCGCTCTACATCCTCGGCTCGTCGCTGTTCGGCGCGCAGCTGGCCGCGGCGCTCGGCCTGCCGTACGCGTTCGCCAGCCACTTCGCCCCGCAGGCGCTCGAAGCCGCGGTCGCGACGTACCGGCGCGAGTTCAAGCCCTCCGAGCAGCTCGACGCGCCGTACGTCATCGCCGGTGTCAACGTGGTCGCCGCCGACACGACCGCCCAGGCGCAGGAGAGCTTCGACGCCGCACGCCGGACCTTCGCGGTCGGCCTCTTCGGCCGCGGGCAGGACCTCACCGACGAGCAGGCCGACGAGCTGCTGCGGCAGGGCGCCGGCCAGCACGTCGACCAGATGCTGGTCTACGCCGCGGTCGGCACCCCCCCGGAGGTGGCGGCCTACCTGGAGGGCTTCCGCGACAAGGTCGGGGCCGACGAGCTGATCACCGCCCACCAGGCACGCTCGTCGGAGGACCGGCTGCGGTCGGTCACGCTGACCGCCGAGGCGATGGAGCCCGTCAGGGCGTAGGGGCGATGTCGGGGACCTGCCCGAACCGCCGGACCTCGTGGGGCCAGCCACAGCCCTCCGCGATCCTGCCCGCCCACATCTTCGCGCTCTCGTCGTCGGGCACGTCCACGACGGCGAAGCCACCGAGGAGCTCCTTGGACTCGACGAACGGCCCGTCGGTGACCAGCACCTCGCCTCCGGTGGGGTCGGCGCTGTAGACCGGGCCGCCCTCCTCGAGCCCGCCGGCGAAGACGTAGACGCCGGCCTCCTTCATCTCGTCCACCACCGCCATCGCGGGCTGCACGCGCCCGCGGAACCACTCCTCGGAGTGGTCGCCGACCCACTGCTGGTTGAAGTAGAGGAGGTACTGCGGCATGTCGGCTCCCTTGCTCACGCGGACTCGTTGTCCGTCTCTACCCACGCTACGAACGGGCAGCGGTGGGCACGACAGGTATCGCAGAAAGTTTCCGGGCGCCTGCGTGCCCGGTGTGCTCCGTCGCGACGCACCCGCAGGAGAGAACGACGATGGGCCCCACGCTCAGCGTGGGGCCCATCGTGCGAGGGGTCAGGCGGTCGCGGGGAACTTCACTCCGGTGTTGGAGTGGCAGCGGTAGCCGAACGGGTTCTTCGCGAGGTACTGCTGATTGTTGTGCACGTAGTAGCCGCCGCGATCGGAAGCCGGTTCAGACGTCCAACTCGCCGAGATCCAGCCGTCCTCGTCTTGTACGCGACAGGTCATGGCAAGGCCCGCCATCTAAGCCGGTCTTCAGAATGAGTTTCGGTAGTCCCACTGACCTCGCGCGAGAGCTCTCGTGTCTTGGAGGACCCCACGCTAGTCTTCGGCGTGCCGGATCCGATCGATAGCGGACGACCGCGTCGGATCACGACGATGCCGGTATATCCGGTGGTCCTCCTTGGTTAGGAGATGGCGTGGTCGGTGACTTCAGCATCTGGACGGAACTAGGGTTCACCGGCAACCCCTACGACCAGCGCTACCTCCCGGGCAGCGAGGAGGGCGTCGCGCTCTTCCACGGGCGGGTGTCCGAGCGTCGTCGCGTACAACTGGGCCTGGGCTCGGGTGGATCCCACGTCTTGATCGTGGGAGAGGCCGGAGTCGGCAAGACCAGCCTGGCACAGGTCGCTGCCTTCGACATGTTCCGGCGTGGACGCGCCGCCGGCGCCGGAACACTCTTCGTTCCGATCGCGGCCCCGATGCAACTCAAGGACGACCCGTATGACTTCGAGCTAGACGTATGGCGCAATATCGCCAGCGCCTTGATTTCGAATCGTCGTGACATCGAACTCGCGGGACTCCAGCCTCCCGACCTCCACGGACTCAGCGATTGGCTGAGTGCTCCGACCACTCTCACGTCGGGGTCGGCTACCGCCCTCGGCTTCGGCGGTGGTGGCGCACGTGCGCTGAACACGACCACAGCCTTTGGGGAGAGCGGATTTGTAGCCCTTGTCCGCCAGGCGCTTGTGACGCTCTTCCCGTCAACGGCGTCGGGTGGGGTGATCTGCATCCTCGACAACCTCGAACTCAGCGGGTCTGCAGACGCTGCCCGCAGCGCGTTGGAGGCCTTGCGGAGCACATTGTTTGAGGTCCCTGCCATCCGCTGGGTGTTCATCGGGTCACGAGGAGTCGCCAGTGGTCTGCGCTCGCGGCGGCTGAGCGGCTTCATCGACCAGCCCGTCAGGCTTGAACCCCTCACTGTTGAGGAGAGCGTGGAGTCGATTCGCCGGCGGTTGGACTATTGGGGGACCACCAATGCTCACCCTCCGGTCCAGCCGGAGGACTTCCGATACCTATACCGGACACTCGGACTCAACCTGCGCGATTCTCTAAACGTGGCCCAGCAGTTCGCGCAGTTCTATTTTGGTGAGTTCATCGGCACCGACGTGGCGACGCCTACCGACGAGGAGAGGCCGCTCTACTTTCAAGCGTGGCTCGGCGAACGGGCTGACGAGGTCCTCGCCGAGGCACCGCCCGAGGACTCGGAGTCCTGGCTTGTCTTCGACCAGGTTCGCGACGGTGGCGGCACCCTAGGCGTGGCCTTCGACGATCTCCAGACGCGCCGCCACATGCAGTCGCTGGTGCAGGCCAATCTTCTGGTCGAGGAGCCCGACCCCGAGTCGACTGACTGGACAATGCTGACAATCACCGCGAACGGCTGGCTCGCGGCCTTCGCGCGTGCACGTGTCGAGGCCGTCCGCCGCGTTCCGACGGGTTCCCCGGAAGCCGATCACGGTCCGAAGCTAGCCGAGCGGCGTCCCGACACAGGCCCACCGCAATCGGCGCGCCTCGTGGATCTGCTCGGCCCCGGGTGGCCCTCTGTGGACGCCGTTGAGGGTCGCTGGCGTACCGGACTGTCGTCCACGGCCGCTGTGATCGGCACGACTCCTGTTGGCCCTTTCACCCTGGATCTTCGCAAAGACGGCCCGCACGCCCTTGTTGCCGGAACAACGGGCTCGGGGAAGTCGCAACTGCTCCAGACCTTGGTGTTGTCCTTAGCGAGCGTCAATCGGCCCGACCAGATCACGTTCCTGCTTGTGGATTACAAAGGCGGGTCCGCGTTCCAGGACTGCGTGGTGCTGCCACACACGGTAGGACTGCTAACGGACATCGATCGACATGCGAGTAGTCGCATCTTGACGTCCCTTGGGGCCGAGCTCGTTCGCCGGGAGCAGATACTTGCTGACGCGCAGGCCAAGGACATCGAGGACTACGGCCGTCTCCAATCGCTCAACGCGAACTTGGATGCCATGCCTCGCCTCGTCATCGTCATCGACGAGTTCGCCAGCCTTATGGCGGAGGTCCCTGAGGTCGTGTCTGGCCTCGTTGCCGTCGCGTCCAGAGGACGGTCACTCGGGATCCACCTTGTGCTGGGCACACAGCGGCCCGCCGGGGCGTTGTCACCTGAGATCCTTGCCAACACCAATATCCGGATCGCGCTCCGCCTTTCGACTGTGGAAGACAGCGTCGACGTCATCGGCGTGCCAGACGCATCCCACGTCTCAAGCACGGCTCCGGGGCGAGGTTTCGCTCGTCTTGGCCACAGTGGACTCATCGGGATCCAGATCGCCCGACTCAACAACGGGGAATCTGGCGGCGTCGATGAGTTCGACGGTGGTGGCCCGAGTGATGACCGACAGATCGTTCGCGCGATCAACGAGGCATACGACAAGCTGGCGCTGGAGCGACCCAGGCGTCCGGTCCTGCCATCGCTGGCTTCCGTGGTGCTCTTGGGCGACCTATTGCCGCGCACGCCCACGAGGTCGACCATCCCACCCGTTCCATTCGCTCTAGAGGACCTCCCTTCACTCCAGCGGCAACGCGTGGCGACGATCGACCTCGACAACTTCTCCACGCTCGCTATCGTGGGTAGCGCCCGGACGGGGCGGTCTACGGCGCTAGTGACGGTTGCCGCGGCCGTCGCCCGGTCCACGAGTCCAGCGGACGTGCACCTCTACGTCTTCGATGGTGGGGCCGGATCGCTGCTGGCTATGAGCGGCCTGCCGCACTGCGGCGCGGTAGTCACCCGCGGCGAGCACGCCCGCGCACGTCAACTGCTAAACCGCCTGTCCAAAGAGCTCGACACCCGTCGGCGCCGATTGGCATCGGGCCGCTTCGCCACTATCCGCGAGCAACGCTCGGCCATGAGCGCCGCGGACCGGATGCCGCACATTCTCGTGCTCGTGGACCGCTGGAAGGATGTGTGCGGTGGCATCGGCCAGTCCGATGACGCCGGCGCCAATGCCGAGACGCTCATGCGGCTGCTGCGTGAAGGTCCTGCCGTCGGGATCTACTCGATCGTCACCGGCGGCCAGGACCTTCTCGCGAGCGCCATGCGTGCTGTCGTCGGCGATTACATCGCTCTGCCTTTGGCTGACCGCGCCGCCTACCGCCAGCTCGGGCTGGATCCCAACGACCTTCCGGAGGACGCCCCACCCGGCCGAGGCTTTCGCTCGATCTCCGGCATCGAACTGCAGATCGCTTCGCTCTCCGCCGACCCGGATCGGCGAGCTCAAAGCGACCGCCTACGCGAGATCGCGGTGGACCTTGCCGAGCAATACGCTGATACTGATCCGACCCTGTTGCCGACGTACCGGGACGTCTGAGCAAGTTGATCCGGGATATCGGCGACATCGCGGTCGAGCAATGCCAGCGTCGAGCCAGTGCTAGGTGCTAAGGCGAACGCGAGCCTGACGGGCAGCCGAGCCGTCATCGGTGCGGGTCATGAGGTCGCCGGGAACCTGACCCCGGTGTTCGAGTGGCATCTGTAACCATTTACGTGCTTAGCCAGGTACTGCTGGTGGTGGTCCTCGGCGTAGTAGTACGTCGGGGCCTCCCGCACCTCGGTGGTGATGTCGCCCAGGCGGCGGCGGGCGAGCTCGTCGCCGTACACCCGGGTGAGCTCACGGGCGGTCTGCTCCTGCTCGGGGGTGGTGAAATAGATCGCCGAGCGGTACTGCGTGCCGATGTCGTTGCCCTGGCGGTAGCCCTGGGTCGGGTCGTGGACCTCGAAGAACTTCTTCACGAGGTCGGCGTACGAGACGACGGAGGGGTCGAAGACGATCCGGACGGCCTCGGTGTGGTTGGTCGCACCGGAGCAGACCTCCTCGTACGACGGGTGCGGCGTGGTGCCGCCGGCGTACCCGACGGAGGTCGACCAGACCCCCGGCAGCTGCCAGTAGATCTCCTCGGCGCCCCAGAAGCAGCCGAGACCGAAGAAGGCCACCTCGTAGCCCTCGGGCACCTCGTCGGTGACGAGAGGCGCGTCGAGCACGCGGTGCTTCTCGGAGAGCGGGAAGTTGCGCTCGCTGCGACCCTTCAGGGTCTGCTCGGGGGCGACCATCTGGGCCTTGCGGGTGAGGAACACGGGTTCTCCTTCGTTCGGAGGGACGTTGCACAGTCTCCAACACCGCCGGTGAGCGTGGCGTTCCCGTGGCCGGGCCGCTGGGGAGTCGCCCGCATCACCCGTCGCCTCGTACCCCGATAGCCTCGACGCCATGAGCGCTCAGCAGCACAGGAACAAGGCCGGCTTCGAGACGCGTGCGATCCACGCGGGGTACGAGCCCGACGCGGCGACCGGCGCGGTGATCCCGCCCATCTACGCGACCAGCACCTACAAGCAGGACGGGGTCGGTGGCCTGCGCGGCGGCTACGAGTACAGCCGCTCGGCGAACCCGACCCGCACCGCCCTCGAGGGCAACATCGCGGCCCTGGAGGAGGGCGAGCGCGGCTTCGCGTTCGCCTCCGGCCTGGCCGCCGAGGACACCCTGGTCCGCGCCCTGTGCCGGCCGGGCGACCACGTGGTGATCCCGGACGACGCGTACGGCGGCACGTTCCGCCTCTTCGACAAGGTCGAGCAGGTCTGGGGCCTCGGGCACAGCCCGGCGCCGGTCTCCGACGTCGACCGCGTCGCCGCGGCGATCCGGCCCGGGGAGACGAAGCTCGTCTGGGTCGAGACGCCGACCAACCCGCTCCTCAACATCGGCGACATCGAGGCCCTCGCGGCGGTCACCCACGACGCGGGTGCGCTGCTCGTCGTCGACAACACGTTCGCGTCGCCGTACCTCCAGCAGCCGCTCACCCTCGGCGCCGACGTGGTCGTCCACTCGACCACGAAGTACTGCGGCGGCCACTCCGACGTGGTCGGCGGCGCCCTCGTCGTCAAGGACCTCGACCTCGCCGAGAAGCTGACCTTCCACCAGAACGCCATCGGCGCCGTGGCCGGGCCGTTCGACGCCTGGCTCACCCTGCGCGGGCTCAAGACGCTGGCGCTGCGGATGGAGCGGCACTGCGACAACGCCGAGAGGGTCGTCGACTTCCTGACGTCGCACCCGGCCGTCGGTGACGTGATCTACCCGGGCCTCGAGACGCACCCCGGCCACGAGGTCGCGCAGCGCCAGATGAGGCGCTTCGGCGGCATGGTGTCCTTCCGGGTCAACGGCGGCGAGTCGCAGGCACTGGCCGTCTGCGAGCGCACCGAGGTCTTCACGCTCGGCGAGTCCCTCGGCGGGGTCGAGTCGCTGATCGAGCACCCGGGCCGGATGACCCACGCCAGCGTCGCCGGCACCGACCTCGAGGTCCCGAGCGACCTGGTCCGGCTCAGCGTGGGCATCGAGACCGCGGACGACCTCATCGCGGACCTCGAACGTGCCCTCGACTGACGCAGTCTGCGTCGACTTCGGCTCCACGTTCACCAAGGCCGCCCTGGTCGACCTGACCACCGGCCGGATCGTCGCCTCCGCGTCCCACCCGACGACGATCCCGGGGTCCGACGGCAGGGGCGACGTCCTCGACGGGTACGACGCGTGCCTCGCCGAGCTGGTCCGCCAGGACCCCCGCGCGGCCGGCGCCGAGGTGCTGGCCTGTTCGAGCGCCGGCGGCGGGCTGCGGATCGCGGTCGTCGGCAACGAGGAGCTGGTCACCGCCGAGGCCGGTCGCCGGGTCGCGTTGAGCAGCGGCGGCAAGGTCGTCTCGGTCGTCGCGGTGGCCTCCGGCGGCGACGTCGCCCGGTTGGGCGGCCCCGACGTGGTGCTGCTGACCGGCGGCACCGACGGAGGCAACAGCGAGGTGCTGCTGCAGGCCGCGCGTGACCTCGTCGAGTCCGGCTGGACCGGCTCCGTCGTGGTCGCCGGCAACGTCGAGGCGCGGGCCGAGGTCGGTGCGATCCTCGGCGACGTGCCGCACGTGCTCGCCGACAACGTCGTCCCCACGATCGGCGTGCTCGCGCCCGAGTCCGCCCGCGCCGCCATCCGGGAGGTGTTCCTGGCCCACGTGATCGGCGGCAAACACCTCAGTGCGCGCGCCGAATTCACGACGATGGTGCGCGGCGCGACGCCGGACGTCGTGCTGACCGGTGTCGAGCTGCTCGCCCGGGGTGGCGGCGACGTCGTCGTCGTCGACGTCGGGGGAGCGACGACCGACGTGCACTCGGTGGTCGAGCTCGACCCCGACTCGATCGGCCGCGAGGTCGTCGCCACGACCCGGGTCACCCGTACGGTCGAGGGCGACCTCGGCATGCGCTGGTCGGCGGTGAGCACGGTCGAGGCCGCGGATCTCCCCGAGCTGGCGGAGGCCGCTCGTCGCCGTCACGAGGACCCGGCGTACCTCCCCGAGGACGACGCCGAGCGGGACGCCGACGAGGCGATCGCGCGGGCGGCCGTGGGGCTCGCGCTGCGCCGGCACGCCGGCCGGTCGAAGGTCGTCGTCAGTCCGGAGGGACGGGTCGTCGAGCGCACCGGCAAGGACCTGCGCGAGGTCGACCTGCTCGTCGGGTCGGGCGGCGTGCTGCGCAACGGCCGCCCCGGGGTCGCCGAACGGGTGCTCGCCGGCAGCACCGGCGCGGACGTCGAGGGCGGCTGGCAGCTGCCGCGCCGCCCGCTGGTCGTCGTCGACACCGACTACGTGCTGGCGGCCGCCGGTCTGCTCGCCGCCGAGCACCCCGAGGCGGCGTACCGGCTGGCGCTGACCCTGGTCGACGGGCCCGCTGTATAGCCTGTCCCGCGTGAGCAACGAGGCTGGCGGACCGGACGGCGCGAGCGTCCCCGAAGACGACTCCACCGCGCAAGGCCGGAGCCGTCGCCGGCTCCCGGGCGTTCGTCGCCGCGAGCGTCCCGTGGAGGGGGCTGTCGAGAGCGAGGAACGCCTCGCTCGCCGGCTCGCGCACCAGTGGGCCCAGCTCCGCGACGAGCGCCAGGCGCAGCTCACCATGCCGCTGGTGGTCGCCGAGGCGCCACCGTCCGCCTCGTCGTCGGTGCCCGCAGGCGTCGAGATGGCCGCCGCGTGGGCCTGGCGGTTCCTGGTCATCGTCGGAGCCGGCGCGGTGATCTTCCTGGCGATCGGGTTCCTGTCCGAGGTCGTGCTCCCGGTGGTCATCGCGCTGCTCATCACCGCCCTCGTCGTCCCGGTCGTCGACGCGCTGGCGCGGGTCGGCATCCCACGGGGGATGGCCGCGCTCGGGGTGGTGATCGCGGGCATCGCCCTGGTCGGCCTGCTGCTCACCCTCGCGGGCCAGCAGATCGCCACCGGCGCGACCGACCTCGCCGACCAGACCGTCGCCGGCCTCGGCGAGATCAAGGACTGGCTGCGCGACGGCCCGCTGCACGCCAGCGACTCGCAGATCAACGACTACATCGACCGGGCGCAGGCCGCGATCTCCCAGCAGTCGGAGGGCGGGAAGGTCGTCGGCCGGATCACCGAGGTGAGCTCAGCGGTGGGGCACGTGTTCACGGGCCTCTTCATCGTGCTGTTCTCGACCTACTTCTTCCTCGCCGACGGCGCGCGCATCTGGGCCTGGATCGTCCGGCTCTCGCCGCGGGCCGCGCGCGGCCACGTCGACAGCTCGGGCCGGGTCGCCTGGATCTCGCTCACCCAGTTCGTCCGCGCCACGGTCATCGTGGCCGCCGTCGACGCCCTCGGGATCGCGGTGGGCGCGGCGGTCATCGGCGTGCCGTTCGTGCTCGCGATCGGCGTGCTCGTCTTCCTCGGCGCGTTCGTCCCGCTGGTCGGTGCCACCGTCGCCGGGACCGTCGCGGTGCTGGTGGCCCTGGTGGCCAACGGTCCGATCACCGCCCTGCTGATGCTCGCGATCATCATCGGCGTCCAGCAGCTCGAGGCGCACGTGCTGCAGCCGTTCCTGATGGGCCGCTGGGTCTCGGTGCACCCGCTCGCGGTCATCCTCGCGATCGCGACCGGCATCTTGGTGGGTGGCATCGCCGGCGCCCTGGTCGCCGTCCCGATCGCCGCCGCGCTCAACGCGGTGGTCCAGCACCTGGCGGCGTACACCAGCCCCGGGGACGATCCGGTCGAGGAGCTCGCGGAGGACTACGAGGAGACCGGCGAGACCGTGGAGGTCCCGGACGACGGCGTGCGTGATGAGTGACGTGCCGACCGTCGGCCTCGCCGACATCGAGGAGGCCCGCCGGGTCCTGGCCGGCGTGGCGATCAACACCCCCATGGAGGAGTCGCGCTGGCTCTCCGCGCTCGCCGGCGGACCGGTGTCCCTCAAGTGTGAGAACCTCCAGCGCACCGGCTCGTTCAAGGCTCGCGGCGCCTACCTGCGCATCTCCCGGCTCTCACCCGAGGAGCGCGCGCACGGCGTCGTCGCCGCCTCCGCCGGCAACCACGCCCAGGGCGTGGCGCTGGCCGCCCAGATGCTCGGCATCCAGGCCACCATCTTCATGCCCGAGGGCGCCCCGATCCCGAAGGAGAAGGCGACCCGGGGGTACGGCGCCGACGTGACCTTCCACGGCCGCTACCTCGAGGACGCGCTCGTCGAGGCGAAGGCCTTCGCCGACCGCACCGGCGCGGTGCTGATCCATCCCTTCGACCATGTCGACATCGTCGCCGGTCAGGGGACGGCCGGCCTCGAGATCCTCGAGCAGGCGCCCGACGTGCAGACCGTGCTCGTGCCGACCGGCGGCGGGGGACTGCTGGCCGGCATCGCCATCGCGGTGAAGTCGCTGCGGCCCGACGTCCGGGTCATCGGCGTCCAGGCCGAGGGTGCCGCTGCCTATCCCGCGTCGCTCGCACAGGGCGCGCCGGTCGCCCTGGAGTCGATGACCACGATGGCCGACGGCATCGCGGTCGGGCTGCCCGGCCAGATCACCTTCGCCGCCGTACGCGACCACGTCGACGACATCGTCACCGTCTCGGAGGACTCGCTCGCACGGGCGGTGCTCGCCGTGCTCGAGCGGGCCAAGATGCTCGTCGAGCCGGCCGGCGCCGCCGCGGTGGCCGCCGTGCTCGACGACCCGACGCGGTTCGAGACACCCGCCGTCGCGGTGCTCTCGGGCGGCAACATCGACCCGCTCCTGCTGGGCAAGGTGATCCGGCACGGCATGGCGGCCGCGGGTCGCTTCCTCAACCTGCACGTCTGCATCCCCGACCTCCCGGGCGGCCTGGCGCAGCTGCTCACCGACATCAGCGAGGTCGGCGGCAACGTGCTCGAGGTCGTCCACGAGCGGATCTCGCCGACCCTGCACCTCGACGAGGTCGAGGTGCACCTGCAGCTCGAGACCCGCGGCGAGCCGCACACCCAGCTGCTGCTGGCTCGCCTCCACGAGCGCGGCTACCGCGTCGTGGACTAGCCGAGTCGGCGCCAGTTTCCCGCTGAAATGCGTCGAGTCGGCGCCAGTTTCCGGAAACTGGCGCCGACTCGGCAGATCTGGTCAGCCCGTGAAGGGCACCGCGTCGACGATGACGACCTGGAGCTCCTTGCCGTTCGGCGCCTCGTAGGCGACCGTCTCGCCCTTCTGGTGGCCGATGATGGCCGAGCCGAGCGGGGACTGCGGGGAGTAGACCTTGAGGCCCTCCGCGGAGTCCTCCATCTCGCGGGCACCGAGCAGGAACGTCTCGGCGTCCTCGTCGTCGTCACCCACGAACTTGTAGGTGACCTTCATGCCGGGCGAGACGGTGCCGTCGTCGGCCGGGGTCTCGCCGACCTCGGCGCGCTCGAGCATGTCCTCGAGCTGGCGGATCCGGCCCTCGAGCTTGCCCTGCTCCTCGCGGGCGGCGTGGTAGCCGCCGTTCTCCTTGAGGTCGCCCTCGTCGCGGGCCGCGCTGATCCGCGCGATGATCTCCTGGCGCACCGGACCCTTGAGGTTGGCCACCTCCGCGGTCAGCTTGTCGTAGGCGTCCTGGGTCAGCCAGACGGTGCCGTGCTCGGTGGACTGCGTCATCGGGTACTCCTGCATACGTTTCGGTACGACGGATCTCCTCCGCCGGTGTGGTGCCGGTCCCGCCCGGAATGCCGTGGAAACGGACGCGCGTCGGTCGCCGGGCCGTCTTTCCTCGACGACCCTGCGGGACATCAGACCGTCGAGTCTAACAACTGGGTGCCCAGATCGCAGGTCCGGCGAACGTGGTCTCCGGTGGACGGGCCGGCGAGGCGTCAGCGGGGGCGGGTCTGGCCGGGGGCGGTGCAGCCGAGCAGCTCGACCGAGGTGGCCCGCCGTTCGGTGCGCACGGTGCGGTCCGACCGTCCGCCCGACTCGGGGGTGAACGACAGCTCGCCCACGACGGTGTGGTCCTCGGCGTAGGCCCGCAGCGTGCAGGTCGCCACGACCTGGGAGTTCTCCAGGCGGATGTCGACGGTGGCCTCGGCGGTGTGCTCGTCCACGACGCGGTAGCCGACGATCTCGGAGTCGACGTCGGGGGTCGAGTGCGCCCACGTCGTCCAGCCCAGCCAGCCCAGGAACGCTGCCGCGACGACCACGCAGGCGGCCAGCAGCGCCGCCCGCCGCCAGGGCTCGGGCGCGCCGTACCGGTCGGCGAGGTCGGTCTGCGCGGTCACCGGTTCATGCTCCCACCCCTGCGTCTGCCCACGGCGACCGGCTCGACCGCGGCAGCCACGGGACCGCACGTGTCCGGCTCCTGAGACCACACATCTAGGATGGGTGGGTGACGCAGCACCCCACGAAGCCCCGCGCCGGGCTTCGCCTCATGCATGTCCACGCCCACCCCGACGACGAGTCGAGCAAGGGCGCCGCGAGCACCGCGATGTACGTCGCCCAGGGCGTCGACGTCCACGTCGCGACCTGCACCGGGGGTGAGCGCGGGTCGATCCTCAACCCCAAGATGGACCGCCCCGACATCCTCGAGAACATCACCGAGATCCGCCGCCAGGAGATGGAGCGGGCGCGCGACATCCTCGGCATCCGGCAGGACTGGCTGGGCTTCGTCGACTCCGGCTGGCCCGAGGGTGACCCGAAGCCGCCGCTGCCGGAGGGCTGCTTCGCGCTGGTCCCGCTCGAGGAGGCGATGGCGCCGCTGGTCCGGGTGATCCGCGAGTTCCGCCCGCACGTCATGACGACGTACGACGAGCGCGGCGGCTACCCGCACCCCGACCACATCAAGTGCCACGAGATCAGCGTCGCGGCGTTCGAGGCGGCGGCCGACCCGGAGCGCTACCCCGAGCTCGGGGAGCCGTGGCAGGTCCTCAAGCTCTACTACCACCACTCGTTCAACAAGCCCCGGATGCAGGCCATCCACGACGCGATGATCGCCCACGGGCTCGAGTCGCCCTGGGCCGAGCGGCTCAAGGAGTGGAAGGACGAGCCCGAGTGGGACGCCCGGGTCACGACCAAGGTGGCGTGCGCCGACTACTTCGGCGTCCGCGACCAGGCGCTGCTCGCGCACGCCACCCAGATCGACCCCGACGGCTTCTGGTTCGCGATCCCGCGCGAGCTCCAGGCCGACATCTGGCCGACCGAGGACTTCGAGCTCGTGGTGAGCCACGTCGACTCCCCGACCCCGGAGGACGACCTCTTCGCCGGCATCACCGCACCCTCCTGAGACACTGGGCCCATGCACCTCCTCACCGTCCTTCCCGACCTCCTCCCCCTCGTGACCTCGCTGGTCGACGACGTGCCGGAGGACGAGGACGTCAAGGCCGGGTGGGTGGCGTTCGCGATCTTCATCGGGCTGGTCCTCGCGGTCGCCTTCCTCGGGTTCAGCCTGGTCAAGCAGCTCCGCAAGGCGGAGGCCGCCGAGGAGGCCGGGCTCTACGACCCGTCCGCCAAGAAGAAGGCGCCGCTGCCTCCGGTCGAGTCCGACGACCCGGCCGACAACAGCGCGGGCTAAGCAAAGCCTGAGGTCGCTCTTGACCGGGGGTCGCTCCGGCTCGATGCTCGCCCGATGGCCGGTGTGCTGGCCGCCTGCGTGGCGGTCGTGGTGCTCTACTGCTTCGCGCGCGCCTTCACCCCCGCCCTGCGGGGGCCCGAGCACCGGCTCGACCTCGACGCCTGGCACGTGCTGATGGGCGTCGGCATGGTCGCGATGCTGCTGGCGCCGTTCGGCCGCGCCCTGTCGGTCGCCTCGCTCGTCGTCTTCGCGGTCGGCCTGGCCTGGTCGCTGCTCCGGCTGGCCGGCCGCGCCACCCGGACGTCGTACGCCGTGCTCGCGGTCGGCTGCCTCGCGATGGTGGCGATGGTGGTCCCGACGGCCACCGCGACCGCCGCCGCACCGATGGACATGTCGACGGGCTCGGGCATGGACATGGGCGCCGGCCACCACCACGTGTCGATGGGGGCCGCCGACGCCGCCGGCACCGGGATCGTGGTCCCCGACCTGGTGCTCGCCGCGCTGCTGGTCGCGCTCGCGGTCGTGGTGGCTGTCCGGCTCGTGACCACCGCGCGCAGCACGGGTCCGGCGCGCCTCGACGCCTGTTGCGACATCGCGATGGCCGGCGCCATGGCGTACCTGCTCGTCGTCATGTTCTGACCCACCTAACGGTGCGCTTAGGAGGCTGTTGACGGCTCCGCGGGCGAGGGACAGAGTCGTGTGACCAGCGCCACAGGGAGGTCGCCCCATGCAAGTACCTGCGCCGTTCGAGTACGAACGGGCCACCAGCGTCGACAACGCCATCGACCTGCTCGAGAGGCTCGGTGACGAGGCCCGGCTGATCGCGGGCGGGCACAGCCTGCTCCCGATGATGAAGCTGCGGCTCGCCAACCTCGAGTACGTCATCGACATCAACGACCTGCACGACGAGCTCGGCTACGTGCGGGTCGGGACCGACGAGATCCGGATCGGGGCGATGACGCGCCATCGCGAGCTGCTCGAGTCGCCGGAGCTGGCGGCGCTGTTCCCGATCTTCGCGGACGCCGAGCAGGTCATCGCGGACCCGATCGTGCGCAACCGGGGGACGATCGGCGGCTCCCTGTGCCAGGCCGACCCGTCCGAGGACCTGACCGCGGTGTGCACGACCCTCGACGCCAGCTGTGTCATCCGGGGCCGTGGCGGCGAGCGGGTGGTCACGATGGCCGAGTTCCACCGCGGCCCGTACGAGACCGCGGTCGAGCACGGCGAGATCCTCACCGAGATCCGGATCCCGGTGCGGCCCCACGGGTCCAGCGCCTACGCCAAGGTCGAGCGCCGGGCCGGCGACTGGGCGGTCACCTCGGCCGGCGCCGCCGTCTGGATGGACGGCGACGTGATCACCGGCGCGCGGGTCGGGCTGGCCGCGGTCGGTCCCAACACCACCGGCATCCCGGCGATCTCCGAGGCACTCCAGGGTCAGGCGCCGTCGGAGGACCTCTACGCCCGGGCCGGCGCGATCGCCGCGGAGAGCTGCTCCCCGGTGACCGACAACCGGGGCACGGCCGACTACAAGCGGCACCTGGCCGACGAGCTCACGCGACGCACGCTCCGGCTCTCGGTCGAGCGGATCCAGGCAGGCGCAGCAGGCGACCAGGGAAGGAACGGCTGACATGCAGGTCACCATGAGCGTGAACGGCGAGACCGTCACGCGCGAGATCGAGGGCCGGATGCTCCTGGTCCACTTCCTGCGCGACGAGCTCGGGCTCACCGGCACCCACTGGGGGTGCGACACGAGCAACTGCGGGACGTGCGTGGCCTGGATGGACGGCGAGCCCGTCAAGACCTGCACGGTCCTGGCCGCGATGGCGGGCGGCCGCGAGGTCCGCACGGTCGAGGGCCTCGAGCAGGACGGCGTGCTCGACCCGGTGCAGGAGGGGTTCATGCGCTGTCACGGCCTGCAGTGCGGATTCTGCACGCCAGGCATGCTGATGACCGCGCGCGCCCTCCTCGACCGCGACCCGGACCCCAGCGAGCAGACGATCCGCGAGGCCATCTCCGGGCAGATCTGCCGCTGCACCGGCTACACCACCATCGTCCGGTCCGTGCAGTGGGCAGCCGCCCACGAAGCGGGTGCCCACGCCGACGCCGAGACCGTGGGGAGCGAGTCATGACCACCCTCGACGAAGGCGTCGCCGCCACCCCCGAGGACCTCGACCATGCCGACAACGACCAGCACCCCGTCGGCCACGGCCGGATGCTCCGCAAGGAGGACCCGCGCTTCATCCGTGGCATGGGCAAGTACGTCGACGACCTCCAGCTCAAGGGGATGCTGCACCTCGCGATCCTGCGCTCACCCGTCGCGCACGCCACCATCGTCAGCATCGACACGACCGCGGCCCAGGCGCACCCGAAGGTCAAGGCGGTCATCACCGGAGCCGACCTCGCCGCGCAGGGGCTGGCCTGGATGCCGACGCTCTCGAACGACGTGCAGGCCGTGCTCGCCACCGACAAGGTCCGGTTCCAGGGCCAGGAGGTGGCGTTCGTCGTCGCCGAGGACCGCTACTCCGCGCGCGACGCGCTCGAGCTGATCGACGTCGAGTACGACATCCTGCCGCCGGTCGTCGACGTACGGACGGCGCTGGCGCCCGACGCCCCGGTGATCCGCACCGACCTCGAGGGCAAGACCGACAACCACTGCTTCGACTGGGAGACGGGCGACAAGGCCGCCACCGACGCGGTGTTCGCGAGGGCCGACGTCGTCGTCACGGAGGACATCGTCTACCCGCGCGTCCACCCGGCGCCGATGGAGACCTGCGGGTGCGTGGCCGACTACGAGCGGGTCAGCGGCCAGCTGACGCTCTGGACGACGAGCCAGGCGCCGCACGCGCACCGCACCGTCTACGCGTTGGTCGCCGGGCTGCCCGAGCACAAGATCCGGGTGATCGCGCCCGACATCGGCGGCGGGTTCGGCAACAAGGTGCCGATCTACCCGGGCTATGTCTGCGCGATCGTCGCCTCGCTGGTGATCGGCAAGCCGGTGAAGTGGATGGAGGACCGCTCGGAGAACCTCGTGAGCACCGGCTTCGCGCGCGACTACGTGATGCGCGGCGAGATCGCGGCCACCAAGGAGGGCAAGATCCTCGCGATCCGGACCCACGTGATCGCCGACCACGGCGCCTTCAACGGCACGGCCGCCCCGACCAAGTACCCCGCCGGCTTCTTCGGCGTCTTCACGGGCAGCTACGACCTGGAGGCGGCGTACTGCTCCATGACGGCCGTCTACACGAACAAGGCCCCCGGTGGCGTGGCGTACGCCTGCTCCTTCCGGATCACCGAGGCGGTCTACCTGGTCGAGCGGCTCGTCGACTGCCTCGCCTACGACCTCGAGAAGGACCCGGTCGAGTTGCGGCGCCAGAACTTCATCCAACCGGAGCAGTTCCCGTACACGACCAAGACCGGCTGGGTCTACGACTCCGGCGAGTACGAGCGCGCGCTCGACCTCGCCCTCGAGATGGCGGGGTACGACGAGCTGCGCGCCGAGCAGGCCGAGAAGCGCGAGCGCGGCGAGCTGATGGGCATCGGGGTCGCGTTCTTCACCGAGGCCGTCGGCGCCGGTCCGCGCAAGGACATGGACATCCTGGGCCTCGGCATGGCCGACGGCAGCGAGCTGCGGATCCACCCGACCGGCAAGGCCGTGCTCCGGGTCTCGTGCATGAGCCAGGGCCAGGGCCACGAGACGACGTTCGCCCAGATCGTCGCGGAGGAGATCGGCATCCCGCCCGCGGACATCCAGGTGATCAACGGCGACACCGACCAGACGCCGTTCGGGCTGGGCACCTACGGCAGCCGGTCGACCCCGGTCTCCGGTGCGGCGGCCGCGCTGGTGTCGCGCAAGGTGCGCGACAAGGCGCAGATCATCGCCTCGGGGATGCTCGAGGTGTCCGTGGCCGACCTCGAGTGGCAGAAGGGCTCCTTCGCGGTGAAGGGCGACCCGAGCCGGTCCGTGACGATCCAGGACATCGCGATGCGCGCGCACGGCGCGGGCGACCTGCCCGACGGCGTGGAGGGCGGCCTGGAGGCCCAGATCTGCTACAACCCGGAGAACCTCACCTACCCGTTCGGCGCCTACATCTGCGTGGTCGACATCGACCCGGGGACGGCGGCCGTGAAGGTCCGTCGCTTCGTCGCCGTCGACGACTGCGGCACCCGGATCAACCCGATGATCATCGAGGGCCAGGTGCACGGCGGCCTCACCGACGGGGTCGGCATGGCGCTGATGGAGATGATCGCCTTCGACGACGAGGGCAACTGCCTCGGCGGCTCGCTGATGGACTACCTCATCCCGACCGCGCTCGAGGTGCCGCACTGGGAGACCGGCCACACCGTCACCCCGTCGCCGCACCACCCGATCGGCGCGAAGGGCGTGGGGGAGTCGGCCACCGTCGGCTCGCCGCCGGCGGTCGTGAACGCCGTCGTCGACGCGCTCAAGCCGTTCGGCATCCGGCACGCCGACATGCCGCTCACGCCGTCGCGGGTCTGGGACGCGATGCAGGGCCGCCCGACCCCGCCGATCTGAGAGGAGCCCGATGACCGTCACCATGTCGACCCGGGTCGAGGAGCTGACCCGGAGCGGGGTGCCCTTCGTGCAGGCCACCGTGGTCCGCGCCCAGGAGCCGAGCTCGGCGCGCCCCGGCGACCGGGCGATCATCCTGGCCGACGGCACGATGGAGGGCTTCGTGGGCGGCCAGTGTGCCGCCGGCTCGGTGCGCACGGCGGCGCTCGGTGCGCTCGACTCGGGACAGAGCCTGCTGCTGCGGGTCCTCCCGGACGGCACCGACGTCTTCCCGGAGTCGCCCGGTGCCAGCATCGTGGTGAACCCCTGCCTGTCCGGAGGTGCGATGGAGATCTACCTCGAGCCGCTGCTCCCGGCGCCGGTCCTGCACGTCGTCGGCGGCTCGCCGACGGCCGATGCGCTGGCCGCACTGGCACCGGCCCTCGGGTTCGTCGTCGCGCGTGCGGAGGACGGCGCGGAGCCGGCCGGCGCGACCGCGGTCGTGGTCTCCAGCCACGGCGGCGACGAGGTGGGCGCCGTGCGGACGGCGCTCGCGCACGGCGTGGGCTTCGTCGGCGTGGTCTGCAGCCACACCCGGGGGGAGGCGCTGCTCGCCGAGCTGGACCTGTCCGAGGCCGACTCCCGGCGGGTGCACCTGCACGTCGGGCTCGACATCGGCGCGCGGACCGCGCCCGAGGTGGCCCTCTCGATCGTGGCGGCGATCGTGCGCGGCATCCGGCTCGAGGGGCTGGTCGCGCCGGCGGCGACCCGCGCCTCCACAGCCCCGGCGCAGGCCGTCGACCCGGTCTGCGGCATGACCGTGACCATCGGCCCCGACACGGCGCACGCGACCGTCGACGGCGTCGACCACTGGTTCTGCAACCCCGGCTGCCGCACCCACTTCCTGGAGACGCAGCCCTCGTGATCGCCGCCGCCGTCGTGCTCGCCGCGGGCGGCTCGCGCCGCCTCGGTCACCCCAAGCAGCTCCTGTCCTACCGGGGCACCACCCTGCTCGACGTCACCCTCGGCACGGTCCGTGCCGCCGGGCTCGAGCAGGTCGTGGTCGCGCTCGGCGGCGCCGCCGAGGAGGTCCGGGCCCAGGTCGACCTGCGCGGCCTCGACGTCGTGCTCAACCACGACTTCGGCGACGGCTGCGCCACGTCGATCCGATCGGCCCTGGCCGCCGTACGGGACGACGCCGACGGTGTCGTGCTCCTCCTGGGCGACCAGCCCGGGGTGTCGGCCGACAGCATCGCGGCCCTGGTCTCCGCGGCCGGCGACCACGCCGTCGGCGTCTGCGCGTACGACGACGGGCTCGGCCACCCGCTCTGGTTCCATCGGAGCATGTTCGACACCCTCACCGCCCTGCACGGCGACAAGGCCGTGTGGAAGCTCGTCGACGCCGGCGAGGACGTCCTGACCGTGCGGGTCCACGGCGACATCCCTCCCGACGTGGACACCTGGGCCGACTACGAGGCGCTCCTCGGGGTGGGCGAGTGAGTGCGGAGCCGGCGTCGGCCGCCGAGGTGCGCGCCCGGTTCGACGAGCAGGGCTACCTCGCCGACGAAGGTCTCTCGACCGCGGTCTTCCTGACCTTGCGCCTCGGCCTCCCGCTGCTGCTCGAGGGCGAGTCGGGGGTCGGCAAGACCGCGGCGGCGCAGACCCTGGCGCGGGTGCTCGACGCGCCGCTGGTCCGGCTCCAGTGCTACGAGGGGCTGACCGCAGCGGAGGCGCTCTACGACTGGAACCACCAGCGCCAGCTCCTCGCGATCCGGCTCGCCGAGTCGCAGCACCACGAGCTGACCGAGGCCGACCTCTTCAGCGAGGAGTTCCTGGTGGAGCGCCCGATCCTGCGCTGCATCCGGTACGACGGTCCGCGGCCGCCGGTGCTCCTGATCGACGAGATCGACCGGGCCGACGACGAGTTCGAGGCGCTGCTGCTCGAGGCGCTCGGGGAGGGCTCGGTGACGGTCCCGGAGCTCGGCACGTTCACGGCGCCGCGGCCGCCGATCGTCGTGCTCACCTCCAACCGGAGCCGTGACCTGCACGACGCGCTGCGCCGCCGCTGCCTCTACCACTGGCTCGAGTACCCCGAGCCCGAGCGGATCGTGGCGATCCTGCGGCGGGTCTCACCCGGCTCCAACGTCGCGCTCATCGAGTCGGCGGCCCGCTTCGTCGGCCACGTCCGCGAGCTCGACGTCGACAAGCCGCCGGGCGTCGCCGAGGCGATCAACTGGGTGGCGGCGCTGTCCGCGCTCGGGGCGACCGAGCTGGTGCGGGAGGTCGTCGTCCCCACGCTCGGCACGGTGGCGAAGACCCCGGACGACCGGGACCTGGTCGTCGACTCCCTCGAGTCCTACTCGTTCGGCTGAGCCGGTGCCGTCCCCGTCCGCACCGGTCGCCACCCTGCTCGGCGGCGTGGACCGGGCCGCCTTCGCGGCCGCGCTCGCGCAGCGGTTGCGCGCCTCCGGGGTGCCGGTCAGCCTCACCGCGATGGCGGCGTTCACCGATGCCCTCGCGCTGGCGCCACCGGAGCGGGTGCGGCCGCTCTACTGGCTCGCCCGGCTGACGCTGGTCGACCGGCACCAGGACCTCGAGGCGTTCGACCGGGTCTTCGAGACGGCGTTCGGCGACGCCCTGCTCCCGGTGGACCCGCACGCGCGTCGCCACGGCCAGGAGACCGACGCCGGGTCCCCGGAGGCCCTCACGCCCGTGCCCGGGGAGGGCGCAGGTGCCGAGACCACGGCCGGCCTGCCGTGGCACACGCTGCCCCGGGTCTCGGCGGCCGCCGACGACGACACCGCCGGCCGTGCGCTCCCGGAGCTGCTGCCCAGCGCGATGGCGCGGATCGCGGACACACCCTTCGACGAGCTCGACGCCGCCGAGCTGGCCGCGGTCGGACGGTGGCTGGAGCGCTCGGCGCACCGGTGGCCCACCCGCCGCAGCCGCCGGCTCGACGTCGCCCCGACCGGCCACCGAGTCGCGCTGCGCGAGACGATCGCGGCCTCGCGCCGCACCGGCTGGGAGCCGATGGAGCTCCAGCACTACCGCCGCGTCCGGCGGCCGCTCACCGTCACGCTGCTCTGCGACGTGAGCCAGTCGATGCAGAGCTACGCGACGGCGTACCTCCACCTGATGCGGGTCTTCGCCCGGACCCGGCATGCGGAGACGTTCGCCTTCTCGACGTCGCTGACCCGGCTGACCCCCGTGCTCGCACAGCAGTCGGCGGCGGCCGCGATCAGCCAGGCGGAGGAGCAGGTCGTCGACCGGTACGGCGGGACGCACCTGGCCGCCTCGCTGCGCGAGCTGCTCGCGTCGCGGCACGGCAACCTGCTGCGCGGCGGGGTCCTCGTGATCGCCTCCGACGGGTGGGACAGCGACGAGCCGCGGGCGCTGGCCGCCGCCATGGTCCGGGCCGGCCGTCGGGCCCGGCGGGTGGTGTGGCTCAACCCGCGAGCGGGCGCCGCCGGCTTCGAGCCGTTGGTCGGGTCGATGGCGGCCGCGCTGCCCTACTGCGACGCGTTCCTGCCCGCTCACACCCTGCGCGAGCTGCCCGCCGTGTTCGACGCGATCGCCGGGGACCCGGTCAGCTCCAGAGGGTGACGTGCACGGCCGGCTTGAACCGGCCGAGGTGGACGCCGGCGCCGCGGACCATCGCCTGGGTCGCGCGGGGCGTGGTGATGAACCGCAGCAGCTCGGCCGCGGCCGGCGGCTGGTCGTGCGCCGGCAGCGCCATCGCCGTCCACCGGCCCTGGGCGCTCAGCCCCGGACCGGTGAGCCGGACCAGCCGCCCGGCCGCCAGGTCACCCGAGACCGTGAAGCCCAGCGCGAGCGCCGCGTCGTCGCTGCGCTTGGTCTCCTCGAGGGCGGCCGCGTTGCTCTGGAAGATCCGCTGGTTCTGCTCGGGCACGCCGAGCCCGCGCAGCATCGCCGGCACCACGCCGTCACCGTCGACGGCGGACGGGCCGAGGTTCCAGACCTGGCTGCGCACCTCCTCGGAGGTGATCCGCTGCCCGGCCCGGGGATGGTCCGGACGGGTCACGGCGAGCACCTCGTAGAGCAGGAAGTGGAGGTGCACCATCGGGTCGACCGGTGCCTGGAGCGCCGGGCCGATGGTGACGTCGACGGTGCGCGCCGCCAGCAGGGCGGGGAACTGCGCGGCGGGGCGGACGCTCAGCTCGACGTCGAGGTCGTCGGCCCGGCTCGCGAAGAGCTCGAAGAGGCCGGGGGCCGCGTGCTCGGCGAACAGGCTCGAGGTCGCGACCCGCAGCACCCGGCGCCCGTGCCCGGCCTGGCTGACCTCCTGCACGGTGCGGTCCTGCAGGCCGAGGATCTCGACCGCGCGGCTGGCCAGCCGCAGCCCGCCGGGGGTGAAGGCGAGGCCCGACGAGGTCCGGGTGAAGAGGTCGTCGTCGAGCTCCTTGCGCAGGTGGGCGACGTGCATCGAGACCGCGGCCTCGCTGACCCCGAGCTCGCCCGCGGCACCCTTGACCGAGCCCCAGCGCACCACGCAGGCGAAGGCGCGCAGCTGCGTGGGTGTCACGCGGGCACCCCGGGCCGGACCAGCCGCACCAGGGCGTCGTACGCGACCCGCGCCGTACCGTCCGGGCCGGCCACCTGGCGCTCGACCCGGCCGGCGCGCAGCAGGTCGTACTCCTCGTCGCCGAGGTCGGCCAGGATGTCGTCGGCGGTCATCAGCACGTCGGGGTCCTGGGGTCCGCCGACGCCCTCGGTCAGGTTCGTCGAGTCGTGGGCGACCAGGAAGAACGTGCCCCCCGGCCGGAGCGACGCGAAGGCGGCGCGCACCGCCGCGCGTCGCTGCGACGCCGGCAGCTGGAGGTAGGCGAGCAGGACCAGGTCGTAGGCCGCCGGCTCGTCCCACGCGGTGGCGTCCGCGCACACCCACGTCAGGTCCAGCCCGCCGGCCAACCCGTCGGCCAACCCGTCGGCCAACCCGTCGGCCAGCCGGGCCCCCTTGTCGAGCGCCACCTGCGAGAAGTCGGACGCCGTCACGTGCCAACCGCGCCGGGCCAGCCAGATCGCGTTGCGGCCCTCGCCGGCAGCCAGGTCGAGTGCCCGGCCCGGTGCCAGGTCGGCGAGCTCGGCGGCGACGAACTGGTTCGGCTCGGCCGACCAGACGAGCTCGGTCGCGGCGTACCGCTCGTCCCAGGAGTGTGCGTCCACGACCCCAGTCTGTCGCGAAATGCCAAGAACTGTCGCCGAGTGGCAGCCGGGCCCGCATCGTCGACCACGAGGTCCGGGCGGGCCGGCGACCCGGGTCGGGCCTCAGTCGGCGGTGCGCACCCTCCGCCGGTAGGACATCGGGCTCATCCCGAACCACCGGTGGCTGGCCCGGGTCAGGGCGCTCTGCTCCAGGTAGCCCAGCTCGCAGGCGAGGTGACGCAGCGGCATGTCGGTGTCGCGCAGGTAGCCCTCCGCCGTACGACGACGCACGGACTGGACCACCTCCCCGAACGTGACCTCCTCCTCCTCCAGGCGACGCTGGAGCGTGCGCGGGTGCATGCCCAGCTGCTCGGCGACCACGACCAGCTCCACCGAACCGCCCGGGAGCAGGCGACGCACCAGGTCGTCCACCTGCGGCACCATGCCCTGGCGCCGGAACGGCGTGACCGCACGCAGGTGGGTGCCGTGGGTGTCGCGGGTCGCCGCATCGCTGGAGAGCGGCCGGCCGAGGTCGTCGGAGCGCACGGTGAAGCCGATCCGCCGGGACCCGAACTCGACCGGCCCGCCGAAGTACTCCTGGTAGGACGACGGGTCGTTCAGGGGGGCGTGGGGCACGTGCACCTGGGACGGCACCCAGTCACGGCCGACGAGCAGCAGGAAGGCCTGGCGCGAGACGCCGAGCGCCAGCTCGATGCCCTGGCGGTACGGCGCCCCGAGCTCGGCCGAGGTGCGCTGGAACTCGAAGCGGGCCAGGCCGGGGTCGAGGTCCGGGGCGATCCGCGTCATCAGCGACGGCGTGTAGGCGCGCAGGTAGCGCTCGACCGTCGTCAGGGCGGCCGCGACCGTCGGCGCGCTGCGGGCCGCGGCGCCGACCGAGCCGAGGACGTCGATGCCCTGCCGGGACGCGAGCCGGCGCCCGAAGTCCGGGGCCCCGGTCTCCGCGGCGGCCGTCTCGAGGAGCTCGAGAAACGGCAGGTACGGCACGAACTCGTCGTAGTCGCCGATCGCCGCGCGGTCGATGCCGGCGTCCGCGAGCAGCCGGTCGGGATCGAACCCGAGGTCCCGCACGAGCCCCCGGAACCCGGTCAGGCAGGTGCCGCGGATCAACATCATGGTCAGACCCTCCGACTTTCGTGGGCCCGAGGCAAGCGCTGTCCCCCCTGGTGGCGTTCCGCGGCCCGTTCGCGGGCCTGTTCCGGTGCGGGCGCGCGGAGTACGTTGACAGCGTCGCTGTGATCGTCACCCCCAGGAGCACGCATGACCCAGGCGCCCGCCCGTCCCGAGTCCGCCACGACGTTCGAGTCGCTGAACCCCGCGACCGGCGCGGTGGTCGGCACCCATCCGGTGCACACGGAGGCCGAGGTGCGTGACGCCGTCGCCCGCGCCCGGGACGAGGCCGCGTGGTGGTCGGGGCTCACGTTCAGGCAGCGCAAGGCACACCTGACCGCGTGGAAGGTCGCCGTCACCCGCGGGCTGCCCGAGCTGGTCGACCTGATGCACCAGGAGATGGGCAAGCCGCAGGGTGACGCGATGCTCGAGGCCGCGCTCGCGATCGACCACATCGCCTGGGCCGCCGGCCACGCCGGGAAGGTGCTCGGCCGGCACCGCGTCGCGTCCGGGATGATGATGGTCAACCAGGCGGCCACGGTCGAGTTCAAGCCGCTCGGCGTCGTCGGCGTCATCGGACCGTGGAACTACCCCGTCTTCACGCCGCTCGGCTCGGTCTCCTACGCGCTGGCCGCCGGCAACGCCGTGGTCTTCAAGCCGAGCGAGTACACCCCGGGCATCGGGGCGTGGCTGGTCCAGAAGTTCCAGGAGGCCGTCGGGCGGCCCGTGCTCCAGGTCGTCACCGGGTTCGGTGAGACCGGCTCCGCGCTGTGCCGTGCGGGCGTCGACAAGGTCGCGTTCACGGGGTCGACGGCGACCGGCAAGAAGGTGATGGCGGCCTGCGCCGAGACGCTCACCCCGGTGGTGATCGAGGCCGGCGGCAAGGACTCCGTCATCGTCGACGCCGATGCCGACGTCGAGGCGGCGGTCGACGCGTCGTTGTGGGGCGCCTGCAGCAACGCCGGCCAGACCTGCACCGGCGTCGAGCGCGTCTACGTCCACGAGCAGGTGTACGACGAGTTCGTCGCCTCGATCACCGCCAAGGCCCGGGACCTGCAGGCCGCGGAGGACGGCAAGATCGGCCCGATGACCATGCCGAGCCAGGTCGACGTCGTACGCCGCCACATCCAGGACGCCCTCGACCGCGGCGGCAAGGCCGTCCTCGGCGGCGTCGACGGTGTCGGTGAGCGCTTCGTGCAGCCCACCATCCTGGTCGACGTGCCCGAGGACTCACTGGCCGTCCAGGAGGAGACCTTCGGCCCGACGATGACCATCGCGAAGGTGCGCGACATGGACGAGGCGATCGCCAAGACCAACGCGACCCGCTACGGCCTCGGCAACACCGTGTTCAGCAGGTCCCACGGGATGGCGATCGCCGACCGGGTCCGCTCCGGGATGTCCTCGATCAACGGCGTGATCTCGTTCGCGGCCATCCCCGGCCTGCCGTTCGGCGGCGTGGGCGACTCCGGCTTCGGCCGGATCCACGGGCCCGAGGGGCTCAAGGAGTTCACCTACGCCAAGGCGATCGCGCGGCAGCGGTTCAAGCCGATGCTCGACCTGACCACCTTCGACCGCACCGAGCAGGCTGACCGGCGGCTCGCCCAGGTCGTCGGCATGCTGCATGGTCGCGGCGCGAAGAGCTGACCGCCCGGCGGTCAGGGTCCGGATGAGCGCGTGTCGTGGTGTCGGCGGCTTCCTGACGTGGACCGGGCAGACCGGACCGATGCCCGACCACCGGTGCCATCGGGCACGAGGGCAGTCGCCCGAGGATGACGAAGCCGCGACCTCCGTTCGGTCTGGTGCGGGGCGAGTTCCTCGAAGATCCGGTCGCGCTCGTCGGGAGCGACGGAGTCGGCGACGTAGACGGTGAACGAGTCGGCATCGAAGCGGACGCCCAGCACGTCATCCGGTGAGTAGCCGCTGAAGGTCCACGTCGTCACTCGCGGAGCGTCCTCCGAGAAGACCGAGCCCCGGGGGTGCTCGCCGACGTCCTCGCACGACGCCTCGTCGGCGGGGGTGTACCTGGTGCCCTCGCGGTCGGTGAAGCCGTACGACGTGTAGGTGTCTCCGTCGTGGCGGATCTGCAGCGAGCAGTCGCCGGCGGTCTCGCCCTCCACGCCCGAGGCGCACCCGGCCGCGGCGGCTGTGAGCGCGAGAGCTCCCGCGGCCAGCAGCCGAGCGGTCCGGGTCATGTCCGTCCGACGTCGGCCGCTGCTGGCGGGTTCCGACCCCAGCCCCAGTGCGCCCGGGTCCCTAGGTCAACGCAGTGCGTACGTCGCCATCGAGACGCCGACGTAGTGCGCGACGAAGGCCAGGATCGTGAAGGTGTGGAACACCTCGTGGAAGCCGAACCAGCGCGGCCAGGGGTTGGGGCGCTTGAAGCCGTAGACGGCGCCGCCGAAGGTGTAGAGCGCTCCGCCGACGACGATCATCGTGAAGACCGCGACACCGATGCCGACCCCGAGCTTGGTGGCACCGTCGAGGAACGCCGGCATGAAGAAGATCGCCGCCCAGCCCATCGCGATGTAGAGGGGCACGTAGAGCCAGCGGGGCGCGTCGGTCCAGAAGATCCGGAACAGCACCCCCAGGATGGCGCCGCCCCACACGGTGGTGAGCAGGACCCAGCGGGTGGTGCCCTCGAGGAGCAGCAGGCTGAACGCCGTGTAGGAGCCGGCGATCAGCAGGAAGATGTTGGCGTGGTCGAAGCGGCGGAGGAACGCCCACGTCCGGGGCGACCAGGTGCCGGTGTGGTAGATCGCCGAGACCGTGAAGAGGATCAGCGCCGTGCCGGTGAAGGCGGCCGAGCCGATGCGGGTCGTGTCGTTCGGCGAGAGCGCGATCAGCACGATGCCGGCGGCGAGCGTGAGGGGGGCGGTCGCGAGGTGGAGCCAGCCGCGGAGCTTGGGCTTCACGTCGGCGATGGCGTCGACGAGGGTGTCCAGGCCGGCGCGCACCGTCTCGTTCATCCCGTGGCTCATACAGCGAACCTACCCAAGCGTTGGGCACGGCAACCCCACGACCGGTCCACGCGCGACGAACGTCACGTGGACGTCGCCTCCCGGTGCTCGAGTCGTGACGCCGGTAGCATCGACGCGTGGCGGACTGGAAGCGGGGGCTGCGGCGGGTGCTCTACCCGGCGTACGAAGCACGCATGCTCCGTCGGATGCCGTCGGAAGGCCTCCCGAAGCACATCGGGGTGATGCTCGACGGCAACCGGCGCTGGGCCAAGGCCGTCGGCCGGGACACCGCGCACGGCCACCAGGCGGGCGCCGCCAACATCGAGCCGCTGCTCGGGTGGTGCGACGAGGTCGGCACCGAGGTGGTCACCTTGTGGCTGCTCTCCACCGACAACCTCAACCGGCCCGAGCGCGAGCTCACGCCCCTCCTGACGATCATCGGCGACGCCGTCGCCTCGCTGGCCGACCAGCAGCGCTGGCGGATCCACCCCGTGGGGGCGCTCGACCTGCTGCCGGCCGCGATCGCCGAGCAGCTGAAGGCGGCCGAGGAGGCCACCCGCGACGTGGACGGGATGCTCGTCAACGTCGCGGTCGGGTACGGCGGCCGGCGCGAGATCGCGGACGCCGTACGGTCCCTGCTCCACGAGGCGGCGGCCCAGGGCAGCTCGCTCGAGGAGCTGGCCGGGATCATCGATGTCGAGCACATCGCCGAGCACCTCTACACCAAGGGCCAGCCCGACCCGGATCTGGTGATCCGCACGTCGGGCGAGCAGCGCCTCGGCGGGTTCCTGCTGTGGCAGAGCGCGAAGTCGGAGTTCTACTTCTGCGAGGCCTACTGGCCCGACTTCCGGCGCGTCGACTTCCTGCGCGCCGTGCGTGCGTACGCGCAGCGCGAGCGCCGCTTCGGCGCCTGAGGAGGGTGTGCGCGGCAACCGTCTCGAAGAGCGGTTCCGGACTCAGGTCGGCGACACCCGGGCCGATCGGGGTGGGTAGTCCTCAACCCGCCCTCGTGCCGCCAGGAGAGTCCCGCTGTGTCGAATCCTCAGTCCGTCGCACCGTCCGCCCGCGAGCGGAGCCGCCTCGGCATCCGCGCGAAGATCCTGGCGGTCGGGCTGGCGGGTGTCATCGGTGCAGTCGTGGTGGGTGGCGTCGGCATCAAGAACGCCGCCGACGCAGGTCAGGCTGCGCGCGACCTGCGGTCGCTCGACGAGCTCTCGATGAAGGTCAAGGACGTCTCCTTCTACAACGCCGACATCAGCGGGTGGCAGCTCGCCTACGCGCTCGACGGTCGTCGCTTCTCGCCCGCGAAGGCGATCGACCCGTCAGCCGAGAACCGGGCCGGGTTCCTCGCCGACGAGGACAAGCTCCTCGCACTGCTCGACTCCTTCCCGACGGGGTCCATGACGTCGAGCGAGCGGGCGCACTACGACGCGATCAACGACCAGTGGGACCGGTACTTCGCGCTCGACGACCAGATCGTGGCGGCGTACCAGCTCGGCACCCTGGCCGGTGTCGAGAAGGCCGAGAAGCTGCTCACCACCGTCGGATACGGCATCTACTTCAAGATCGTCGACGAGACCGACCAGCTCGTCGCTTCGATCACCGCCCGGACGGCCGACACGGCGGACGCCGCCGTCGTCGACGCCAACAACGCGCGCATGATGATGATCATCGCGCTCGTCTTGGCGGTCGTCGCGGTGGCCGCGATCGCGCTGCTGGTGTCGCGCCGGATCCTGGCAGGCCTGGAGGCCGTGCGCCGCGCGCTGCGTGCGCTGGGCGCCGGCGACCTGACGGTGCCGGCCGAGGTCCCGACCCGCGACGAGCTCGGTCAGATGGCCGACGACTACGAGGTGGCCCGCTCGTCGGTGGCGGCGATCCTCGCCACGGTCACCGGGTCGGCGGACG
>NZ_BDJE01000001.1 GCF_002117935.1 Nocardioides sp. PD653-B2 | reverse complement strand
CTCAACCACCGATGCTCTCTCCGAACCCCTGTGGACAAAGGCGAAACACTGTTACCAGACCGTTACCCCAGACCCCCGATATCCACAGGATTTCAGGGCCTGATTGTCGGTGGTCCCTGCTTGAGTGAACGGTATGGCGACCAGCACGCACACCCCACCACGACACGTGATCTCCCGTGCCGTCGTGACGATGCGCGCCCAGGTCGCCGACCTCGCCCACGCCAGCGTCTGGTCGATGGACCGCGACGAAACCGCCGCCACGCTGACCTCGCTCGCGAGACTGAAAGCCAGCATCACCGAGCTCGAGCTCCGCGTCGCCGCCCACGCCGACGAAACCCAGGTCGGCGAGTCCAGCGGTGCGACCTCGACCGCCGTGTGGTGGGCCAACGCCACCAACCAGACCCGGCGCGACGCGATCCGGCAGATGCACCTCGCGACCGCGTTGAGCGCCGGTCACGAGCCGGTCCGGGTCGCCCTGGCCGCCGGTGATCTCGTGGTGGAGCAGGCGCAGGTCATCGTCCGCGCGGTCGAGCAGCTCCCCGCCGACCTCGACACCGGGTTGGTGGAGCAGGCGGAGCGTCACCTGGTCGCCGAAGCCGCCCACCACGACGCGAAGACGCTGCGGATCCTCGGGCGCCGGCTCTTCGAGGTCATCGCCCCCGAGGAGGCCGACGAACGCGAAGCGAAACTACTCGACCGCGAAGAGGCCGAAGCCGCCGCCTCGCTCCGGCTCACGATGGCCGAGGACGGCCACGGCCGCGTGCACGGCCGGTTCACCCTCGACGCCCTGACCGGCGCCATGCTCCGCAAGGCACTCCTCGCGATCGCCGCACCCAAACACCAAGCCACCCAAGGCCCCCTCGGCGAACGACGCCCCGGCCCCAAACGCATGGGCCGCGCCTTCGCCGAGCTCATCCAGCGCTACCCCGTCGACCACCTCCCGAACACCGGTGGCCTCAACGCCACCGTCGTCGTCACCATGACCCTCGAGACCCTGGAAGGCCGCCTCCAGGCAGCCCAGCTCGACACCGGCGAACACCTCTCCCCCGGACTCGCCCGCCGCCTGGCCTGCGAAGCCGGCATCATCCCCGCCGTCCTCGGCGGACCCTGCGAAGTCCTCGACGTCGGCCGCAAGACCCGCTTCCACACCACCCCCATGCGGATCGCGATGGCCCTCCGCGACCAAGGCTGCACCGCCGTCGGCTGCGACTGGCCACCCGGACTCTGCCACGCCCACCACGACCACCCCTGGTCGAAAGGCGGCGACACCTCCGCCAAGGCCGGCCGACTCCTGTGCCCCAAACACCACACCCGAGCCCACGACCCCAGCTTCACCAAGACCCGGCACCCCGACGGGAAGGTCAGCTTCACCCGACGCATATAGGCCGAGCAGAGATCACCGCGCCGCCGATCATGACCGTGAGATCGCGCAGCACCGAACGCGGCGAGGCGACCGGCCGGGCGAGAAGTCGATTCAGTGGCGGGGCACGAGCCACACCGTCATCGGCCGGGCCCCCGGGCGGAACAGATTGCCGAACGGGGTGGCGGTCACCGAGAGCCGCACGCGTCGGTCACCGACCAACCGCACCCGGAGCGGGACCCAGCGCTCGTCGCCGTCGACCAGCGGCTGCCGGTCGGTGTGCGGCTTCACGCGCACGCCGTCGCCCTTGCCATCGACGACGACGCCGTCCGCGTCGGTGCCTGCGTAGCGGACGCGCACCCACACGCGGTCCCAGTGACCCGGGGTGACCCCACGCTCGAGCACCTGCGTCACGGTGGCGCGACCGCCCGGGTCGGCGATCCCGGTGGCCGCCTCCCCCTCCAGCCGGTCGAGGGTCGCGTCCGTGTCCGGCGACAGGAGGGTCACCGAGCCACAGCGCGCCGGGCCGAACGGGCCACCGTCGAGCAGGGTGCTCGCGACCCGGATGCTCGTGCCGTCACGCACCGCCGGCCCGCTCGGGCTCAGGGTCGAGACGACCAGCTCCCACTCGGTGCGGCAGGCATCGCCGTCGACCGTCCCGATGGCGAGGTGGAGCGTCGCGTCGGTCGTCGCGTCGGGCACCGCGCCCAGCTCGACGGACGCCTGGAAGTGCGCACTGTCACCGTGGTCGTGCAGAGAGGCCGAGGCCGACACGAGCGTCTGCGCGGGCACCGTGGTGGCCGGGAGGTCGGCGGGACGCTGGTCGAAGCGCCAGGTGTAGATCACGAGGGCCTGGGCCGGTGGCCCGATCGTCAGCAGGCCGGCCACGAGGAGGAGGACGGCGACAAGTGAGGTGCGGTGCCCGAGCATGTCCGGGAGGGTAATCCGGATGAATCACATCTGGCAGCCCGCCACGACGCCGCGCTGAACTCGTGGAAGATCCGAACCCGGGGTGGACGTGCACGGTGCAGGATGCCGCGGCGACCGCGGTCGACAGCGCAACGCCTCGCCATCTGGTCCCGAGGCCGGTCATGGCGCCCGTTCTCCGTAGAGTGGTCCGCCGTGACCACCGCTCCTTCCGCCGCCCCCTCGACTGCCTGGGGCTTCGGCCTCGCCACCATCGACGCCGAGGGCACCGTGCTCGACGTCTGGTTCCCCTCCCCCGCGCTCGGCGAGAAGCCGGCCGACGCGGTCACGCCCTCCGAGCTGAGCGCTCTCCAGGGCAGCGACAAGGACCGCGGGGTCACCCGCGACGTGCTGCTGGTCGAGATCCCCGACCTCCAGTCCGCGCCGACGACGACCGAGGACGTGTGGCTGCGGCTGCACCTGCTCTCCTCGCGCCAGGTCACCCCCCACTCCGTGTCACTCGACGGCGTCTTCGGCCTGCTCACCAACGTCGTCTGGACGTCCGCCGGCGCCTGCGCCGTCGAGGGCTTCGAGACGACCCGCGCCCGGCTGCGCGCCAACGGCCGCCACGTCACCGTGTTCGGCGTCGACAAGTTCCCGCGGATGGTCGACTACGTCATCCCGGCCGGGGTGCGGATCGCGGACGCCGACCGGGTCCGTCTCGGCGCCCACCTCGCCGAGGGCACCACCGTGATGCACGAGGGCTTCGTCAACTTCAACGCCGGCACGCTGGGTGCCTCGATGGTCGAGGGCCGGATCTCGGCCGGCGTCGTGGTCGGCCAGGGCTCCGACGTCGGCGGTGGCGCCTCGATCATGGGCACCCTCTCCGGAGGCGGCAAGCAGGTGATCTCGATCGGCGAGCGCTGCCTGATTGGCGCCAACGCCGGGATCGGGATCTCCCTCGGCGACGACTGCGTCGTCGAGGCCGGCTGCTACGTCACCGCGGGGACCAAGGTCACCGTCGCCGACCCGGACCGCGCCCACAGCAGGACCCGGGTGATCAAGGCGGTCGAGCTCTCGGGTGCCAGCAACGTGCTCTTCCGACGCAACTCGGTGTCCGGCGCGATCGAGGCCGTGCCGTGGAAGAGCGACGGCATCGAGCTCAACGCGGCGCTGCACGCCAACTGAGTTTCAGACGACCCCGCACACTGACCGGATGAGGTTACGCACGGGGGTCGCCCTGCTCGGGGTCGCCGTCGTGGGCGTCGTCACGGCGGTCGGCTACGGCGTGCTCCACCACGTCGCGCCGCTCCTGCACCCCGACGAGTGCACGGCGACCGTCAGCGGGCGCACCGTCTCCCTCACGCCCGAGCAGGCCGAGAACGCCGCCCTCATCACCGCGGTCTCGGTCAACCGGGGCATGCCCGCGCGGGCGGCGACTATCGCCCTCGCCACGGCGTACCAGGAGTCGAAGCTCTACAACCTCGAGGCCGGCGACCGGGACTCCCTCGGCCTCTTCCAGCAGCGCCCCTCGCAGGGCTGGGGCACCGAGGAACAGATCCTCAACCCGTACTACTCCATCAACGCCTTCTACGACGCGCTCGACCGGATCGGCGACTACGAGTCGCTGCGCGTCACCGTGGCCGCGCAGGAGGTGCAGCGCTCGGGCTTCCCCGAGGCGTACGCCGACCACGAGGCCGACGCCCGCGTGCTCGCGTCGGCGCTCACGGGCAACTCCCCGCACGCCTTCAGCTGCCGGATCAGCGCCACCCCCGACGAGGAGCGCGACCGGCTCAGGGCCTCCGGTCTCACCCACCGCGCGGACGTCGTACGGCGCGAGGTCACCGAGGTCTTCGGGAGCCCGCCGCTCGGCGGGTTCGAGCCGGGCGGGGTCTCCACCGGCCACATGGAGGGCTCCGCGCACTACGACGGGCGCGCGGTCGACATCTTCGTGCGCCCGATCAGCGCCGAGAACAAGATCCGCGGCTGGGCGATGGCGCAGTACCTCGTCGCCCAGGCCGAGCGGCTCGAGATCGCGACCGTGATCTTCGACGACCGGATCTGGACGTCCGGGTCCCGGTCCGGCGACGGCTGGCGCGACTACGACCCGCCGGAGAAGCCGGGCGACCGGGCCATCCTCGAGCACCGCGACCACGTGCACGTCGACGTCTTCGACTGAGGTGGCCCGACGACGTGAGTCAGCGCCGGTTGCCCCGGTAGCCCTTGCGGAACTCACGCCCTGACCGGGTCAGCAGCGGGATCCAGAACGCGACCGCCATCAGCGCGTAGACACCGATCAGGACCGGCGTCGAGACCGGCAGCACCGCGAGCAGCACCGCGAGCGCCACGAACCACCAGATCGACCGGCTGCGCACCCGCGCGAGCGCCCGCTGGTAGGTGCTCTCCGGCAGGCTCACGGGAGCGCCAGGCGCGCGAACGCGGCGTCGACACGCTCGTCGGTGGCCGTGAACGCCACCCGCACGTGCTGGGCGCCGGCCCGGCCGTAGAACGCCCCCGGGGCGACCAGGATGCCGCGGTCGGCCAGCCAGGACACGGTGTCCCAGCAGTCCTCACCACGGGTCGCCCAGAGGTAGAGGGACGCCTCCGAGTGGTCGATCGTGAAGCCCGCCGACAGCAGCGCCTCGCGGAGCTTGGCGCGGCGCGCGGCGTAGCGGGCGTGCTGCTCGAGGACGTGCTCGTCGTCGTCGAGCGCGGCGATCATCGCGGCCTGCTGGGGGCCGGGCATCTGCAGGCCCAGGTTCTTGCGTACGGCGAGCAGCTCACCGACCAGCGCCGGGTCGCCGGCGACGAACGCGGTGCGGTAGCCCGCCAGGTTGGACCGCTTCGAGAGCGAGTGCACCGCGAGGATGCCCTCGTGGGAGCCGCCGGAGACGGAGGGGTGCAGCACGGAGACCGGCGTGGCCTCCCACGCGCACTCGAGGTAGCACTCGTCGGAGACCAGGATGGTGCCGCGCTCGCGGCACCAGTCGACGACCTTCTTCAGGTGCTCGGGGGGCAGCACCCGGCCGGTCGGGTTGGACGGGGAGTTCAGCCAGAGCAGCGCCGGGGTCTCGGGGCCGAGCGAGGTCAGCGAGTCGGTCGCGACCCCGCGCGCGCCCGCCAGCACCGCACCCACCTCGTAGGTCGGGTAGGCGAGCTCGGGCCAGGCGATCAGGTCGCCCGCCCCCAGCCCGAGGTGGCTGGGCATGGAGGCGATCAGCTCCTTGGAGCCGATCACGGGCAGCACGTCGCTCAGGCCGAGGCCGGTGACGCCGTGGCGCCGGGCCAGCCAGTCGATGCAGGCCTGGCGGGTGTCGACCCGCCCGATCGTCAGCGGGTAGCCGGGCGAGTCCGCGGCCGCCTTCAGCGCGTCCTGGACCACCGCGGGCGTCGGGTCGACCGGCGTACCGACCGAGAGGTCGACGATCCCGTCGGGGTGGGCGCGAGCCCGCTCACCGTGGGCGAGCAGGTGGTCCCAGGGGAAGTCCGGGAGGCGGGCTGAGACGCTGCGCTCGGAGGGCGTCAGTGGTCCTGTTCCTGGGGCGGGAGGGCCGCGATCATCGGGTGGTCCTTGTCGATCTCACCCATCTTGGCGGCACCACCGGGCGAGCCGAGGTCGTCGAAGAACTCGACGTTCGCCTTGTAGTAGTCCTTCCACTGCTCCGGGGTGTCGTCCTCGTAGTAGATCGCCTCCACGGGGCACACCGGCTCGCAGGCGCCACAATCCACGCACTCGTCGGGGTGGATGTAGAGCATCCGCTTGCCCTCGTAGATGCAGTCGACAGGGCATTCGTCGACGCAGGCACGATCCTTGAGGTCGACACACGGCTGGGCGATGACGTAGGTCACCAGTTCCTCCTGAGAATCACGGGAGCAGGTGCTCGCCCCCCAGCCTAGTATCCCGTCGCAGCACCGGACGGCATACCCCCAGAATGTGGGCATGACCTCCCAGCACCTGCTCGGTCCGCACGTGGTCGGCACCCGCATCGTCGTACGCCGGATCCTGCGCGGCGAGACCGGACCCAGCGGCGGCCCGGCCCTGACCGACCTCCTCGGCGTGTGCACGTCGTGGGGTGACGGCGTCTGCGTGGTCCAGCCCGAGACCGGCGACCCGGTGACGATCGCGACCGCCGACATCGTGTCCGGCAAGCCGGTGCCGCCCCGGCCGGCGCCGCGGCTCCGGGTCAGCCCCGCGGAGGCTCAGCTCCGGGCGATGGCGCTGTGGCCGGACCTCGAGACCCGCCCGCTCGGCGACTGGCTGCTGCGGCACTCGCCGGCCTCGCGCGCCCGGCGGGCCAACTCCGTCCTCGCGATGGCCCCCTCGGGCGTCGCCGACGACTACGACCAGGTGGTCGACTTCTACGCCGCGCGCGGCGGGCGGCCGATCGCCGCGGTGCTCCCCGACTCGGACGAGGACGCACTCTTCCGCTCGCACGGGTGGGTCCCGGAGAGCCACGACGCCGACACGCTCTTCCAGCTCGCGGGAGTGGCGGGCGCCCGGCGAGCGGTGGTCTCGAGACAGGACCTCGTCCTTCCTCCACCACCGGTGCAGCTCGAGGAGACCGGGCACCTCGTCATCGCCCGGCTCGACGAGCGGGCCAGCGGGGTCGCGGCGTACGACCGCGACTGGGTGGGCTTCCGCAGCATCGAGGTCGATCCGGAGCACCGCCGCCAGGGTCTCGGCCTGCTGATCATGTCGGCCCTGCTCGAGTGGGGCGCCGAGCAGGGCGCGACCACGGCGTACCTCCAGGTGCTCGGCGACAACACCCCGGCGCTGAGGCTCTACGACCGGCTGGGCTTCACGACCCACCACGCCTACCGCTACCTGGCACCGCCGGACCGGCCCCCGGCTCAGAGGTCGGACTGACTCCCGAACACCAGCTCCGAGCGAGCGGTGAGCCACGGCCACCAGGCGCGCATCACCAGCAGCACGACGGCGCCCGCGATCACCATGCCGGCGATGTTGATGAGCAGCTGCTCCCCCGAGCCGACCATCTCGGTGCGCTCCCAGAACGCGAGCCCCAGGGCCAGGTTGCCGGCGGCGGGCACCGTCGTGACGCTGATGAAGACGCCGACCATCGTCGACGCCTTCGACAGCGCGAGCGCGAGCGCTCCCGCAGCGCCGGCCAGCAGTGCGACGACGAACGACCACTGGTCCGGGTGCCAGATGAAGCCGGTGTTGGGCCGGGGCCGGGTGATCTCGTCGACGTCGATGAGCCCGGCGGCCCGGCCGAGGAGCGCGACGACGGCGACCACGGCGATCGCGAAGACGAACGAGAGCACCAGCAGCCGCATCCCGCGCACGAACAGCCCCCACCGGCGCAGCGCGATGCCGGCGATCGCGGCCGCGACCGCGCTGTACTCGGGCCCGACGACCATGGCCCCGACGACCAGCACCGAGGAGTCGGTGATCACGGCGACCGACGCGAGGGACACCGCGAGCACGAGGAACGCCAGGTAGGAGACCGTCGGGACCGCACCGGCCTCCGCCTGGGCCTCGACCGCCTCCCAGATCACCGCGTCGTCGGGGTGGCCCGGTGCGGCCGCCTCGAGGACCTCGGCGCCGCGGAACGGGGTGCCGGTCGGCGTGGTGATCACGACGCCGCCCTGGTCGCAGACGCCGAGCGCCCGGAGCTCTGCGAGCAGGGCGCCGGCCTTCTCGCGGGCGACGTCGGCCTCGACGAGATCCCCCGGCGGCTGCACCACGACGCCGGGCTGCACGGTGACGTTGGTGACCCAGTCGTGGCCGACCAGCAGGTCGCGGGTCGGGCCGGCGGCCGTCTCGGGCACCGTCAGTCGGAAGTGGACCAGCACGGCCCGAGCGTACGGCGATGTCGCGCGGCCTCCCGGGCGCCGCGCAGCACTCCCCCACGCCGAACCGGCACACCGTCCACCCGCGAGTCGACGCTCTTCCCGCGTGACCTCCCTAGGCTCGTCCCATGAACCCGAGCGAGCTGGAGGCCGAGGGCGACCGGCTGCTGGAGTTCGCCCGCGGCTCCGTCCACCCCGAGGGCGGCTTCGCGTGGCTCGACGACGCGGGCCGCCCGGAGCTCGACCGCCCCGTCGAGCTGTGGATCACCTGCCGGATGACGCACGTCTTCGCGCTGGCGCACCTGATGGGCAGGCCCTGGGCGGCCGAGCTCGTCGACCACGGGGTCGCCGCCCTGACGGGCCGCTTCCGCGACGCGGTCCACGGCGGGTGGTACGCCGCGATCGGGCCGGACGGGCCGGTCACGACCGACAAGACGGCGTACGAGCACGCCTTCGTGGTGCTCGCGGCCTCGTCGGCGGTCGTCGCGCAGCGACCGGGGGCGCAGGCACTGCTGGCGCAGGCGCTCGACGTCTTCGACCGGCGCTTCTGGGACGACGACGCCGGCATGGCCGTCGAGCAGTGGGACGAGACCTTCGCGGTGCTCGACCCCTACCGCGGCGTGAACGCCAACATGCACACCGTCGAGGCGCTGCTCGCGGCCGCGGACGTGACCGGCGTCCCGGTGCTCCGCGAGCGGGCGCTGCGGATCACCACCCGGGTCGTGCACGACCTCGCCCGGGGCAACGACTGGCGGATCCCCGAGCACTTCGACCCCTCCTGGACGCCGCTGCTCGACTACAACCGCGACGAGCCCGCGCACCCGTTCCGGCCGTACGGCGCGACGATCGGCCACTGGCTGGAGTGGTCGCGGCTGGCCCTCGACCTGCGCGCCGCGCTCGGCGACGACGCCCCGGCGTGGCTGCTCGACGACGCCCGCGCGCTCTTCGGCGCGGCGGTCCGCGAGGGCTGGGCGGTCGACGGGGCCGCGGGCTTCGTCTACACGGTCGGCTGGGACGGGCGCCCCGTCGTCCGGCAGCGGATGCACTGGGTGCTGGCCGAGGCCGTGGCTGCGGCGGCCACGCTGGCGCAGGTGACGGGCGACCCCGCCTACGCGATCTGCGCCGAGCAGTGGTGGGCGCACGCCGCGACCCACCTCATCGACACCGTGGGGGGCTCGTGGCACCACGAGCTGGATCCGCAGAACCGGCCCGACGCGAGGACCTGGGCCGGCAAGCCGGACGTCTACCACGCGTTCCAGGCGACGCTGTTCCCGCGGCTGCCCGGCGACAGCGTCCACATCACCTCCGACGAGGTGCTGACCTGGAACCAGGTCTACGAGCTGATCGCCGCCGCGGCCGGCGTCGCCGACCCCCGGCTGGTGCCGGTGACCTCCGAGCGGATCGCCGCGGCCGAGCCGGCGCTGAGCGCGCCCATCATCGGCGACAAGGCGCACTCGATGGTGCTCGACAACAGCAAGGTGAAGGGCCTCGTGCCCGGCTGGAGGGCTACCGTCCCGTTCGCGGTCGGAGCCCGCCAGATCGTGGACTGGTACGACGCCGACCCGGCCCGCCAGGTGCTGGACCCCGACCACGACCGGTTGAGCGACCTGCTGACGCAGGGCTGAGACGACCGGCAAGACCCCCGAGACGAGGAGACATCCCGATGTCGAGCAGCATCTTCGCCGACTTCGATCACTACCGACTGCCGATCGGCGAGGACCGCACGCCCATCGACGCGGTCCGACAGGTCCGCGACCGGGCGGTCGAGACCGACACCCGGATCGGGTGGTGCGAGAACTACGGCGGCTTCTGGCTCGTCACCGGATGGGACGAGGCTCGGGCGATCTACCGCGACAGCCGCACGTTCAGCAACCAGATCCCGATCACGCCACCGTTCCTGAACATCACGGGGAGGCCGATCATGCTGGTCGGCTACGACGGTGAGCAGCACATGCGCTACCGCCGCATCGTCCAGGCCTGGTTCTCCCCGCAGAACGTCGCCACGATGACCGACGACTTCCGCCGCGACGCAGAGGAGCTCATCGACGGCTTCATCGACGTCGGGTCGGCCGACCTCGGTCGGGACTTCGGCTGGGTCATCCCCCAGCGCCTCGTGGCCCGGATGATGGGCATGCCGATCCAGGACGCCGCCGAGCTGACGCCCTGGGTCTACGCACTCTCGCACGCGGAGGGACTGGGCCTGGCCAACGTGGAGGAGGCACGCTCGGTCCTGAGCGCGCGGTTCCATGAGCTGTTGCGGGACCGGAGGCGTCGGCCCGGCAGCGACATCTTGTCGCTCCTGGTGCAGTACCGGGACCCCGACGGCCGGGCGCTCACCGAGGACGAGCTCCTCGACTTCTTCAGCGCCCTCGTCGACGGCGCCATCGAGAACAGCTCCCAGCTGTTGAGCGACACGGTCTGGCTGCTCGCTCGCGAGCACGACCTGCGTCGCCGGCTCGCGGCGGACCCGGACCTCCTGGCGACGTCGTTCGACGAGTTCCTGCGCTACTTCAGCCCCGCCAACGGCGGGTCTCGCCTGGTCACCGCGGACGCGACGATCGGGGGGCAGGACCTCAAGGCGGGCGAGGTGGTGTTCCCCTACACCCCCGTGGTCAACCGGGACCCGCGGCAGTTCGCCGACCCGGACGCCTTCGTGCCGGACCGGTCGCCGAACAGGCACTTCGCGCTGTCCAACGGCCCCCACCGCTGCCTCGGCGCGCACCTCATCCGGCTGGAGTTCGTGGTGGCCACGTCCGTGCTGCTGCGCCGCATCCCCGACTTCGAGCTCGACCCGGCAGCACAGGCGCACTGGTCGCTCGGCGGCACCAGCGGCATGGAGTCGGTGCCGGTGCTCTTCGACCGCGGCCGGCGGGCGGCGTAGCGGAGATCCGATGAGGCCACTCACCGTGCGCGTGCGGTCGCGCGCGCAGCCCACCTGTGCCGTCGTCGTGCTCGAGCTCGAGCCGGTCGGCGACGTCGTACTCCCGCCGTTCGAGCCCGGAGCCCACATCGACCTGGTGCTCGCCAACGGCATGGTGCGGCAGTACTCGCTGCTCCCCCCGCCACCGGGACGCACGACCTGGCGCGTCGCCGTCCTCCGGGAGGCGACCGGCCGCGGAGCGTCGGCGTACGTGCACGACTCGGTCCAGGTCGGGACGACGCTGACCGCGATCGGGCCGCGCAACCACTTCACGCTGGCGCCGGCAGCTCGCTACGTCTTCATCGCCGGCGGCATCGGCATCACCCCCCTCCTCGGGATGATCGAGGCCGCGGAGCGCGCGGAAGTACCGTGGCAGCTGTACTACGCCGGACGGGTCCGCAGCGAGATGCTCTTCCTCCCCGAGCTCCGGCGCAGGTACGCCTACCGGGTCAGTCCGCACGCGGCCGACGCCCACCCCCGGCTCGACGTCACCGGAGTCGTGCGCGGCGCCGGGGACGACACCCTCGTCTACTGCTGCGGACCGGAGGCGATGACGCGGGAGGCGGAGTCGGCCGGCGCCGCGCCCGGGCGGGTCCGGGTGGAGCGGTTCACGCCGGTGGAGCTGCCCGACCGGGCCCCGGACGCGCCGTTCGAGGTCGAGCTGGCCCGCTCCGGCAAGCACCTCACCGTCCCCGTCGGCACGTCCCTGCTCGACGTGCTCGACGACGCCGGTGTCTTCGTCATCTCCTCCTGCCAGGAAGGCACCTGCGGCTCCTGCGAGACCGGCGTCCTCGACGGCGTCGTCGACCACCGCGACTCGGTGCTCACCGCCGAGGAGCAGGCCGCCGGCAACACGATGATGGTGTGCGTCTCCCGTGCACTGTCCCCCTCGCTCACCCTGGACCTCTGACCCGCCCACGCACCGAGAGTGACCGTCATGGTGAACCCCCCACGCATCGACCTGGACGCCTGCCAAGGTCACGGCCGGTGCTACCACCTGGCACCCGCGATCTTCCGCCCCGCCGACGAGGTCGGCCACGCCGAGGTGATCCCCGGGGTGGAGATCACCGACCGCGACCGGCCGGCTCTGGACCGAGCGGTGGCAGCCTGCCCGGAGATGGCGATCGACTGGGACGCCGGGCCCACCTCCTGACGGGAGACCGGGCGGCGCCCCGGCGTACCCGTCCTGGGCCGACGAGGGCCTGGCCACCACGGCACCGGCCGGCGGCAGGCCGGCCTCCGGCGCGCATCCACGCGCCGTTCGTCCTGGCCGAACGTTGACCTTCCACTGCGACACGATCCACTTCTACGGTCGCCGAGCGGGACGCGGAGCAACCACAACTGCGGCAGCACGAGAGTCCCGTCGGCAACCGGACGCAGCGACGAGGAGACCCGATGACCGACCAGCGCGAGCCCCAGACGCTCCAGGACCTGATCGACACCACCCCGAACCTCGTCGACCACCTGTACGGCAACCGCAAGGGCTCGGTGGTGCGCGACGCGGTCCAGCGGCAGCCCACTCGGTTCGTCTCCCCCGAGTTCACCAACTGGCGCGACGAGCAACGGGCATGGCGGGAGACGGTGGCGCTCTACGACCAGTCCTTCCACATGACCGAGACCTACGTGCGCGGCCGGGACGCCATGGCCTTCTTCGAGTCGCTGGGCATGAACGGGTTCAAGACGTTCGGCCCCCAGCGCGCCCGTCACTTCCTGCCGTGCACCCCGGCGGGCCACGTCATCGGCGACGGCATCCTGTACTGCGAGAACCCCGAGGAGATCACGCTCGTCGGCCGCGCGGCCGGCCACAACTGGATCGCCTTCCAGGCCGAGACGGGCAGCTGGGACGTCAGCATCGAGCGCGACGAGATCTTCTCCGCCAACCCCGCCGGTCGGCGCAAGGTCTACCGGTTCCAGCTCGAGGGACCGCACGCGTTCGACCTCCTGGAGAAGCTGACCGGGGAGCCCCTCCCGGACACGCGCGCCTTCCACATCATCTCGCTGACCATCGCCGGCCACCGGGTCTCTGCCCTCCGACACACGATGGCCGGCGGGCCCGGCTACGAGCTCTACGGACCCTGGGACGAGCGCGAGGCGGTCAAGACCGCCATCGTCGAGGCCGGCGCGGACTTCGAGCTGCGCCAGGTGGGCTCGATGGCGTACTTCACCACGGCGGTCGAGCTCGGCTGGATCGCCCGCCCGCTGCCGGGCATCTTCACCGACGAGGCATTGCGCCCCTTCCGCGAGTGGCTGCCTGCCAGCTGCGAGGAGGCCACCTGGTCGATCGGGGGCAGCTTCTACTCCCCGCGGATCGAGGACTACTACTTCACGCCGTACGAGCTGGGCTACGGCCACCTGATCAAGCTCAACCACGACTTCGTCGGGCGAGCAGCGCTCGTGCGGATGGCCGGGGAGAACCACCGCCGCAAGGTGACGCTGGAGTGGAACGCCGACGACTTCGGGCGCGTCTGCGCGTCGTACCTCACGCCCGGCGAGACCCCCGCGAAGTTCATCGACCTGCCTCGCGCCAACTACTCCACGTGGCAGTACGACGCGGTCCTGGACCACCGAGGTCGCACGGTCGGTGTCGCGAACTACACGTGCGCGAGCTGGAACGAGCGGGCCATGCTGTCCGTGGCCGTCGTCGAGGCGGAGCACGCGGAACCGGGCAAGGAGCTGACCCTCGTGTGGGGGGAGCCCGAGGGCGGCGCGAAGAGCGCACCGTGGTTGGAGCCGCACCGCCAGGTGGAGATCCGCGCCACCGTGGTCAAGAGCTACGCCGACTGAGGCACCGATGTCCATCACGCCGCGCGGGGGCGCGTCGTCTGCGGTCGGCCTGCTCCACGACTTCTCCCTCGAGATCACCGGCAAGGACGCCGGCGCCCTGCGCAGCGCCGGGGCCGCGATCCCCGCGGGGACCCGGGTGCACGTGACCTACCTGGCCCAGGAGGACCTCTCCCTCCGCCTGGCTGCGGCCCGGACCGTCCGCGAGGTAGGGCTGGTCGCGGTGCCGCACGTGTCGGCCCGCCGCCTGCGGAGCCGCGCCGAGGTCGACGAGTTCGTCGGCGCTCTCCGTGCCGACGGCAATGCCGAGCACCTCTTCCTGGTCGCGGGTGACCCGCGGACCCCCGAGGGACCGTACGCCGACACGTTGGCGGTCATCGAGTCCGGCGTGCTCGAGGACAACGACGTCCGTCAGGTGGGGGTCACCGGCTACCCGGAGGGACACCCCTACATTCCCGACGACGTGCTGTGGCGCTCACTGGAGCAGAAGATGTCTGCCTTGGCCGAGCGCGCCATCGGGGCGAGCGTCACCACCCAATTCGGGTTCGACGCCGACCAGGTGCTCTCGTGGGTGGAGAAGGTCCGACAGCGCGGCGTGACGGTGCCGGTCGGGGTCGGGGTGCCTGGTCCGGCCGGCGCCCGACGACTCCTGGCCTACGCCGCTCGGTGTGGGGTGGGCACCAGCGCGAGCATCGCCAAGAAGTACGGGCTCTCGCTCAGCAACCTGATGGGCAGCGCCGGTCCGGACCGGTTCCTCGACGCGCTGGCAGCGCGCTACGACGAGCGTCGCCACGGTGACCTGCGCCTGCACTTCTACACCTTCGGGGGGGTCGACGCGACGGCCGCATGGACCCGCCGGTTCGCGAACTCCGCGCCCTGATTCGCCGGATCCGTCGGCGGGTGCCCCTACGCGGTCTCCACTCCGTCGGCCACCTGGAGGAGGGCCCGGGAGATCTGCTCCCCCGCACGCAGCAGCGCGGCGACCGTGTGGTTGCGTCGGGCGCCGAGGACTCGCTGGGTCGGGCCGGCGACCGAGACGGCGCCGACGGCGCGCGGGGCGTCACCACGCTGGACGAGCACGGGCACCGCGATCGAGGAGAGCCCGATCTCGAACTCCTCCTCCGCGCTCGCCCACCTGCGGTCCCGGACCACCGCGAGGCCGGCCCGGTAACGCTCGGGATCCATCACGGTGTGGGGCGTGTGCCGGCGGAACCTCGCGTTGAGGACCGCCTGTTCGACGGACGGGTTGAAGGCCGCGATCGCCCTCCCACAGCTGGACGAGTGGCCGGGTACCCGGCGGAACGCCTCGGTGTGGAACCGCAATCCGTGGGTGCCCTCGAGCCGGTCGACGTAGAGCACCTCCGAGCCGAGCGGGATGCCCAGCTGTACCGTCTCGCCGACCCGGTCCCGGAGCTCGCCGAGCACGGGAAGGGCGAGCTCCTTGAGCAGGAGCCGGTCGGCCGCGAGCTGTCCGTACTCGAAGAGCCGGATCCCGAGCCGGTAGCGGCCGTTCGTCCGACGCTCCAGCAGACCCCCCGCGGCGAGGGTCGCCAGCATCCGGCTGGCGGTGCTCTTGGCGATGCCGAGCTGCCTGGCGATGTCGGACGCGCCGCACTCGTCGGCGCTGGTGAAGCAGTCGAGCACGCCCATCGCGATCGTCACCGACCGGAGGCCGCGCGGGTCCTGGGTGGCCAGCTCGTTCACGCCCCCGAGTACATCGCGGCGGGAGGGAGCCGTCCAGTGTCCGGTCATCGGCGCTCGGCGGGTCGGTCGGCGAGGTCGGCCCGGGGGCTCATCGGCTGCCCTGGAAGGCGTACCTGAGGGCGAACGACGCGGGGTCCCAGGAGGAGGGTGCCGCAGCGGTCCCCCCGACGGTCACCGGCCGCGACTGGACGACGTGCACCGGGCCCCCAGGCGTCCGGTCGCTGGAGAGGACCCACTCGACGTCGACGGCGTGCCCGTAGTGCTGCTCGATGCGCCGGACGGTGTCGGCGATGGCGCGCAGCTCCTCGTCGTCGAGGACTCGCGCGTCCTGCAGCTCCGCCGGCATCTCGCGCTCGGCGACCCGCCGACGCGACGGGTCGTAGTCCGAGATCACCTTCTTGGTGGCGACCGTGTAGCGCAGCGGCCGCAGGTCCGACTTGCCGACCTCTGCCCGGTCAGGAGTGACCAGCCCCTGGACCACCGCCTCGCCCCACCCCCACGATCCCTCGACCACGATCCGGTCACCCTTGCCGCTGACCGGGTGCACCGAGAACGCGACGCCCGACGCCTTGGCCGGGACCAGCTCCAAGACGCCCACCGCCATCGGCATGTCGTGGTGGGAGATCCCGCGTTCCAGGCGGTAGCACAGGGCCCGGGGTCCGAACAGGCTGGCCCAGCAGTCCCGCACCGCGTCGATCACCTCTGCCGCACCACTGATCCCGAGGTAGGTCTCGAAGATGCCGGCGAAGCTCGACTGCGCGCCGTCCTCTCCGGTCGCCGAGCTCCGTACGGCGACGGGCAGCGCGACGTCGCGGCCACGCTCGCACAGCGCGGCGTACCTCTCGGCGATCGCGTCGCAGAGCTCGGCCGTCAACGCGACCTGGCGGATCGCCGCGACGATCTCCTCGGATGCCGCGGTCAGCTCGTCGTCCGAGGACCGCCCCGACAGCGGTCCGACGATGCCGCCGATCCGCTCGTCCAGCCCGGACGCCCGGAAGTGCGCCCGGTAGGCCTCGACACCCAGGACGAAGCCGCCCGGAACCACGGTGCCGGCCGCCCCCATCTCGACCAGCCGGCCGATCTTCGCCCCGCCGACCGACGTGGCCGTGTCCGGGGCGAGCTCGGCGAGGTCCAGGACGAGATTCACGCCGGGACGACCTCGTCCGGGTGCCCGGCGTGCTTGAAGACCGTGACCGTCCCGTTCGTCCCGTCGACCTCCACCTCGTCGCCGTCGCTGATCACGACCGTCGCCAGGCCCACGGCCGTCACCGTCGGCACGCCGTACTCCCGCCCGACGATGGCGGCGTGGGACAGCGTCCCGCCGCCGTCGCAGACGCAGGCGGCGATCTTGGCGAAGGCGGGCGTCCAGTTGGGGGAGGTCGACTCACACACCAAGATCTCCCCCGGCTGCACCCGGTGCAGCTCGTCGGCGTTGGTGAGCACGCGCGCGATCCCGCGGGCGCTCCCCCGCGCGGCGGCGACGCCGGACAGGGTCTTCACGTCGCCGTCGTTGCCCGCCGCCTGCACCGCCTTGAGGAAGTGCGAGTTCAGTCCGAAGATCTCGATGAGGATCGGGTCGGTCACCGCCTCCGGGATGGTGCCGAGCACCTTGGGCATGTTCGCCCGGCGCTCGTACCAGTGGTCGAAGTACTGCTTGCGGTCGTTGATGATGCCCTTGAACTCTGCGAAGTTCCGCTCGCCGTCGACCACCTGCAGGAGCTCCGGCCAGAACAGGAAGATCGTGTCGTCGGACGCGTCGGCGCCGACCACGTCGGCGATCTGCTGGGTCGCCCAGCGCATGGGCAGGGAGACCCGCAGGTCGATGTAGTAGTTGTGGTCGTCCTGCCACCAGGGGAAGTTCGCCGCCTGGCAGGACGCGAGGCCGGCGTCGAAGACCTCCTGCTCCTCCCGGGACAGGGACGATCGGGCCGCGTCGATCGCGGTCTCGCGCTCCTCGACCGCGTTGGCCCGTGCGGCCTCGAAATCGTGGTCGGACTCCTTGAGGAGGAACGTCTTCACCATGCCCAGGGCCGGGGTCGGGTCCTCGATCCAGGACGGCAGCGCGATGTCGCAGGAGCCCTCGGTGCGGTAGCCGTAGACCTGCAGGAAGTCGTCGAACTCCGTCAGCCAGCCGGCGGCCGCCCCGCCGCGCGCCGACAGCGCGGCGCGCATGCCGGTGGCGTCGTGTGCGGCGAAGACCTCGCCGAGACCGGCGTTGCGAGCCTTGCGGGTGAGGCCCCACAGGGCTCGGTCGGTCTCCATGATCTTGGTGTCGTAGCCCTGGAGGAACTTGGCGATCTCCCCCGGGTCGATGCCCATCTCGGTGCAGGCGCCGTAGAAGCCGACGTAATTGGCGAGCAGCGGGTACATCACCTCGAAGTGGATCTCGAAGGCACGCTTGTGGAACTGGCGCGCCTTGCGGAGGTAGCCGCCCAGCTCCGCGAGCTCCAGCGACCGCAGGTCGACCGAGCGCAGGTGGGTCCACCACGACTCGACCTCGTGGCGGCGCTCGGCCCAGATGCCCTCGAAGCTCTCGAGGAAGCGCGGCAGGTTCTGCATCATGCGGCGTGCCCGTTCGCCGATCTCCCACTCGTCGGTCACGTCGATCGCGGCGGCGTACGTGTGGGTCCCGGCGATCCGCTGGGTGATGCCCCGGCCGGGCGGCAGCGGCAGGGCCTCCGCAGCCAGCTGGGTCCCCCAGGAGTAGCCGTCCTCGTTCCAGATCAGGCCCATCGGCGTGAGGCCGCGGGGCCAGTGGAAGTCGAGGAACCAGAAGCGCTCCTCGTCGGCCTTGTCGAAGGTCCGGAACGGCTCTACTGCCCAGCCGGCATGGTCCAGGGCCGGCCGGAAGCCGGGGTACCACTCCTCGGTCACGAACTCGTCGACGGGAACGACTGTGGCCATGGTCGGCTCTCCTAGGTCTCACGGGGCGCGGTGTGACGAACGTCGCATCGCACCAACCGTGGCTCAAGGGTCGCGTTCGCGACAGGAGAACGTTCGCGACAGCCGAACGGGGCTCTCCGCGGCGGGTGGGATCAGCACCCCGCCCGGAACCACGTCGCCGCCCTCACCCGGCCGGCCTCGCGGCCAGGAGGCCGGTCAGAGGGGCGCGGAGGCCAGGTGCTGCGCGAGAGTGTCGATGACCGTGTCGGCACACACCTGGCGGCCGGCTCGCGGCCCGAGGGTCTCCTCCAGCCGCACCGCGAGCGCGGCGAGGTCCGCGGGCCGCTGGAGGCCGTCGACCCAGGGCAGCGCGTCGGGGTCGACGAGCGCACCGCCGAGCACGGGGTCGACCGCGTCGACGAGGTCGCGCATGAAGTCCAGGCCGAGCGCGACCCGGTCCGAACCGACCAGCGTGACGGCGTGTCCGACGTGGGCCAGGAACGAGTCGACCGTGGCGGCGTCGGACAGGAACGGCCCGAAGCCGTTGATGGCCACGAACCCGCCGCTGTCGGCCACGGCCCGGATCTGCTCGTCGGTCAGGTTGCGCGGGTGCGCCTGCAGGGCCTGGCAGGAGGAGTGGCTGGCGACGAAGGGCCTGGTGGCGACCGACGCCAGGTGCCAGAAGCCCGTCTCGGACAGGTGGCTGACGTCGACGACCATGCCCAGTCGCTCCATCTCCGCGACCGCCTCGAGCCCCAGCGTCGTCAGGCGCCCGCCTGCATCCTGCTCGCCCACCCCATCGGCCATCATCGTGCGACGGTTCCAGGTCATCGAGGCGATGCGCACGCCGAGGCGGTGGAAGGTGTCGAGCAGCTCGAGGGAGTGGCCGATCGGCTCGCAACCCTCGAGGGCGAGGACGAGGGCGATGCGGCCGCTCTCGATCGTGGGCCGGATCTGGTCGCCGCGCTCACAGATCGCCACGTCGGCGGCGTGTACGTCGGCCAGCCGGCGGGCCTCCTCGAGCACCTGCAGGCTTCGGCGCAGCGCCCCTTCGCCCACATGCTGCTCCTCGGTGAAGACCGGGAGCACCTGGAGGACCACGCCGCCGGCCCGCAGCTGCGGCAGCCAGAAGTCCCCGAACGGGTCGGCCAGGCCGCGCTCGCGCTGGTGCAGGACGCCGAGCAGGAGGTCGTTGTGGCAGTCGGCCACCGGCAGCGTCGGACCCACCATCAGGTGGCGGTGCCGGCGCTGCTCGCCTCGCGTCGCCGAGCCAGCTGGGCCAGGGAGACGGCGATGACCAGCGCGCCGCCGTAGAACAGCTGCTGCACGAAGCTCTCGGCCCCGAGGAGCTGGAGCCCGGTGATGCCCGTGGCGAGGAAGTAGACGGCGATGAACGCGCCCCAGGCGTTGAAGCGGCCCGGGATCACGGTGGTCGCCCCGAGGAAGACCGCGGCGAACGCCGGCAGGAGGAACGAGGTGCCCGAGCTCGGGTCCGCCGAACCCGTGGTGCCCGCGTACAGGGTGCCCGCCACTCCGGCCAGTCCGGCGGAGGCCACGAGGGCACCCATGCGGACGCGCCCGACCTTGATGCCGCTGAGGCGGGCGACGTCGCGTCCCCGGCCCACGAAGAGCATGCGCATGCCGAGCGCGGTGTGCTGGAGCAGGTACCAGAGCACGATGCAGAGCACGAGGCCGTAGTAGAACGCCGCCGGCACGCTGAACAGCTTGTAGCCGATGACGAGGTCGACGAGCGAGGTCGAGATGCCGCTGATCGTGGTGGAGTCGCTGATCCAGAGGACGAGGCCTTGGATCACGGTGCCCGTGCCGAGCGTGACGATCAGTGAGTCGACCCCGAAGAGCACGATCACGGCGCCGTTCACCAGCCCGGCGAGCAGGGCCGCCACCAGGCCGGCCGCGATCGCGGCGCCGATCGACCATCCGTGGTTGACGTTCAAGATGCCGATCACCATGGCCGTGAGGGTGGCGACGGACGCGACCGACATGTCGTAGTCACCGCACACCAGCGGCAGCACCAGGCTCAGCGTCAGCACGAGGGGGACCGCCTGCGATCCCAGGATGTTGGAGATGCTGGCAGTGCTCAGGAACGTGTTCGGCAGCAGCACGGCGAACACGACGAAGACGACGAGCCAGGCCACGGGCAGCGCGCCGGCCTCGATGCGCGAGGTCCAGCGACGGGCGCCAGGCCGGGTCGGCGCGACGGCCTCCGCGCCCTTTCCGGTAGTTGTTCTCACTGACATGTCGACTCTCTTCACGGGCAGGGATTGCGGATTGATCAGGCGTCCGAGGCCAGGCGGGACGACCTGGGCACGGCGTCGGCGAACAGCATGTCGGTGAGGCCGGCCTTGGTGACGGCCTGTCCGTGCACCTCGTCGGAGACGACACCGCGCCGCATGAGCAGCACGCGGTTGCAGATCTGGGCGAGCTGGTCGAGATCGGAGCTCGAGCACACCACCGCGCAGCCCTGCCGGGCCGCCTCGGCGATCAGGGTGAAGATCTGCTCGCGCGCCCCGACGTCGACGCCCTGCGTGGGCTCGCTGAGCAGGAGCACCTTGGGCCCGGTCACGAGCCACTTCGCCATCATCGCCTTCTGCTGGTTCCCACCGCTGAGGGAGGCGTAGGCCAGCCCCGGTTGGGGGGGACGTACGTCGAGGTCGCGGAGCAGCTTGCCGGCGTGCCGCTCGAGCCTCCTGCCGATCAGGGCGAAGGGCCCACCACCCTGCCGCAGCGAGAGCAGCGTGACGTTCTCGCCCACGGTCAGGGTCGGAGCACTGCCCTGGACCGCACGGTCGCTGGGCAGGTAGGCGACCCCGGCGTTGATCGCGGTGGAGGGAGACAGCCGGCGCGCCTCGAGCTCGAGGTCGTCGACCGCGACGGAGCCACCGGTCGCCCGCTGCGCCCCGAAGAGCAGCTGGGTCACCTCGTCGAACCCGGAGCCGATCACACCGGTGAGGCCGACGACCTCACCCGGCTGCACGCTCAGGTCGAGGTGCTCCACCGCCCCGCCGCGCAGCGCGCTCACCTGGAGACGCGGGCGCTCGCGAGCCGCGTGAACGGGAGCGGAGCCGGCGCTCAGGGTCGAGACCGTCCGGCCCACGATCATCCGGACGAGGTCCTCGCGCGCCAGCGACGCGGTGTCCTCGCTGCCGACCAGCTCGCCGTCACGCAGGACGCTGACCCGGTCGGTCACCGTCAACACCTCGTCGAGGTCGTGCGACACGAACAGCACGCCCGCGCCCTGCGCTGCCACCGCTTGCATCAGCGCGATCAGCTCGGCGACCTCGCTCTGCGGGAGGAACGCGGTCGGCTCGTCGAGCACCAGGAGCCCGCGCACGGCGCCGTCCGCGTCGCCGAGGTGGCTCACCGCGCGGGCGATGGCCAGCTTGGCGCGGTCCAGGCGCGAGATGTCCCGCACGAGCGTGTCCGGGCGCAGCGAGATGCCGAAGCGGTCGAACTGCGCGGTCGCCCGGGCGAGCTCCGCGCGCTTGCGCCGGGGCCGGATGCCGGCGCCGGTGGCCACGTCGTCGGCGATCAGGTTCTCGAGCACCGTCAGCGACGGGAGCAGGGCCAGGTCCTGGTGGACGAACCGGAGCCGGTGGTCACGCCGGTCGGCGGCGGAGAGCGGCAGCTCGACGGAGACACCGTCGAGCTCCACCGTCCCCTCGTCGGGGGTGTGGAACCCGGCGAGGATCTTGATCAGCGTCGACTTGCCCGACCCGTTCTGGCCGAGCAGGCCGTGGACCTCACCGCGGCGAACGGTGAGGTCCACGTCCCGGAGCACCCGGGTGAGCCCGAACGTCTTGCCGACGCCGGCCATCCGGAGCACGGGGTGTGCCGGATCGGTCATCCGAGACCCCAGACCTCGAGGTACTGGGCCTCCAGGTCGTCGCCGTAGCCCTTGTTCACCTCGGGCGGGGTGCCCGCCTCGTCGATGTTCGAGGTGTCGAAGATGCGCACCGGCACGATGTCGGCCACGCGGGAGGGCTCCATGCCGGCCATCAGCCGGAAGGCGTTGTCCATGGCGGCGAACCCGGCTCCTTCGAGGGACTCGCCGACGTCCATCGTCACGACGTCACCGTCCTGGATCATCTTGAGCACGGCCGGGGTGCCGTTGAAGGTGACGACCTGGACCTGGCCCTGCTTGCCGGCGGCGGTGATGCCGGCGACGGCGTAGCTGGCCATGTTGTCGTAGAGCGGCACCACGTAGTCGATGTCGGGGTTGCGCACCAGCTCGGACTGCACCGTCGACTGCACCGAGGTCGTCCACTTGCTGATCGGCACGTTGGCGAACGTCGTCTCACAGGAGGGGCACGCGGTCGCGATCTCGTCCTTGAAGGCCGCCTCCTGGCCCGGGCTGGGGCCGGCGTCGTTGGAGGTCACCACGAGGATGTTCGCGGCACCGTCGGAGTCCACGGCGATCCAGTCGGCGTTGAGGCGGGTGGCGGTCTGGTACGGCGCGGCCACGATGGCGTCCACACCGTCGACGCAGTCGACGCTGAGACCCGAGCAGTCGGGGGCGTACTGGGCCGAGGTGTCCCAGAACATGCTCACCACGACCTTGATGCCCCGGTCACGGGCCTCCTTGATCTGCGGTTCCAGCGCGCGGGGGTCGGTGCCGCCGCTGAGGATGATGACGTCGACGCCCTTCGCGATCGCCTGGTTCATACCGGCGACCCACTGGTTGGGCTGTCCCTCGTTCGTGTAGACCTCGAAGTCGACGTCCGCGAGCTCGGCCACACGCTCCATCGCTGCGTTGATCTGGATGTTGTAGTCGTTGGTGGTGAGCAGGGGGATGACGAACACGCTCTTGCCGGCCAGGCTGGCGACGTCCACGGCGGGCCCGGGCGAGACGAAGTCGGTGACCGACTTGAACTTCTCGACCGTGTCGGTGGCGGCCTGGGAGACCTCGCCCTTCGCGGACTCGCTGCTCGTCGACGACGACTCGCCGGGGCTGGAACAGCCGGCCAGGGCCAGGGGCAGCAGGAGTGCGGCGATCGTGAGTCGCCGCCGCGGCCGCACGCCCAGTGCAGACAGGATCTGCTTCTTCATCGTTTGCGTTCCTCCACTGTCATCCGCGGCGACTGCCGACGGCCGGCACCCCACTGGTGCTGCGACTACCTCATGGTCCCAACGCCCGATCGTCGGACATATGTGCACATCGCTCGGTCGCGTCCCGCGGGCAATGCCACCTGCACACGGAACGGGGGACGAGTGAGAGAATCAAGGGCATGAGCCTCCCGGTGTCGCGGACCCTGCGCGCGGCGGACCTCGAGGCGCTGGCGGTCGGGCTGTGCCTCCTGGGCTCGGGCGGCGCGGGCGACCCGCACCCCTTCTCGTCCGTGCTGCGCTCGCAGCTCGGGGACGGCGAGCTCGTGCTGCACGCCCCCACCGAGCTGGCCGGCGCGAGCGTCGTCCCGGTCGGGATGGTGGGTGCCACCAGCGTGTTCACGGAGAAGCTCCCGCACGGCGGCGAGTTCGGCGCGGCGGTCGCCGCCACCGGCCGGTGGACGGGGGCGTCGCCGGACGCGGTCATGGCGATCGAGACCGCCGGCCTCAACGGCGTCACCGCGCTCGTCGCCGCACTGCACCTCGGGCTGCCGTACGTCGACGCAGACCTGGCCGGACGCGGGCTGCCCAGGCTCGACCAGCTGACCTGGGTGGCGGCGCAGCTGGCGTTGACCCCGTGCGCGCTGGCGTTCCCCGGCGGGCACACGATGGTCCTCGACCGGGCCTCCCCCACCGAGGTCGAGCGGACGATCCGCTCGGCGCTCGCGGGGACCGGCGGTTGGGCAGCCCTGGCGCTCGCGCCGGGTCCCGCTGCGTCGCTGGACGAGACCGCCTGCGTGGGGACCCTGGGCCGGGCTCTCGATCTCGGCCGCGCGCACGGCTCGCTGCGCATGATGGCGGACGCCGCGGAGGTCGCCGAGGTGCTGGGCGGCGAGATCCTCGGCGAGGGCCGTGTGCACGACGTCCTGAGGCACACCTCGGACGGCGGGCTGCAGTCCGAGTCGTCGGTGACGGTCCTCGACCGCCACGGCCCGGTGCTCCGGATCGAGACGGAGAACGAGTTCCTGATGGTGCTGGTCGACGGTCAGCCCCGGGCCACGGTCCCCGATCTCATCTGCCTGCTCGACCGTCGGACGAACAGGCCGCTGGCGGTCGACGCCCTGCGTCGCGGCGACGAGGTCTTCGTGCTGGTGCTGCCGGCCCCGGCGTGGTGGCTCGCTTCGGGCCACGTCGAGCGGGTGTCTCCGGCCGCGTTCGCCATCGACTGCCCGCCCCTGCTGCTGGAGGGGCGGTCGTGAGCGCCGACGCTCCGGTGCCGCTGGTCGCCCTGCTCGACCACGCGGACTGGCAGCAGGTGAAGGTCCTGGCTTCGTCGCCGGCGCCGACCCTGATGGTCGGCGGGGTCTCGCTGGTCGCCGACATCCGTGGTCGGGCAGCCGACCTCGAGGGGCACCTGCTGACCGTGCTGCAACCACCGCTGCGCGACGACTGGCACATCGACGTCCTCATCCAGACCGCGGCCGCCGGTGGCGCCTCGGCCCTGCTGATCGGCGACTCGTCCCCGCTCTCGCAGCCGTCGTCGCTGCTGGCCGCCCGCGTCGGGCTGACCGTCCTCGGCGCGGACGACCCCCTGACCGCCGCCCTGGCCGCGCGGAGGCTGGTCTCGGAGGCGGACCTGCACGCGTCCGAGACCGTCCTCCGGGTGACGTCCATGGCCGCCCGTTCCGGGGAGGGGGTCGAGGACGTGATGAAGGCGGTCGGCTCGGTCCTGCGCCGGCCCCTGGCCCTGGTGGCCGCCGGGGGCGACACGCTCCTGGGCGCCGACGTCGTGATGGAGGAGGACCGCGAGACCGTGGCCCGGACGCTGACCGCCGTGGCGGCCCGCTCCCGCGTCACGGAGCGGGTCGAGCTGTCCGGCTCGGCCCTCCTGATCGCCCACCCGGTCCCGCCGACGACGGCGCGGGACGCCACGATGTGGCTGGTCGCCCGGCTCCCCCACGACCTGCCGGCCGAGAGCGCCGCGCTGAGCGCCGCCCTCTCCGTGGCTGCGGCGGTGATCGGACAGCGCGCCAGCCTGCGCCGCCTCGCCGTCGAGCGGGACGCGCGGGCACGCGCCTCGCTGCTGGGCGAGCTGCTGAACGCCCCCGACGACCTGGCGCCCACCACCCGTCGTCGCGCGCTGGAGGCCGGGTGGCGACTCGACGGCTGGCATCTCGGCATCCGCATCGACACCGGCCCCGACGTCGACCCCGTGGCCCAGCGCCCCGAGCTGATCAGCGCCCTCCACGAGGAGGGGCTGGAGGCCGTCGTCGTGGAGCAGGGCGACGGGTGGTCCGCCTGGATCACGTCCGAGGACGAGCCGCGAGGTGCGGACGTGGAGGCGCGAGCAGGTCAGATCCGTCGCGCCCAGCGTCGGCTCTCGACGACCACGGCGACCGCCGTGGGCGTCGGGCGCTGCCACGCGGGTCCGCGCGGCGTCGCCCGCACCCTGGGTGAGGCCGGGGAGGCGGCGCGCCTGGCGGCCGGCCGGGTGGCCAGCGGGCGGTTCCTGCACGTGGACCGGCTGGGCCTGGGTCAGACGCTGCTGGCCTGGACCCGGACCGACACCTTCCAACCCGCGGCCCGGTCTCTCCTCGCTCCGCTGGAGGACCAGCCGGGCGACCTGCTGCACACGCTCACGACGTACCTCGACGAGGAGTCGTCGGTCTCGGAGACCGCCGCGATCCTCGGGATCCACCGCAACACGGTGTCCCAGCGGCTGACCCGCATCCGCTCGTTGCTCGCCGTCGACCTCGCCGACCCCTCCGAACGACTGGCTCTCCACCTCGCCTGCCGGACGATCTGGATCCCGCCCTCAGACGTGAGTTAGGCGCGCCTCCTGCGAGGGGGTGCCGTCGAAGCGGACCGGGTCGACCTCGTAGCCGAAGTAGCGCGGCCCCACCAGCTCGATGCCGGCCGGCGTGTGCCAGCGCTCGTCCATGGGGGCGGCGACGACCGCGACCCGGTGCCCGAAGCGCAGCGTCTCGGTGGTGATCGGCTCCCCGGTCTCGGCGTCCACGACGACGATGAGGTCCGGCGTCGTCACGAGCACCTCCCCGTCGAGCTCGGCGATGAGGTGCTCGTTCTGGAACTTCAGCACCATCTGGCTCCCGGCGGCGCCGTCCAGCCCGGTCACGACGGCCTCACCGCGGGCGAACCCGGCCACCGTACGACGGGTGACGTCGACCACCTTCCCGGTGTGGACCAGCTTGCCGCCCAGCGCCTCGACCAACGCGTCCACCGGGTCCTGGTTGCTCGCCCGGGCGCTCTCGATGGCCGTCCCGATCGAGAGGCAGAGGCTGAGGGTGCCGGGCACGAAGCAGTCGCGCACCTCGGTGCCCGACATCGCGTACAGCGAGACGATCGGGGCGCACCCCATGTCGATCGTCGCGGACCTGGCCAGCCGCTCCGCCCAGTTGTTGTCGATGGTGTCGAAGACGCCCTTGTTGCCCTTGTCGTCGACGATCGACATCGGGGTCGCCGAGACGCCGGACATGGTGGGCAGCACCATCTGGAGCTCGGGGAAGGCGCGGCCCATGGCATCGCCGTCGATCAGCGGCAGGCCGAGGCGGGCGGCGGCGACGAACGGCACCATGGAGTTCACACCCCCCGCCTCCATGCAGGCGACGTGGGTGGGCGTGCGGCCCAGGTAGCGGGCGAGGGTCTCCAGCGCCAGGGAGATCTGACCGGCCGACGGGATCTTCTCCACCATCACGGTCGGGGCCCCCATCATCGCGATCGGCAGCACGCACGCGTCCGCGGGAACCTGGTCGGGGGACACGATCTCGACGTCGCCCAGCTCACGCATGGCGCTCTGGGCGAGCAGCCGCCCGATGTGGGGGTCGCCGCCGCCACCGCCGCCCAGCACCGCTGCGCCGCGGGCCATGGGGACGAGGTCCTTCGGGGTGACACGCATGCTCATCGCTCCATCCAGAGGTCCCCGACCGCCTTGCAGCGGATCCGGGTGGCGTTGCCGGGCAGGTACGGGATCGGCACCTCGTCGAAGTCGGCGATCGAGACCGTCGCGGGGTCGGCACCGGCTGCGACGGCGCGGTCCTGCGCCTCCTGCCGGGCCTCGTCGCAGATCGCATCGCGCTGTCCGGGCGCGATGGAGTAGATGCGGTCGACCATGCCACCGACCTGCGCGATGGCGGCTCCGATCGCGTTGGCGACCGAGAAGTTCTCGGGGCGGTGGACGTCACCACAGCCCTCCAACCGGTCGGGAAGCAGGATGGAGCCGCCACCGACCGCGACCACGGGCAGGGAGTCCGCCGAGGTGCGCATGCGCTCCACGGCGTCGGCGACATCCGCCCCGATCCGGGCCAGCGCCGCCTCGATCATCGAGCGGTCGAGGTGCGCCACGAGGGAGCGGTCGCCCACGTCGGCGCGTCCGGACGCGACGGCGATGTCGGTGGCCGTGAGGGTGCTGCCGCCGAAGACCAGGGCTTCCTGGGTCAGGCGGTAGCCCACGGAGTCGGGGCCGACGGTCGCGCCGGCCTCGTTGGCGCGGACCAGGCTGCCGCCACCGATGCCGATGCTCAGCACGTCAGGCATCCGGAAGTTGGTGCGCACTCCCGCGACGGTGACCTCGGTCGTCGCCTCGCGGGGGAAGCCGTTGGCCAGGACGCCGACGTCGCTCGTCGTACCACCGACGTCGACCACCGCACAGTCCTTGAGGCCCGAGAGGATGGCCGCGCCGCGCATGGAGTTGGTGGGGCCGGACGCGAAGGTCGCCACCGGGTAGCGGCGGGCGAACTCCATGTCCATCAGCGTGCCGTCGTTCTGGCTGAGGTACAGCGGCGAGTCGATGCCGAGGCTGGCCAGGGTGTCCGCCAGCCCGTCCACGATCCCCAGGGCCAGCTCACGCAGGGCGGCGTTGATGATTGTGGCGTTCTCGCGCTCCAGCAGCCCGACGCGGCCGATCTCGTGGGACATCGAGACCGCCATCCCCGGCCCGACCTCCTCGGCGACGATCTCGGCCGCCCGCAGCTCGAACTCGGAGTTGATGGGAGAGAACACCGACGAGATCGCCAGCGAGCGGATGCCGTGCGCGGCCATGTCCTGGACGTGCCGGCGCAGCTCGTCCTCGTCGAGCTCCGCGATGTGGCGCCCGTCGAACTCGTGGCCACCGCGGGCCAGGTAGGCACGCCCGCCGATGGCCTGCACCAACCGCTCCGGCCAGTCGACGAGCGGCGGCAGGGAGCTGGTCGCCGGCAGCCCCAGCCGCAGCGCCGCCGTGGGCGCCAGGTGCCGGGCCTCGACGAGCGCGTTGATGAAGTGCGTGGTGCCGATCATCACGGCCCGGATGTCGCCCGACGCGAACGGACTCTGCTCCCGGAGGCTCTCGAGGGTCGCCTTGATACCCGAGGAGACGTCGGGTTGCGTCGCCGACTTCACCGCGCCCATCACCCGATGACCATCCATCAGGACGGCATCGGTGTTGGTGCCTCCCACATCGATCCCGATGCGCATGCTGGTGCCTTTCCGAACTGAAGGATCTCTAGCCGAACGTCGGGAGCGCCGCTCCGGGCGCACTCACATGCGGCGTTCCTTGGGCGGCGGTGGCATGTAGGTGGCCCGGCTGGGGCGGAGCCCGAGCCGGATCTGCGACTCCAGCCAGAGGATGGCGGCGCCGGTCGGGTCGACGACGGGCACGAAGACCCCGTCGGACTCGAGCCGCTGCTGCACGGCGGCCGCGACGCCGATCATGCCGGTGCAGCCCAGGACGATCACGTCGGCCTCGCCGCTGTCGACCACGGACCGGGCCTCGGTGTAGAGCCGCTCGAGCAGGAGCTCGTGGGCATCCAAGGCCAGCACGGGCAGGTCGACCACGCGCACCGAGCTGCACCGGTCGCCCAGGCCGTACCTGCGCACCAGGCCGCGGATCATGGGGACCACGTTGTCCAGCACGGTGATGACGCCGACGGACTCGCCGAGGGAGAGCGCGTTCAGCATGGCCGGCTCGAAGCCGCCCACCACCGGGACGTCCACGATCTCGCGGGCCGCGTGCACCCCGGGGTCACCGAAGCAGGTGACGAAGATGCCCTCCGCGCCCCGCTCGACCGCCAGCTCGACCTGCTCGAGGATCCCGGGTCCGGCCAGGGCCTCGTCGTACTCCGACTCGATGGACGCCACCCCCCGGTCGACCTTGACGACGTCGATCACGGTGTCGGGACCCGCCCACTGGGCGACCTCTTTGCGAACGCCGTCGGCGAATTCCTCGCCGAGCAACGGGCTGACGACAGTGAGCTTCATGGGCGCACCTCCAAGGAGTGGTTGCCCCAAATACTGTGCGCCGGCGGACCGGACGGCCATGTGCAATGTGCCATGTGAAGCCGCCCATGGACGGCTTGTTGCACATGAGGGTCACCCTGGGTCGCCGAGCGTCCCGCTCAGGCTTCACCCCGCGTGGGGTGAAGGGATCCAGCCGGTCGTGTCCGCAGGTCGCTACCCCGCGCCGAGCCACCGGCGCGTCGTCAGCCCAGGTAGGGGTAGCGGTAGTCCGTGGGTGGCACGAACGTCTCCTTGATCGACCGCGGTGAGGTCCAGCGCAGCAGGTTGACCGCTGCGCCGGCCTTGTCGTTGGTGCCGGACGCGCGACCGCCGCCGAAGGGCTGCTGTCCGACCACGGCACCGGTGGGCTTGTCGTTGACGTAGAAGTTGCCGGCCGCGAAGCGCAGCGCCTCCTGGGTCCACGCGATCACCCGGCGGTCCTGGGCGATGACCGCACCGGTCAGGGCGTACGGTGCGACCGACTCGAGCTGGTGCACGACCTTCTCGTAGTCGCCGTCCTCGTAGACGTGCACGACCAGGATCGGGCCGAAGTACTCGGTGGAGAACATCTGGTCGGTCGGGTCCGTGGACTCGACCACGGTCGGGCGCACGAACCAGCCCACCGAGTCGTCCAGCGTGCCGCCGGCCAGGACC